>JBDHJU010000081.1:0-24211 GCA_039586755.1 Gemmatimonadota bacterium | reverse complement strand
TACTCTTTCTACTGGGTGGCCGGCTGATGCTCGAGTCGCTGGAACGGCAGCTCATATACTTTCCGACGCGGGTGCGAGAGGACGCACCTACGCCGCATGTGGAGGGCGCCTCGCTGGTGGAGGAGGTGTGGCTGGAGACGCCGGACGGGGTGCGGGTGCACGGGATCTATGCGGGCGTGGAGGGGGCCTTCGCCGATCTTCTCTTCTTCCACGGGAACGCCGGCGACCTGTACGACCGGCTGGACAATGTGTCGGTGCTGGTGTCGATGGGCCTGAGCGTCTTGATCATGGACTACCGAGGCTACGGGAAGAGCGAGGGGAAGCCGTCGGAGGGCGTGCTCTACGAGGACGGCCTGCTGGCGTATCGCTATCTGACTGAAAAGCGGGGTGTCGATCCGGCACGTCTGGTGATCTTCGGGCGCTCGCTGGGCGGCGCCGTGGCGATCGAGCTGGCGACACAGCAGCCTGCCGCGGCTCTGATTGCCGAGTCGTCGTTCACCTCGGCTGAGGATCTGGCGAAGCTCCACTATTCCTTCCTGCCCGGGATGCTGGTCGGCTCGATGACCCACAAGTTCGATTCGATCTCGAAGGTGCCGCAGCTCCGTGCGCCCGTGCTCTTCATCCACGGCGAGTCGGACACGATCGTCCCGGCGCGCATGGGTCGTCGGCTGTACGAGGCGGCGGCGGAGCCGAAAGAGTGGTACGAGGTGCGGGGCGCGGACCACAATGACATGCTGATGATAGGCGGTACCGACTACTTCCGGCGGCTAATCGACTTCGTGAAAAGACAGAGGACCGGAAGGCGCGATCGACGTACTGAGCTACCGCATCGCCGTCGATGTAGGTCCGGATGCCGAAGCGTTTCGCGCCAGCGCCGAGATCAGGTTACTGGTCACGGTAGAGGGAGCGGAGCGGGTGGGCTTCGACTTCATAGGACTGAGCGTCGACTCGGTGTTGGTAGGCGGCGCTCCGGCCCAAGGTTCAACCACGGCCGAACGGTTGGTGGTCGAGCTGGGTCGGGCCGCAGGCGCCGGGGACACGGTCGTCGTGCAACTGTTCTACGGGGGAGTGCCAGCGGACGGGCTCATCTTCAAGAACAGCACGCACGGCCAGCCCACGGTCTTCGCCGACAACTGGCCGAACCGGGCACGCTACTGGTTCCCGGGCGTGGACCACCCCAGCGACAAGGCGACGGTGGAGTTTCGAGTTCGCGCGCCGGAGGAGTGGCGGGTGGTAGCGGTGGGCGAGCTGCGCGAGGTGGTCGAGGCCGAGGACGGGACGAGGCTCTGGGTATGGTCGACGGACCGGCCGATCCCCGTGTACACGATGGTGCTGGGAGCCGGCGAACTGGTCGAGCGGGAACTGGGGACCTCGGGCTGCGACGTGGAGACGTCACCTTGCGTGCCCGTGACGCAGTGGACGTACCCGGAGGACGAAGAGCACCTGCTGCGGCTCTTCCGCCGGGCGCCCGAGATGGTGGCTTTCTTCGATAGCCTGGTCGGGCCGTTCCCTTACGAGAAGTTGGCGCTGGTGCAGTCGTCGACGCGGTTCGGTGGCATGGAGAACTCGAGCGCCATCTTTCTGACCGAACGGGTCGGCCGCATGGAGTCGGCGGACGGCCTGCTGGCGCACGAGATCGCGCACCAGTGGTTCGGTGACGCGGTCACCGAGCACGAGTGGCCGCACGTCTGGCTGTCGGAGGGCTTCGCCACGTATTTCACCAGCGTCTTCTTCGAGCTGGTGGACGGCGCAGAGGTGGGAGCGGTGTCGCGTGCGCGATCGGAGAGTAGCTACCTGAGGTCGGACGCCGTAGCGCGGCCGGTGATCGATGCGGAGCCCGAGAACCTCTTCAGGGTGTTGAGCGCGAACAGCTATCAGAAGGGCGCTTGGGTGCTGCACATGCTCAGATCCACGCTGGGCGACGAGGCTTTCTTCGCCGGGATCCGCAGCTACTACTCCGATCACCTGCACGGCACTGCGCTGAGCGCGGACCTGCAGAAGGTCATGGAAGAGACCTCCGGAGAGGATCTCGGCTGGTTCTTCCAGCAGTGGCTGTACCGGCCCGGCTACCCGCAGGCGGAGGTGCGTTACTCCTGGGACGCGGGAGAGAAGACGCTGCGGGTCCAGGTTCGCCAGGTGCAGGATTGGGAGGCCTTTCGCTTTCCCCTCGATCTCGAGGCCGAAGGTGAAGGCTACAGCCTGCGCCATACGTTCGAGGTTCAAGATCGGGAGAGCGCTTTCGAATGGGAGCTGCCGGGCGCACCTGAGCGGTTCGATGCAGATCCCGACAACAAGATCCTCGGTCCGGTAAGTGTCATCCGCTGACGCACGCGACCAAGGATGCTAGGAGCAGAGCGGGGATTATGAGCGAGGACACGGCCGGCCTGAAGAAGCAGGCAGCCGAGCGCGCTGTCGAGTTTGTCGAGTCGGGCATGGTCGTAGGGCTAGGCTCGGGCAGTACGACGCTCTACGCGGTTCGGCGTATCGGCGAGCTGCTGCGGGAAGGCCAACTGACCGACATCGTCGGCGTGCCGACCTCGGAGGCCACGGATGCTGAAGCCCGACGCCTGGGGATCCCCTTGACGACGTTGGAAACGAGCCCTGTCATCGATCTCACCATCGACGGGGCGGACGAAGTGGCGCCCAACTTCGACCTGATCAAGGGTGGCGGCGGCGCTCTGTTGCGCGAGAAGATCGTCGCTCAGGCGAGCCTTCGCGAGATCATCGTGGTGGACGAGTCGAAGCTCTCACCGGCTCTGGGCACGAAGTTTCCAGTGCCTGTTGAAGTCATACCGTTCGGTTGGATCCCGGAAGGGAATTACCTGGCGTCGCTGGGCGCTGAGGTCAAGCTGCGGCAGCTGGCAGGCGGCGAGCCGTTCGTCACCGATCAGGGAAACCGGATCCTCGATGCCCGGTTCGGACCCATAGAAAAGCCCACCGCGCTGGCCGCCAAGCTGGTGGCGCGAGCGGGAATCGTGGAGCATGGCCTGTTCTTGGGACTGGCTACCGATGTAGTCGTGGCTGGTCCCGATGGCGTCCGGTCCCTCGAGCGCGCTGGTCAGTGACCGGTGACGGTGGTCGGTTGTCAGTAGTCAGTGACAGGTGATCCGGCTATGAGCGGGCGGGAGGAGCTTCGCTGATAACCGAGTCGCAGTTACCCGTCACCGACTACCGATCACCGACAACTGACCACCTACTTCTAGCCTACAGTGAACGGCACCGACTGTAAGACCACCCCGTCCGGCCCTACGATGTCCACCCTCCAGCTGCCCGTCCACATGGGGTCGATGTTCTTCGAGCTCCAGCTACGCCAGTTGCTGCCGGCGACGCGGAGTCGTACCCGGGCCACCTCGGTGTCATCCTTGTACCAGACGTGATCGACCTGGATTTCGCCCTCCGCACCTGTGACCCGCATCCAGCAGAACACGGTTCCGATATCCTTGGCGACGGTTGTCAGGTTATCGGTCGGCTGGCGATCGACCACGGCCGTGGTGATGACGGCCTCGGCGACTTCGAGCCCGGCGGCCATCTGCTGCTGGGCCCCGAGCGCAGCCGCCAGGGCGAGCAAAAGGGCCAGGCTCATGGGAGCCACGTTCCTGCGCATCGGAAATCCTCCCGCGACTGGGCTTTGTGGGGGGGTATGCTTAGCCGGCGTGGAGCTGTAGGACCTGTATTTTGTATCGTACGCCGCTTGGAGTCAAGGATTACCTCTTTGTGTGGGATTGCGTGGTCCGGCGGGCGGCAGTCGGTGGCCGGTGGTCGGTAACTTGGAACTTCGAGCGTTCGAACTTACCGGCTACCGGTTACCGGTTACCGTTTTATCCACTCGAAGATCGTGCGGCAGCGGCGGCAGTAGTACTGAGCGACGGAAAGAACGCTTCCGAAGGGGTTCTCCAGGTGCGTGTCGTTGCCCCCACAGAAAGGACACTCGACGGCATCGGGCAGCGGGTAGTCGGCGCCGTTCTCGGGTTGTGGGTGATCGTTTCCGGACACCGACCTCAATCCATCAAAAAGGCGCGATTACGGTCCCCGCGTGCACGTCGGACCGCCTCCGGGTCCGGGCCGGCGCGGCTCGATCGGCGACTGGCCGGGTCCCAGACGTCGAACTCGACGTCGGCCGGCGGGAGGGCCAGTCCGCTCGCTTCGATTACGGGCCCGGCGCGCTCGAGGAAGCGTTGTCTCAGCTCGCGGCCGTTGGCGTTCCAGAAGCCTTCCGCTTTACCCTCGTCACCGAAATTGTCCGGCCCGAACCAGCGGAGGACCGCAGGCCAACGCTCGTCCAAGGCCTGCTGCAGGATGGCGCGCGCCTCGTCGCCGGCGCCGGCCAGGCGGCGCAGCCAGGCGGCGCCGTGCCCGAAGTGAAAGCGCTCCTCTTCCAGTTGCTTCTGCACGCGCTGGCGCAGCGGCGCGTAGCGTGACTCGGAAAGCGCCTCGAGTTGGACGGTGAGCGCGGTGTCGACGACGGCGTTGGCGACGACGAACTCGGTCCACGTTGCGAAGCGCTTGTCGAGCGCCTCGATGTTGCAGTACTCCGAAGGCTCGCGTTCGTGCTCGAGCTTCTCGGGATCGTCGCCGAAGTCCTTGAGCAGCGCGTACAGCAGGCGCGAGTGTCCCCACTCGTCCTGCGAGATGCTGGATGCAGCGATGTTGGCCTCGAGCTCCGGCGCGCCGAGCACCCACTCGGCGTAGAGGATACCGATGAGCCGCTTCGAGTCGGCCAGTGAGAGAATGAGGTCGCGGAGCGCCCGTCGCACCTCGGGCGACAGTTCCTCGGCCTTCCGGACGTCCGGCGCGCTCATCCGGCCTCCGCGGACCCGGTGCCCTGCCGTTTGATGTTGAAGGGAGCCTCGTCGCGGTTCACGGGATGGAAGGCGTCGCGCAGGGCGACGACCATCTCGAACCAGCGTTCCTCGTCGTAAGTCTTCCAGGCGTAGACCTTGGCCAGCTCCGGGTCGGCTGCGTGGACGCTGCCGATGTGTCGGAGCGGATCCTCACGGTTCTTGCGTGCCAGCACTACGTAGACTCGATCGGCCATCAGGCGCTCACACCGTAAGCTCGGAGTAGTTCGCGGCCTTCCGGGCTCAGCCGCTCGTTGGTCCAGGGCGGATCCCAGACGATGTTGATCCGCACGTCATCTATAGAGGGCTCCCGGAGGAGCCGCGTCCGAATGTCGCTGAGGATGAAGTCCACACAGGGGCAGGCAGTGGCGGTAAAGGTGATGTCGAGCTCCGCCGTCCGGCCCTTCACCCGCACGTCGTATACCAGCCCCATATCGACGATACTGATAGGCAGCTCGGGGTCGAGGACGTCCTTGAGGGCGGCCCAGACTTCGGTTGCTGTCGACAGGGTATGATCGGTCATCTGTTTACTGCCGTTCCGTATAGAGTGCTCGACTTGAGATTGCCGCTCCTCTGAAATCGAGTAGTCAATTGCTCTATTAGTCTATTAGTCATGGATTGCCTGATTCCCGTACATGTCCGTCACGTGGCGCAGATGTCCTGCAGCTGCATTCGTCCCACCCGCACCGACTCGACATAAAACTCGTTGGCGGGGCCACGTCGTTTCCAGCGCTCGAACGCCTGCTCCCAGGCGATGGGCTCGTCGAGCAGCCAGATTTTTTCCTTCTCGTCGAAGTTGACGGGGAACTCGTAGTCGAGGACGGCGCGACCTTGAGCGCTGTCCCAGTGTGCGGGGATCGAGATGCCGAGCTCCTCGCAGAGCGGGACGACGGCGTTGAGCCAGGTTTGGCGCAGCTCGTCGTTGGTCATCCCCTTGAGCTTGAAGTCGAGCTGGGCGTTGTGGCGTTTCTTGTCGTCGGGCATGCCGAACCACTCGACGCCCATGGGGAACATCCAGTCGACGCCGCGCTGCACTTTCTCACGGGCTTCGCCGCCCGCTTCGCAAAGCCGCCGCATCCACACCTCGCCGTGGCGCAGGTGGAAGTTTTCCTCCAGGCCGACCTTGACCAACGCCCGCTTCAGGGGCCCGTACGACGTGTTGCGATGGACGTCGCCGAGTAGCGTGATGCCGGCCCGGTCGAAGAGCCCGTTGGCAACGACCAGTTCGGCCCAGTTGTCCAGGTACTGGTCGAACCCGTATGGGTGCTTGAACTCGTGCGGCTGGCGTTCGTAGAGCAGGTAGTCACGGCTCACGCCCAGGTCCTCGAGCAACCGGTAAGCGATGTTGGCGTGCCCCAGCTCGTCCTGAATGATCGCCATCGAGCTGACCATGGTGTTGGTGGAGGGCGCGTCCTTGGCGGGGCCGTAGTAGGAGGGGGCGCTCATCAGCTCGGTGTCGCCCTGGACGGTGAGCTGGGTGATCAGCGCCTTCTTGTACGACTCCGTCATCTCGTCTTCCGACTCGACGATGAAGCCGGACTGTACCTTCTCCCGCAGTTCCTGGTCGGTGAAGCGTGCCATTGGGGCTAATCCAGTGGGTATGTAGACTCTCTCTTGCGCACGAAGCCTGAAAAATATCGGCGGGGCCCGACCGAGCAAGGCCGCCCCTGCCGCGCCTGAGAAACGCCGGTCTAGGCCCGGCCTGTTCCCAAACGGGCCCCGAGGAAGCGGAGGGCGAAGAATCCGGCGACGGCGAGTACTGCGGCGAATGCCGCCAGCAGCTGAACCGCCCGCCAGTAGAAGTGGTCGATAGCGTCCTCGATTCGTACTTCGGCCTGTTCCAGTGTCAACGCAGCCAAGCGCACGGCGATGGCATCGAGCTCCTGGAGCGCTGCGATTCTCTCCTGGCTGATATCGGCCATCACCGTCATCCGCTCGCGCTCGACGGCTACCAGGGTCGCCTCGAGCATGTTGGCCAGCTCCCGCATGACGGCGATGCGCTCGGCGGTGACGTCGCTCATTACCGCAGCGCGTTCGGCCGAGATCATCTGCGGTACCGAATCGAGCAACGCGGTGACGCCCTTCAAATCCCTGGTCAGGCCCTGCATGTCCCGCAGCGTTTGCAGGATTCCAACGCCATTCGACTCCGCCGTGAGAAGGAGTGCCGCCTGCCAGCGGGCCTGCTTCGGCAAGAGCTCGCTGTAGACGCTGATGCGGGTGGAAAGATCTCTCACCTCGTCCGCCATGTTGCCCACCGCGGCGAAGGTACCGCCGCCCGCCGGCCCCAGCGCGGCGGCGGTCAGCGGAGCCGTGGACTCGCGGGTTAGCAGCACGGTCTCGATGGGGTTGTCGGCCGCCCAAGTCTCGACGTTGTCCTTCATGCGCGCGAAATCGTCGGGCCCCCCGATGCCCCTGGCGATCTGCTCCACGGCTTCCAGCATCTTTATGGACGCGTCCACGGCCATGTAGTGCCATTCCCCGAAGAGATCTTTGCCGAGCCCATCCTCGAAGTAGTCGCGCTGCTGGACACAAAGCGCCCAGGCGTCGATGAGGCCGGCGGCGGGGTCGCTGCGGAATACGGCGCTCTGAACCGCGGGCACCAGGCTGGCTGCCCAATAGAGCGCGTCGCGTCCTACCTCTACGTCTGCTGATGATTGAGTGATCTCCCAGGCGACTGTCTCGACGTAGCCGGCGACGCGGACCACGAAGTCGTAGTTGCGCGCCCGAAGCTCCTCCCGGGACATCCTCGGCTGATCCACGCGATCGAGCAGGCTGGGCGGTGGCTTCGCGCAAGCCGCCAAAGACAGGGCAAGCAGCCCGGCGGTTGGAAAGGCTTTATTCCGGAGCATGACAGGGAAGAGAATAATAGACCGGCGGAGCGCTGACAAACGTGGGCGTCCGCCGGGCGGGCGGCGTCTACTTCTACCCCTCGGCAGACTGGGGTAGGAGCGGGCAGCTGAAGCAGCCACCGTAGCACGGGTCGCGGACGAACGGCTCGAGGCAGCGGGGACAGACGGCGCTGACGGTATGGGGCACGAACTCGTAGCCGCAGCGCTCGCAGCGGGCGGCGGGGCAGATTTCGGGCAGAGCCGTCGCCGACTGATCGACATCGTCGGGCGGGTCGGTGCGTAGCCGCCAGAGGATCATTCCGCGCTGCAGTACTCTCGGGGTCTTCATGATGCGACTCCCAGCCAGGAGAGTAAGTGGGCGAGGACGCCGCCCACCACGAAGGCGACGACCCAGGTGCCGACCCAGATTCGGACGGCGGTGCGGGCGCCGTGCTCTTTGGCCATCACCATGATCGAAGCGACGCAGGGTACGAAGAGGGTGATCACGACCAGGGCGACGAGGGCCTGTTCGGGCGACAGTCCCATATCGTAGAGCCCGGCGGCGCCGAAGTCGCGCCGTACCAACCCCATCACGATCGCTCGGGCCGTTTCGGCCGGCAGCTGCAGCCATCCGACCATCAAGGGTCGCAACGCGCGCTCCCAGAGGTCGAGGCCGCCCGTGACCTGGAGGACGGCGACGATCAGCGCGCCGGCGGCGAACCAGGGCGTGGCCTCGCGCATGAACCAGTAGCCCTTGGTCAGCGTCTTGCGGGCGACGGCGCCGGGGCGTGGCCAGCGGAGCGGCGGCAACTCGATGAGGAGCGGGGTCGACTTACCCGGGAGAATCCGATCGAGGACGGTGCCGACGGCGATGAGCATGGCAAAGATGATCGCCGCGTAGGCGAAGACCCAGCCGCCGCCGAAGCCGGCGAGCAGAGCGGCGATCACGGCGAGCTGGGCGGAACAAGGGATCGCGAAGTTGAGCAGCGCTGTGGCGATCGTCTTCTCGCGCTTGGTCGCCAGGAGCCGCGTGGTGATCGTCCCCATCGTCACGCAGCCGAACCCCAATATGATGGGAATCACCGCGCGGCCGTTGAGGCCTATGGCACCGAGCAGGCGGTCGACCAGGGTAGCGATCCGCGGCAGGAAGCCCGAGTCTTCCAGCAACGCAAGGGCGAAGTAGAAAGCAGCCACGAGCGGAGCCAACAAAAAGACGACGTACGTCACCGTCATGGTCAGCAGTCCGAACTCGCCCACCAGGATCTCGCCCAGCGGGCCGCCGATCCCGACGCGATCGGCGACGGAGCGCGCCAAGGGCTCCCACATCTCCTGGCCCAGCCGAGCCTCGGTGAAGCCCACCAGGTTCTGCGCGACCAGCACGCCTACCAGGAAGTAGATGCCCGCCAGCGAGAGTGTGAGCATCGGGATGCCCCAGTGCAAGGTGACCGACGCCTTGCCCAGCCAGTCGGCGATGCGCCGCCGCTTACGCGTCTCGGGCACCACTTGGGCGTATAGCTCATCGGCCGCACGGCGCCGCGCCACATCGTCCGACCCGTTGAGCGACCAGCTGCCCGGCCGCGCCCGCCCCATCGCCTCCGCCAACTGCTCCAGACCTTCACCGGTCACGGCCACCGTCGGGACTACCGGGACACCGAGGACACGCTCCAGCTCCACGGCGTCGGGCTCCGCTCCGGCGCGCCGCGCCTCGTCGATCAGGTTGAGTGCGATGACCATGGGGACACCGCTCTCGGCCAGCTGCAGGGTGAGGAAGAGGTCACGATCCAAGTGGGCCGCGTCGACCACGTTCACCACCGTGGCCGCTCGCCCGATCAGATCCGTCGTGACCCGCTCCTCCTCGGAGTGCTCCCCAAGACCGTAAGTGCCGGGCGCGTCGATCAGCGGCCGCTCGCCCCAGGTCCCCCTCGTCGCCTCGACCGTCGTGCCGGGGAAGTTGGAAACCTCCGCGTACGAACCGCTCAGGCCACTAAAAATCGCCGACTTCCCCACGTTGGGGTTGCCGACGAGTACGATGAGCCTTTCCTGTCCTCGGGAGGTTAGTGCCGCCGACGATGCGGCGTCTGCTGCGGGAGACCCGCTATGCCGGCCGATCGCTACCTGGCGGTGACGACGTTGCAGGACGACAGGGCCGAAGGGGATCCGGCTGACCACTTCCACGTCGGCACCTTCCTCGAACCCGAGGCGCGTGAGCTCGCGTCGGGCGGTCGCATCATCGATCGCCTCGATTCGGGCCCAGCTGCCAACAGGTACGCGGTCGATCCCCATCCGAGTTCTCCGGGGCTTGAGGACTGAGAACGGATCTCAACCGCAATGTGGTTGCACGTTCCGTACCCGTCAAGCCCGCCGGGGTCGATAATGCTAATTTGTTTCGGTGCAGAAGGTTAGGCGGCTGAGCGCTGGCCGGTGGGCAATCCGGGTTGAGGCATAGTGTCACAGAGGGGGCATCTGGCGACGGGCGGACTGGGGTCGGGGGGAGGTGCGCGTCCGGGTCGGAGAGCCGATCCCCTTGTCCCGCAAAACGTTGCGCGGGGCGGGGACTTAGGTTATGCTCCGATGCACGGAACACTCCCCCAGGGTTCCTCCCGTCGAGGCGGGCTAGGTGAGGCCGCCGAAAGAACGCCGCCGGCAAGGCGGCTTCCTTGTCTAGACGATTCCCGGCATGATCGAGATCGACGGCTCGTACGGAGAAGGTGGTGGCGCGATCCTCAGGCAGGCGTTGGGGATGTCGATGTACGCCACCAAGCCGGTGCATATCCGGAGGATCCGGGCGGGGCGCAGGAAGGCGGGTCTGGCGGCGCAGCACCTAAAGGCGGTGGAGGCGGCGGGCGCGGTGAGCGGGGCGCGGGTGAGAGGAGCGAACCTGGGCTCGACGGAGCTGGTGTTCGACCCGGGTCCGGTGCGGCCCGGGACGTTCAGCCTGGACGTTGGGACGGCGGGTTCGACGACGCTGGTCCTGCAAGCTGTGCTGCTGCCGTGTCTCTTCCTACCGGGCGAGTTCATCTTCGAGTTGCGGGGTGGAACGGACGTACCGTGGAGCCCGCCGGCGGACTACCTGGCGAACGTGACGTTGAAGACGTTGCAGCCGTTCGGGATCGGGCGGCTGGATGTAGCGCGTCGCGGCTACTACCCGAAAGGTGGAGGTGTGTTGCGGGCGCGGTTCGTGGGTGGTTCGGGTTTCGGTTTGTCGCTCGACTTCCCGGCGCCGGGTGAGATAAAAGCGATCCGCGGGGTGAGCCACGCGACGACCCAGCTGCAAGAGCGGGGCGTTGCTGAGCGGCAGGTCGATGCGGCCGAGCACCTTCTCGAGCGATTGGGGTGCAGGGTTGAGATCGTCGCCGAATACTCGGAGGCAGCGAACCTGGGTAGCGGGATCACTCTATGGACCGAGTCGGACGACGGGCCGCCCATCGGCGGCTCGGCGCTGGGGTCGAAAGGTAAGGCGGCGGATGATGTGGGCCGCGAGGCGGCGCGGGCTCTGCTGAACGAGTTGAACGCCGGCGCAGCGGTGGATCGACACCTGGCGGATCAGCTGATCCCATTCCTGTCGATATCGGGCGGCTCGCTGGTGACATCGGGGATCACGGCGCACACACGCTCCACCATCTACGTGGCGGAGCGAATTCTCGGCGCCGAGTTTGAGGTAGAAGGGCTGAGCGTCACGGCGCGGCGTTGAGGCTATCTTAGGCGCTCGGCCAATGCGCGAAGCGAGTCGCCGCTAACATCTCCCTCCAGAATGAGCAGGTACCCCTGGTCGTCGAGCCAGCGATAGGCTCTGTGGCCGGAAGGCTCCACGGTCATAGAGCGTGCGGTCTCCGCAAACGCCTCAGATACACTTCCAACCCGCTGCTGGGTCAGTACGATCTCATTGTTCGCGGCGTCCTGATAGACGAGACGGATCGCCGGCTGGGCCGGCTGCGCGCCTTCCACCGCCGCCCCGGGTCCGATTTCTATCCGCACAAGGGTCAGCTCGGGCAGCGTGCGAAGCTCGGCTCCCAGCAAGCGGGCGGCGTCGTCGGCTGCTACCTGGAAGAACCCGGTCGACTTGGCCTCGGCGTCCAGGCGCTCGGCCGGCGCCCTTTGCGCCTCGAAGGCTTGGGCCGCCGGCTCGGGCGGCGCCCGGTCCACGGGCACCGCGGCCTGCGGCTCGCCTTCCTCTCGGGCAACCTCGATCCCGGCAACGGCGGCTGGGGCTTCCACAACGACCAGCTCGTCGGCCGCCTCGGCGGCCCTGTCCTGCTCGGTCAGCTCGGCGGGCTGATCGCGCAGGCGCTGGGCGGGGGCTCCCTCCAGGGCTCGGCCGGCGACCTCGGTCGCCGCCTCCTCCTCGGGGGTGACCTCGGCCCGGGGCTCAGTCGCCGTCATGTCGGGTTCGCTGGCGCGGACCTGCTCCCGCCTGGCGCCTGCGGGTAGGGCTTCGCCCGGCTCTGCTCCGCTCCTCTGGCGAAGCTCCGGCGCTTCGGAACGGTCTGCCTCGAGGGCTCCAACGACGCTGAGGTCCGAGGCGGGCATCCTCATGAAGTAAGCCTGGGAGGCCCAGCCGACGGCGAAGGCGAGTGCGATGGAGGCGGCCCAGGCGAGGCCCGGTCGCAGACGGACCGTGCGGGGTGCGGCGCGTTGCCGGGCCGCGGCACGCTCCTCGATCTCGCGCCACGCGGGCGCCTGCACGGCGCCCGGCTCCAGCTCGGCCATTAGCTCGGCGGCGCGACCGGCGAGCGCCTCGGCCGCCTCGAGCCTGGTGCGGCACTCTTCGCAGGCCGTCAGGTGGCCTTCGATCTCCGTGCGCTGCCGCTCACTCACCTCGCCGTCGAGGTAAGAGTGAAGGGTGCCCTCATCAATATGCGACATCTTCATCACTTCCTTCGCTCTTCAACTCGTCGAACACCGCAGCCAACCGGGTCCGGGCTCGGGCCAGCGTGGTCCCGATCGAGCCACGTGACAGGCCCAGCACCTCCGCGATCTCGTCGTAGGTGAACCCCTCTTCCCAGAGGAGCAGCGCCTCGCGATCGCGACCCGCCAGCTTGGCCAGCGCCGCTTGTACGCGGCGCACCGTCTCGCGCCGCTCCAGCGCCACCTCGGGGCCGGGCTCGGGCGGCTGCGCCTCCACCTCGGCCTTGATCAGCGTCAGGTGGCGCCGGCGAACCGAGGCCCGCCGCCCCTCGTCCCGGGCCAGGTTGGCGGCGACCGTGAACAGCCAGGCCCGGGGTTTCTCCGGCTCGTGCTCGAGGGCGCGTACGAACGCTTCCTGAGCCAGGTCCTCGGCACGGGCCTGGTCGCCGATCCGCCTGTAGAGGAAGCGGACCAGCGACCGGTAGTGCTCGCGATACACCTGAGAGAGATCCAAACCCTCTCTCCAGTTCGATCAGCGGGCCGGCCGGCTCACAGGCTCCCTTGGAAGCCATTCAGCACGACCCTTAAGCTTTGCGAGTCCCATTCCGTCGCGCCGTCGGCCACGAGCTTCAGGACCACGCCGTCTCCGGCGATGATCAGCCGGTCGCCCAGCGCCAGGTACTCGCGGATCGCCGGCAGCCGGCGGGCCAGCTCGAAGTAGGCCTCGCTGTACGGCGCCAGCTCTATCACCTGCAAGCTGTCGTCAAAGGTCATGTCCGTCCAGGTTCCGTTCTGGAGGACGAACAGCTTGCGACCGACGTGGCGGACTGCCGCTGCACCGTGGCCGGGACGGCCCGCGGGCGTCATGACCCCGGCCACCACGGCCTCGGCCTCCTCGAGCGCATCGGCCTGGCGCAGGCGGCTGCTCGCATCGGCCCGCTTGAACGCCTCGGCGCCCGTCGCTTCGGCCGGCGCCTCGGCCAGCTCCATCGCCCGGTCCAATGCGAAGTCCTCGTCGCGAGTCATAGCCAGCATCGGCTCCTCCACCAGGTACGACGTGTACTCGGTGATGATCCCGTAACGCAGCCCGAGCTGGCGGATCTCCTCGACGACCTCGGGGTCGGCGCCATGCAGCCGCACGTGAGCGGTCAGGGCGCCGGCCTTACGTGCGGCCCAGAGCCGCGGGATGAAGTCGTTGTCGTTCTCGCGGCGCGGCAGCTCGACCTCGTAGGTGAAGCGCTGCGTCTCACCGGCCCGCGTGCCTTCCAGCACGAGTCGGCCGCCCCCGTCTCCCCGGTAGCGACCGAATAGGATGAGGTCCTCGCCGTAGAACAGGTCGGGTAACGGGTTCGGGTAGTAGTCTTCGAGATCCGCCGGCGCCTCGACGATCCGCAGGTCGGAGAGCGCCGGGAAGCTGATCTTGCGAGTCAGCGAAGAGACCGCCTCTTCGACGTCGTCGCCCGGCCCCACGTAGCTCACCGTGCCGCGGCCGCCCTCGGCCATGCGGTCGAGCAGATACGTATTGACGTCATAACCCACACCGAAGGCGAAGAGGCGCTCGCCGTCGCGCAACCGCTCCGCTGCTTCCGCGATTCGTTCAGGGGCGGTCTCACCCACCGTAGGCTTGCCGTCGGTCAGGAAGACGACCAATGACAGGCGGCCGCTCTCAGACTCGGGCTCCAGCGCCTCGCGCAGCGCGTCCATGATGTTCGTGCTGCCCTCGGCCCGGACGCCGGACAGGTAGTCCCGCGCCTCTCGCAGCGTGGCGCGATCGGCACGCACGAAGTCGTCGCTGAACGAGCGCACGAAGCTGCTGAACGTGATGAGCCTGAAACGATCCTCCGGTCGCAGCCCGGCGAGTATCTGGTCCAGCGCGTCGCGCGCCTGCTCCATCTTGACTCCGGACATCGAGCCGGAGACGTCGAGCACGAGAGTCAGATCACGCGGGATGTGTACCTCGTCGCCGTGCGCCGGCGGCGAAATGAGCAGCATGAAATAGCCGGGCTCACTGCCGGGGGCGTGCGCCACGAGGCTGGCACCGACGAACGACTCGCGCAGCGGCAGGAAGAGCTCGAAGTCGCGTGCCGCGGCGTCGCCGCTGTGCACGATCTCGAGCTCGTCGCGCCCGCGCTCGCGCACCTCGATCGTGTGCGTGGGCGAATAGGGCGTGGCGAAGTTTGCGGCTCCCGTCACCCGGATCGTCAGCGTGAAGGGGTGGCGGCGTTGCGTGCGCAGGTCCGGGCGCGACGTCTCGCGCGCCTCGCTACCCGGCACGATGCCGACGACCCGCGGGTAGCGCAGGCGAAGCAGGTCGCCGTCCTTGCCGAGGATCTGCGTGTAGCGGAGGATGACGCGTCGCGTATCGCCCGGGTCGATGGGGAAGACCCTGGCCCGCAGCACGCCGTGGCCCACCAGCTCGATGAGCGCCGGGTCTTTCTTGCGCCGCACGATCTCCTCGTAGATCCGCCGCGCCTCGTCGGCCGGCAGCACCTCGCCGCGCAGCTCCTCTTCGCCCATGAACAGCGACAGGTTCGTGAATACCGCTTCCGGTGGGATGGGGTAGAGGTAGTCGCCCTCTTCCATCCTGTGCGAATTGTTGCGGAAGATCTCCTCCACCTCGATATAGGCGACGCGGCGCTCGCCGTCGATCCGCACGGTGACGTCGCTGCGCACCCGCTCCACCTGGAACTGGGGCTCCCAGCGGTTCATCGGCGGCTCGATCCAGCCTTGGGCCGCCGCGCCCCGGGCGCCGGCGATCAGCAGGATTAGGGCTAGCCCGGTGGCCGTTATCTGTCTCATCTCTATGCGCCTCATTGTACACCTCCCAGTCTTTGGTCGAGGCCGTGTTTCTCGCTTCCATACTGGGAGACGCGCGGGGCAGGGTTCGTTGCACAGGGTCGCTGGAAGCGGCCGTGAGGCGTTCTCTGCGCATTGGGTTCGCCGTGGTCGGCCGGGAGACTGGAGTCGGTATCTCGTTGCCCGTACCAGATTACTGTGCCCCGAGGGTTGGGGCGCGCGGGGCCCGGGCCATGCGAAATCGGGGCTAAGTTGTTAGAATAGGGCAACCTCCCCGACCGCTGGATGCACCTCTTCTGAGAACGGGAGAACAGGAGCGGACATGCAATTCCACAAGGCGTGGCTTTGGGTGGCGGCAGGCGGAGTTGTCGCGCTGGTCTTCGTCTCTGTGGCGGTCCCGGAGCCGGCGTTCCGGGCGCTGCTATCGGTCCTGGCTATCGTGCCGCTTCTCTATGTGACGGTACGTGTCGCGCTGGGCTCGGAGCGGCAGTTGGCCCACGAGCGGCGCCGGTACATGAAGCTGCGCAACGTGACCGACGAGTTCATCATGCACGTCCGCAACCTGAACCGCATCACGATCATCGCCAAGGGCGATGACCCGCCGGATGACGCGAAAGGCATGATCGACGACATCATCGAGCGCATGCACGGCCTGGTGGAGAGGATGCGTGATGCGGCGGGCCAGGAGACCATCGTGATACCCGAGCAGAAGGAGGACTGAGCGGTCGAGAGCCTACCAGCTGAAGGCCATGCCCGGCCCCGGCGCCTGCGCCGCGGGCCGGTTCTCTTTCCCAACGGCTACCCTTGCCGCGAGGCGTGCCATCCTCTGAGAACCTCGGCTTCCCGCTCCGCCGAAAGTCCCGGCCGCATGGTGGCCTGTCGCTCGGGAGTTCGCGAGAAATGGAAGTCGAGCGTCGCCCGGGTCGTGTCGGCCAGGGAACGGAACGTGAGCCCGTGCGCGACCTCGTTTGACAGGTCGAACCGGGCAAACCCCTCCCTGCCTTCCCTAGGCGGCATCCACACCGGCATCTCCACGTACGGCCGCACGCGGTGTTCCGCCAAGAACTCACGAGGCACCCAGGTGAATGTCGTCTCCGCCGTGGTCACCGCCCGAATCCCATAGAGCAGTTCGGCCATGGGCCGGGGCGTGGCGGGTCCCACCAGGTTGAAGATCCCCGTGTGACCTTCCGTAGAGGACAGCGCCATGAAGTCACCCAGATCGCGGACATCGATGATCTGCACGGGGTCCGTCCCGTCACCTGGTGCGAGTACCTCGCCGCCCCGATGGATGCGCACCGGCCAGTAGGTGAACCGGTCGGTGGGATCGTCCGGGCCGATGATGAGGCCGGGCCGGAAGATGCCGTACCCGCTCGGAAAGGCGCGCATGACCGCTCGCTCGGACTCGGCTTTGGCAAGGCCGTAGGGCAAGCGTGTGATGTCCGCCGTCTCGCGATCTACGCCCGCCGTTTCGTACGTATGCGATGGGACGGCGGCGGTCATCGGGACTGTCGAGTGACTCGCGTAGGCCGAGCGAGACGACACGTAGTAGTAGAACTCGACCGAGTCGCGTAGAAGCTCGGCCGACATTGTGACCCAGTCGGGACGCGAGGTCGAGTTGTCGATGACCAGGTCCCAGCTCCGGTCCCGCAGCGACTCCAGGTCACCGTTTCGATCGCCCCGTAGCTTCTCCAGCTCGGGAAACAGGCCGGGGTTGGTGCGCCCGCGGTTGAACATCGTGACATCGTGCCCCTGCGCCAGCAGCGAGCGGATCTGGTATGGGCCGATGAAGCCGGTGCCGCCGAGGACGAGCACGCGGCGGGCCCGACGGCCGAAGGGGCTGGCGGCCAGAGGGAAACCCAACGCCAAGGCGCCGCCGGCCGCGGCGGCCAGCTTCAAGAAATCGCGACGATCGGGATGGGCAGGCATCGATGGCGCTCCTGGATAGGTGTTTCGGGGGCCGGGCACGTCGGGAAGGTTAACACCGGCCTGGGCCGTGGTCGAGAACAGCAAGCCCTGCCACCGCTGCTTGCAGTGGCAGGGCTTTGTCGGCGGGGTCGCTGCCCCACCTGCCCGCTGCCAATCATTACGGCGGCCTCCGGCCATGGGTTTCGGGCGGGCCCGGGGGAAGCTGGACATTCAACAGCCGACAGCCGGCGGCCGATCCTCGAGCTTAGCTGCACGCTCGCCGCACGATGTTCAACGTTCGGCAATCGGATGTCAGAAGTCGCAGGTCGAGGATCGATCGCTGCCGCTAAACTCGGGCGTCGGTAAACGAACGTCGGCTGTTGAATGTCGAATTCCGCCCTGTGCTCGGCGGCCAGGCGGCCGCAGATTGAACCGCGGCCGCGAAGCTCCCATAATCACGGGAACGCACCAAACCCTGAGGACAGGAAGCCCACGATGAAAGCCACGTACAGGATGACAGTGGCCCTGGCCGTAGCCACGCTCTCGCTGGCAGCCAATGGCCGAACGTGCGGTCAGGAACAAGCGCTCCAGCAGGAGTCGGAGGCGCTGGCCAGCTCGCTGACGATCTACCGTGACACCTACGGCGTACCCCACATCTACGGCCCGACGGACGCCAGCGTCGTCTTCGGCGCCGCCTACGCCCAGGCGGAAGACAACTTCTGGCAGGTGGAGGACAACTTCGTCCGCTCGATCGGCCGGGCGTCCGAGATCTACGGCGAAGAGACGCTGCTCGACGACTATCTGGCCCGGGCGCTGGAGATCCCGGGGCGTTCGCAGGCCGAGTACGAGGCTGCGTCGCCCCGGATGCGGACGCTGTATGATGCCTACGCCGCCGGCTTCAACTACTACCTGTCGAAGCATCCCGAGACGACGCCGCGACTGCTGGAGCGGATCGAACCCTGGTACACGCTCGCGCTCATCCGCTTCAAGTATCACCACAACGAGTACATCGGGTACGCCGGGCTCAGGCGAAGTGATACGCGGCTCTTCTTCGAGGAACAGCAGGGCGAACGACCCACGGGCTCGAATGAATGGGCGGTCGCCCCGTCGCGGAGTGCGAGCGGCCATGCGATGCTGCTCATCAACCCGCACGTGTCTTTTTTCGGTCTCGCCCAGTTCACCGAAGTACATCTCGCCAGCGACGAGGGTCTCGTGTTCTCGGGCCCGACCCGCTACGGCTACATGCTCCCGTACTACGGGCACAACGAGCACTTGGGTTGGGCTTACACCGACAACTACTCCGACATTGGCGACGTCTACATCGAGTACTTCGACGATCCGGATCATCCGCTCCGCTACCGCTACGGTGACGGTTACCGTGAAGCGGTCGAGTGGGAGGAAGTGATCGGTGTGAAAACGGATGAGGGGATAGAGGAGCGGAGGTTCACGCTGCGCAAGACGCACCATGGGCCTATCGTCGCCGCCGACACTGAGGGCCGTCCACTCGCCGTCCGTCTGACCAAACTGGATGAAGGCGGATGGTTCGAGCAGTGGTACGAGATGCAACTGGCGGAATCACTGGACGAGTTCAGAGCGGCACTGTCCAGGTTGGCGGTGCCGTACATGAACACGATGTACGCGGATGGCGATGGGAACATCTATTACGTGTACAACGCCGCCGTGCCGCGCCGCGCTCCGGAGTTCGACTGGCGGCGGCCCGTCGATGGCAGCGATCCGCGAACCGAATGGGACGGCTATCACACGTTGGACGAGCTGCCCCAGGTGCTGAACCCGGTCAGCGGCTATTTGCAGAACTGCAATTCCTCTCCGCTGACGGCGACCACCGGTATCGAGCTCAGACGCGAGGACTTTCCGCCTTACATGGTCGGACCCGAGACCGACAACTGGCGGGCGCAGAGCTCGCGGCGCGTGCTCGCCGGTCGTGAGAAGTTCGACTTCGACGGGTTTGCCCAGGCGGTGTGGGACACACGGCTGTCGGCCGCCGAGAGCATGGTGCCGGATATCCTGCACGAGTGGGAACTGCTGCGCTCCGCGGACCCAGCGCTGGCCGAAGCGCTGGCGGAGCCCGTCGGCGCCCTGCGCGACTGGGACTACGTGAGTACCATCGATTCGTGGTCCACGACGCTCTTCGTCTTGTGGGCCGAACGCTTCAACCGAATGAGAGGCCAAGCGGGCGAAGAGCGTTGGCCGCGGCTGCGAGCGCTAGAGGCGGTCATCGACACGCTCGAGGCCGACTGGGGAACCTGGCAGGTGCCGTGGGGCGAGCTGAATCGATTGCAGCGGCCCGACGCCAGCGGGCAGGTCCCGTTCGACGATGATGCCCCCAGCCTGCCGGTCGCCGGCGCACCCGGCTGGCTCGGCAGCGTCTTCACGTACACGTCGTTCACGGCCCCGGACCAGCGGCGCCGCTACGGCGTACACGGTAACTCGATCGTCAAGGTGATCGAGTTCGGGCCGCAGGTACGGGCGCGCTCGCTCCTCACCTTCGGCCAGAGCGGCGATCCGGATTCGCCTCACTACTTCGACCAGGCGCCGCTCTACTCGCGCAAGCAGTTCAAGCCCTCATGGTTCGGGCGGGACGAGATCGAGGCTAGTGCGGAGAGGGTGTACAGTCCTGGATCAGAGGTCGGTCAGAGTTAGCGGGTGGCTGTTCGATGTCGAGTTCCCCAACCCATCTAGCAAAATGAACGAAACCTCAGAAGCCACCCTGGAAATGTCAGCGAGCGAGATGCGGCGCCTCGGGCACGCCGTGGTCGAGAGCATCATCCGCCATTTTGAGACGCTATCCGAGCGGCCGGTGGTCAATTGGAGCGACCGCGAAGAGATGGAACGAGCCTTGGGAGGGCCGGCGCCCGAGGAAGGGTCGGGGCTGGACGAGCTGCTGGGCGAGTTCGAGGAGAAGGTGGCGCCGCACATGTCGCACGTCGATCACCCGCGTATGTTCGGGTTCATCCCCAGTGCCGGCACCTTCGTCGGCGCCATGGGCGACGCTCTCGCCTCAGGTTACAACATCTACGCCGGCACCTGGATCGAGGGCTCATCGGCCCAGCAACTCGAGCTGACAGTCGTCGACTGGTTCCGCCGCTGGTTGGGAATGCCCGAGACGGCGGGCGGCACGCTGGTGAGCGGTGGCTCGGTGGCCAACCTGACGGGGCTCATACTGGCCCGCGAGGAGCGGTTGGGCGATAGGCGGGAGGACGGTGTGATCTACACCAGCGAGTTGGGCCACTCGTCGGTGGACCGCGGGGCGCGCATCCTCGGATTCCAGACGGACCAGGTCCGCAAGGTACCGACGGACGATCGCTACCGGCTCGACGTCGCTGCGCTGGAGAAGGCGGTGGCCGACGATAAAGCGGTTGGTCGCCGACCGTTCTGTGTGGTGGCGAACGCGGGTGACACCACCACGGGAAGCATCGATCCGTTGGCCGAGCTCGCCGAGCTCTGCAAGGACCGGGGCCTCTGGCTGCACGTCGACGCAGCCTACGGTGGGTTCGCGGTTCTAGACCCGCGGGGACGGGCGCTGCTGGAGGGTATAGGTAGTGCCGACTCGGTGACGCTCGATCCGCACAAGTGGCTCTACACACCGTACGAGGCGGGCTGCATCCTGGTGCGGGATTTCCAGCGGCTCTACGACGCCTTTCACATTCTGCCCGCCTACCTGGTGGACGTCGCCGGCGGTCCGCGGAACGTCAACATGTGCGATCACGGGCTAACGCTCAGCCGCGGCTGCCGGGCGCTGAAGATCTGGATGGCGATCAAGCACTTCGGCCTGGCGCGCTACCGGGCGGTGATCAGCCGCACGATGGATCTGGCGCGCCACGCTCAGCAGCTGCTCGAGGCGAACCCGAACATCGAGGTCGTGAGCCCGGCGGTGCTCAGCGTTGTGTCGTTCCGCTACCTCCCGTCGCCGGAAAGCGACGAGGAGACGATCGAGCGGGTCAACCAGGAGATCAGGCAGCGCGTTTGGGACAGCGGTGAGGCGATGATCACGTCGAGCCGACTAAGGGGTCGTTATGTCCTGCGCATTGCGGTTGTTAACCACAACGCGCGGCGCAGCGATGTCGAGGAAACCGTGCGGTTGATCGGGGAGTTGGGCGCCGCCGTATCGGCGGGTCTGAAGTGAAGGTGCTCAGATGGGCGCGAAAATGTCGTATACCCCGCTCGCGGCCAGATCTCTGAGGTAATCTCGCCGGTAGATGCCGATGATGAACACGTCGCCGGGCCGCCCCTTCCGACGGACCGCGGCAGGTCGATAGCGTTCGCGGAAAGCTGGGTCCGACGGCAGGCCCTTGAGAGGGAGCGCTGGCCAGGACGTGCTCTTGTATTCGGGTATCCTGCGCTCGGATAGCTCGGTCTGCGGCACCACGATGTCCGGCTGCAGCCTCCAGAAGACTTCCTTGCTGAACGCTGCGTGGTTCTTGATGCCCCTGCGGTCGCCCGGCTCGTGGGCCATCTCGGTCAGGTTGAGGCCCATCAGGTCGACGACCTCCCCCTCGTAGGTGAATCCGACTCCGCCGGCGATTACGACGCCCACCGAAGGCAGGCCCGTCTCGGCGAATGTGCGGTTCAGGTTCTCGCCGATGGCACGGGCCCGCATCGCCAGGCGGAATTCGTACTGGATCAGATCGTTGGGTAGGTCGGTCCATGTGATCACGTTGGCCGTGGCGAACACCGCGGCCAGCAGCACGAGCACGAGCAACTGCATCCGGCGCAGCGAGGCGAGGAACGCCTGCGGCGCCCAGCGCACCAACGACGACTCGACCAGTGCTATGGCGGGCAGTACAAGCAGCGGCCAGATCGGCTGGAAGAAACGGTAGAGACGGAAGTGGTCGCCGCCCTCGAGTACGGGAACCGCGAGTCCGATGAGCACGACGCAGGAGACCACGGCCAGGGGCAGGTCGGGCAGCCGGTTCTCGCGTTGCCCTGGGGCCCGCTCGCCCCGCAACACGACGAGAAGGCGATAGAGGCCCCAGAGTACTCCGGGTACCGCGATCCAAAGCAACCAGTTCGATTGGACGAACAGCCGGAAATACCGCCACCCCGCTTCGAGGTTGTAGCCGAGGTCGGGCGACATCTTCGCGTAGTAGGTGTTGGGAAGTGGATAGCCAAAATAGGCAAGGCGGAAGGCTGTGATGCTCGCCAACGTGACGGCGTAGACGCCTACCAAAGCCGCGAAGTGCTTGAGTGCCCCGCGCGGCCCATCTCCGCGGACGAGCAGTACACCCCCGTAAAGCGCGGCGAATGCTCCGGCCCAAAGCATCCCTTCGGGACGACCGAGCAGCGTGGCCACGATCAAGGCGGCGAGCCCCCAGAAACGTCTGCGATCCACCGTCGCGGACCGGGCTTCGGCGGCGACGAGAACGGTGGCGGTGATGAGTATCGCGCTCCATAGCCCCGAGTCGAGGAGCGAGAGGCAAGTCCACAGAACGTAGCCGGGCACGAGGAACGTCCAGGCCAGTACGACACCGCTCTCGAATGAGATGGGAGCTGCGGAATGGCGGTGGGGACGGATCTGTCGCTCCATCTCGAAGACCAGCAAGGTCAGGGCTGCCGCCACCAGAAGGATGTTCAGGAGGAAGAGCGTGCCCTCCGTCGGCATCCCCAGCCAGTAGGTCGCTCCGGCGGTTAGCATCCAGAGGGTGGAGGAGTATCCTTCGACCCGCTCGCCGCCGACGTTCCAGACGAGGCCGTGGCCTTCGGCGAGGTGCTTGCCGTAAGTGAAGAAGATGTTCGCGTCGTCTACGCCGATGTTCGAGCGATCGACTTCCCCGAACGACCAAAGTGCATAAAGGACGTTTTGTTCTTCCCAGCCGATCGTCGAGCGTTCGAGTTGGAAGTCCCCCAAGAGCGCGGCCAGCGCGGTCGTGGCCAGGACCACAAGAAGAACGTGTGACCACCTGCGCGGTTTGTCTCGCACCAGTGACCTCAGTCGTATGGCTGGATTAACACCGCTGCGGGGGAACGCCTACTTCACGACGAGGTTGATGAGTCGGTCGGGCACGAAGATCGTCTTCACGACCTCCATGCCGTTCATATGTCGCTGCACCGCCTCCTCGTCCAGCGCCGCCTGTTTCACCTGGGCCTCGCTTGCCCCGCGCTGTGCTTTAATTGTGGCGCGCAAGCGACCGTTCACCTGGACGGCGATGTCGACCTGATCGGCCAGAGCCAGCTTTTCGTCGTAGGCCGGCCAGCTGGCGCCGGCGAAGACCGATTCCTCGTATCCCAGCCGCTCCCACAGTTCCTCGGCCAGGTGTGGAGCGAAGGGTGCGATCATCGCGACCAGCGGCTCGACCTCGGAGCGTCGAGCGGAGCGACCGCCGGCACGGGCCGCGTTCAGGTACTCCATCATCGCGGCGATCGCCGTGTTGTACTGGAGACCGGCGACGTCCTCGGTGACCTTCTTTATCGTGGCGTGGAGCTTCTGGTTGAGCTCGTCGGTCTCGGGCGGACCGTCGCCGAGATCGCCGCCCGTCACTGCATCCCAAACCCGGTCGAAGAAGCGCGAGATGCCGGCGATCCCCTGCTCGCGGAAGTCGCCGCCCTCCTCGTAGGGGCCGAGGAACATCAGGTAAGTGCGGAAGGCGTCGGCGCCGTAGCGCTCCACGAACTCGTCGGGAATCACCACGTTGCCCCGCGACTTCGACATCTTGGCGCCGTCGCGGATGATCAGCCCGTGCTTGCGGAACTTGTGGTACGGCTCCTCGAAGGGCAGGTGCCCGAGATCGTGGAGCGCCATGGTAATGAACCGCGAGTACATCAGGTGGAGCACCGCGTGCTCCTCGCCGCCGATGTACATGTCAACCGGCAGCCACTTCTTGGTGCGCGCCGCTTCGAACGGGACTTCGTGCCGGTCGGTGGACGGGTAGCGCATGAAGTACCAGGCCGAGTCGAGAAAGGTGTCGGAGACATCGGTCTCGCGCTTCGCCGGGCCGCCGCATTTCGGGCACTCGACGTTCAGGAACTCGGCCGAGCGGGCCA
>JBDHJU010000156.1:0-6317 GCA_039586755.1 Gemmatimonadota bacterium | reverse complement strand
CCCGATGCGGCCATCGATCTCGGCGGCATCGCCAAGGGCTACGGCGTCGATCGCGCCGCCCAAGCGCTGCGCTCCTTCGGCATATACAACGGGCTGGTCAACGTCGGCGGCGACCTCTACGCACTGGGCGTCTCCGAGGACGGTGATCCCTGGAAGGTGGGGATCCGCGATCCCGACGACCCCGATGCCCTCGTCGGTACCGTTGAGGTCAGCGATCGCGCCGTGGCCACGTCCGGCGACTACATCCAGTACTTCCAGCACGCCGGCCGACGCTATCACCACATGCTCGATCCCGTGACCGGCGAGCCGCGGCGCGCTGCGATGCGCAGCGTCACGGTCATGGCCGACGATTGCATCTCGGCCGACGCAGGAGGGACGGCCATCTTCGGGATGGACGCCGCTAAGGCGAGCAGGCTTCTCGAGGCCCGCGCCCCGGACGCACATGTCGTGCACAGCGTCTGAGAGGGGGGCGCCCGTCGGGCGGGTAAAGATGGCCACCCGCACTTCGTCTCTTTTCCTCGCAGTCTTGCTAAGCCTGACACCCGTCACTCAGGTGCTCGCACGGGCTGAGCAGCAAGGCCGGCAATCTCAAGCGGGCCAGACCGAGTCCAACGAGAACTCGGAACTAGGTGTCTCCCGGGGCGAGGAGCGGGAATCTGCTCTCCCCAACTCTCGTTTGGCTGAAGCCGATACGGTTCAGCTTCTGCGAGTGGAGGCGACCGTCTTCTTTCCCGTGACCGACTCGCTTCCGCTTTTCGACTCTGCAGCTGCTTCGACCCCGGCAGCTGCTGCAACATCAACCGTAGATACAGTCCTGACTGTGGTCCTCGTGGCCGCCGTGTTAACCCTTTTCATCCTTGGATTCTCCTGGAAGCAGCTGGGTGGCGTGTGATCCCTCTCATGTCGCCTGGTACGCTTCGAGGGATGAGCGGGTGTTGATGTTCCGACGCACCAGCCACGCCGCCGCTAGCAAGACTGGCTATCGGTTGCCCCCAAACGTAAATTGTACCTAGTTGAAAGAGACACCTCGCCAGGAGGTTCTGAACCATGCCAGGAATCGGTTTCCTCGATCTTGTCGGCGGCGCGCTGGCGATCCTCGGCATCTTCGCCGCCTTCATGCTTTGGGCGATCTTCCCACTCATGCCGTTCATCCTCATGGGCGCGCTTTACGCGCTGGTGCGGCACGGCCTGCCGGCAACCATGCGTGCAGCGGTGGCCGTGGAGCACAGGACGCTCGCGGCGGTCCGCTGGGTCCTGCACCCCGTGGCGGTCTGGGCGTTGCCTGGGCCGGAGCCGGCAGCGGCGAGATACGGGGACGGTAAGGGCAGGCGCTGATGAGGGGCGCCCCCGGGTAACCTTACCTACATTTTTGAGAATCCGCGTCGGAGGTACGCACCAAGCGCGCGAAGCTCCGGCGCTTTCCTTTGTTCTGACCCCTGAAGCTTGCCCGCGCGGTGGCCCGAGAGTATTTATGTTGAAAGAGAAGAAATGATCGGCGTGCTCACTGGCGGTTGCCAAGGAGGTATTTATGTCCATCCGGTCCCCACGCTATGCGCTCGCCTTTTGCGCGCTCTTGTTGGCGGCGTGTGCAAAGCATCAATCCGTTGATGAGACCGCCGACCTCGAGGGTGGCGTCGAGATTCGCGAGGGAGCAATCGTCGTCTCGGGTGCACCGCTTGCGCAGGAAACGGGCTCCGTGATCGATGCTCTGAGGGGAAGGGTGCCGAACTTCCGGGTCCGAGAGCTCGAGTCGGGTTGTCCGCAGATCCTCCTCCGGAGCAACGTGTCGTTCGAGTCGGTAACGAACCCGCACGTCTATGTGGACGGAACGCGGATCGGTGATACTTGCGTCTTGGAATCGCTCCGGGCCCGGAACGTTGAGTTGGTGGAGATTTACCCTATGGGGTTCACGACACGTCCCGGCTACTCGACGCACGCCCACGGGCTTATTCTGGTGTTCCTGCGCACCGGCTAGGCGTCCGGCCCGCGCTCAAGACCGGGCGGGTCACCAAAGAAGACGCCCCCCGCAAGAGATTGCAGGGGGCGTCGTGTTGCAGGGCCGCGCCGGGCCCTTGGGTTATAGGCTCTAGGGCGTACTCACATCCCACCAAACAGGTGTGATGAGGTCCGTTGCACCAGTCAAGCCCTGGGCTGCGAGAGCCGCGTTCAGGGCATCAAGGTTGTACGACTGCTCGCCACTCGGGTAATGCAGACGCACCGGAATGCGCGGAAGGTTGATAAGAAGATCGGGCCCCGGCGGTAGGATCGGGACGTCCGTCCGCCGATTCTCGAACCACGCTTCCGGCCCGTTCATGTACAGGGCGAGCCACTTCTGGACGTATATCTGATCGAGAGTGCCGGCGTACGCTGCCGGCCCGGCGATATAGGTGGTGATATCTGCGTCCGAGGGACCCGCCCTGAACTCGTCGTACTGGTTCATGTTCGCCAGAATGGCATCCTCGTACAGCGTCTGAGCGGTGGCGGTAATCCAGCCCCTGAGGGCCGCCTCGGCCTCGAGGAAGAGGACCTCGGAATACGACATGACCATGGTCGGAGTGGCGGCCCCGTCAGCCCGCCAGAAGTCGCTGATCCTCGAAAAGTCGGGGAGGTTCAGACCGGGCGGGAAGAATTGGTACCCGTTGTAGTGTCCGCGGTACACGACAGTGGGCAGTTCGGCCTGAACGGGCTCGGCGTAGAACGGCAGACGTGGGTCGTTGAGGGCCAGCATCGTGTCCACGAGGAACCCGCTTATGCCGTGGTCGTCCCGGCCCAGGTAGTTCTCATACCACGGATTCTCATACGGAGACCCCGGCCAGCGAATCATCGCGTTGTCCGCGGCGAACCGGCGCCACGCCTCGAAGTCGTTGCCGTACAAGATGTCGCCGCCGCCAAAGTCGGTCGCGCCGGGATTCTCCAGCATGGTGGCGGCAGTCGTCAAGTCAGCGAGCATCGCGTTGTAGATATCTTCCTGGGTATCGTAGGCCGGGGTCGTGTTCAGGGCGCCGGTTTCCGGGTCAGTCTGGCCCAGCGCCTCGGCGTAGGGCACATCTCCCCAGCAGTCGCTGACGATGTGGAAGAGCCAGGCTTTCCAAATCATCCCCACCGCCTGAACGTTCTCATCCTCGGCCTCTATTCCTTTGTTGATGACGGTCTGGATGTCGATCAAGGGGCCCACGTAGTACCCGTCCCAGTAGCCGTCCATCCTAGCGGGGCGAACCAGGCCCCTCTCCTCATCCGGGTACTGGAGCTCGACTACATGGTATGCCCAGGGGCCGGTATGCGAATAGTACTGTCCCCCGCCGTAGGCTGCCTCCACCCCGTTCCGGATCGCATTGGGAAGCAGCAGCGCGGGGCCGACGTCAGTGGGCTGGTTGGGGTTTGTGTTGATGTCTGTAAGCGAATCACAGGCGCTCATGGCCCAGATGAGGCCGACGACGAGCGCTGCTCGCGCAACTTGTATTCTTTTCATTTTAGTCGCCTTTCTCATTCTGAGCCGTTACCACAACGAGAGCGAGAAGCCGTAGCTCCTCGTGCTCGGGTGCTGGCCGAACTCGAGGCCCTGCGCGTTGGTCGCGTCGAAGGCCGTCTCTGGATCGATGTTGTCGCACTTCGCCCAGAGCAAGAGGTTCCGACCGATCAAGGAGAAGTTGCCTCCGTTGAAGCCCATCCAGCTCACCCACCTGGCCGGGAGCTCGTAGCCGATACGCAGCTCGCGCAGCTTGAGGTAGGTGGCGTCGAGGATCGACTCGCTGTGCTTCCCATAGGCCGTTTCCCAGTAATCTTGCGCGTTGAGACGGACATCGAGTCCGTTCTCTCCGTTGATCTGGCCCTCGTTGGTGGTGCCGGGTCCAAAGACGCCATGCACCAACACTCCCGGGTCGTCCCAGTCGACCTCGCGGCCTTCAAGCGACGACGTCAGAACGCCGGCGTACTTTCCGAACATGTCTGTGACGGAGTAGATGTCACCGCCATACTGACCCTGGAAGAGGAAGCTCAGGTCCCAGGAACCCCAGCTGAACCGGTTCTGAATGCCGCCGATCCAATCGGGGTTGTAGTTCCCCAGGACCCGCCGCACCGGATCTTGCTGCCTATTGCCTGACTCGTTCAGGATCGGCAGTCCGTCATTCCCCGCGCAGATCGCCTCGTACTGCGAATCCTCTGTCACTCCGCAACGGAGTACAGGGTTGCCAAACAAGGCGCCGTACGGCTCGCCCAATCGGGCCTCGACGTTCACGCTCCACTGGCCGCCGAGCACCAGGGTTTCGATCCCCTCGTAGAGCTCGGTCACTTCGGAGGTGTTCTTGGACCAGTTGACCGTCAGGTCCCAGTTGAGTCCCGTGGTGCTGCGGAGCGGCTGCGCCCTGAGCAGAAGCTCGAAGCCCTTGTTCTCGACCTCACCGGCGTTCAGCACGCGTGACGTGAAGCCCGTGGCACGCGAGATACTGACGCCCATGATCTGGTTCTTCGTGACCGAGTTGTAGTAGGTGAGCACGAAGCCCATGCGCTCATTGAGGAAGCCCAGGTCGGCCCCAAACTCAAAGGCAGTGGTCTCCTCAGGCTTGAGCTGGGCGTTCGCCAGCGTGTTCGGCACGCTGAACATTGGTGTGCCGCCCCACGGTGTCGAGGCGCCGAACGTCGAAACGAGCTGGTAAGGCGCCGCATCGTTCCCCACCCGGGTCCAGCTGGCCCGCAGCTTACCGGAGCTGAAGAGGCCGCCACGAACGTCGAACGCCTCGCTGAACAGGAAGGAGGTGGAGACCGACGGGTAGAAGTACGAGTTCTCGCCCTCGGGGAGGGTGGACGACCAGTCGTTGCGGCCGGTCATGTCCAGGTTCAACCAGCCCTTGTAGTTGAGGCTCACCGCCCCATACAGGCCCCGTACTTCACGCTCTGAGAAATTGTCGAACGGGGTTGGAGTCGTAGCGGCGTTGTCGATCGAGTAGATGCCCGGCGCGGTGAGCCGACTGACATCGACAGCGGACGACTCGTACTTATTCGTTCGGAGGTTCCCGCCCAGCGTCACGTCCAAGCCAAAGTCGGACGAGAGCTGCCGCCTGCCGGTCATGATAAGATCCCAGTTCGTCTCGGCGCGGTATTCGGTGGACTCTCTGAACGAGCCGTCTCCCGCATCGTCCAGACTGTTGGCAGCGTTCCAGTTCTTCCGGTGGTACCGATACCAGTCTCGGCCGACCTGCCCCATGACCGTGAGCCAGTCGCTCAGCTGATAGGTCGCGCTGGCGCTGAAGAAGAGCCGGTCACGGTCGTCGTTGTTGCCGTTGACGTACTGCTCCCAGAAGGGATTGTTGTGGTAGTTGTAGTTCCAGTTGTACTGGCCGTTATCCAAGTTGCAGGGGGTCGGCTTGTCCTCGGTGCACGTGTAGTTCCGGAGCGCCTCCATGTCCACCTGGCGTCCGAACCAGATGAACGACTGCATCGGGTTGTCCTCGTCGTACCCCATGCCCATACGGTTCTCGCCGCGGGTATTGATGTAGTTGAGCGAGGCATCGGCGGATAGGCGGCTCGTTATGCCGACTCCACCCTTGAGTGTCAGCCCGGTCCGTTTGACGGTGGTCCCCGGGGAGATCCCGTTCAGCCTCGTGTCGCTGAGCGACATACGAACGTGGTGGTTCTCACCGGCATTAGAGACGGCGATGTTCGTATTCAAGGTGCCGCCGGTCCGGAAGAAGTTCGAAACGTTGTCGGGATGGGCCACCCACGGCATCCCGGGCCCCGTGAACTGGTCGATCGGCTGCCCGTCAAGACGCGGACCCCAGCTCTCGTCAAAGTAATCGTACGTGCCGGCGCCCGCGCCGTCGACCCACTGAAACTCACCGAAAGCCCCTTGGCCGTACTGGTTCTGGTAGTCCGGCAGCCTGAGCGGCGTCTCGGCGGTGCCGCTAATCGTCACCGTCACACCCAGCCTGCCTGCGGGTGCGCCCTGACCGGTCTTGGTCGTGATGACGATGGCGCCGTTCGCCGCCCGCGAGCCGTAGAGCGCCGCGGCGTTCGGGCCCTTTAGCACGCTCACGTTCTCGATATCCGCCGGATTGAGGTCCTGGATCGCGTTCCCATAGTCGAGACCGCTGGACCGTCCGCCGTAGGGTGAGAGATCCGGTGCCGAGTTGTCGAGGATGATTCCATCCACGACGAAGATCGGCTGGTTCTCGCCAGTTATCGAGTTGGCACCCCGGATCACGATCCGTGAGCTACCCCCTTGTGGGCCGGCGTTCGTGATCTGGACGCCCGCCACGTTGCCCTGGATCGAGTTGACGATGTTCAACTCCGGTACCTCGGACAGCTCATCGCCTGAGACATCC
>JBDHJU010000080.1:0-14577 GCA_039586755.1 Gemmatimonadota bacterium | reverse complement strand
ACCGTTGCTCGATTCGGGGGAAGCGGAAGGCTTTCTCTACTACGTGATGCCGTACGTGGCCGGCGGCTCGCTGCGCGGACATCAGAGGCGCGGCGTGCCGGCTCCGCTCGACGTGGCGCTGCGCATCGCCCAGCAGGTTGCAGCGGCGCTCGAGCACGCGCATCGACACGGAGTGGTCCATCGTGATGTCAAGCCGGAGAACATTCTGTTCTCTGAGGGACTGGCGGTCGTGGCCGACTTCGGCGTGGCGAAGGCGGTGAGCGCGGCGGGGCCGGACAGTCTGACGCGCACCGGCGTGCCGGTGGGGACGCCGGGCTACATGAGCCCCGAGCAGGCGGCGGCGATCACCGAGTTCGACGAGCGAACCGATGTCTTCGGCCTCGCCTGCGTCGTCTACGAGATGCTCGTCGGCGAGACCCCAGGGCTGTGGCCTACAGAAGATGCACTGCGGCTGGGGAGGTTCGTCGACGCGTCGCCCGAGCATCGCCAGCGCCTCGATGGACTGCCGGGTCGCGTCGAACAGGCGCTGGTCAAGGCGCTGGCGGTGCGGCCCGACCGGCGGTTCGCGACGCCGGTGGAGTTCGCCGACGCTTTGACGGCTGCGGCGGCGGAGAGCGTCAAGCTAAGCGACAGTCAGGTGCGCAAGATCCTCGAGCGCGCTGCTGAGCTGGAGGCCACACAGCCGACCGAGGAGGGAGCGCTTTCGATAGGCGCCGTGGAGCAGGTGGCGGCGGATGTAGGGATCCCGCCGGAGTTGGTGCGCCAAGCTGCCCGAGAACTCGCTCGTTCTCCCGGTGCCGAGGTCGCCCGGCGTGGGGAGATCGCACCTCGACTTCCGGAGCGGCACAGAGACAGAGTGGCGGTCGACCGAACGGTCGAATGGGAGATACAGGAGTCGGAATACGAAGCGCTGGTGAACGAGATCCAGGGGACACTCGGAATCGTCGGCCATGTCTCCACGGTCGGTCGAACACTCACGTGGAGCCCCGCTACAACCGGCGAGGGGGTCCGCAAGGTGATCGTCACCGTGACACGAGACGTCGGCCGGACGCGGATTCACATCGAGGAACATCTATCCTTGACCGAATGGAGGCAGGTTGTCATCGGGCTTTCCGGAACCGCCGGCGGCCTTCTCGGGGCGCTGCTGGGGCTGGCACTCGAGGGTGGCGACCCCAGTCCACTCTTACTCCTCCCCGCCGCGCTGGGTATGTCCTGGGGCATTTTCGCTTCGCAGCACACTCTGATGCGGAACTTGAGAGAGGCGAGGATGCCCGAACTGGAGGAGCTTGCCGATCGGTTGGCCGCGCTCAAAGGCCGGCCGTAACAGCCCGCTCCACCTGAGCCCTACACCTGGTGTGGGGCGGGTACTGTCCAGCCGGCCTTCTTTTTTTCTGCGGCAGCGTGCTCGCAGCTTCAGCGAGTGCGAAGCGTTATGCCGCCGGAGCCCGTGTCGATCTTGAGTTGTGCGTCGCCGCCGCCGATCTCGAGCTCGATCTCGTCGCGGCTCATGCGGCGCAGCATCGCGTTGGGCACGTCGAGGTTGATGCCGCCGCTGCCGGTCTCTGCGATGACGTGGACCGAAGCGTCTGCCGGCAGGTTAACGGTCACACCACCGCTTCCGGTGTCGATCACGTAGTTACCGCTACCCATCCTTACCAGATCGAGGGTTACGGAACCGGAGCCGGTGTCGATCATCGCTCTGTCGCAGGAAATTTCGCTGGTCCGCACCGAACCACTGCCGGTATCGACCTCGAGGCTGGATGCCGCCCCACCGTCGATCGTCACGCTGCCGCTACCGGTGTCGATGCGAATGTCGTCGCCCTCGATGTTCGCCGCCTCAACGCTGCCGGAGCCCGTATCGACCCACAGGTCGCCCAGTACACCGGTGACATCGACGGAGCCGCTACCGGTGTCGATATGAGTGTCCCCGCCGATGTTCTCGGCTGTAACCTTTCCGCTATGGGTGTCGAGGTCGACTCCCGCCTCTACGTTCATGGCTTTGATCTCGCCGACAACGATCGCGACGCGGGTGTCGACGCCACGCGGGACGAGGATCTCGAGATCCGTCCAGGCCTCGAGAGCGTCTCGACCTACGTCGCCGCCGATTCTGATTCGCTCGCGGCCCGAGATGCCCGAGTAGAGATCCTCGAGGAAAGAGCTCTCGTCGGTCCACGACTCGAGGCGGAACTGGCTACTTCCGCCTCGGCGGCGCGGGTAGTGGATCTCCGTGACCTGGTCCAACGGGTAGACCGCGTGGAACTCTGCCCGGCCGCCTTCCTTCACCTCGAAGGTGATCGCATCGGCGTCGTCGCCGCCCGGCTGGGCGCGCACGATGATGCGAGAACCGTCATGGCCGCGCACCGTTACCTCGCCGACGAGGTTGGTGACCAGGAGCTCGTTCCCCTCGAAGGACCACTCCTGCTGTGCCTGGACCGGTGCCGCTGCCATGATGACCAGGGCGCCGGCTGCCAGGGCGCTCAGGTGCTGATACTTCATGTGCCTGCCTCCGCTGTAGCAGCTATAGATGGACACGCGCCGTCCCCACGGGGCGCCGTCGGATACCTTGGCTGAGGTTCCTCACGCTTAGACATGCCGGGTGGCAAAAGGGTTGGAATGACCCTGCTATTAGCCATCTAGCCGTCCCTACGACCCCGGGTACGGCCGGGTTTCGCGGTCCGGGCGGCGGCGCCGCCTCGCTGGTCAGCCGGCGGCCGGCGCCTCGCTGGTCAGCCGGCGGCTGGCGCGCCGACGAACCGGTTGTAGAGCCAGGCGAGGATTGCCCCGCAGACCGCCCCGTCGACCGCCGCGTAGAGGGTCGCGACGATCACCGAGCCGAAGCCGCCGACCTCGTACCCCGGGTAAAGCGAGGCGGCGAGCTCGAGGAACACGGTGCCATAGCCCGGCCAGATCAGGTGCGCCAGACCCATCAGGAAGAGGAGCGCTGCCGAGAAGATGCCGCCGGCTATCGCAAGCGATTTGACGCACAGTTTCATCTGCGCCTCCCGGTATGAGCCGGAAACGATTGTCCCGGCTGTTACGGTGCAAGTGTCGCCCAGGTTGTTCGGTGTAGTGACACTTTAGCGCCGGAAGGTGCGTCTGTCTATGAAGAAGTAAAGGTGGGGTTTGGATGCTGGGCCAGGGACTCGAGGACTAAATCCCCCTCAGACCTGTCCTCACCGCCTGTCATCACCTGACCCAGCATCACATTTGGCCCTGCGTCGGTACTCCGAAGATCTATCTTCCAGGGTGCCGGCTGCGTGCCGCCGGGACCGCCGTGTTTCTCCCCCGCGTTGGCTGCCCGCGGCGCGACAGCCCCCCGGCACGCAGCCTGCACCGCAGCTCGCTATGTTCACCGGGTGCGCCGCCCCGCTGCTTCCCCGCTGCTTGTTCCCTTCCGGGACGGAGCGACCCGGTGAACGGGATACTCGTCGCTGGCAAGATCGTACTTGCCATGGTAACCTGTTGCGTCTAGGCGACGTGGGTGATTCGAACGGACCACGTCGCTCCGTGTTGTGTAGATGCCGGCGGCCGGGCGAACGTTAAACCTTGACGTCGTGATGAAGGTGGCCCCTCGGGGTGCTGAAGGAAGGATCGGGATGGGACCGGTGGATAGCGATCAGCGAACGGATAGTACTAGAGAAACCAGGGCTCCGACGACGGGAGGGCAGGATACGCCGGGCCTCGGTGCCGTCCTGGCAGCTTTTTTCACCGGTCTGGCGCTGGCGCTGATCCTGACCGGGTTGGGCACTCTGGTCAACGGGTCGCTGGCGATCGCATTCCTGCTCGGCGAACTGGGTTTCCTCGGCGGCGTGGCTCTCTACTTGGCCGCTACGGGGCGCAGTGTGCGGGCCGCCCTCAGGCTGGCGCGCGTGCCGCGCGCGGTCTACCCCCTCGCCCTGCAGTTGGGGGTCGCGCTTCTGTTCTTCAATCTGGCGGCGACGGTCATTCTGGGACCGCCTGCGCAGGATATCGAGTTCGTCTCTACGGCCGAGGGAGCGCTGGAGCAGATCGCGCTGGTGATCGGTGTGGCGCTGGCAGCGCCGGTGATCGAGGAGGCACTGTTTCGCGGTCTATTGCAGGGTGTTCTGGAAACGCGACTCCGCCATCGCTTCGCCATCGCGGTGACGGCTATGGCCTTCGGACTACTGCACGGCCCCGATGGAGCACTGTTCTTCTTCTTCTGGAGCCTTCCGGTGGGTTGGGTGACGTGGCGCAGCGGCAGCATCCTGCCCGCCGTGGTGGTGCACGCGGTGAACAACATCGTAGGCCTGCTCGGCTACATGGCGGCTGGCCCGGTGGAGCCGGAAGACATAGAGTACGGTGCTGGCGCGATCCCGCTGGCCGTCACTATCCTAATCGTCGCCGTGTATTGGGCCTACAGGCTGTGCGTGCGAGCGGATCGTGTAGAGGGTTTGGGGGCCGCCCTGCGAAACAAGGGTGATACACGCCCCGTAATGTTCGGTGTCGAGCGGCCGCGATCACGCGGTCGCGACGACTAGCAGCGGGCAGGTGAGGGCGGCGAACCCCGAGAATCGTACCGAGCGATGATGGACGCTATCACGAAACGACGCCTCAAGTTCTTAGCGGGGTTCGCCGTCTACTTCGCCGCGCTGTGGTTCTTCTGGAACACGCCCGTCGTATATCCGCTGAAGATTTTCGTCGTCCTGTTGCACGAGATCAGCCACGGAGGGATGGCGTTGGCGACCGGTGGCACGATCGAGAGGATCGTGATCACGGCGGGCGAAGGCGGCCTCTGCCAGTGCCCAGGGGGAAACGCGTTCCTCGTGCTGTCCGCCGGATATCTCGGCAGCCTCCTCTGGGGCACGGCGATCCTCTGGGCCGCCCGCGGTCGTGGAGCGACGCCGCGCATCGCTGCGGCGGTCATCGGTGCGCTGGTCATCGGCGTAACGCTCATGTACGTGCGGAACCCGTTCGGACTGCTGTTCGGCGTCGCGTTCGGCGGCGTTCTCATCATGGCGGGCCGCCAGCTACCGGTCGAGGGTAATGCCGCGCTGCTGACGGCGCTCGGCCTCACCAGTTGCCTCTACGCGATCCTCGACATCAAGAGCGATGTGCTCGATCGGCCCGAGCTGATGTCTGACGCCCGGATGCTGGCCGAGGCGACCGGTGTCCCCACACTGTTTTGGGGCATCCTGTGGATCGCTCTGGCACTCTTCGTCAGCGGTTGGTTGTTCCGGCGCGCGTTCGAGCAGGCGGCGTCGCCCGATGTGAGCAAAGAGACGTTTGAGGTTTAGAAGGCTCACGAAGAGACCGGCCTCGGAGCGTGGTCGGCACCGGGGCCTCCCTCGCTCCACCGCTCGCGTTCACCGAACGAACCTGTGGAACCGCGCTTGCTCGCTCGCGAGTTACGCTCCGGGTGACCCCGGCGCGTCCTCAGCAAGGACAGTGCGCTTTTGACCTACATGCTGGGCTTCGCTCTCTAGCACGTTCGGGGCATGCCTTTGCTCGTGCGCACAGCCCCTAAAAAAAGGCGGTCAGCGACAGGTATACGGTCGTCGGTACGATGCCGTACTCCGAGGGGATCTCGAACTCGCTGTCCGGAGTCCCGTCGCCCAGACCGAGGTAGATGCCACCCTGCAAAGTGACCTCGTTAGAAAGCGAGTAGGAGGCGCCCGGGAAGATGAGCGCGCTGGGGTCGTTCAGGTTGCAGAGCAGGAGGAGACTGGTGCCCAGAAGCGGGTGTAACTGGTAGGCGGCCTGAGCGGCAACCTCGTCCCGACCCAGCACCTGTAGCTCGCCGCGGGCCAGCGGCTCCGAGAACACGACACCGAGCAGTTCATCGGAGCCGGCGGCGCCGAACTCGTCGTGCTGGTACTCGAGGACGAGGTAGAGATCGCGGTCGAACGCTTCGACCCGTGTGTCGGCGCCGATCGTGCCGCGGAAGATCAGCTCGTCGGCCTCGTCTCTCACAGAGAGCTCGGCGCGCAGTGCGATAGGGCCGACGGAGCCGGCCGCGCCGAGGGCTGCGGCGGCCGATTCGTGCAGAGCACCGGCCCATGCTGACACCTCCCATCCTCTCCACACGGTGCGTCCGCGGGCCAGGGCCGTCAGGGTCTCACCGACACCGGTCTCGGACATCCGCAGCACGAGGTCGATATCGCTCAGCGCGCCCGGAAACGCCTGGAAGCGTATTGCGTCGACGCCGCCTCGGTACTCGCGGAAAGGGTCTGCGGGGTCGAACGGCATGAATGGGTCGGCGGGTGTGAGGAAGAGGGTCGTGGCCCAGGAGATCGTCTGCCGGCCGACCGTCGCCTCGAACTCGTCGCCGGCGTAGGTGAGGGTGAGTCGATCGAAGCGGTGACGCCAGAGCCAGTGGTCCGACTCGTCGATCGTCCATTGCAGGTCGAGCCATTCGCCACCGCCCGGCGTCAGCCCGCCGATGATGCTGCCCACCGGGGCCGATACTGCGCGCTGGCTATAGGAAAGAAGGTGCTCGTATGCGACATCCAGGTCGAAGGGCCCTAGCGCCGGCTCGGTCATCAGTCGTAGTCGCTGCAGGTCACCGAAGCCACCGATGGCGAACTGGGTCGAGTCGCTGTAGAGCGGAACGTTCAGATAGTAACCACGGATTTCGGGAAGTTTCTGAGCGCGGGAATCCGCGGCCCCGAGGAGGGTGAAGAGGAGGGCGAGCGCCGCCCGCTTATTCACCGTTCCGGCTCGGAACCGCGCCGTTCGTCCGATTCGATCGCGCCGTCGACCAGCCGAATCAGCCGCCTGGAACGTTCCATCACGCGTGGGTCGTGCGTGGCGAACACGAACGTCGTGCCCAGATCGCGATTCAGCTCCTCCATCATGTCGAGTAGCGCATCGCTGGCGCTTGTGTCGAGGTTGGCGGTGGGCTCGTCGGCGAGGACGAGCGCCGGCTCGCCGACGACGGCGCGGATCACGGCGACTCGCTGCTGCTGGCCGCCCGACAGCTTGCCGGGTCGCCTGTCCTCGAGGCCGGCCAGGCCGGTGCGTTCGAAGAGTTCTCTGACACGGCGATGGCGCTCGCCGCCGTTGACGCCCTGTAGGAGGAGGGGGAACTCGGCGTTCTCCAGCGCCGTGAGCACCGGCAGCAGGTTGTAGGCTTGGAAGATGAAACCGATGCGCTCGAGCCTCATGCGCGCCAGCGCCCTGTTGGACATGGCTGCGATATCACGCCCTTCCACCCAGATCCCACCGCGGCTGGGACGCGTGAGGCCGCCGATCAGGTTGAGCAAAGTAGTCTTGCCGGAGCCCGACGGTCCCGCCATGGCGACGAACTCGCCGGGCTTTATTACTAGCGTGACACCGCGGACCGCCTGTACCTCTTCGGCCTCCTGCTCGAAGATCTTCCAGACCGCGTCGGTCCTAACGGCTGCCGAGTTTCTGTCGTTCATATCTGTAACGTTCATCGTTCGAACTTCATCGCTTCGGCGACATCTATGCGTGTCGCTCGGTATGCCGGATAGATCGATGCGAAGATCCCGATCATGAAAAGGAAAACAAGTGACTGGATAACTCGGGTCGTTCGAAACAGAGGAACGAAGACCGGATCCATCGCAATGCCGGAGAAGCTCCAGTCTTCGTCCCAGGCGAACGAGAAATCGAGTCCGTCGCGGAAGAAGTACCAGGTGAGAAACAATCCTAGCGCGATGCCGATCAGGCCGCTGACGAAAGTGAGGATTATACCCTCGGTGACTATCAGGCCGCCGGTCTGGCGCGGCGTGAAGCCGAGCGCCTGCAGTAGCCCGAACTCGCGCTTGCGATAAAGGACCGACATGAGCACGGTATTGACGATGCCGAGGGCGATGATCCCGAACATGATACCTTGCCAGACGTAGTTACCCAGATCGTCGATCCGTACCGCGGCGTCCAGAACCGGCATCGCCTCGCGCCAACTGAGGACCGTCAGATCACCTGCCTCGATCTCGGCGCTGAGCTCGCGGTTGAGCTTCTGGCTCGTCCGTTCCACCCTGTCGCTCGATTCGAGGAGCACGGCTATGGTCGTCACGTCGTCTCCGGAGCGTAGCCAGGATCCGGCGGTGGTCAGCGGGATATGGATCACCACCTGGTCGATCTCTGGTACTCCGGAACGGTAGACACCCACCACGCGGACCAGCTGGCCGGCGATCTCGCCGTCGGCGTCCTGCGCGGTGAGCACGAAGCGCGAGCCGAGCCTGAGGTCGAGGCCCTCCAATAGGCCCGCGCCGACGTAGGCGGCGAGCCGGTCGTCGGGCTCGAGGTAACGGCCCTCGACCAGCTTGTCGTCCAGGATCGAGAACTCGGCTTCGGCGATGGGATCGACGCCGATGATCTGGGCCGGCCGCGCGCCGGTCGGCGAGCTTGCCAACCCGACCACGGCCAGTTGTGGCACAACTGCCAGGGTGTGCTCCGTGATGCTCGGGCTCTGCAGTGCCGATACGGCGGCGCCCCGCGCCGAGGCGGCGAGCCGATCGTCGATCTTACGGCTCTTCTGAAAGTTGGGCGCCTGGATCGCGATGTGGCCGCTGCCCATGCGAGCGCCCGATCTGATCCAGTCCTCGTGGCCGCCGTCCCCGATGGTCAGTGAGAAGATCATCAGCGCGCCGCCGACGATCATCGCGGCCGCGGTGATCGCGCTGCGCCGCGCCTGCCGCCGCAGGTTACGGAGTGCCAATCGGACCAGGATTATCGCTCGACTCATCATAGCCCTGAAAGTGTATCGGCGGGCGGCACTCTTGCGGCGCGGGCCGCAGGATAGAGCGACGCCACCAATGCCGTGATCAGAAGTGCTACACCCGTCCACAGCGCCATCGCGAAGTTGTACTCGACGCGCAGGCGCGGTCGGATGAGCGCTCCGAAGATCGTGTAGTCACCGTAGATCCAGCTCAGGTCGGGTGGCGCGTTGTGGAACCAGAACATCACCGGGAAGGTGATGGCAGCGCCGAAGGCGAGGCTCAAGATCCCGAGCGCAACCGCCTCGGAGAGCACACTGCGCACTATCGAAAAGGGCGTCGTGCCCAGCGCCAGCATCACGGCGATCTCGCGCCGCCGCTCGTAAGTCGCCATCAACATCGTGTTGGCAACGCCGAAGATGGCGATGGCGAAGACGATAAAGATGACGACGAATCTCCAGCCATCGGCCAGCTGTGCGTAATCGAGCATCTCGGGTCGCAGTTCCGTCCACGCTGCGACCTCGACTTCGAGCCCGAGTGGGGAAAGCCCGGCGGTCAGCCGGTCGGCGGCCTCGGGTGCCATCCAGGGGTCGGTGACCGTAGCGGCGATCTCATGGATCCGCCCCGGATCTAGCGCGACTAAGATCTGTAGGGTGCCGATTGGCACCACCGCGTACGACCCGTCCAACTCGGCCATTCCGCTCTGGTAGACGCCGGAGACGGTGTAGAGGTCGTTTCCCATCGAGCCGTCGGCGGCCGGCGCGACGAGGATGAGCTCATCCCCTACGTCGACCTCCAGCTGGCGTGCCATCTCGGTGCCGATGAGGATCTCGTTCGTCGCGGCCGCCGGCGCTCGGCCGCGGACCATGCCATTCATCAGGCTGCTGACCTCAGCCTCGAGCTCGGGGTCGACCCCCATCAGGATGCCGGCGACCGTCGACTCGCCCGAGCTGACCAGGCCACCGGCGAATACGCGGGGCGCTGCCGCCTCGACAACCGGATCGGCGGCGATCTCGCGCACGAGCCGCTCGACGTCCGCACCGTCGCGACCGCCTATGGTGTCGTAGATCTTCCGTTCGGGCCTGTACTCGACATCGTGTACCTGCAATTGGCCCGAGAGCACGCCGGTGCCGCTCTCGATCATCTCGGCGGTGAGCCCGTCCATCAGACCGATGAGCACGACGACCGCCAGGTAGCCGAAGGCGAGGCCCGCCGCCGTTATAAGCGTCCGACGCCGATTGCGGCCGATATTACGCCAGCCGATCCGCCACCAGGGTCCCGAGGCCATGCTTCGTCACCTCCGACTGCGCAGAGAACGCAACGAGAAGAAACTCTCGTCGATCTCGATGTCGAAATCGACCTCCGAATAGCGAATCGATGTCCGCTCCCCAGGCTTGTCCTCGGGGAGCATGTCCATCGCCGCCGGGACCAGACGACCGCCCATCACCCGGTAGTCGCTGAACGTCATCGTACGAACCAGGGTGTCGTCTTCGTCGTAGTAACGCGCCCACACAGGCATTAGATCGTCCTTGCGAACCTCGTAAGTGATACGGCCCCAGACGACAGCCGCCTCGGGCTTGGGCGTCAGCACGAACTCCCAGACCTCCGCGCCGTCGCGCTCGCCCTCGAAGTCGATCTCGATGTCGTAGTCCTCGACTAGCCGGCTCTCCTTCACCAGATCGTCGTTGGTAAAATGTGAGCCCATCCAAGCGCCCATCATCAGCGACGCCGGAATCTTGATCGAGCGGTCGACTCGCGGCAGGTAGTTCCAGATGTCGTCGCCCGCCTTCAGCGTCGCGGTGCCCGCCTCCTTGTTGGGCGCCGTGATGCGGATCAGCGAGTAGTCGGTCCCCAGCGACCAGACCTCCATGCTCATGCTGCGCTCCCAATTCTCCGTAACCACATCCATCGTAGCGACGCCGTAGCTCGACTCGCCCCGCATGATGCGGTCAACCCGGTCGATGATGTCCCGGGCGGACTCCTGGCCGTGAGCGAGTGTGGGCGCTGAGAACAGGGTGAGAACGAGGGCGAGGGTTCGGGTGCGGTTCATGGTATATACCTGACGCCAGGGTCATCTATTGACATGGTATTCTAAGTTCAGTATATATTGAACGTCTAGAACTGTCAAGCGGGCATGAACTCCAACACGAACAACGGCAACTTGCGGCACGAGAGCCTGCTGGGCTACGCCGAGGAGTGGGGGCTCCTCTTCGAGCGCTGGGGGCTGCCGCGCACCGCCGGCCGGATCTGGGGGTGGCTGCACGTGTGCGAGCCGCCGCTACAGACAGCGGGACAACTAGTCGATGCGCTGGGGGTGAGCAAGGGCTCGGTGAGCACGAACACGCGGCTGCTGGAGAGCCTGGGGCTGCTGGAGCGGGTGGGCGTGCCGGGTGCTCGGCAGAGCCATTACGGGGTGCGCCCGGACGCGTTCGAGGGGATCATGCGGCAACGGTTGGTGGGCGTGGCGCAGGCGCGGGCGCTGGCCGAGCGGGGGTTGAGCGTACTGGAGTCGGCGTCGCCAGAGCGCAAGCAGCGCCTGACGGCGAAGCGCGACTTCTACGCGTTCCTGGAGCGGGAGATGGAGGAGCTGCTCCGCCACTGGCAGGGGCGGCGCGAGGAAGGGACGCTGGTCGACTAGCAGGTCGCTGAAAAGGGTCAGTGGACATGGGTCGGCGCCGGGGTTCCCCTCGCTTCACGGCTCGCGTGCGCCGCACGAGTGGGTGGCACAGCCCTTCGCCGCTCATGAGTGACGACCCGCTCCCAGCCTCTCTCTGGGCGCCTCACTCAGCGAAGTCTCGCATCCCTGCCAGCGGCGTTCGGCGTACCACATCACGACTGTTTGCCAACCCGATAGCGGTTGTCAGAAGAGCTGTTCCTATCCAGAAAGCCAAGAGCGGTAGCGCCGGCAGGCTGAAGCTCATCTCGAACAGGAACGTGACGGCGATCCAGGCGGCTATAGCGGCGAGGGTGACGCCGGCGAGTCCGGCGAAAGAGCCGAGGGCGAAGTATTCGGTGGCCAGGATGCGGCCGATGACGCGTGAGCGCGCGCCCAGCGTCTTGAGCAGGATCGACTCACGGGCCCGCTGGTAGCGGGACGTGGCGATGGCGCCGATGAGGATGACGAGTCCGCAGGCGATGCTGAACAGGGCCATGAAGCGGATGGCGAGCGCCACCTTGCTGAGGATGGAGTCGATGGCCTCGATGATTACGGTGATGTCGATGGCCGCGACGTTTGGGTGATCCACCACCAGATCGCGCTGGATCTCTGCCCGGGTGACGGGGTCGTCGACGCGGGTCAACATGAGCAGGCTCTGAGGTGCTTCGTCCAGCACACCCGGCTCGAAGACGGCGAAGAAGTTCGGCTCGAAACGGGCCCAGTCGACGCGACGCACACTGGTGATCTCGGTCTCGAGGGGCACACCCTGGACGTCCCAGGTAATCCGGTCACCGACGCCTACCCTCAGTTCCTCGGCGATACTCTCCTCGAAGGAGATTCTGGCCACCGCGGCTGCTGTGTCCTCATCCGAAAACCATTCGCCGTCGATCAAGCGCTCGGAGCCGACGAGCTCGTCTCGATAGGTGTGCCGGTACTCGCGCAGCAGGGCCCAGCGGGGGATGCGCGGGCCTGTTGTATCGGCGAGTATCTCGTCGACGCTGCGCTCGCCGACGTGCGTGAGTCGCGCGGGCACGATGGGCGTACGGTCGATGACCGGCGCGCCATGCTCGTCCATTATCTGCGTGACACTCTGTTCCTGGTCCGGCTGAATGTCGAACAGCACTAGGTTGGGCCGGTCGGGCCGTGTCTCGACGGTGAGTTGCCGTAGCAGGTTGCTCTGTACGACGTAGAGGTGGGCGATGAGGAAGACGCCGGAGCCGATGGCAAGGACGACGGCGACCGTCTGGTTGTGCGGGCGGAACAGGTTGGCGATGCCCTGGCGGAGCGGGAAGCAGGCTCGCCGTGGGAAGAAGCGGCGCGTCAGGCGCATCAGTGCCCATGCAGTGAGGCCGAGCAGGCCGGCGGTGATCGCGGCGGCGGCTGCGAACGCCAGGCCGACGACCGGCTGCGGCGCCTGCCAGATGGTGAGGACCAGGAGGCTCAGCACGAGGGCGGCATAGGTCGCTATGCGCCAGGGATCGCGGCGGCCTTTCGACTTCTCGAAGTCGCGGCGCAGCGCGCGCAACGGTGCTACGTCCTTGATGCGGAGGAGCGGCAGCAGCGCGAAGATGAGCGACACCCATAGCCCGATCCCCAGCCCGGCGAGTATAGCCGTCCACTCCAAGTTGAAGGGGACGTCGAGCGGCAGGAAGTCGCTGAGCACCTGCGGGATGACGGCCTGCACGACGACGCCGAGCCCGACCCCCAAGGCCGCGCCGCTGAGGCCCATCAGTCCGGCCTGCAGCAGGTAGATGGCGAAGGTCTGACGCTGGCGCGCGCCGAGGCAGCGGAGCACCGCGGCGGTGTCGAGCTTCTCGCTGACGAAGACGTGGACGCCGCTGGCGACGCCGACGCCACCCAAGAGCAGTGCTACGAGGCCGACAAGCCCCAGAAAGCTGGCCATAGAATCGAGCCCCTCGGTCAGCTCCTCCTCGTACTCATCGACGGTCGTCGTCCAGACGCGGTTCGCCTCGAACAGTGAGTCGCGCGCCTCGACGAACTCGTTCACCGCCTCGCGGTCATCGATCTTCAGGTGGACCTGATGGTACGAGATGCTGCCGAAGCGGAGCAGGCCGGTCTCCTCCAGGTAAGGTTCGGGGAGGTAGACGCGCAGTCCGATCATGGAGCGCAGCCCGATGTCGCCGGGCAGCCGCGTGACGGTACCGGCGATGACGAAGCGGCCGCGGCCGATGGCCAGTGTATCGCCGACGGCGGCGTCGAGCTGGACCAGGGCCGCCGGGTCGACCAGTACCTGCCGCGAGGTCCGGAACGCTTCCCACATATCGGCGGGCTCGGTCGTCAGCTCGCCGTAGAAGGGGTAGCCGCCCGAAGGCGCCATCACCTCGACCAGCCGGGTGAGGCCGGAGCGCTGCGCCAGCGCCATCGAGGTGAAGTAGGTGACCCGTGATACCTCGGCGCCCGCCAGCTCCAGCGAATCGATGAGCGCCTCGATGTCTTCGGGGAGGTCCCAGCGGCTGCCCATCTGCAGGTCGGCGCCCATCAGGTCGCGCGCCTGGTCGCTCACCGCCGAAGTGACGTTCGACCTGAAGGAGTTGATGGCGACGAGGGCTGCGACGCCGAGGGTGATGGCGACGATGTAGAGGACTAGCCGCCGGCGCGTGGACCGGCTCTCGCGACGCGCCATCGCCAGGGTGAAGCGTGCACTCATCGCTGTGTCACCTGTTCGTCGCTGACCACGCGGCCGCCGCTCAGTCGCACGATCCTATGTGCCTTCGAGGCGAGCTCGACGTCGTGGGTCACCAGCACGAGCGTCGTGCCTTCCTCGCGGTTCAGCTTCACCATGAGGTCGATTACGGTACCCCCGGTGTCGGCGTCCAGGTTGCCCGTCGGCTCGTCGGCCATGAGGATCTTCGGCCGGTTGGCGAACGCCCGGGCCAGTCCCACCCGCTGCTGCTCGCCGCCCGACAGCTGGGCCGGGTAGTGGTGCGTGCGATCGCCCAGCCCCACGCGCTCCAGCAGCTCCGCCGCCCGCGCCTCGGCGTCGGCGCCGTTCACTGCCGCCGCGTCCTGCAGCTCGATTGGCACGAGCACGTTCTCCAGGGCGGTGAGCGTGGGGATCAACTGGAAACTCTGGAAGACGAAGCCTACCTTTTCCGCTCGAACGAGGGCGCGCTCGTCCTCGGACAGTTCGCTCAGGTTCTGGCCGTCCAGCTCGACGTGGCCGGCCGACGGCAGGTCGAGCCCGGCGAGCAGGCCGAGCAGCGTCGTCTTCCCGGAGCCCGAGGGCCCGACGACGGCGACGGCGCCGGCGGCCTCGATCTC
>JBDHJU010000079.1:0-14583 GCA_039586755.1 Gemmatimonadota bacterium | reverse complement strand
TGGCCAGCCGATCGCTGTGCGCCTCCATCGCCTTCGACGCCTCCTGCAGACTCGCCTGCAACAGGTTCGACTGCCGCAGCAGGCGGTTCAGGTCGGTCGTCGTGCCGAACACCTCGCCGCCGAGGTCGGCATCCAGCTCTAGCAGCGGCTCGCTCTCGATCGAGCCGGTGCCGGGTCCGCCGATACCCACCTGCCGTACTTCCGGATCGATCTCCGGCAGCCCGGCCAACAACCGAAAGCGCCGGTCCCGCTCCGAGATGTTCGTGAGCGTCGCGCTCAACTGGTTCACCGTCTCCTGCATCCGCTCCACATCCGCCACCAGAAGCGCGTTCTCCCGCTCCAGCCGTTCCGCCTGCGCCAGGTCCCCCAACTTGAGGAGCAGCGCTGCAGACGCGACAAGGATGAAGAGGAGGAAACCAGCTACCCCGGCCACCGTGTAGCGCAGCACACGCTGAGAGATCTGCAGCGAGTGTGCCGGCTGCGGTGAGTCGGTGATAACCAGGAACGTCAGGCGGTTTCGTTCCATTCGCCGTTCGGGTTCGCTAAGCATGTTTACGGACAGGTCCATCGGCCACATCACGAGCCTGTCCCTCAGGCGAAATGCGCCCGCCTGGTTGGGTCACGGCATGCCGATGGAGGAGGGGGCGGTCGCCACGTTAACAGCTTATGGCGGCACTGTCAAGCTACCGCGCCGGCCGCCCATGGTGCAAAGTCTGTACCCTGCTAGACAATTATGTGTAAACACCTGTATTTAAGTGACTTACGCCCCGAAAAACACCTCGGAAAGGGTGCCTTTTTCCGGTAATTATTGCCCAGGAAAGCGGAAATTTTGCCCGAATTTCTTGGGTCCTCCCCAGCCCTGGTTGCGCCCGCGTCTGGGCTCCGGCACTATTGAGGCGGCCCCACCGAAGACGGGTATCGGAAACCGGAGCCGGCCCCATGCCGGCCCCCACCGGAGAACCCAAGTGCTTGGACTCTACATACTTGCCGCAATGGTCGGCGGCGGGCTGCTGGTCTTCTCGGTGCTCGGCGGTGCGCACGACGACGTGGGCGGTGTGGGCGCACACGGGCTGGATGTGGACGCCGCCGGCTTCGACGCCGATCTCTCGGGAGTGGACGTGGCGGGCGCCGACGTGCACGTGGGCGGGCTCGACGCGGACCATGACGTCGAATTCGGTCACGGAGGTGCGGGCGCCTTAGTGCTGGGGTTCTTCCGGCCGCGCAACCTGATCTTCTTTCTCGCCGCCTTCGGTATCACCGGGACCGTACTGACCGTGACGAACGCGTCGACGCCGAACGCGACGCTTCTTTTGTCGCTGGGCATGGGCGGAGGCGCGCTCCTGCTCACGCACTCGCTGTTCAGCTGGCTGAGGCGGAGCGAGGTCGGCATCGACACGGTGGGTGACCGGGAGATGGAGGGTCATACGGCCCGGGTCGTGCTCCCGATGGCACCGGGAGAGCCCGGGCGCATCGTCTGCACCATCGCCGACCGCGAATACTACTTAACCGCGCGTGTATCTGAAGATGTAACGAAGCATCTAAGAGCCGGCAGCGAGGTCGTAATACTCGGGATCAAGGATGGGGTCGCCGAGGTGATTCCGTTCGACGTGCCGGAGCTTCCACCAGCAGAAAGTTGAGGGTAATCGAGTGGACCCGGAAACTGGTCTCGTACTAGGAGCGATTGGACTGGGCGTCGCCATGGCGCTCATCTATGTCGTCAAGTCGCTGATCGTAATCTGCCAGCCCAACGAGATGGTGGTGATCACGGGCCGCAAGCGGCTGGCCGCCGACGGGCGCCGGGCGGGCTACCGGTTGCTACACGGCGGACGGACGCTGCGGGTGCCCATCGTCGAGCGCGTCGCCAGGCTCGACCTGACGACGCTGCCTATCGAGGTCGTTGTCAAGAACGCCTACTCGAAGGGTGGCATCCCGCTCATCGTCCACGGCATCGCCAACGTGAAGATCAGCGCCCGCGATCCCGTCGCGCATAACGCCGTGGAGCGCATGCTCGAGAAGCCGTTCGAGGAGGTAATGCAGATCGCCAAGGACACGCTCGAGGGAAACCTGCGCGGCGTGCTGGCGACGCTGACCCCCGAGGAGGTGAACGAGGACCGGCTCAAGTTCGCCCACGTGCTGATCGAGGAGGCGGACGAGGACATGAAGAAGCTGGGCCTCGAGCTCGACACGATGAAGATCCAGAATGTGACGGACGAGGTGAACTACCTCGACTCCATCGGCCGCCAACAGACCGCTGATATACTCAAGAAGGCGCGCGTGGCCGAGGCGGAGCGCTCCTCCGAGGCCGAGCAGACCGAGGCGGCGGCACGCCAGGCGGCCGAGATCGCCAAGATCCAGGCCGACCTCGCCGTCGTCGAGAAGAGCAACGAGCTGCGCATCCGCACCGCCGAGCTCGAGGCCAGCGCCCTGGCCAAGGAGCGGGCTGCCCCGGTCGCCGGCGAGAAGGCCAAGGCCGTAGCCGAGCAGGATCTACAGCAGGAGCGGATCGCCCTCGAGCAGCGGCGCCTCGAAGCCGACGTGCTGCTGCCCGCCCGGGCCGAGCGCGAAGCGATGGAAGAGCGCGCCAAGGGTGCCGCCGCTTCTATCACAGAGGACGGTCGGGCGCGACTCTACGTACTGGGCGAGATGATCAAGCTGTACCTCGGCGCGGGTAGCGAGGCGGAGCGCATCTTCATCCTCAACATGCTGCCCGAGATCATCAGAGAGCTGTCGAGCACGGTGGAGGGCATCGAGATCGATCGCTTGACAGTCATCGACTCGGGCGAGGGCGCCGGCGTCGCCAACGCCGCCGGTCAGTTTCCCGCGGCGATCATCAAGCTGACCGAACAGATCGAGAACGCGACCGGCGTGAATATCCTGAGCAAGCTGGGTTCTCCGGCGCCCGAAGTAGAGGCGGAAGCCGGGTAGCCGGATTCGACATTCGACAGCGGACAGTCGATTGTCGATTCTCAGCGACGAGCTCGGTGCGCGATGTCCGACGCTCGACTTTCAACATCCGATGGCCAGGGGGTTGGTCATCGGATGCTGTCTATTGAGGATTGGGCGTCGAGTAGTCTAGCTGAAACTCGATGATCGGCTGTCGGCTGTTGGATATTGAAGTCATCTAATGATAGTGCCGTCGGCCAGCACTCTTCCCGCACTCTTCGGAAAGTCCAACCTGCCCAACGAATCCACCAGAAACGCTCCTCTCCCCGCCGGATCGAACTGGACAAGGCCGGGTGGCACCTGGTAGGTGGAACGGAACTCGGCGTCGCTGACCCGGCCCGCCCCATCGATGGACGCACAGGCGATGCCGCCGATGTTGCCCGGCTCGCGCATGTTGAACGGCCCGTAGGTCAGCAGGTTGCCGAGCGAGTAGAAGGTGAGAGCGGCGCCGCGCCATTCCGCGGCGCGGAGCACGTGCGGCCCGTGTCCGATCACAAGGGCGGCGCCCGATTCCACCGCAGCGCGGGCGATCGCCACCGAGTTTCCTCTATCCTCGCCGAGGAAGAGCTCGCTCCGGTCTGGGGTGCGCTGAGCACCGGCGCCTTCGGCACCCACGTGCATGCTCACGATGACGCGGCGGTACCTGGCGAAGGCGCGGGCGACGTGGCGTCGCACGGCGCTCAGGTCACGGGGGTCGGGGCCGGCCAGAAAAGGACTGAACCCGAGCACGGCGACCGTATCGCCCGCCGAGGTGACGACGGGCGTTGCCAGCGTGTCGGCGCCGGTGACGTGAGCGCCCGCTTGCCGCAGGTGGCTCATCGTGGCGGTGAACCCTTCGTAGCCGGCATCGTTCGCGTGGTTGTTGGCCAGGTTCGCGACGAAGGCGGCGTCGCCGGCAATGCGGCGCAGTGCCGCTGCCGATGCGATGGGCTGTCGGAAGGCGTAGCAGCGTGTCGAGCCTGGTCGGCACTTCCGTGGAGCCGGGCCATCGCCGATGGCACCCTCTACGTTGAGCAGTACGATGTCGGCATCGTCCACCAGGCGGCGCAGCGGTGCGAGGAGCGAGTCGGGGTCGGGGAAGGGCGGCACCTCCTGGCCGAGGCGGGCCGCCGCCCTCGCCGCCCACAGCGTGTCGAGGTTGTTCCCCAGTAACACGTCGCCACCCGCGCAGATGCGGAGCGCGCGCTCCGCCGCCGTGGGAGTGGGGACGGCGGCCCCCACAGGTTCGGCGGGCGGCGCGCGCTCGGCTTCCGGCCGAGGGGTGGGTGCCTGCTCCGCCGGAGCCTCGGGGGCCTCGACGGGCGGTTCGGCCTCGGGTGGGCCGGCTGGGCAGGCGACCAGCGCGAACAGCAAGAGCGCCCCCAGCGGCGCGACCGCCCGCTGGGGGGCCGAGCCACGGGATGGGGCGCTCATCGGCTTTGCCCTAGCTCTCGATCTTGGGGAATAGCACCGCCTGCCGGTCCACTGCGCTGCCGGTCAGGTCGAGGTCGGCGAAGCCGTCGAGTCCCGGAAGCGCGTCCTCGCGACCGAGCGCCTTCCACAGCTCGTTGCACTTCACGGGCATGAAGGGGCTGAGCAGGACCGCCAGCCGGCCCAGTGCGCGAGCCAGGCTGCCGAGGACCGCATCCAGCTGGGCGCCGGCCGACTCGTCTTTGGCCAGCTTCCACGGTGCCTGCTCTTCGATGAAACCGTTGGCCGCACGGGCCAACTCCATGGCCGCCGAGATGCCTTGATGGAGGAGGTAGCCGTCCATCGCCTCTCTGTAGGCCGCCAGCACGTCGCCGGCGCGCCGGTCCAGGTCGGTCTCCTCGGCCGTCGGAACATTGACGCCGCGGTACTTGTGGATCATCGCCAGCGTGCGGTTCGCCAGGTTGCCCAGGTCGTTCGCCAGCTCGGCGTTGTACACGTCGTCGAAGCGCTGCCAGGTGAAGTCGGCGTCACCGTCCCAGGGAACCTCGCGCAGCAGGTAGTAGCGCAGCGGGTCGGGGCCGTATCGGTCGGTGGCACTCTCCAGCGTCACCGGCGCGCCCGCCGACTTCGAGACCTTGCGGCCGCCCCAGTGGATATAGCCGTGCGCCCAGACGGTCTCGGGCAACTCGACGCCGGCAGCCATCAGCATCGCCGGCCAGATAATGCAGTGATGGCGAGTGATGCCCTTGCCGATGACGTGCAGATTCGCCGGCCACCATTCGCCGTGTCGGTCATCGGGGAACCCGACCGCCGACAGGTAGTTGATCAGCGCGTCATACCAGACGTAGACGGCGTGTTGCTCGTCGCCGGGAAAGCGGATGCCCCACTCCCGTTGCGGCCGTGACACGGAGACATCCTGCAGCCCTTCCTTGAGGACGTTGCGGATCTCGTTGCGCCGGATCTCCGGCTGCACGAATTCCGGATGCCGCTCGATGTGTTCGAGCAACGCGTCACGGAACGCCGACAACCTGAAGAAGTAGTTGTCTTCCTTCGTCCACGAGATCTCGCGGTCCGGATGTTCCGGGCAGCGTCCGTCGACCAGGTCTTTCTCCTGCTTGAAAGTCTCGCAACGCTCGCAGTAGTAGCCCTCGTAGGTGCCCTCGTAAATGTGGCCCGCCTGCTTCGTGCGCTCGACCAACTCGACGACCGCCTCAACATGACGCGGCTCGGTCGTCCGGATGAAGTCGTCGTGACTGATCGCCAGGCTCTTCCAGGCGTCCTCGAACACTACCGCCAGTCGATCCACCCACTCCTGCGGCTGCAATCCCGCTTCCGCCGCGGGCTCCAGGATGGTCTGCGAGTTCTCGTCCATCCCGATGACGAAATGGACTTCGTCACCGCACAGCCGCCGGTAACGGGCGATAGCGTCGGCGCCGATTTTCTCGAAGGCGTGTCCCAGATGCGGGTCACCGTTCGAATAGTCGATTGCGGTCGTGATGTAGTATCGGGACAAGGCTCGGGCCCTAATTCTTTCTTGAGCTCCTGCGCGCTTCGGCGGTCTCGCGCTTCAGGTCCTCGAGAGCCACCGTCCGTAGCTCGCCCGTAGAACCTTTTAGCGTAACGCGGTTCGCGAAGATGTTCACTCCCGCGACTTCCTCTTCACCAACCGACGTGCGTACCTGCCGACCTTCCTTCGGGAAACGCTTACGCGCCTGGACGTAGAAATCGTGCTCGTAGCGCAGCGAGCACATCAGGCGGCCGCAGGCGCCCGAGATCTGTGACGGATTCAGCGACAGGTTCTGGTCCTTGGCCAGCTGTAGCGTCACCGGCTTGAGCTCGGGTAGCCAGTTCGAAGAGCACAGCTCGCGTCCGCACCGGCCAACGCCGTCCAGTCGTTTCGCTTCATCGCGCACGCCGATCTGTTTCAGCTCGATTCGCGTGCGGTACTTCTTCGCCAGACTCCGCACCAGCGTACGGAAATCGACGCGCTTGTCGGCCGTGAAGTAGATGATCAGCTTGTTGCGGTCCCACTGCCACTCCGCATCGCTGATCTTCATCTTGAGGTTGTGGTCCGCGACCATCTGCCGGACCTCTCTGCGGATACTACCTTCCTCAGCGCGTAGCTCGAGGATGCGTTCGACGTCCACCGGTGCGGCGCGCCGCAGCACGCGTCGGTTCGGCAGATTCTTCGCGTTGCAGCCGTCGCAAACCTCGCACTTGCGTCGCGCCAATCCATCGGTGGCGCTGACCAGGCCGAGGTCCTGACCTCGGTCCGCCTCGACCACGATGAATTCGTGGCCGCGCAGCGGCGGCGTAACGTGTGCCGTGAAGAAATCGCGGCGCTTGCCTTTGAAGCGAACTTCGATGAACTGGGGCTGCGGACCACGGGAGATAATCCCGTGTGCGGCAGGTAGCGGTTCTTCGCCGGGCGCTTCTTCCGAGCGCTCGTCCGTCTCGTTGGGCGCCCGATCAATCACCGTCCCACGCTCCCATCTTGCGATACTTCGCGTAGCGGGCGTCGAGTAGATCGGCGCCCGAGCGTTTCTCCAGCTCTGCCAGGTTACGGGTCAGCGACTCCTTGAGCGCCGTTGCCGCACCCTCCCAATCCTCATGGGCGCCGCCGGGTGGCTCGCTGATGACCTCATCGATCACGCATAGTTCCAGTAGATCGGGCGCCGTCAGCTTGAGCGCCGATGCGGCCTTCGAGCGTGCCTCCTCGGTGTTTTCCTTCCAGAGGATCGAGGCGCAACCCTCGGGTGAGATTACCGAGTAGATCGCGTACTCCATCATGACTATGCGGTCGGCGACCGAGAGTCCCAGCGCACCGCCGCTACCGCCCTCACCGATCACTGCGGCGAGGATCGGCACTTCGATCAAAGACATCTCGAGTAGGTTCCTGGCGATCGCCTCGGCCTGCCCGCGCTCCTCCGCCCCGATGCCCGGGTACGCCGCCGGCGTGTCGATGATCGTGATCACCGGGCGGCCGTACTTCTCCGCCATCCGCATCATGCGGAGCGCTTTGCGATAGCCCTCGGGGTGCATCATCGCGAAGTTGCGCTTCAGGTTCTCCTTCGTGTTGCGGCCCTTCTGCTGGGCGATGACCATCACCGAGCGGTCGTCGAGGCGGGCCCAGCCGCAGACCACCGCCGGGTCGTCCCGGAAGGCGCGATCACCGTGCAGCTCGACAAAGTCCGTGAAGACGCGCTCGATCATGTCGAGTGAGTGCGGACGCTGCTGGTGACGCGCGATCTGCACCCGCTCCATGGGAGTCAGCGACTCGAGCGTCTCGGCTCGCAACTCCTCCAGGCGGGACTCCAGCTTCTTGAGCTCCGCTTCCACGTCGAGCCCCCTCTCGCTGGCCAGCTCTTTAAGCTGCCCGATCCGGGCGACGACATCGCCGATCGAGCGCTCAAAATCCTGATGAGATGCCATAAACCGCTATGCTGCAAGTGACTACAAACGTGCCAGAGCTTGATAAGATAACACAGCTGGCGGAATCGTGCAGGGGAACGGTGCCGGTGGCCCGGACAGCCGGTAAGCGGTGCGCCGGCAGCCGGTTGGATCGAAATGCCTACCGGCTACTGTCTGCCGGCCACCGGTTACTGGCTACCGGCCACCGGTTACCGGTGAGATCTCCACCAGGCGCACGCGAGTTTCACCGAGCACGCCACGCAACTCGGCCAGCACCGACGGTACCGGGGCGACACGGAGCGCGCGGGAGCGCAGGCGCGAGGGCTCATCGCCACCGTTCTCGAGGACGACCTGGATGGCCGCGGGTCCCGGATGCGCCCGAGCGATCTTGATCGCCTTCTCCAGTCGGTCGGCGTCGACTTCCGATGAGCTCGAAAGCTCGAGGCAGACGGCGACGCGTCCGCTCTCGTAAACCTCTTCCAGCGGGGTGGCGGCATCGAGAAAGAGCGGTGGGTCGCCTTCGTCGCGTTCTCGACCCGAGACGCTGCCTCGCAGCAGCACCGGCTTGCCCTGTTCCAGTGTCTCGCGGTTCCTGCTCCAGGCGTCGCGGAAGGCGAGCGCCGTGGCAGTGCCGTGGTAGTCCTCGAACACGATGCGCGCCCACTCCGAGCCATCCTTGCGCGAGATGCGCCGCGAGACCTCGGTTACCACGCAGGCGATCTCGACCTTGCGGTCGCGACGCTCTACCAGGTTGCTGGCGTTGGTGCGCTGCGCGTACAAATCCACCAGGTCGCGGTGCGCGTCGAGTGGGTGGCCCGATACGAAGAAGCCCACCATCTCCTTCTCGCGCGCCAGCTTCTCCTGCTCGCTCCACTCGGGAACCTTGGGCAGCGGCGGCTCGGAAGGACCGACGTGGCTCTCGGCGTCACCGCCGAACAGGCTGGCCTGGCCGGTCTCCCGCTCGCGCTGCTGCAACTGTGCCTCGCGCAACGTTACCTCGAGCCCGTCCGCCATGGCGGCGCGCGGGCCGAGCCCATCGAGCGCACCGGCACCGATCAACGCCTCGATCACCCGCTTGTTGTTGAGTCGCAGGTCGACCCTGCTGCAGAAATCGAACAGCGAGACGAAGGGCCCGTCGCTGCGACGCGCCTCTATGATCGAGTCGATGGCCGAGCGACCGACGCCACGGATCGCGCCCAATCCGAAGCGGATGCTGCTGTCACTCACCACCGTGAACTTGTAGCCGGACTCGTTCACGTGCGGCGCCATGACCTCGAGGCCAAGCGACCGGCACTGGTTGATCGAGCCGACCACCTTGTCGGTGTTGCCGATCTCCGACGTCAGCAGCGCCGCCATGAACTCGGCCGGGTAGTGGCGCTTCAGCCAGGCGGTCCTATAGGAGAGTAGCGCGTAGGCAGCCGCATGCGCTTTGTTGAAACCGTAACGACCGAACGTCTCCAGCAACGAGGCGATGTGCTCGGCCTCGCGCCGCCGCACCCCGCGGGCGATCGACCGCTCGATGAAGCGATCGAGCTCCTGGCGAATCAGCACCGGGTCCTTTTTGCCGACCGCTTTGCGCAGCACATCGGCTTCGGCGAGGCTGAACCCCGCCATGCTGTTGGCGGCCTGCATCACCTGCTCCTGGTAGGTGATGACGCCGTAAGTCGATTCCAACACGCCGGCCAGCGTCTCGTGCGGGTAACTCACCGGCTCGGTGCCCCGCTTGCGCCGGATGTAGACGTCGGTCATGCCCGAGTCGAGGGGGCCCGGCCGGATGAGCGCGTTTACCGCGATCAGGTCGTCGAAGCGGTCACAACGCATCGCACGCAGCTTGTCGGTGGCCAGCGATGACTCGAACTGAAAGACGCCGGCGGTGGCACCGCTCGCCAGCATCTCGTAAACCTCGGGGTCCTCGAGCCCCAGCTCGTCCCAGTCGACCTCTACGTCGTGCCGCTCCTTGATGTTCGCTGTCGCGTCGCTGATCACGGTGAGCGTCTTCAGTCCGAGGAAATCGAACTTGAGCATCCCCGTCTTCTCGAGGCTCACCATGTCGTACTGCGTGATTACCAGGTCGCCGTTCGCCGACTCGGCCGCCGCCCCGCGCGCTGGCGCGGTCATCACCGGCACGTAGTCATCCAGCGGCCCGGGGGCGATAACGACGCCGGCGGCGTGCACCGACGTATGGCGCGACAGCCCCTCGAGGGTCGATGCGTAGTCAAGCAGCTCCTTGTACCGCGGTTCTTCCTTGTAGAGCTCCTTCAGCTCCTCCACCCGCTCGACCGCGTCCTTCACCGAAAGCGAGTAGCCCGGCGAGCTGGGGATGAGCTTGGCGACGCGGTCGGTCTCCGCCGGTGTGAACCCCAATGTGCGGCCTACGTCTCGAACCACCGCCCGGGCCTGCATCGTGCCGAAGGTGACTATCTGGCCGACGGAGTCGGTCCCGTACTTCGACCGCACGTACTCGATCACCTCGCCGCGCCGCTCGTAGCAGAAGTCGACATCTATGTCGGGCATCGAGATGCGATCGGGATTGAGGAAGCGCTCGAACAGCAGCCCAAACCGCAGCGGGTCGATGTCGGTGATGCGCAGCGCGTAAGCGACCAGCGAGCCGGCCGCCGAACCGCGGCCCGGGCCCACCGGCACCCCCGCCTCCCGCGCCGCCCGAATGAAATCCCAGACGATGAGGAAGTAGCCGCTATATCCGGTGCGAGTGATGACGTCGAGCTCGTAGTCCAGCCGCTCGCGTATCTCGTCCGGCAACGGATCACCGTATCGTTTTCTGGCTCCGCTTTCCGCCAGCTCGCGCAGCAGGTCATCCTCGCTGGTGTACCCTTCCGGCCGCGGGAACTCGGGCAGGTAGACCCGCTCTTCGAACTCGACGTCGCACAGCTCGGCGACCTGCAGCGTGTTGGCGATGACGTCGCCCCGCTCGGGGAACAGAGCCTGCATCTCCTCGCTCGACTTGAAGTAGCTCTCCTGACCGTAGAAGCGCAGACGCTTTGGATCGTCCCGGTCCTTGCCTGTCCCGATGCAGAGCAGGATGTCGTGGGCGTCGGCGTCCTCGCGCTGCAGGTAGTGCGCGTCGTTCGTCGCCAGCACCGGCAGGCCGAGGTCGTCCGCCAGCTGGAATAACCCGTCGCTTACCTTCTCTTCGCCGGGGATACCGTGGTCCTGCACCTCGAGCCAGTAGTTGCCTTTGCCGAACAGCCGCGCGTGCCACTCCGCGGCGCGTTTCGCCTTGTCGTACTGGTCCTGCAGCAGGTAAAGCGCCAGCTCGCCCGACATACAGGCCGACAGCGCGATCAGGCCGGCGGAGTGCCCCTCGAGGACCTGGTGGTCGATACGCGGCCTACGGTAGAAACCTTCCACCTGCCCGATCGAGACCAGCTTCACCAGGTTGCGATAGCCCTCCCGGTCGCGGGCCAGCAGGACCAGGTGGGCGTAGTCTTGGGGCGCGTCGGGCGGCTTTTCTTTCGAGCGGTGGTCGCCGAACGCGACGTAGGCCTCGCAGCCGATGATCGGCCGTATGCCCTTTGACCGTGCGGTCTCGTAGAAGTGGTAGGCGCCGTGCAGGTTGCCGTGGTCGGTCAGGGCGAGGGCCGGCATGCCGAGCTCGACAGCGCGGTCGACCAGTGCGTCCAGCTTGTTGGCGCCATCGAGCAGAGAGTACTCGCTATGACAATGCAGATGGACAAACGTCATGCTGTCACTGGGAGCCTTTAGACACGTCCAACTTCCCTACCTCCCCTGTTCCACTGCTCCCCAAATCGACATTCGAGAATTCCCGACGAGTTGGACCGGTGAGGAAATCTTCAATTCCCAACGCAGCGAAACGAGTCCAGCAGTATCTCCAATTGTCTCAAGTAAAGATACTTGTCCGTACCGGGAGCGAAGAGCCAGGCGTCGATATAGTACGTGCGATCCTGACTCGGACAGACGATCGTCCGCGTGATGAACGGCCCGGCCGCGGGAAACTCCGCGCGGTCCTGCCAGACACCGCGCAGTTCGAGCCCCCTCAGTCCGTTCACCTCGATCGGCCCCGAGCCTAACCCTTCCTCCAGAATGTCCTGCGGTAGGTCGTATTGCGTCTCGCCGATGGACTGGCGCCAGGCGTGCAGGCTCTCCGGCGTCACCTCTGCGGTAGCGCTGCGCCAGGTCAACAACATCGAGCGTAGTAGGTCGGTGTCGCCCTGGCGGTACGGATTGCCGAAGCGGAACAGCGAGTCCTCCACGCTGAACAGGTAGACGTTCGGCAACTGCAGGGTGAACCCGTATTCCGCCAGCGCCCCCGCCAGCGAGTCGTTCACGCCAGTGGTGTACATGCGCTCCACGACCCACTCGTCGTATCTGCGCTCCAGAAGATCGTAGAGCTCGGGCAGCAGCCCACGGACCGCTTCCGCCTGGCCTTCCAGGGGCAGCAGCAGCGCCGTCGCCAGCTGATTCCGGGCCCAGACCTCCTCGGCCTGGACGATGGCGGGCGGGTTGGCGTCCGGAACCGGCGAAGCGTTTAGGATGCGTCGGACGGCGTCGTTCTCGTGGGTGCCCAGGACGACGACCTGCTGCCATATCCGCATGTCCTCCCAGAGCGTGTCGCCGACCGAGAGGTACGTTACCTCGAACTTGCGTTCCGGTCGTGTCGTGAACACTCGTTGCTCCAGCGCCTCGATCACTTCCGGCCCCACCTCTTCCCAGAGCGCCGACTCGGCGAGCGCTATGATGACGTTACGATCGCCGAATGCCTGCGGCGCCTTGCAGCCGGGCAGCGAGAGAACGACGACAAGCACGGAAAGGGAAACAGAAAGCGTCCGCTGTGTGATCATCGACCTAACATAAGCCGGCGGTCGGCGGACGGACAGGTGGGCGCCGGCCGTTCGACGCGAACTGGCGCCCGGGCGGCCGCAAAGAAATGCTTGACAACCTCGGCCTTGCCTATTATTTGGCGTTTTAGGTGGTATGTAGCGGCCTGGAGGCCGTCGATCGTCGGGATCTCCCCCAGATTCCCTAGGAGGAGGGAAGATGAACGCGATGCGGGATCCGAGCCTGGGGCCGGACGATTTCTACTCCGTGCGTGACGAGACCGAGCTCGAGTACGAAGACGAGTTCGACGAGTACGGGGAGGAGGGGCTCGAACTCGAGGAAGAGTTCGAGGACGAAGACGAGTGGGACGACGAGTACGACGACGAGGATTACGAAGACGACGACATGGCGGCCCGCAGACGACGCCGTGACGAGTGGGAGTGAGTCCCGTCGCCTCCATGGTGGACGGCTGATGAGAGGGCCTCGAGGGCCCTCTTGTCGTCTCTGGCCGGGCATCGTCGTCCTCGCCGCCGCCCCTTTTCTCACACCCGGTCTCTCTGTAGGTCAGGACCCCGCACCACAAGAGCCGCCGGCGTTGCCGATCGCCGGGTTGGTTGCCGGCGCACTCGACGCGCCCGAGCTGCCGGTCATGGCGGCCGGCCTCATCGACACGATCGGCGGCAGATTGTCGGGTACCCCCATCGGCACCCGGGCCGAGGCCTGGGCCGCCGGCTGGCTGCGCAGCCTCGGAGCCGACTCGGTCTGGTACGAGGTCGTGCACATGCCGACCTGGCGACGCGGTACTACCCAGGTCCACGTCGTCACGCCCGCCGCCGTCCGCCACCACAAGCTCACCGCCATCGCTTACGGCTATTCACCCGGCATCGATGCCGACTCGCTGCGGCTCATCGACATGGGTCGCGCCGACGCCGCGACGGTCGATGGGCTCGGCACCGAGGTGCAGGGCGCCGTGCTGCTGACCGACGTCGTGAGCCCCGAGATCGTGGCGAAGGCCACCGAGGTCGGCGCGGCGGCGTTGCTCCGCGTTTCCCTGCAGCCGGGTCGTCTACCTCAGGCGCGCGTCGCGCCGACGCCCGAGCGGCCGGCGCCGCTGCCCATCCTCGCCCTTTCCCGCGAGGACGGCCTCTGGCTGCGGCGTTTGCTGGCGGCGGGCCCGTTGAGGTTGCGACTGCAGGTCGAGGCGGAGACCCGTCAGGGTACGGCGGCGAACGTGGTGGCCGAGTGGTGGGGAAGCGATCCGTCGGTGGCCGGCGAGGTCGTGTTGCTCGGCGCGCACCTCGACGCCTGGGACCTGGGCGCCGGCGCCCTGGACAACGGCACCGGGGTCCTCGCCGTCATGACTGCAGCGCGGGCGATCTCTTCCGCGCCGACCCGCCCGCGTCGCACGGTGCGAGTGGTACTATTCGCCGGCGAGGAGCTGGGACTCCTCGGCTCGCGCGAGTACGTGTCCGTCCATGCCGATACGCTGGCGAACGTCGTGGCGATGATGAACCTCGACATGGTGGGGGCACCCCAGGGGTACGGCTCCACCGGCCACGCCGAGGCCGACACCCTGTTCGCGCGCCTGGCGGCCGATCCGGCGCTCCGCGACCTCGGTGTCACAGCCGAGGTGGACCACGGCGGTGGCCCGGGCAGCGACCACCAGCACTTCCTCTTGGCCGGCGTCCCCACAATCTACGTGCGGAGCACTCTACCCGAGGACGCGCCGCGCTGGTACCACAACGCTGGCGACACCTTCGACAAGATCGACCTCGAGGCGGTACAGGCGAGCGGGGCCGCCGCTGCAGTCGCTCTCTGGGCCCTGGCCGACCACCCGGGCCGCCCGCTTCGCCACCTTACCCCCGAGGAAACCCGCGAGCTCATCGCCCGACTCGGCTGGTGAACCCTTGACCCCGACCTCACACCCGGATAGCGTGCGGGAACAGGGCCTGTAGCTCAGGTGGTTAGAGCGCACGCCTGATAAGCGTGAGGTCGGTGGTTCGAGTCCACCCAGGCCCATTT
>JBDHJU010000078.1:0-14662 GCA_039586755.1 Gemmatimonadota bacterium | reverse complement strand
CCGCCTCGCGAACGAAGGCGCTGCCCACTATGACGCCGTCGGCGACCGCGGCCACCCGCTCGGCATCATCGCCTGTTGTAACGCCAAAGCCCACTGCCACCGGCACACCGCTGTACCGCCTCGCCCGCTCGACCTGCTCCTCCAGCCCGACGCCGACTCCGCCCTGCGGGCCTGTCACGCCGTGGCGGCTGATCAGGTAGAAGAAGCCCGTCGACGCCTGCGCCGCGACGGCCAGCCGATCGTCCGGCGTGTCGGGCGCTCCCAGATAGATATTGTCGAGCCCGGCGGCAGTAGCCGAGGCACGCAGCTCCTCGCCGTCCTCCGGCAAAAGGTCGGGCACCAGTATTCCACTCGCCCCCGCCGCCGCCGCATCGTTGCAGAATTCCTCCGCCCCGTACGCGAGCACCGGGTTGAGTGCGGTCATCAACACGATGGGCAGACCGGACGCGTCGGCCATCTGCGGCAAGCGCTCCAGAACCCTCTTCACGCTGACGCCGCCCGCTAGCGCCCGGGTGTAGGCCGCCTGAATGATCGGGCCGTCGGCCAGCGGATCGCTAAAAGGGACTCCCAGCTCCAGCACATCTGCCCCCGTCTCGCCTAGAGCCCCGGCAAGCGCCACGGTCGTCTCGATATCGGGATCGCCGGCGGCGAGGTAGGCGATGAGCGCCGCCCTTCCCTCCGCGCGACATTGTTCGAACGCTCCCGCAATACTCTTCCCGCTCACCCCACCCTCTCCATCTCCATCTCCATCTCCATCTCCATCGCCATCGCCATCGCCATCGTGATCGTAATCCTCACCGACCACCGAGGTCTTCATCACCCCGCACAACATCCTTATCACCCCTGCCGGATAGATTCACCAGCAACACCCCATCCGGCCCCAGCTCGCATCCCCATTCGAGCGTGTAGGCGAGCGCGTGACTCGATTCGAGCGCCGGGATGATGCCTTCGCTCTTCGCCAACGCCGAGTAGGCGCCCATGGCCTCATCATCGGTGACCGACAGGTAACGCGCTCGACCCGTCTCATGCAGCCAGACGTGCTCCGGGCCGACGCCCGGATAGTCCAGGCCCGCCGCAATCGAGTGCGTCGGCGCCACCTGGCCGTCGTCGTCTTGAAGGATGTAAGAGCGCGAGCCGTGCAGTACGCCCGGCTTGCCGGCGACCAGCGAAGCGGAATGCCGATCGGTGCTCAGCCCTTCGCCGGCGGCTTCGACTCCTACCATCTCCACGTCGTCATCTATGAACGGGTAGAAGAGTCCGATGGCATTGCTACCGCCACCCACGCAGGCGACCAGACCGTCGGGCAGGCGACCGCACTCCTCGAGGATCTGCCGTCGCGCCTCGATGCCTATGACGCTCTGGAAGCTGCGTACCATGAGCGGATACGGGTGCGGCCCGACGCAGGAGCCGATCACGTAGTGGGTATCCCTGTACGAACCCATCCAGTCACGGATCGCCTGGCTCGTCGCGTCCTTCAAAGTCTTTGACCCGCTGTTCACCGGGATCACCTCGGCCCCCAAGAGCTCCATCCTCACCACGTTGAGCTGTTGCCGCGCCATGTCGATGGCGCCCATGTACACCTGGCACGGCAGACCAAGAAGCGCCGCCACGGTGGCGGTAGCCACGCCGTGCTGGCCGGCGCCGGTCTCGGCGATCAGTCGCTTCTTGTTAAGGGTCCGGGCCAGCAACGCCTGTCCCAACGCGTTGTTCAGCTTGTGGCTGCCGGTATGGGCCAGGTCCTCCCGCTTCAGGTACACAACCGCTCCGCCCGCCAGCTCGCCGAAGCGGCGCGCCTGGTAGAGTGGCGTAGGTCGGCCGACGTAGGCGGCCAGCAACGCGTCGAGCTCTGCCCGGAAGCCGCCGTCGTGCCACAGCCGCTCGAACGTCTCTTCCAACCGATCGAGCGCAGGGACCAGCGTCTCCGGCACGTAGCGTCCGCCGTATTCCCCGAACCAGCCGCGCCGATCCTTATCGTTCATGTCAAGGTTCGTCGCCATTAGCGTCCAATCCGTGCATCCGTTTCGCGCACCGCTGCGATGAACGCCGCAGTCAGCGCATGATCCTTCACGCCCGGGGCCGCCTCGACACCCGACGAGACATCAACGCCGCCGGGCCGCAGACGTTCTACGGCGGCACCCACGTTCTGCGGATCCAGACCGCCGGCCACGATCACTTTGCTGCGCGGCCACGGAAGGCGCTCCGCCTCCGACCAGTCGAAGACCTGACCGGTACCGCCCAACCGGCCGTCCGCGGCCGGGGCATCGAGCAGAAAAGCGTCCGCCGGGTAATCACGAGCCCGCTCGAGATCCGCTGCGCCCGACAGGCGCACTGCCTTGATCACGTTCGCCGAGAGCGCGGCGGCCAACTCCGCGGTCTCGTGCCCGTGAAGCTGGACCCAATCGAGCCGACACCGTTCCATCGCTTCCTCGATGAACTCGAGCGCGTGGTCCGCGAAGACGCCTACTCGCTGCACGCCAGCCGGCAGAGCGGCCAGAACCTCCGCCGCGCTCGCGATGTCCAGCTGGCGGGGGCCGGAGGCGAACACGACGCCCAGCGCATCGGCTCCCTGCCGCGCGGCGAACTCCGCGTCTATCGTTCGAGTCAGACCACAGATCTTCACTCGCGTCCCTGCGGCTTGGTTCTCGCTTGAGCCCGACCGTACGATCATCGCCCCACTCCCGACAGTTCGGCGACCTTTTCTGCTCGATCTGCCGGCGGCAGGCACAGCAGCGAACCGCCGACGAGGATCGCGTGGGCTCCCGCATCGCGCACGCGGCGAACATCGTCGGCGTCCTTAATGCCGCTCTCGCTTACCAGGGTGATGCCGTCCGGGACCGCCGGCGCCAACCGCTCGGTAACGCCGAGGTCGGTCGTCAGGGTCCGCAGGTCACGGTTGTTTATGCCGATGAGTGTGGCCCCGACCTCCACTGCGGTGGACAGTTCGCTTTCGTCGTGCACTTCTACGAGACACTCCAAGTCGACCTCCCGCGCGGCCTGCAACATGCTCTCGAGTTCGCCCTTTTCGAGAATTGCCGTGATCAGCAGTGCGGCCGACGCGCCAACGGCGCGCGCCTCGTACAGTCCGGCGACATCCAACAAGAAATCTTTGCGAAGCGCCGGAAGCTTCACCGCTGCGCCCACCGCCTCCAGGTCGACCAGGTCGCCTCCGAAGTCTTCAGCGTCGGTGAGCACAGAGACCGCACTGGCACCTTGACGCTCGTAGAGCCGAGCGACGTCGGCCGCTCCTTCGCCGGCGACCAGGGTGCCGGCCGACGGGCTACGCCGCTTGAACTCGGCGATCAGCGCGACGTGATCACCGGCGCGCAGCGCCGAGCCGAACGATGGGACGCCATCCCTGCCGGCAGCACGACTTCTGAGCGCCGCCAGGGTCTCGCCGTCCGGCGCTTCCTCCGCGCGGCGGGCGCGCACCTCCATAGCCTTTCGGTCCAGGTATCCCGCGCCCACTTGTCAGCTCTGCCCCCAACCGGGTATGCCGCCCTCCACCTTCTCTTCCGTCACACGTTTGCCGCCCTCACGCTCGCGCAGCTTTCGCGAATAGTCCAGCAACGCCTCGAGGCTGGCCAGCGCCGCACCCGAGTCGACGGCATGCTTTGCTCTTTCAACACCTTCTCTGATATCCTCGACGACATTTGCGGCGACCAACGACGCGCCCGCGTTGAGTAGCGCCACATCGAGCGGCCCGCCGGCCCGACCCTCGAGCGCCGTCCGCAGTATGCCGGCGTTCGCTGCCGCATCGCTGCCCTTGATGCTCTCGGCCAACCCGCGAACCAGGCCGACGTCCTCCGGAGAGACCGTGTACTCTTTCACTTCACTCCCCGTCCACTCGGCGACCAGGCTGGGCCCGGTGATCGTCAGCTCGTCCAGCCCATCGCTGCCGTGCACTACCAGCGCCCGTTCAACACCCAGGTTGCCCAGTACTCTGGCCAGCTTCGGGGCGAGCGAGCCGTCGAAGACGCCCATGATCTGGGCCGTGGCACCGGCAGGGTTGCACAGGGGACCGAGCACGTTGAACACGGTGCGCATACCCAGCTCGCGCCTCGGTGGCCCGGCGTGCCTCATCGCGCTATGAAAAGTCGGCGCGAACAGGAAAGTGATCCCCACCGCATCGAGGGCACCCGCTGCCTCCGGGCCCGCCATGTCGATCTCCACCCCCAGCGACTCCAGCACATCCGCCGAGCCGGTCTGGCTGCTGATCGCCCGGTTGCCATGCTTAGCCACCTTCTGCCCCGCACCCGCAGCGATGAACGCCGCTGTCGTCGAGATGTTGAAGGTGGACGACCCGTCGCCGCCGGTCCCGCACGTATCGAGCAGCTTCGGGTACTTGTGGGGCACCTGCAGCGCCTTCGAGCGGATCGCCTCGGCGCAGCCGGTGATCTCATCAACCGTCTCGCCTTTGGCACGCAGTCCCATCAGAAAGCCGCCGATCTGCGCGGCTGTAGCACCACCCTCCATGATGGTCCCCATCGCCGCCGCCGCCCGCTCCCGGCTCAGGTCATTCCCGACCGCCAACTCGTTCAACACCGCTCGGAATTCGTCACTCGCATTCGCAGTCATAGTCGCGCACCACTGTTGTCGTAGGCCCTGATTACTGACTCCTGGCTACCGGCTACCGGCTACCGTTCACGCCCCGCCCGCCAGCCGGCAGTCGGGTGCGTCGCCACACGCAAGAAATTCGACAGAATCATCTCGCCGTCCGGCGTGAGTATCGACTCGGGATGGAACTGAACGCCTTCCACCGGATGCTCCGTGTGTCGCAGTCCCATGATCACACCATCGGAACTGCGTGCCGTTACGATCAGCTCGGGCGGCAGCGCCTCCTCTATAACGGCCAGCGAGTGATAGCGGCCGACGTCGAACGGATTGCTCACATTCGTGAACACGCCCCTCGAATCGTGTTCGACTCGGCTGACCTTGCCGTGCATCGGTCCAGGCGCGCGATCGACCTTCGCGCCGTACACGGCGCCGATGATCTGATGACCCAGGCAGACGCCCAGCACCGGGCACAGCGGCCCCACCTTCTTCAGCACATCGGGAGAGTTCTTCGCTTCGCCCGGGCCGCAGGGACCGGGCGAGATGACCACGCCCGCCGGCTCCCTGGCGAGCACCTCGTCCGCCGTGATCTCGTCGTTACGATGGACCTCGACCTCAGCCCCCAGCGCGCCCAACATCTGCACCAGGTTGTAGGTGAAGGAATCGTAGTTGTCGATCACCAGGATCACGGTCTCACCTCCCCGCTCGCTGCGGCGGCGACATGACTTCCGTTCGCCGGCCGATCGTCGACACCGGCCAACGCCAATGCCGCGAACAGCGCCTTCGCCTTCGCCTCTGTCTCGGCCAGCTCGTTCTCGGGCACCGAGTCGGCCACGATCCCGGCGCCCGCCTGCACGTGGGCGTGACCACCCTGAACCGCGATGGTGCGAATCGAGATGCACGTATCGAGGCTCGTCGCGCCGAATCCGATATAACCGATGGCGCCGGCGTAGGCGCCGCGGCGCAGCACCTCCAATTCCTCGATGATCTCCATCGCTCTTATCTTCGGCGCTCCGCTGACCGTGCCCGCCGGGAAACACGCCTCTAGCGCGGCGAGCGTGTCGACATCGTCCCGTAGCTTGCCGGTCACGGTGGAGACCAGGTGCATGACGTTGCGGTAGCGCTCCACCGTCATGAGCGTGGGAACGTGCACGCTACCCACGCGGCAGACCCGACCCAGATCGTTGCGACCCAGGTCCACCAGCATGACGTGCTCCGCCTTCTCCTTTGGATCGTTGCGCAGATCCTCCTCCAGGGCGGCATCCTCGTCGGGGTCTTTGCCCCTGGGACGCGTGCCGGCGATGGGACAGACCTGGGCGACACCGTTGGCCGAGCGGAGCAACATCTCGGGACTCGCGCCGACGAGCGTGACCTCGGGGAACTCGAGGAAAAACATGTAGGGGCTCGGGTTGAGAACCCTGAGCGCACGGTAGAGCCGAAAGGGGTCGCCTGTGACGGGGACCGTGAGCCTGCGGCTCAACACGACCTGGATCGCGTCCCCGGCCCAGACATATTCCCGCGCCCGAGCGACTGCATCCAGAAACGTGGCGTCATCGGGCGCCTTCTCGGCGTCCCGCAACAACTGGTCGGCGCCCTCGGCGCTACCCATAGTCTCGAACGGCGGTGCCGGCGCCGCCTGTCTGAGCGCCGCCACCACCTCCTCCACATGCGCCGACGCTCGCCGGTAACCTTCCTCACGCGACACGTGGGGCGGGATGACCGAGACGACCAGTAGCCGCTGCTTCAGATGGTCGAACACCAGCGTCGTCGCGTAGCGTGCGAAAACGGCGGCTGGGAACGGGTTCGGGTCGGGCAGTTCGCTTGGCAACCTCTCGATACTGCGGACGAGGTCGAACCCCAGTGCGCCGACGGCGCCGCCGACGAATCCCGGTAGCTCGTTACCGATCTGGTGGACGGGCGCGTTACCAACGAGCTGCCGTAGCGCCTCGATCGGCGATGCCTCGTAGGAAGAGATCCCGCTCTGCGTTTCCACCGTGCCGCGATCCAAGTCGGCTCGTAGCACGGCATCGGGCCCTACACCGATGAACGAGTAGCGCCCCAAGCTCCCGTCCTGCTCGGCGCTCTCGAGCAGGAAGCCGGTGCCGCCGCGCCGCAGTTTCAGGAACGCCGATATCGGCGTCTCGGTATCCGAAGGAAGTGCACGCCACACCGGAATCGACGCGTCGGTCGGCGCGGCCAGCACCTCCTCCAGCGATGGCTTCAACGTCTCACTGAACAACCCTGCCCCCTTCCTACTGCAGGAGAAAAAAGAAAGCGGGCGCGGTCTCCTCGGCTGGGAGAAGAGCGCGCCCGCTTGTCGGGCTCTTCCAGGGATCTCGTGCTAGGCTGTTGATCCCCAGAAGCCGCGCACCACTCCCCGCGGCTGGGGCCACCACCAGCCCCACCAGCCCTCCCGGGCGTACCGATAGGAGTAGTGCGTGCTCATGAGGGGGACCAAACTAGGAGCTGGCCAGCGGATGGTCAAGGGGACCTTTGATGATTAGGGATTCGGGGGTTCGGGGATTTCCCGGATTCCCCATCCAGAAACCAGCCAGCACACCCGCCCGTAGTGTAGGCGTGGCGATTAGGAGGGCCCCAGCCACACCGACTCAGCACTCGGGTATCATGGACCAGCTGCGCAGAGATCTCGCCTTCGCCGTCCGGATGCTACTCAAGCACCCAGGACTCTCGCTGATCGTCGTTCTTACCCTCGGCCTCGGCATCGGCCTTACGACCGCGGTGTTCAGTCTCATCAACGGTGCCATGTACAAGGGCCTGCCGTTCCCCGACGGGGACCGTGTGATGATCGTCGGAAGGGCCGATCCTGCCCGGGACATTCGGTTCGACATGGTCAGCATCCACGATTTCGTCGAGTGGCGCGAGGAACAGACGACGTTCTACGAACTGGCAGCATTCAATGTTCAGACGGTCAACCTGGCGGGCAGCGAGGGGCGGCCCGAGCGTTATACCGCGACGACCGCCACAGCCAATATGTTTGACGTCCTCCGGGTGAGTCCGATCTTGGGACGCGGGTTCCAGGAAGGCGACGACCGGCCGGGCGCGGAGCCGGTGATCATCATCGGCTATGACGTCTGGCAGGACCGCTTCGGGGGCTCGCCAACGGCGATCGGCGCCACCGTTCGCGCCAACGGCCGGATACGGACGATCGTCGGCGTGGCGCCGCAGGGCTTCGCCTTTCCCGACAGAGAGAAGCTCTGGGTTCCGCTGGAGCTCGACCCGAACGCGAGTGCGCGCGGCGAGGGCATGAGGTTCTACGCCATGGGACGGCTGCGGGACGGCGCCTCACTCGATCAGGCGCGCGCCGAACTCGCCACGATCGCCCGCCGACTCGAGCTCGAGTACCCCGAGACCAACGAGGGTCTCAGTGCAACCGCCATGTCGTTCTCCCAGCTCGTGGTCGGCCCAGAGTTCGCCGGCATGATCTATACGATGCTGGCCGCGGCTCTCGGCGTCTTGCTCATCGCCTGCGCCAACGTGGCCAACCTGCTGTTGGCGCGGGCTTCCGTCCGTACGCGGGAAGTGGCGGTACGCAACGCGCTCGGCGCCAACCGCCGCCAGATCATCGCCCAAATGATGACAGAGGTGTTCATCCTATCGGTTATCGGCGGCGCACTGGGTGTCGCCGTAGGCCACAGCGGAGTCGCCTGGTTCGACAGCGTCACCAACATCGAGCCTCCACCGTTCTGGATCACCTTCGGATTCGACCATCGGGTGGTGCTCTTCGTCATCGGTACGGTCCTGCTCTCCTGCTTGATCTCCGGACTGGTGCCGGCGCTGCGGGCGAGCAGTCTGAACATCAACGAGGCGCTGAAGGACGAAGCCCGGGGCTCTTCAAGCCTAAGAATCGGCAAACTGAGCGGTGGGCTCGTTGTGACCGAAATCGCGCTTTCCTGCGCTCTACTAATCCTCGCCGGCTTGATGATAAAGAGCATCGTGGAGCTCAAGGCCCAGGACCTTCCCTTCGCGACGGAGAACGTCTTCACCGCACGCCTGGTGCTGCTCGAGGAAGACTATCCGGATGCGGAGAGTCGGATCCGATTCTACGAGGAACTGCTGCCTAAGGTGCGGGCCATACCCGGTGTCGAGGCGGCAACCCTGTCGGACGGACTTCCGGCTTCCGGCAACGGTGCACGTGTCATCCAGATAGAGGGGGTGTCATACGCCACCGAGGAGGACTACCCGTCCCCTCGTGAGGGGATCGTCACACCCGGGTACTTCGAGACGTTCGATGCCTCGGTATTGCAAGGTAGAGCGTTCACCAACATGGATCGGCGTGAGAGCCCGCCGGTGGCTGTGGTGAACGAGAGCTTCGTTCGTAACTTCTTCCCGGACGGTGACGCGCTGGGCCGGCGGCTCCGAATGGTTCTCGCAGACGGGCCATCAGACTGGATGACGGTCGTCGGCGTCGTACCCGACATGAAGATGGAAGGTATCGACAACTTCCAGGCCAGTCCGGCCGGCTATTACATCCCCATCACCCAAAGCCCCGTCGGCACGTCAGTCCGCATCGCGATCCGGACGCGCGGCGCGCCGTTGGCGATCACAAGCGACGTGCGGACGGCGGTCGAGTCGCTCGATCGCAACCTTCCTATCTACGAAGTGCTGTCGATGACGGACGTGATCGCCAAGGAGACCTGGTTCTTCTGGATCTTCGGCTATGTGTTCATGGTGCTCGGCATCATCGCTCTGCTGATGGGGACGATCGGGCTGTACGGCGTCATGTCGTTCGCCGTCAACCGGCGCACACAGGAGATGGGCATCCGTATGGCTCTGGGGGCCAACGCAACGAGCCTCGTGCGCCTCGTGATGCGGAGGGGGGCGGTTCAGATGGGCGTCGGCATCGTGCTGGGGATTGGAATCGCCGCGCTCGCCGCCAGCCCGCTGGCCGTGCTGCTCTATCGAGGCGATCCGCGCGATCCGGCGGTCTTCGGTCTGGTCGTCCTCGCTCTGGCGTTGACCGGTCTACTGGCCAGTTTCGTCCCGGCCCGGCGCGTCACGAAAGTCGACCCGGTTACGGCGCTGACGTCCGAGTAGACCGCCCGGCAACACACGCGGTAGCGCCGAACTACCCCTAGTTCCTTCGAACGTAAGGCGTGTCTATCCGCTCGGCCGCCCATTCTTTGGCGGTCACCGGGCCGATGTTGTATTGCCCCATCTGCAGGGTCCCGCTGGAGTGGTCCGCGTCGAGCACTCTCCGATAGCTGGTTAGCGCGCGCGCCCGATCGCCGGTGACATCGTAAACGTGTCCCATCCAGATCCGACCCCAATCGTGCCACAGCAGCTCGTCGGCATCCCCCGCCGTGAGTCGGATCAGCCGCTCGAAGACGGTTAACGCCTCCTCGTAGCGCTCTATATCATATAGAGAGAGGCCGAGGAACCAGTGGAGCATCACGTGCTCCGGTTCGGCGCGCCGCGCCTCCTCGAACGCGGCGACGGCCTCCTCGCTGCCGTGCCAGCCGTTCCCCATGAAGATCGCCATGGCCGCGTCCAGCGGTCCCGGCGGCTCGTTCAACCAGAGGCTCGCCAGCCTGACCGCCTGGGTCCTGTCGCTGCCGTCCAGCAGCAGCGACGGTATCTCGAGCGTGCCGGCTCGATACAGGTGCTCGAAGATCGCATAGGCGACCTCGTGCAGCACGACGATGTACGCGTCGCCGGGATGGATATCGAGGCGCGCCCCGATCTCCCCCCAGTCGAACGTCTGCGCCACCGCTTCCGCGTATTCACCCACCATCCCGGTGAGCACCCTGTCCAACCGCTCATCGCGGCGGAAGGAGAAGAGCTGCGGCTCGCCGCTCTCGTCGAACACTCCGTAGCCCTCGAGCGCGGCGCGGACCTCCGCGTCTTCGAACGGTTCGCCCCATGCGGTCTTGAACAGTTCGTAGTTCGCGTCGGGAAAGGCCGAGAGGTGATCGGTGAAGTTGTTGCTCCACGTCAGCGCCAGGTCGCCGCCGCCCGGCATGCTCCCGTAGTTCGTCCCCACGGCGAACGCGTGCTCCGGGTGCACTACCCAGGCTACCACTGGTACTTGCGTACCCGGGGAGGGAGCCCTCCAAGCGTCCGACCAGATTTCGTCGATCACACGTGACCAGAGGACATGAAACAGCATGTCCTCCCGGTCGCCCAGCTCGACCCTGAGCCGGCCGACTAGCTCGCCGACCAGCGGGCTGAGCTCGAGCGCGGCGGAGTCTGCGATCTCGGCCAGCCTTTCCCTTTCACTGCCCACGAAGGCGGGGAACGCGATCGAGCACGATCCATCGACCAGGTTCAGGACCTTCCCTTCCTCGAGGGCGTTTAGCCGCTCTCCGAGATCGTCGATCCCGAGTGCCTCTAGGTCCGCGAGCGATGCACCGCCCAGACATAGCGCGGCGATCCGGTTGTTAAGAGTATCGCGCACGAGGCTCATCCTGGGATAGCGTTCCCGGTCACGCCCGCTGCTGAAGAAGAGCGCCGCGTCGTACAGGTCGAGCTGCTCGAGCTCATCGGGCCGGACCTCACAGCCCGCAACGATGGACACGGCCAGCGCCCCGATTAGGGCCTTATACCAGACCATGACACACCCTCTCGAATTAGTAGGCGATAGCGCTTCTAGTTTGACTCTATTGGTTAGACGTTGCCGAGGGCGAAGTCGATGCACCGCGGCGCACGGTCAGACTAGCCGGGGCTCGTCTGGACCTCGCGCCCGCTCCGCAGGAACACAAGCATGGCAAGCGCCAGCGCCACCAGATAGATGGCCACGACGCCGATGAAAACCGGTGTGCCGCCAAAGAAGAGCGCCGGCAGCAGTGCGGCGTAGTACAGAGCGTCGATCAGGAAGTGTGTCAGCATGGCGCTCTCGAGACCGTACTTCCAGTACAGCCACCCGAGCGCCGTCCCGATTCCGCAGTTCAGCACCACGATGGCGACAAGGTTGAACGCGGAATGTCGGTCGGTACCGATTACATCATCTATATGTGCCCAGCCGAACAACAGACTGGTCGCAACGATGGCGATCCAGATCGACGCCGCCCTCGAGAGTCCACCGCCCTTCCGAATTCGACCCAACAGCCAGACTACGAGTGACAACAAGAGATACCGGTAGAACAGCTCCTCCGAGATGCCTGCGTCGACAGAGGCTAGTAGGCCCCGCCACCAGCCTGGATAGATCGCCGCCAACTCGGCGAGCCGGATCGGCACCCCGGAGGCACCCCTGTCGACGGCGATGATCAGTGGGACGGCACCGACGATCAGGAGGCTCGTCACGATGGCGATAACGAACGACAGGCTGACAACCCGCGGAATCCGGTTCCATACCGGGCTCCCCCCGAGCCACCCCTCGATGAACGGGACCCCGAGCCCCGTCCGGGCGCTCAAGAACTGCGATGCCCGGATCACAAGGGGCGCAAGTAGAATCGCTATCGGAATCTGCGGCGCCCACTGGGTCGCCGGGATCGTCTCGAGCAGCATAGGGACCGAGCAGAGTTTCCCGAAAACCCACAAGGCGAAGAGGATCCAAAACAGCTTCATGGTGATCCTCGATTCCCGGGACATCTCCGCCGCTGTATCGTTCACACCCCTGCCCTTTCATTTCCCAGCACGGGACCGGCGAGCCTGGCGCGCGTCAACCGCGGCCGCGCGCTTCACCGACCGGCTCGGGCCGCTAGCCCGTCACTCCTATCAGGTGGGCAAGCCAGTAGAAGACGCCCGCGGCGAATGCCGCCGCCGGAATTGTGAGGACCCAAGCGACGACCATTTCGCCGGCGACGCCCCAGCGCACAGCCGACGCCCGCCGAATAGCCCCGACGCCCATGATCGCCCCACTGATCGTATGGGTCGTGCTCACAGGTACACCCAGGAACGAGGCGATCATGATAGAAGACGCCCCGCCCGTTTCAGCGGCGAAGCCACCGATCGGTCGCAGCTGCGTGATACGGGTGCCCATCGTGCGCACGATCCGCCACCCACCGAACAGCGTGCCCGCTGCGATTGCGGCATGCGCCCCGTAGATGACCCAAAACGGCACGTGGTCGGCGTTGGGTAGGTAGAGGAAGTGCAGCGCATCCACGCGGTCCACAAAGAGCACATTGCTCGAGGCCAGCAGCCCGACGATGATACCCATCGTCTTCTGAGCGTCGTTACTGCCGTGGCTGAACGAGAACGCCGCCGATGACAGGAGCTGGAGCCGCCGGAACCACCGGTCCACGCGGCCTGGCCGCATGTTCCGAACGATCCACAGACTGCCTATCCCCAACGTGCCTGCGAAGAGGAAGCCGAGCAGGGGCGATACAACGATGGCGGCTATGGGCTTGATCCAGCCGCTGAAAATGAGAGCGCCGACACCTGCCTTGGCGATCGCCGCTCCGGCGTACCCGCCCAGCAGGGCGTGAGAAGAACTCGACGGGATCCCATAGTACCACGTGACGAGGTCCCAGAAGATCGCGCCTAACAAGGCTGCCAGGATCACCCATGGATCCACGATCGAGAGATCGATGAGTCCCTTCCCGACCGTACGCGCCACCGCTGTCCCGAAGGTGAACGCCGCGGCGAAGTTCCAGAACGCCGCCCACGACACAGCCTGCAGCGGCGTCAAGACGCGCGTAGAGACGATGGTCGCGATGGAGTTGGCGGAATCGTGAAAGCCGTTGACGAAGTCGAAAGCGAATGCGATGAGGATAGTCAGGAGTACGAGGGTTATCACGGCGCGGCCTCAGCCATGCTTGAGGGCTATGCCCTCGAGCGTGCCGGCCACGTCCTCACACGCGTCGATTGCATTCTCCAGCTGATCAATGATGTCCTTCCACTTGATTACTTCCAGCGGATCCTTGGAGTTCTCGAACAGCTCACCCAGCGCGATATAATGGAGGCCATCGCCCTCGGTCTCGGTCGTCCTGACTGCTTTGGTCGCCTCGAGGACCGGCTCCGTGGCGGGGAGCACGGCGACCGCGTCCGCTACCTGGGCGCAGGCCCGGCCCAGGACCCGCGCCATCTCTCCCGTCGGCCCACTCAGGAGCTCTATTTTGTAGACGACTGCCAGGCGCGCTACCTCCTCAGTCCTGTCGACGACCTCATCGAGCCGGTCGGCCAGCATGTGGATGTCCTCCCGATCGAATGGCGTGACGAAGGTGGTCTCCATGCGGCGAAGCAACTCATGGGTGACATCATCGGCGCGGTGCTCGACCTTCTTGAGCTCTTGGGCGGCGGCGGCGACCAGGCAGTCGGCTTCCGCCAGGCGGGTGAGCGCTTGGCCTGCCTCACGGACGGACTCGCCGAGTTCTCGGAACAACTCGAAGTACACTTTGTCCTGAGGGATGATCTTCCGCAAAAACATGGCACCTCCCACATCGGGTCCAAAGCTCGTCTCGTCTATTCCTACTTCGACGCGCGATTCGCCTCCTGCTCGATCCAGGATACACCCTCGGTGATCCACGGCGCGGGCTCTTCGCCCTTGAGATAGTAGTTGAACCACTCGAGTTGCCGGTGGCGGTAGTCGATCTGGTTCGCCTTACCCCGGTTGCTGTGGTTTTCGCCGCGGTAGACCAACAGCACGGGGGAGTCACTGATGTAGGCCTCCGGGTCTTGCCAGAGCGGGACCTCCATCCGCTCCTGGCCGTACTCGAAGTGACCTGTCTCGGGGATACCCGCGTTCCAGTTCTGCTCGAGTTCCGTGTGATCCGGCAAACGAACCACTCGCCGTCCGGAGAGAGAGTCGCTGCAGCGAGGTGCTCCCATTACCCGTAGTCCTCAGTGGTTAGCGGATCCTGGGCCGCGCCTGTCGACGCGATCCCCAGCAACAGCGACAGAGCCAGCACCATCCAAGCGAATCTGGTGGCCGAATTCATTCTCAGTTCTCCCCTTCGTAGGCCGGGTTCAACTCCGTCGGAACCGGCGCGCCGACGGACCGGCGCCACTCGGTCATCAGCTGATGTAATTCCTCCACGACGTCTTGTAACTCGGCGGCGAGGTTCACTCGCTCGCCAATGTCGTCGCGCAGATTGTACAGTTCCAAGTCGCCCGTCTCGAAAAACTCTATCAGCTTGTAGTCGCCAGCACGGATCGCCGCCGCCGGCGTGGTACGCCACGGCCCCGCCATGCCGCGATAGGCTTCCAGGTAGGC
>JBDHJU010000077.1:0-26524 GCA_039586755.1 Gemmatimonadota bacterium | reverse complement strand
CAGCACGGCGAGTTGCAGCGGGGTCCGCCCCTCTCCATCCCTCACGTTTACCAGCTCCGGGCTAACCTCGAGGAGAGCCTCCACGCGATCAGTCTCTCCGGCCCGGGCCGCTTCGAGGATCCGCTCCGCCGCCTCACCCTGGGCCACGGCGGTTTTCGACCCGACAAGCAGCAAGGTCGATGGCAAGAGGAATACAGACAGGACGTAGCGCAGGGCGAGGCGGCGGAACGAGCGGTTCATCTCTCAAATACCTCCTGCAGAGCCGTGGGGCTCGCACACTCCAGGTGCAGCGAAGTGAGAGGCACAGAGCGTGCCAGGGCCAGCGTCCCTAAGTCGTTTTCGGGTGGGCCCTTGCTGCGACCCCCACCACGGAGACCGAGGCCCCTGTCCGATCTTGGAACTCCGGTGCCCGGATACGGAATCGTCACCTGAGGTCACCGCGACGCCGAGTGGATCGGTTCAGCTTTCCTTAATCGCGACCTCGTCCTCCCCCGTCTCCCGATGCATGACCATGCGTGCGACCTGGCCCCCTTCATCCTCTTCGAACGTGATGAAGGACAGGCTCGACGTGTAGAACAGGGTGTCGGCCGACGCGGAGAATACCTCGATCCTTCTGCCGCCGTCACGCTGCGTGTAGATGCTAGCCCCGTCGACGATGACTTCCCGGACGCTCGACGCGCCGATTCGGTACGTCCCCGCGAGGCGCGCTAGCTGGCTCGCCTGAAGGGTGACCGGCCGCCACTCGGGGAACGGATCACCGGCGACGAGGGCGGCGATCCGCTTCGCCATGGGATCGAGGTCGCGAGTCGTCTTCCGCGGATTGTTGGACAGGATGGCTACGTAAACCCGCTCATCAGGTAGGTAGAAACTGGAGGCGTGAAAGCCGTACGCATCCCCGCCGTGCCAGTAAATGGTCCTGCCTCTGAGTCGTCCGATGAAGAAGCCGAGGCCGTACTGGGTCGTGCCCGACAACACGTCTCGTGTTTCGGGCGTGAACAGCGCCTCCGTATTCACGGAGTTCAAGAGTTCACCGCCGTGCAGCCCGAGATGGAAGCGGGCCAGATCATCAACCGACGACAGCAGACCGCCCGCGGCATACAGGATCGAGCCCGCCAGACTGGCGTACGGGTTCCTGATGAAGACGGTGTCGTCATCGAGATATCCCGGCACGCGTCCCGGAACGACGTCCACGTTGCTGTAGTAGCGCGTGCTCCCGAGATCCAGCGGCTCGATGATCGCTTCCGAGAGGAACCGCGCGTACTCGGTTCCGCTCGCCCGCTCGATCAGCCGACCGAGCAGGTAGTACCCGCCGTTGCTGTAGGCGAAGGCGGAACCCGGGGCGAAGTCGAAGCCGCGGTGAACGATCAACTCGATGAACTCGTCGGCCTCCACCTCGTCGTTGACCAGCCCGAAGAACTTGTTCTCCATGAGATCGTAGTACGGCTCGTCGAACATCTCCGGCACCCCGGACGTGTGGCTCAAGAGCTGCCGGACAGAAACAGAATCGTAACGCTGAGGCAAATCCGGGAGATGCTCGCGTACCGAACCGTCCAGGGCGAGCGCTCCCCGCTCGACGAGGATCATCACCGCTACTGCGGTGAAGCTCTTGGTCTCCGATCCGATCCTATACACCATCTCGGGGCGGACCGGAACGCCCAGCTCGAGATCCGCCAGACCGTAACCTCTCCTATATATGACGGAGCCGTCTTTCATCACGATGACCGCCGCACCCAGCTCGTTCGGCTCGAACGACGCGGCGAGGATCCGGTCGATCGAGTCGTCGAGCCCGGCCTGCCGGCACCCACAAGCGGTCAGGGCGGCCGCGGCAAGGGCCAGCGCGATGGGCGCGACTCTCGCGCTCAGATGTCTAAGCATCATCGATCATCCTCCGGTCTGGACTCGCTCTGCGTTGGCGATGACAACGTGCACCCACTCGTCTCCCGCGTTGCGGTACTCGTGGTCTCGATCGGGCCGGAACATGACCGTATCACCCGCCGTGGCCTCCACGCTCTCGTCCTCCACGCGCACGAGGAGATTGCCCGCAAGCACGTAGACCATCTCGACGGTCCCGGGCGACTGCGGATCCGCCTCGTACGCATCGCCGGGGGCCAGCCGAAACTCCCAGAGTTCCAGCGGCCACGGCTCTTCCGACCCCGCCAGCAACCGTCCCTCGCCGCCGCCCTCGCCCTCCCAGAGCACCACGTTGCCGGCCCGAGGCACCACCTGCACCGCCCCAGGCGGCCCCAAGTCCAGTAGCTGGGGAAGCGTGACGCTCAGCGCGTTCGCCAGGCGGCAGAGCGTGGCGAGGCTCGGATTCGTTCGCCCTTGCTCGACCTGCACCAGCATCCCCTTGCTGATGCCGGCGCGCGCCGCCAGGCCGTCGAGCGTCAGGCCCGCCTCGAGCCGCATAGCTCTCACGTTTCGGGAGAGTGCTGCCGTGACGGCTGAAGGGTCTCGGGATGGTACCATGGCTACCTCGTTTCTCGATACCGGGAAGGTCAATATATTATACTGGTCAGTACAATAGGCTGCAACGACGTCCGAAACCGTGCTCTTGGCCCGCCCGTAGGGGTGTGCAACCAAGCCAGGTGGTGACCTCATGAAAAAGACGCTCTGGTATGATCCACGCGTTCTGATTCTCGCTTTGGCGTTGCCGGCACTCCTGTCGCTGGACTTCGCCAGGTCCGCGACCCAAGCCGACGAGCTGTCACCCGAGCTCGAGTTCCTGCGTCCCTTCGTCGGCACGTGGGTCGGAGAGTTCCAGGACTCCGACGAACGCCCGACGATCCACCGAAGCTGGACCCCCGTTCTGGACGGTCAGGCGATACGCGAGACGCGAACCGTCCCGGAAGTCGGGTTCGAGGCGGAGAGCATCTACTACTACGACCGCGCGGCCGGCGTCGTCTCGTACCTGGGGATCACCGACAACGGCTACGTGAGTCGCGGGCAGATCGCGTTCAACGGGGAGCTGTTCACGCAATCCGGCGAGCAGATCCGACCCGACGGATCCACGGGTTCCATTCGTGTGACGTTCCAGTTCACCGACGAGGGCAAGTTGGTGAACCAGCTGTTCAACCTGGAGGACGGGGAGTGGCGGATCGGGCACTCCGTCATTTACACGCCAGACGACGGCGTCGAGAACTAGCCGCCATCCTGCTCCTGGCGGCTGCTTGCGGACCCTCATCTGAAAACGGGGACCGGGCCGCCAGCGGATGGCAGGGAACGACGGTGCAGGAAGGTTCGACCCCTGACCCGGAGTTGTTCCCGACGCAAAGAGCGCTAGTGGGCTTACCGAAACGGGGGCTGGCCAGCGCTAGCCAGCAAGAGGTGGGTGTGCGATGCTTGGTGCAGCGCAGCGGACACTCAGTCCGCTGCGTGAAGGAAGAGCCCCAATCCCGAGCCGCAGTTCGATCAGGCGAGACGCACAACTACTGCCCCTGGTGCCAGAGCCGGTGACGGGAGATGTGCCGGCACCAACTGAATGACTAGTTAGCTGGAGGCTGCGGCGGCGCTGCAGGCGCGTCCATACTGAACGACATTGCGACCGCCTTCCACTGGCCGTCACGCTTCTGCCAGATAATCGTAGATTTCCCTCTCTCTTCCGCCATGCCCGTCTCAGAAGGAAAGACAATCCTCCAATTGCCAACGTCGTAGGCCAAGTCGCATGGCGTCGGCTGCGAGAAACGATACCGAGGCCTCGAGATCTCTGCGGTTCTCAGCGGCCACCCACTCTGCATACCGCTGGCGCACGGCGTCCGCCTCGGCGGCTGTGTCCACACTGGGCGTGGCGGTGCACGCCGCAGCCGCCAGTAACGCTCCGACGGCCGTCAGGGAACGAGGCTTGGACATGATTCCCTCCTTTAGGAAGCGGATCTGGTTGACGCGTGCGGGGCCAGGCAGACATCGGCCACGACCGTCATCGACGCGGGCAAAGGCACTTCAGGGCTGGCCTCTCACCCGCGTGGGAACCGGTTGGCCCGAAACCGCCCCCCAGCAATAGGCGATGTCATCGGTACTCGAGCCGCAGGTGTGCGTGACGCCGGCGCTTATGGCGGAGAAAGCCAGGCCACCGGAGACCGGTGTGGGAACCACCCGCTGGGCCTTGGCGCCGTCACCGAGTTGGCCGTCGCCTCCGTAGCCCCAGCAGTAGGCTTCGCCGTCGCTAGCGATCGCGCAGGTGTGATACGCGCCCGTGCTCAGCGATGCGAAGGTCAGGCCGCCCAAGACGGGCACCGGGGCGCTCTCGTGTCCCGTCGAGGAACCATCGCCCAGCTCGCCCCACTCCTTCGAGCCCCAGCAGTAGGCGGCGCTCTCGGTGGTCAACCCGCACGTGTAGCTGCCGCCGGCGCTGATCGACTGGAACAGAAGATCGCCTGTGACCGGCCGCGGAACGCTGTCGTCGGCCAGACTGCCGTCGCCCAGCTGGCCGGAATCGTTGTGGCCCCAGCAGTAGGCGCCGCCGCTCGCGAGACCGCACGTATGCAGATCGCCGACGCTCAGCTCCGAGAAGGTCAAGCCGCCGGACACCGGTACCGGCGTCGGCGCGCTGGCCGTTGTGTTGTCGCCCAGCTGGCCGCGCAGGTATGAGCGCCGCCCGCGCTCACCGACGTGAACGCGAAGCCTCCCGAGACGGACACGGGGGTGGTGCTGCACGATTGGCCATAGGCACACGTCTCGGGTCCCCCCGCGGAGCCATTCCCCAGCTGGCCTTCTGCATTGAGGCCCCAGCAATGGGCACTGCCACTCGAGGTGAGCCCACAGGTGTGATAGGCACCCGCATCCAGCGACGCGAACGTCAAGCCGCCGGAGACGGGAACGGGCGTCCTCACAGGCGTCCAGTGCGGCACCGTGCCAAGCTGTCCGTAGGCGTATCCTCCCCAGCAGTAGGCGACACCGTCCGCAGTGGCGCCGCAGGCGTGGACCACGCCGGCGGTCACGAACGCGAACACCACACTCGGAACCGTGACGCTCGCCGTGGCGCTCAGCCCTTCCGCCGTCGCGGTGATCGTCGTCGAGCCCGCTTCCACCGCGGCGAGCAGCCCTCCGGCGCTCACCACCACGATGTCTTCGTCCGCCGTCGACCAGGTCACGTGCCGGTCGGTGAGGACGCTACCCGCCTCATCCTTCACCTCCACCGACAGCTGGTCGGCCGTCCCGAGTTGGAGCGTAACGGACTGCGGAGAGACATCCACGGCCTCCAACCTGGGCTGACCCGTGCCGCTGAACCCGAACGTCCATGTGGTCGTTACGACGCTGGAATCGATCGCGCTGATGCAGCTCGCGTTGACCGTCGCCGCTAGAGCGAGCGTCTGGCCGCTGAGGCTACCCTCGAACGCCTCGTCACCTCCGACGGAAGTGCATCCCGTGAGCGCTTCGAACTGGCTCAGGCTCCCGGGCGGGATGGAAAGCGATAATTCGACGCTTCCTCGGGTGTCCACGGTCGCCGTCACATCGCCAAGCAGATCGCCGAGCGCCACTCGCTCGATGATGAAGCTACCCGAGAGGCTGCCGCCGCTCTGCGTACGGATCGTCACACCACCGTCGCATCGATCGGTGACCCCGGACACGCGGATCACCCCGTTCTCCGAGGCACACACTTGGAGCGTGCTGACTATCTCAGAAGTCTCGACGTTCCAGGTCCCGGCGTACGTGGCTTCCGCTTCCGGAACCACGATACGGTTGCCCGGACCCGTCGTCTCGTCGCCCGCACAGGCGGAGACGACCACGGCAAGGGCGAGCCCCAGACCTAGGTAGCGCGCAGAAAATCCTCGGACGACGGCGATGGGGAAGCCGAAGATGGCGAGCCGCAGGCGGCGCAGTCGTCCCCGGACGGCGTACAGGCCGTTGAAGTCGCCGGCTTTGAAGGCCGCCCGCGCCCGCGCTTCCAGCTCCCGCAGCTCCCGGCGCTGCTCCTCGGCCACCCGGGTCTGCGCCATCCCAGGTGACGCGCGCCGCAGCTCGCGAAGCAGCCATCCCAGAACGATGAGAGCCATGAGCCCGTAGGTGACCGCGTTCCCCAGCAGCACACCGCCACCGAACTCTCCACCGAATCGCTCCAGCATGCGACCGGCGACGGCGCGCTCGATGAGCCACGAGACGAGGAAGAAAGGGGGCAGAAGCACGAGCAGCTTGGCGGGATAGATCCAGTTCCACTCTCCGCTGTAGCGGTCCCAGTCCACGTAGTCGTGCGGCATGATCCACGGCGCCAGCCACACGGCTGCGCGCCGTCTCCCGACGCTTGTCCGGATGTCGTGTTCGGTGCCACCCGCCAGGCCGAGCAGCACCGCCAGGGCGAGCCAGGCCAGCGGGATCCCTACGACAGTGGAGACGAGGTTGGCCACCGAAGTCACAACCAACGCATGGCCCAGCGCCAGTCCAACCAGCGCCAGTCTGGCCCAGAGCACCAGCGACTCGATGGCGATGACCGCACCCAGCCCGACCAGCAGCCACCCCGGCGAGCCGAAGGCGATGAGAATGGTCGGCAACGCGACATCCGCCCGGCCTTCCTCCGGGAACAGGACCACCAGGGCCAGCATCATCAGGGCTGCGCGCACCACAGCGCGGTGTCTCCTCATATCGTCCTCCGGACCTTCCCGAATGGCATGCGCGGCGATCCAGCTGTCAGCGGTGTCGGTCTTGCGGGCGATCCGCCAGATACACAGGCCCAAAAGATCCCGGGCACGATGGCGCGGTTCAGCAGCAGTTCGAGCGATTCTCGCATGGCTTACTCGTTACCTCACTCCGCTCCGCAGAGCACGGCGGCGGCCCTCAGCAGTTCCGCCACGCGTTCCGCATCGCTGCGACGATTGATCGGTACGCCCGCAACGTTCCATGCTTGACGGCCCGCCGGTCTGTACGGTGACCTGTTCGTTGGCTCCCACACTCGAGGTCGAATCGACGAGACGTCCAGAACCCAAAGCGGACGCTTGAATTCGGAAACATAGAGTTGGTTGTCAGGAGGTCCGGTCTCCGTCCGCAGTGTCCCCTGTAGCACGCAATTCCGCAGGGAGACATTACTGACCTCCCAGGAAATCCTCAGCCCGCTGTCGTAGTTCAGGTAAACTCGCCCCAGTCTCGACAGAGCCGCGGTCAGAGCCTCGGACGCTTCTTCGAGCTCCGCCGTGGCCGTATCCGGTGGCTGCGCCGGCGCAACCGAGACGGTGACCAGGCAACCGACAATAGCCGCGAATATCGACCGCACAAGAACCTCCCTTATCCGTGCTGCATCTCCTTGAGCCTCGCGGAACCCGAGGTTACCTTGCTACACAGTCGTATCTCGCGGTCACGCCACCGTCACGGAGGCGTCATCCCCCCCGTGACGCCCATCGCCATGGAGAGACCACCGTTGCTCGAGCTGCGCACGTTCGGCGGGCTCGCGCTGCGTCTCCCTCAGCAGCACGATCCGCAATCCCTGCAGGGCCAGTCCAAGCGACTCGCGTTGCTGACCTACCTCGCCCTGGCCAGACGAGAGCCGTGCCCGGCAGGCGCTACGTCAGGCGCTCTACGTGCTACGCAACGAACTCGGCGAAGGGGTGGTGGTGAATCGCGGTGAGGAGGAGATCGGCCTCGATTGGGAGGCCGTGTGGTGCGATGCCGAGGCCTTCGAGCAAGCGCTTACTGCCGGTGACTACGAACGCGCCCTCGAGCTCTACCGCGGTGACCTACTCCCCGGCTTCCACGTCGCCGACGCGCCGGATTTCGCTCGTTTCCTCGACGGCGAGCGGGCTCGCTACCGCCGCGAGGCGGCGGCGGCGGCCTGGGAGCTCGCCGTGCGGAGCGCTGAGGCCGAAGACGCGGTGAGTGCGGTACGCTGGGCGCGGCGAGCGGTGGCCATCGAGCCGCTGGAGGAGGAGCGGCTGCGAACGGTGATCACCAGATTGGACGAGCTGGGCGACCGTACCGCGGCGATCGGGCTGTTCGAGGACTTTGCGCGGCGGCTGGCCGACGGCTATGAGGTGGAGCCCGCGCCCGAAACGCAGGAGCTGGTCGCCTCGGTGCGAGGGCGATCCGTCGCGACGCGTCCCGCGACCGTCCCGCGGGATCGCCCGGAAGCGCCCGCAGATCACCCAGATTCGGGCGCGGCGGCGCGGGCGACCCGCAGTCCAGCTCGGCGGACCGTCGTCGTGGTCGCCGTCGTAGTCGCGCTGGCACTCTCCTGGCCCGCCTACGACCTGCTGCGGCGGGTCATCGGCCCGCCTGGGGCCGCAGCGCCGAGGATTGCCGTCCTACCGCTTCAGAATGTGGGAGCGGCGGAAGACGAGTGGTTCGCCGACGGCATGACCGACGAGATAACGACCCGCCTGAGATCGCCGAGGAATTGGACGCCGACTATCTGCTCGAGGGGACGGTGCAGGCGATCCACGCCGCAGGCGGCCCGGGCCGAATACGCATCCGGCCGCAGCTCATCAGAGGTTCGGACGAGACCCACATCTGGGCCGATACCTTCACCGTACCGCTTCTGGCCAACGAGATATTCCGGGTACAGACCGAGGTCGCGGATCAGGTGGCGCGCGCGCTGGACGTGACCATCCGGGGGGCCGAGCCCGGGGAGCCGGACGCCCTGCCGACCTCTAACACGGAGGCCTACGAGTATTTCCTGCGCGGACGAGAATACGATGTCGGCGCGGCAGCGGAGCAGGACCTGCGAATCGCCGTTCAGATGTACGAGCGCGCGGTGCAGCTCGACCCCGGCTTCGCCATCGCCTACGCCGCGCTGGCGGAGGCACATCTACATTTGTGGTGGCGGTTCTACGATCGCCGGGCGGAACGCCTGACCAGTGCCCGAACGGCGCTCGACCAGGCGCTGGCCCTCGATTCACTGCTCCCCGAGGCACAGATCGCCCGCGGGTACTACTACTATTGGGGGCTGCTGGAGTACGACACCGCTCTCGAGGCGTTCGAGGCCGCCCGGGCGAGCCGACCGTACAGCGCCGATCTGCTCTACGGTATCGGGTCGATACACAGGCGCCGCGGCCGGCTCGACGAGGCCCTCGCCGATCTCTTTCGGGCTGCCGAGGCCAATCCGCGTTCGGCACTCATCGCGAGAGACATCGCGAACACCTATGCCTTCATGCGCAACACGGCCGAGGCGGAGCGCTACTTTCATCGCGCGATCGCGCTGGATCCCGGCTGGCCTACATACGTTCGCGACGCCCTGCGCGTTCACGTGCGATTGGATGGGAGTCCCGCTGACGCCCGCCGCGTGATCGAGGAAGCGGAAAGTCTCGGCTTGAGTCATCCCTTGTTGACCATGCTATCGACCTGGATCGAGATCTCCGACGGGGACTACGACGCGGCGTTGGAGCTGCTGGCGGCGATGCCGGTCGAAGCGGTGGAGGCCAACGTCTTCTTCGTCCCCAAGGCGCAGTACTACGCCGAGATCTACGACCTCCTCGGTGACGAAGTGCTGCGGCGCGCCTACTACGACTCCAGCAGGGTCGTCGCCGAGGCGCGAATCCAGCGCTCCCCCGACGACGCGCGCCTGCACAGCGCGCTGGGCATCGCCCTCGCCGGCCTGGGCCGCAGAGCCGACGCGCTGCGTGAGGGCGAACGGGCCGTGGCCCTCGCTCCCGTCGCCCAAGACGCCTGGCACGGCGTCTACCGTGTGGAGGATCTGGCGGTCATCCACGCGATGCTCGGCGACGAGGAGGAGGCCATCGAGCTGCTCGAGTACTTGCTCTCGATTCCCGGGACCCTGACGGTCCCCTTCCTCAGAATCGACTACCGCTTCAACTCGCTTCACGGCAATCCGCGGTTTCAGGCATTGCTCGAGCGGTACGACTGACGGACAACCGTTACAGTTGAGCTAGGTCCCCTGAGGTCGCAACTCGTCCGGATCGAACATCCAACCACCCTTGATCACGCGCCAGATCGAACGGGTGTTGGTGATGTCCTCGAGCGGGTTTCCATCGAGCAAGACGATATCGGCCAGCTTGCCGACCTCGAGTGCACCGAGGTCATCCCCGGCGCCGACCGCCTCCGCCGCCTTCTGTGTGGCGATGCGGAGCACTTCGAGCGGTGGGATACCCGCGTCGACGAAGGAGCGTAGCTCCCGGTGGAGTGAGGCCCCGGGCACCGGCCCGGTGGGGGCGTCGGTGCCCGCGTAGAGGCGGACGCCGCGACGATATGCCGCGCCGATTACGGAGAGCTGCGCCGCTCTCGCTTCGCTCCACCGTTCCGCGTCGACCGCGCCGAAATGGCTCTGTTGGTGTTCGAGCAGCCCCTCGATGGCAAAGGCGCGAAGCTTCGGGTCTGTGCTTCGTTCCGGTTCCAGTAGCGCCACATCGGAAAGATCGAGCGTCAGTGTCGGACTCCATCCGGTCCCGGCGGCCGCCAGCAGCTGGTGCACGTCGTCGTACAACCAATCGAAGTGCTCCACGAAACTCGATCCCACCGTCACGCTTCGCAGCAGCCATTCATGAACGTTACCATGTTCCATCACCGGCAATCCGAGGCGCCGGGCCTCGTCGGCCAGCGCGCGGTGGAGCGACCAGGAGAGACAGGGATGGGTCTTGATGAAATGCACACCGCGCTCGCTGAAACGCCGCACATAGAAACGCACGTCCGACTCATCGGAAAGTACGAAGCTCGCCGCCGGCGGCACCCTCTCCCATGGTAGACGGCCCAGTTCCCCGCAGAACTCGTTCCCCGCGAAGAAGTACCGTGGCACCGGGTCGCCCGTGGCCTCGCTGCGGTCCGCCAAGGTCGTCAACAGAGCTAGGTCGTTGGCCGCCTCTCGGACCGATGTCACTCCGTAGGCGAGCCACGCCTCCTGGAATTCCGACCGGCCCCAGGCGCCGGCAGTGGCGTGGACGTGCATGTCAAAGAGGCCTGGTATGGCGAAGCGTCCCCCGCCATCCAAAATGACCACGTCGCCTGGCAACTCTCGTTCGCGCTCCGTCCCGATCCAGCCGATGCGGCCTCCCTCCAGGTATATCGATGTCTCCGTCCCAAATCCGCCCGTCGTGAAGTCGAGAACGTGTACGCCCCGAATCAGAACAGCGGGGGGACTTGGAGAGCGCAAAGAGAGAAGAATCGGAATCTCCACACGCTCGCCACCTGAGATCGCCTGCCGCCACACCCGCCCGCCCGACGCATAGACCAGTTCGGCCCCTTCCGGGCTGAACGCGAAATTGTCGCCCCCCCCGCCCCCCTCATCGCTCACCCGACGAATCCGTCCCTCACCGGACCCCGCTTCCCAATTCATTCGGGCGAGCCAGATCTCATGGTTGCGACGGAAGGCCAACCACTCCTCGTCAGGGGACAACAATGGATCGTGCAGGTGATGATCGAGCTTGATGAACTCCTCGGGTTCGGGCTCGCCCTCGAGCCGCAGACGATAAAGCGTTCGCTTCGCACCCAGCTGCGCGGAGTAGAACAGCCATGCACCGTCCGCCGAAAACTGTGGGCGCGACAGGTGGCCCACACCCGGTACGGCGAACCGCTCCGTGGTTCCCTGCGCGAGATCGACGACGAACAACTGGGGGCGAGCTGACGAGGCATCGATGCCGCCAAACACCACACGTCGACCGTCATGGCTCCAGGCCGGGTCCCAATAGATCAGGCCCTCGGCCAGCGTCCGCATCTGCTGAGTCTCCAGGTCGAGCATGCGCACCTGCTGTTGCCAGGCACCGCTCGTGATGAAGAGCAGACGCCTTCCATCCGGTGACAAGACTGGACTGCGTTCGTACCCGCTTCCGTCGAGGAGCCGCTGCGCAGGCCCACCGTCGGTCGGCTGCAGCCAGAGGTGATCGGCAGCACCGAAGACCAGGCTTTCGCCGTCCGGTGAGAGCGCGGGACTCATAACGCTGCGCGGAGTCTGAAGATCGCCGGGCGCAGGGAGTGTAATCTCGCGGGGAGCGGTCGGCTCTCGAACCTCGACCGTTACGTCCGCGCGAAACGGGATTGGCTCACGGACAGTATCGTACACTGAATACTTCCATAGCCGCCCCGCTTCCCCGAGGTACACGGCGTCGCCGGTTGGTGCGACAGCGAAGCTGGGAGTCACCACGTATTGGCACGGGGGCATCGTCAGTGCAGCGATGCGCCGCTCTTCACTCCCATCAAACGACCGGAACTGGAGGTGGTCGGGCACCAAGATCCCAACGGGGTCTATCGGGTTGCCGCGGCCATAGAATCCACTGCCCGCAGCGTCCACCAGCACCCGTCCCATGGCTCCACTCAGCGTATCGAGCGTCTCGACAGATTCCGGTGCGATCAGGGCGTCGATACGGGTCGATGGCCGGAGCGTGAATCGGACGATCGCCCATGCGAGCCGGCCGTCCGGCAAATAGAAGACCGAACTGATCGTGCTGTCACCGGCTACGATGTGCTCCGGTTCCCCTCCCTCCACCGCAACGCGGGCCACGCCCGCCCGCCCGGTCGGGCAATGGTAGGAACGAGTGCGCATCCGCAGGTACGCGATTGCACTTCCGTCGGGCGCCCAGACGGGCCGCCCAGCCAAGCTGTCTTGCGTTATTTGTTCGATATGCCCGTCGGCCAGGTTCAGTACGTAGATGTTACCGTCGCTGCCGTCGCGATCCGAACCGAACGCCACTCGGGTGCCGTCGGGAGAAACCGCCGGGTCCAGGTCATGATATGGCCCGAACGTGAGTTGCTCCGCCTCGCCGCCTTCGACCGGCAGGCGGAACAGGTGGCCGAGCAGCGTAAAGATCAGCCACTCACCGTCGGGGGAGATAGCCACGTCGGGGGCGGTTACTTCCGTGGTCTCGAACTCGACGGTGCGCCAGTCGGTTTCCTGTGCGGTAACTGGTGCGCTGCACAGGAGTGCTACGAAAACGGCGATCGCCACGGATGACGCAGGCGAAGCGGGCCTGAGTCGCGTATCCATACCGGCACCCTCATTGTCACTGGGACTCTGGGCGTGAGATGACTTCGGCTGGATGGATGGGCTGCCCAGCCAGGAACGGAACGAGCTGTGAATGCTTGGGCACGGTGACGGCTCCTGGAACACCTGGAAGCCTCACGACCGCCACAGCTACCTCCCGGGGACAGCAGACAAGATGACACTGAGCTTTTGGCGCCGCAAACAGCGCCAGTCAGGCTGGAGCCCGGAGCTTGACAGCCGGTCTGCTCTCCACTAGCTTGTACTTTGTAATAGAGAGCTATCTCTGCATGAGAGACGCAGGTCGACTGAGAGGTAATCCATGATACAGAAAGAAATCGAACAGGTCGAGCGCGGGACCTTCCACGCCGCCTACGACCTCGGGATCTGGGACATTCTGATCGCGAGCTTCATGTCGATGTTCGCCTTCGCACCGCTACTCAGTGTCAGCGTGGGCGACTTTTGGGCCGCGGCGATCTTCGTCCCGATTATCGCGGTCGTCTACGCGGTTCTCTGGCTGGTGAAGCAGCGGCTGCTGGTGCCGCGCATCGGCGTGGTGCGGCTCGGCTCGTTTCGTCAGGCGCGGCTGCGCAAACTCAGCGTGGTGCTGTTGATCGTGAACGTCGTGGCGGCTGTGCTGGGCACGTTCTTCGCCTTTCGCTACGATGCGATAGGTGGGCTGGCCCCTGTGATCGTCCTCTCGGTGATCCTGCTCGTGGGCTTTTCGCTCGCCGCGTACTCCCTGAACATCCCGCGCTTCTTCCTGTACGGGCTGCTACTGGCGGTGGCGCCGTACATCGGCGAGTGGCTGTGGCGCCGGGGTGATGCGAGTCACCACGGCTATCCCATCGTGTTCGGGATTGGGGCGGCGGCGATCGCGACGGTGGGGCTGATCAAGCTTATCGCGGTGATTCGCGGTCACCGTCCGCTGGGTGACGGGCCGCTGGCCGGAGAAGATCGATGACCGACGATCCCAGGGACCGAGGGTCCGCGCCGCTGGACTGGATCGACTCGGTCATCCACGCTCCGGCTCGGCTGAGCATCGTGATCCAGCTTTACGTGGTCGAGGCGATGGACGCCACGTTCCTGGTGAACCGGACGGGTCTTACCTGGGGCAACCTCTCCACCCACCTGAGCAAGCTGGAGGAGAGCGGTTACGTGGCGGTGGAGAAGGAGTTTCGCGGCAAGAAGCCGTGCACGATGATCAGCCTCACCGAGAAGGGCCGCGAGGCGTTCCGGCGCTATCGGGCCGCCATGCAGGAGACGCTGGGAAGTCTCTCGGATTGAAACGAAAGCGAGCTCGAACCATGAGATCCGCGATATTCTCTATTGTGACCGGTGTAATCCTGACGCTGCTGCTGCGCGGCCCGGCGCCCCCGCCCCCGCCGTGGCCCCCTCAGCCGTGCGTGATCCACGCCACCGCGCTCCAGAGCCCAGCCGAGGCGATCATCGGTGACACCTTCCCCGCCTGGCTAGCCAGCCAGGACATCTCCGGCGCTGCCGTCGCGTTTGTGAGCCGCGAAGTTGACGTGGAGGGGCCTGCTCATCACGATACGCTCTGGCTCCCTCTACGCCGACCTTTATCGCCTAAGTCTGTCGCAATTGCGCGTTCAGCGCGCTGGCCCGACAGGCGAATTGTGTTAAGATAAAGAGTCAGACGTAGCTCACATCTGGCTGCCCTGTAGTAGCCCTCCGCGAGCCGGCGGGAAGCGCTTCATGTATTCGCTTCGAGTACTGGGCGGTGTCACCCTCGAGGGTCCGACCGGGCCGGTTTCAGGCCGTGCGGCACAGCGGCGCGAGCTAGCCCTGCTGGCCGTCCTCGCCACGGCATCGGGCCAGGGCGTGACACGGGACAAGCTGATCGGCTGCCTGTGGCCCGACTCCGGGGACGCCACGGCGCGCCGCACCCTCGCCAACGCCATCTACGTTCTACGAAACGAGCTGGGCGAAAATATCATCCTCAGCACCGGTGACGTCGTTCGCCTGAACCCCGAGATCGTCCGCACCGATGTCGAAGACTTCCTGAAGGCCCACTCCCGTAGGGACCTGGAAGGGGCCGTGGCCGCCTACAACGGGCCACTGCTCGACGGCTTCCACGCAGGCGCCGGCCATGCGTTCGAGAGCTGGTTGCACTCGGAACGCCAGCGGCTGGCCCTGCTCTACGGCGAGGCGCTCGAGTCGCTGGCCGAGCGGTCGGAAGCAGCGAACGACCAGGTGCGGGCCGCGACGTGGTGGCAGCGCCTGGTCGCCAGCGACCCGCACAACTCTCGGGCGGTGCTCCGCATGATGCAGGCGCTGACGGCTGCGGGCGACGTGGCCAACGCGCTGAAGGCCGCCGCAGAACACGAACGCCTGTTGCGGGACGAGCTGGAACTGGAGCCGTCCCCGGAGGTGCTGGAACTGGCCCGGCAGCTTCGTGACGAGCAGGGCGCAGCCGGCGACGCGCGTCTCGCGGTCGATGTGCCCGTATGGGCGCGGCGCAGCGCCTTCCTGCGCACCGCGTGGCTCCTGCCCAACCGACCGCGCCGCAGCCTCACCGCGCGCAACGTGGCGCTTGCCGTAGTGGCCGCGGCGGTCCTGGCCGGCGGCATCGCCGTCGGACGGTTCTTGCTCCGCGAGCGGGGCGTCGAGTTAGGGAGCGACGGGATACCCATCGTCGTTCTCCCGTTCGAGAACCAGAGCCCCGATCCCGGCGACGCCTATTTCGCCGAAGGCGTGTACGCTCAGATCCACACGCTCCTGGCCAAGATCGCCAGCCTTAAGGTCATCTCCCGCAAATCGTCCATGGTGTTCGGAGGTCAGCCGAGCCTCGTTCAGGAGATCGCCGATACCCTGGGCGTCTCGTACGTCCTCGAGGGAACGGCCTACCGCGAAGACGATCGAGCCCGAATCACGGTCAACCTGATCGACGCCCGGACCGACGAGAGCATCTGGGCCGAGGTTTTCGAGCGGGACGCAGGAGATGTCTTGGCGTTGCAGGCCGAGATCGCCCTGCAGGTGGCCGAGGCTCTGCACGCGATCCTGACACCGGACGAGATCGTCCGCATCGAACGGCGGCCCACCGAGAACGCCCAGGCCTATGAACTCTTCGCCCACGCCGATGCGATCCGCTTCCGCACCCAGCCCGAGCGACTGCTGGCCTTGGAGCTCTACAGCCAGGCCGTCGAGCTCGATCCGGAATTCGCCGAGGCCTGGGCCCAGATCGCGAGCCAGAGCCTCCACTTGATGTTCTACGGGGACCCGATTCCGCTGACGAGGGTCGACAGCGCACTCGCCCGGGCGATCGAGCTGGGACCGGATCTAGTGCCGACCCATTTGGCCCAGGGTTGGTACGTCTATACCGCCGAGCTGGACCACGAGCATGCCGTCGAGCACTTCGAGGCGGCGAAGCGGTTGGAGCCCAGCAACATCAACGCGATCGAGAGCGTCGGATACATCAGGCTGTTCCAGGGCCGCTGGGAAGAAGGTGTGGCCGTGCTGGAGGAGGTCGTGGAACTCGACCCCCTGAACCCGGAAAGCATGTGGCCGCTGGCGGGGACCTACCTGCGTATGCGCCGCTACGACGAGGCCATTCAGTACTACGAGCGGGCGCTGTGGCGCGACCCGCTTTACGTCGGCGCATACATGGCCATGGCGCGCACCCACATCATGAGGGACGGCAACGTGGAGAGCGCCCGGCGCGTCCTCGAACGAGCGGAAGAGAACGCCGGTCCTAATCGGCTGGTCGGCATGGGGGGCGGCGGAACCAGCTCCCCGCTGCCCAATACGGGCAGGATCTTGATCGATTGGTACGAGGAGGCGCTGCGCGACAGCTCGGTGCGCGCGTACTCGAGAGAGCACAATCCCGGCCTTTACTTAGCGGTCCAGGCCGAGCTGGCTGCCCTTTCGAACCTGCCGGACCGCGCCCAGGCCTACGCCGACAGCCTGGTCGCTCACTACGAAGCGTTGGCCGCGAGCCCCGATGAGTACGGCCGGGCAGGCAATCTGCTCCGGCTGCGGCTGGCATGGAGCCTGGCACGGGCCGGCCGCGGGGAGGAGGGGATCAGGCTCGCCGAGCGTGCGGCGGAGGAGGTCCCGCTCTCGCGGGACGCCTGGCTGGGCGCCAACTTGCTCTCGACGCTGGCCGAGGTGTACGTCCTCGCCGGCGACTACGAGCAGGCGCTGGACCAGGTCGAGGTTCTGCTCTCCGTCCCTTCGGACCTCTCCGTGGGCCTGCTCAAGCTCGACCCGCTCTGGGATCCGCTGCGCGATCACCCACGCTTCCAGGCGCTGTTGGAGGAATACGAGTAGCAGGACGGCTGTAGGGGAAGTGGGCTGGGGGAGAGGTGGCGGCTGGCGGGAGGGGGGAGGCGGCGGAGGAGCCCAGGTCTCCGCCTGACCCTGTCTTACTCGGCGCGTTCCTGCAGTCCGACCCTGAGCACCAGGTCGTGCAGCTCGGCCGGGTCACAGGGCTGGGTGAGGAAGGGTCGCCCCACCTCGGTCAGGAACCTGCGTATCGGCGTCTCGCCCAGGTCGTTCACCAGAAATATGGTGCGGACGGCCTGTTCGTGGTCGATGGCGACTATGTCGCGGAACAGGTCGTCGGGCGGGATCTGCTGGGTCGGCAGCTCGATCACCACCGTATCGTAGAACCGCCGCTTCATCTGGCGGAGCGCCTGGCGCGGGTTACGCGCCAGCTCGACCTCCACCCCGCCCTGGCCCACGTAGTCGCGGAAGACCCCGGCGCTATAGCCGGTCGTCTCGATGAACAGCACCCGCAGCTCGACGCTGTACGCCTCGAGCCCGAACTCCAAGTCGGCGGGTACCCTCGGCTCCATCAACACTCTGCCCTCCCGTCTCCAGTGGTCAGGGGAGCGCTCAAACATACAAACACCCGCCGGGCCCCGTAAGGCCGTGCGGGTGTGTCGTTTACGCGAAGCCGAGAAAGCATAAGACCTCTCTACAGACAGAATCGCCGGCCGCGAACCTGCAGCCGGCTCTGAGAGAGGTCGCTTACATTATAATCTCCCGGGCCCGACCAACACAAGGTCCAATCTTCGGGACAGATTCGGGCGCTTGCGCGGTCTCGGAGAGCTTCTCAGTATGCAGCTTTCGTGTCTGCCGGCGGACGACAATCGCCCGCCGTCCCTGGACAATTCCTGTCCCAAAAACAGCCTGAATGGCTATCAAGCTTTGTGATGACATTCTGATGACGCGTATCTGCTCGATTGTGCCTGTCGTTCGGGATCTGACCTACACGCCATGAGGTGCCCAAATGCACGAGCTTAAGTGCCTGGGTGAAGCCACCCTTCGCGGTCCGACAGGTGGACTCATCCACTTCCGCTCGCGTAAGCACTTCGCGTTGCTCGTATATCTTGCCGCAAACACCGACCGAGCACACCGAAGAGAGCGGCTTGCGGGACTTCTGTGGAGTGACAGTGAGGACTCGAAAGCCCGGCACTCATTGTCTCAAGCGCTCTACGCAATACGCAGGTTACTAGGGAATGCTGTAAGAATAGAGGGTGAAGATCTTGAATTCACACTAAACGGCCTGAGCGTCGACTCGCTCGAAATGGAGCAGATGCTGGCGTCCGGTCGTGCCGCCGCCGCCGCAGATCTCTATCGCGGCGAATTCCTTGAGGGCTTCTGGGTACGCGGCGCACAGAGCTTCGAAGAGTGGGCCAGTCGCGAACGTGCTCGTTTGGCTGCTCTCGCTCGAGATGCGCTCCGCGACGTAATCAGGACCGCCCGGGACCGTTGCGATTGGTCAGAAGTCCAGAGACGCGCAGAGCGTCTGGTAAACCTCGAGCCCTTCGACGAAAATGCACACGCAGAGTTGATGCGAGCTCTCTGGATGGCTGGTGATCGATCAACAGCACTTGCGCACTACGAACAGCTTAAGCGAGTGCTTGAGACAGAGTTAGGGTCTAAGCCTTCAAGGGATACTGTGCACCTCGCAACACGAATCCGGGAACGGGTAGTACGCGGCGGCTGGGCAACTCACGGAACGCTCCGGGAGGGCAAGCCTTTGCTCTTTCATGACCCACCCTTTGTCGGCAGAACCATTGAACTATCTGCGCTATCCGCCGAGTGGCATCGGGTTGCGGCCGGAGAAAGCCGAACAGTTGCCATAGTTGGCGCCGCAGGAATCGGAAAGACCCGTTTGGCCGATGAATTCCTGAAGAGCCTCGAATTGACCGACGTTTCGGTCTTTCGCAGCCGCTGTTACGAGGCAGAACAGTCCCTGCCATATGGCCCAGTGGCCGAAGCCCTGCGACAAGGAATTCCGGCGTATGACCTCAGCGAGATAGACCCGTTCTGGCTAGCTGAGCTTGCGCGCATCATCCCAGAGGTTCGCGAGCGGCACCGCAAGCTGCCGGAGCCCGCTCAACTGGACGCGGAGGGTGGTCGCCGCCGCTTGTACGAGGGCATCGCCCAGGTGCTCAGTATCGTTTGCGAAAACCGGCCGGTAATACTCCTAGTCGATGACCTGCACTGGGCGGATGACTCGTCGCTTGCACTCCTCCACTACCTTCAACGGCGGGTCACGAGCGGGCTGTACTTGCTCACCGCACATCGACCGGAAGAACTCGGTACCCGGGTCTCTTCTGTGACTCCGGAACTTCTCTCTGGGAGGAAACCGAAAGTCCGCATTATCCACCTCAGGGTCTTAGACAGCAAGGAGAGCTTCGACCTTTTATCAAGTCTTATCGGTCCCGCTGAGAGCTCTACAGCGTTTAGCTCAGTAAGCGAGATGAGCGCTGGTAATCCCTTCTTTGCAATCGAACTTGCAAGAAACCTCGCTCAAGAAGAACCCAAGAATGACTGCGTACGACCATCGGTGCCGGACAGCATCCGCGCCCTGTTCAACCGCAGGTTCGCCACGCTCAACGATCGTACAATGGCGCTGATGCAGCAAGCTGCAATACTGGGATCTCGGTCCAGCTATGAGACCTTGACCGCCGCGTCCGGTGTCCCGCTCCTAGAAGTCGACGGCATGATTCGTCAGCTCGCCCGCGCGGGGATTATAACTGAAAAGAACGGCCTCGTTTCCTTTCGGCATGATCTGATACGCGAGGTGGCTGTCGCACAGATACAACCAGCACTGACCAAAGCACTACACCTCAAAGCGGCCCGTGCCCTGGAAGTGACACGAGGAGATCCGGGTGAAATCGCCGTTCATCTCTCGTTAGCCGAGGATCACCAGAATGCTTTCTCGTACGCACTGCGCGCTGCGGGGGCTGCTGAGGAGCTCTTTGCGCTGCAGGAGGCAGCTGATTTGATGCAATTGGCCATCCAGCATGCTCCGCACAAACGGGAGCAAATCGAGCTGGCTGGGCGTCTCGGAAAACTATTCCTACAGATGCGAGAATACGCAAGGGCCCGACCGCTACTACTGACACGCCTTGAAAACGCCTGTAAATCTGCTAACCAATGCGAGATCGGTTTCTTCGAATCTCGCCATGACCTGATACTGGTTGACGCATACTCCTCAGCACTAACACTCAAGGAATCCGGTGATGCTCTGAAAGCACTGCACTCCGAATTGGCGGAAAGCACACTGGATGCCCCAACGCTAGAGGCGGACATCCTCAGATCCCTTCTATGGGCAGCAGCTAGAGCTTTCCGACCTTCACTAGTGGAAGAGACCATACACCGAATTCGTATCTTACACGGACGCACTACTGAGCCGAGAGCAAAAACCACTACCGCCAGAAGTCTAGGCATATACGCAGCCTACAAAGGCGCGCTGACCGAGGCCCGAGTTCTGTTGGAGCAAGCGCTGAGCTACGCAGGCGCATCGCAGGACCAAGCAGCACTGGTCGACTCATACGTGGGGTTGAGTACTCTGCTACACCGAGTGCCGGACATAGATCTAGCGGATCACATTCTTGGCGTAGCGTTACCTCTAGCCGAGCATATTGCTGATCCAGCTCAAGTTGCTAACCTCCTCTGCAACTGCGCCGTGTGCTTCATGTATCTCCGCGATGCCGATTCTGCCGAAGAGCTACTCTCACGAGCCAAACACGTACTTGATTCAACTGGGCATCATCCCGACACACTTCCATCAGTGATCTTCGACCTCGGCTTTGTGGCCTATTTGCGGGGTGATTACACTGCGGCGCGGACTTTGTGGACTACTTCGCTAGACTCAGGAAGAATGCATGGCGTCCTTCCAGTAGTCCTGGAATCATTGGCCTCACTAGGCATACTCGCACTGAAGAGCGGTGAGGTTGCCGAAGCACGCCGATTCGCCGCCCAAGCTGCTAAGCTAGCCAGGCGCGGTAGGTTTTTGCTTGATCAGCGCTCCAATTTCGAGGAACTGCTCGCCCGAATTCGTTACCGCTCCGGTCGGACCGAGAAGGCACTCAGCGGCCTAACCCATGCTGCGGCCAGAGCCGAGGCAACCGACATCCCGTTATACCTCACAGTCCAAGTGACTCGACTTGATATCCTGATCAAGGAAGGCCGAACTTCAGATGTTCAGAGGATACGCGCCCAAGTACGTGACGTTGCCCGAAGATATCGAGCTCCCTCATGGATCAAGGAAATAGAAAAGGTGTGCGCCGAAGCACTGGATGAGGGGACAGCTCAGCTTTGATCACCTACAATGCCGATCGAGAATACCTACCGTTTCGAATACGATACTGGGTCTCCTCCTCGCTGTATTGCACCAGCAAGTGGCAGCGGCGTACGGTCCATTTCCGCGCGCCGTGCAGCTCTTTCCAACATGCCAGCCTCAAGGAACTTCGCCACGACATTTGGGTCGAACTGCCTTCCAGAGAACCGTCGCAACTCTGAGGCTACTTCCTCCACGGACAATGCCATTCGATACGGTCTATTGGAGAGCATGGCGTCCACCGTGTCAACGACCATGATTATCCGAGCCGCGAGAGGAATCTCATTCCCCGCTAGCCCATCCGGGTATCCATTGCCATCGTAATGCTCGTGGTGGTGTCGAACGGCGGCCAGCACATTGTTGCTAAGATTCGACAGAGATGCCAGCAGTCTGGCGCCACGGTCTGGATGCGAGCGAATCATCTCACGCTCCACATCTGTAAGCTTTGCCGGGCTGCCGATTAACTCAGAATATGCAAAATCGATCTTGCCTACGTCATGGAGTAGTGCTGCCGTTTCAACTTCTTCAACCCTTGCAGCTGTCAGTCCGAGTTTCTCTGCAAGTTCCTGACTCAGCGACGCAACGCGTACCGAATGGCCTGATGTATAGGGGTCCTTCGCCTCAATAGTCCTGATGGTGAACTCAAGTATTTCACGATTTTGCTTGGCGAGCTTATGTTGGGCTCCGTATGCGTGATGCACAAAAAAGAGGGGTAGCAACACAACGAAGACGCCGCTGACACCAAGTCCCCAGAAAGCGAAGACTACGAACAGCGAGAGAGAACTAGACGCCAGATCATTCGCGAATGCGACGGGTGCGAGTTGCCGCCAGACATCCGATACTCGCTTGCCGGTGTCGATCGCAATAACTGCGCTGACAAGAAAGACGTTTGTAAGGAAATAGGCAATGATCAGCCCGGCAAGCGGTGGGAGCATCTCTACAAGCGGGAATTCGGGCGGTTTCGCCTCCGGATAAATCGCCGGCCCGTAAAGCTCTAGGCCGAAGATCACTCTTCCGCCGAGGGAGTGATACAGAAGTGATCCCAGGCCTATTGCGAGTGTGAACTGCGCGACATTGAACGCCGCCTTGAGACGCGGCTGCTTCTGCAGCACCGTTCTCGCGAATGCCTGAGACACAGCTGTTGAGGCAACTGCGACGGACGGGCCAAATAGTGGTACGGTTGCTACGATGGGAATCAGTCCGACAGAGAAGACAGCTTGGCCAGCGGCAATACGTACTCCGAGACCCTCCGCAATGACGGTGAGCGCCATCAGTGCCACAACCCCATGCCAAGGCTTGAAGCCAACGAACTGCATGGGAAAATGCAGTAGCGTGGCAACAGCCAAGGCAATGGCCAAGACGCCTATTAGTGTAACGTACGCTACTAACCCGCCAAGTTGGCGAAAAACCACGTAGCTACCTGGAGCATCAACGCGACCATGAAGCCTCACCTCCTTTCGAGTCATGTCACGCCTGATTCGCTATCGGCGTGCTTACCGCTCCGCTCAAAAGTCGGCTATCGCTCCGCTTCAATGACGCGTCAGCCAGAGGATCGGGGGTTTTTGATTAACCCATGTATGTCCCTGTCCCTCACGGGTACAGGCGGGGTTCCCGTGCGCTAGGGGCTCCTTTCTCCCGGTGCGGGGGTTGGATGGCCGGACCCGGTCGAAATCAACGACTCGACAGTATCCAACGATTGGTCGCCTTGAGCGTCGCCAGGATCGCCGCGTGTTCCGACGATTCGCTAACTGGCGATGCCCCAGCGAGATACGTTCTTGTTCTCCCGGCTAGACCGTAGATGCCAGCTACCACTACTGGTACATCAAATACGTCTATGAGCTTCACCCCGTCAAGGGCGAATCCAATCTGGTTGTCCTCGGCCAATTCCAGGGCGTTCAGCGCCGCCTGGGCCGCCGCATTGAGGCGCCCTTTCTCGATATCGGTGGCCTCGGCCTCGCCGGTCCACTCCTCGTTGTCCAGCTTGAGTCGAACGCGGCAGACGATGTGCTGCGGCATCTTGCGCTCGAACTCGTAGCCGTCGAACAGGTAGCGGCGCATGCCGGTGATGTGGCCGATGCCGATGATGCGGGCGGCGGTTTCGCCGCCGGGCCCCTGGGTCTGGGCGACGCTGATCTTGCGGTGATCGATGGCGATGCCCATCTGGGCCTGGAGGGCCGATTCTACGTTTCTGACAGTCTGTTTGGGGGATACTCTGTGGTCGGTGAGGACGTGGATCTCCTCGATTTTGCCGCGCGTGTCGGCCACGATACGGGCCGATACGACACCGGTGAGCCCCCCGAGAAGTTTTTCAGCGTTCTGCAGTTGTGCCACGTCTTGCCCCAGCGACTTCAGTCGTCGCGGATCGCTCATGGCATTCTCGTCCCTTTCCATGGCTGACATGGAGGTTTTAGCCCGGCGGGGAGGGGTTACCGGGGCAGTAGCTTGGCTACTTATGGAATCTGATCGCGTCGCCGCCCGATCCTTTCGCCTCGAGCAGCGCCGCGTCGGCCGCGGCGAGCGTCTCGTCCAGGCCGGCGGCCAGGGAATCCTCCGGCCCGACTTCCGCGATTCCGACGCTGAGCGATACGGTCATCTCGGCGCCATCGCCGCGCGCCCGGATCTTGGCGACCCGGGACTGTATGTCCTGTGCTACCCGCAGAGCGCCTTGTTCGTCGCCGTCCGGCAGGATGACGACGAACTCGTCACCGCCGAAGCGGGCCGCGAAGTCGTTGGCGCGTATAGAATCGTTAATGATTTGCGCCACTTCGCGCAATACTCTGTTTCCGGCGGCGTGTCCCAGCCGGTCGTTGACCGGCTTGAAGCGGTCCAGGTCGAGGAAGATCACCACGAACCTGCCGCCGGTTCGCCGCACCCGGGCGGTCTCTTCGGCCAGCCTGTTGCGCAGCACGCGGTACGAGTAGAGCCCGGTCAGGGCGTCGTGGGCGGCGTCCTTGACCGCCCGTTCGTAGCGCCTGGCCTGATAAAATGGACAGATGTCCAGGCGCGCCCTGCTGCGCAGCACCGCCGCCGCGAACGCCCCGCAGCCTTCTTCGAACCCGCAGGCGCCGCAGTCCCAGTTGGTACCGTCGGCGGCCCGGCCGATCTGCTCGGAGAGCAGGATCTCGATCTCGGCCGCCGTCACCGGCCGCCCGTTCCCGGCGGGCTCGAGGGCGGTGGAGAGGTCCACCCCGAGCCCCGGGTCGAATACCGGCTTTTTGGAGCGGGGCGCCTCGGCCCCGGCGGCGATCTCGCGCCGCACGTACAGCTCGGCCTTGGGTCCCATCACCGGGTGATCGAGGTCGCGCTCGTAGGGCAAGAGGTCGACGAAGCCCAGCTGCACTGCACCTCTCGAGCGGCTGATCGCCTCGGCGATGGCCGGGACCTCCTTGAGGCCCCGGACCTTGCGGAAGCGCCGCGAGAGCGCCCGCTCCTCTTTCAGAACCGCCAGCGGCATCCCACCGGCCAGGGACAGGTGGCGCTGCCGGCCCAGGATCTTCCGATCCAGCTTACCCGGCTGCTCGGCCGGCCGGGCCCCGCGCTCGCCCAGCAGGATCTCGAGCTCGGCGAAGGTGACCGAAGCGGCTATCGGCCGTTCGTCCGCTTCGGGCGCCCCGAAGTTGCCGACCCCCGAGTAGACGATCTTGACGTCCTCGCCGTGGATCTTTTGCAGGTAGCGGGCCTGCGCCACGGCCGGCGTCACCACCGGAGCCAGGTACGGCAACAGCTCCGGGAACTTCCGCTTCACGTACTCCACCACGATGGGCGAGGTGGAGCGGATGGTCGTGGCATGGCCGTTGCCGCGCCACAACCTCAGGTACTCGTGGGCGACCAGCTCGTCGCCCAGGACACCCGGGTAGACCGCCCGGAACCCGGCGGCGTGGCAAGCGTTGAGCACCTGCTCCGGCGTGGCCGGGTGGAAGTGGACGACCGACTCGGTGGCCAGGATGAGCACCGCTTCGCCGGACTCCAGGTGCCGGCGCGCCGCCGCCAGGTCGCCCGAGGCGTCGATGGCGTCGTGTCCGCAGGCCGGCAGGCAGAGGCCGCACTCTATGCAGCTGGCCTCGACGATCTGGACGGTGCCTTCCTCGGCCCTGACCGCTTCGACCGGACAAACCCTCACGCACGCCATGCACTCGACGCAACGCGACGGCGCTATCCGGAATGTCAAACTCATTCTTGAGATCCTGGGCAGCCGGACTGAAACCAAACTCGCATTTGATTCGGCGGGGTATTTCATACTAGCTTTCGCGCCGCCCCACTGTCAAGCAAATTGTCACACGTGAGAAAGCCCACTTTTCGAGCGTTCGTGGCCCTCGCGGCGGCCCTCTCCGGGGGGTGCGCCGACGGCCTCGAGCCGGTCCCCTTCCAGGGGGTGAGCGGCCGGGTGGCCTATCAGAGCCAGCCGCCGGCTGCGACCACGGACTGGGTACGGCTGGCGGTCTACGTGGATCTGCCCGAGACCGAGCTGGATCTCCTGAACTTCGTGACTTTCTCCGACACGCTGCGGACCGCCGGCGACGGCTCGCCCTACGTCGCGGCCCTGGAGCCCGGCGACTTCGCCTTCCTGGTGGTGGTCTGGAAAGAGGCGGGTAACGAGAACCGACCGAGACGGGGGACACGGACCTGGCGGCCGACTTCGACAACATGATGACCATCCAGGAAGTCCTGGATTTCCTGAACCCCCCATGACGACTCGCCTCGCCCTCGCCCTCGCCCTCGCCATCGCCATCGACGGCTCGCCGGCGTCCGCCCAAGAGCCGGGCACGATATCCGGCCGCGTCGTCGACGCCCGGACCGGCGACCCCGTGGCCACGGCGGCGATCCGGGTCCTGGGGACCGTGCTGACCACGTTCGCCGACGACTCGGGCCGCTTCGAGGTGCGGCGCGTGCCGCCGGGCGCCCGGCGGCTGGCGGTGGAGCGGATCGGCTACGCGCCGCGCCAGGTAGATGTCGATGTGGAGGCCGGCGCCCGGGCGACGGTGGAGATCACCATGGAGCCCCAGGCCGTGGCGCTGGGCGGCGTGGTGGCCACGGCGGCTAAGCGGGAGACCTCGGCCGGCGACGCGCCGGTCTCCGTCGCG
>JBDHJU010000001.1:0-174397 GCA_039586755.1 Gemmatimonadota bacterium | reverse complement strand
GATCTCCGAGATCACCGGTGTTAACCTGGGCACGGTTAAGTCGAGGCTGAATAGGGCCCGTAACAACTTCGCGCAGATCATCGCACCGATGCTGCGCTAGCCGCAGGCGGGGTCAAACCCGAGGCGCTGCAGGTTCAAGGCGCCGGCCGCGAGGCCGGCGCCTTTTCATATTCCCAAATCGGGAACTCGGGAATTCGGGCATCGGGGTCCGGGGAAGTGGAGTCGGTGGAATCCGTGGTATCGGGGAGTTTGGCGATTCGGGGAATCCCGAATGCCACGGATTCTTGAGTTCCCAGTCCCCGACTCACGAATACCCGAATCCCCGCATTCCCAATATCGATATTCGCTATCCCCGGGGTGTGGAACTCAGCGGGGCCTGAGGCGTAGAAGGGTTCAATCACCGATTCTCAGCCAGGCAGCAGAAGGATCGGCCTCGGGGCGCGCGATCATGGAATGTGAAGAGTTTCTAACGGACTACTCCGACTTCCTCGACCGCCAGTTTGAGGAACACTCCATAGTAAGCTACTGCGATCACCTGCTGAGGTGCTCGGACTGCGCCGAGTACGACCGGGTGATGCGACGCGGTCTCGAGCTGGTCAGAGGGCTCGAGCCGCCGGAGGCACGCCCGGGACTCATGCCGCGGGTGGGTGAGCGGGTGCTGGGCTCAGGCCGTCTGTCGAGCCGGGGGGTGGAGCGGGGCAGGGCTGCGCTGGTTGCCGGGGTGGCCGCCATGGCGCTGAGCGTCGTGGGGTCGCTGGCGATGCTGAACTTCGGAGGGACGGCGGATCTTCCGCCGCTGGTCGTGGAACCGGCGGCCTCCGATGAGGTGCCGTCGCTGTGGGGGCCGGCGCCCAAGTTTACTACGGCGGTGAATTTCCTTCAGGTTCCCGACCTGAGTGACGGCCGCCTCTTCAAGCCACCGCCGGAACGGTTGTCGCTGTTTCGAGCTCCTTTAAGGGCGTCGCGCCGGCCGCCGGTTGACGATGAGCCGGCGGCGGCACCGCAGTAGGGTCTGGGAGCCGTAGCCGAGTTGACACCTCTCGATTCTCCGTCCAATACTGTGATATGGGCGAGCTGACATACGACCAGCTCAGCGACAGGATGGAGAAAGGGGAGCTGGGCGGGAGCTTCTTTCTCAAGACAGAGGACCCATTCCTTCGCGACGAAGCGATAGCTCTCCTAACGGAGGCCCACCTGGCGGGTGGTTCCGCCGATTTCGATCTCGACCAAGCGAGCGGAGACGACCTGGACGCGGCGAGTCTGGCGGCGATGCTTGGGACCCCTCCCATGCTGTCGCCGTACCGGGTGGTGGTGATTCGTAAGGCTCAGGGGCTGACGCCGAAATCGCGGTCGGTGGTCGAGGAAGCCGTGCGCCGGGATGTACCGAACCGGGTGCTTATCCTGGCCGCGGAAGTCCCGCGCGGCTCCAAGGCGAAGTTCTACGACGTGCTGCGCCGTCATTGCATGACGACCGCGCTTCGGACTCCCGGCACGTCGGAGTTACCCGGCTGGATAGCCAGGCGCGCCCAATCGGTTCACAAGGTGGAGCTGGAGATGCCGGCGGCGCAGTTGCTCGCCGCGGGCATCGGAGCACGTTTGGGGGTCCTGGCGCAAGAACTGGAGAAGCTCGTCAACTACATCGAGCCGGCGAAGAAGATCGGGCTGGCAGAGGTGCGGGCTGCGGTCGGCGCGCTACCCCAGGTCGATCGATGGAGTTGGATCGACAAGGTAGCGGACCGGCGAATCGGGTCGGCGCTGGAGGAGCTGCCGGCGCTGCTCGACTCGGGTGAGAACGCGGTCGGGCTGATCGGGTGGCTGTCCGAGTCGTTGATCCGGGTCGGCCTGGCGCGTGCCGGCGAAAGTGCGCTCGTGCAGGTACTCAAGCGGGACGGGAGCTACGGCAACCTCGCCTGGAAGGTGCGTACCTATGCACGGCAGGCGCGTAACTGGAGCGAGGCACAGATCGAGGCGGCGCTGGCCGAGCTCTTACGCGCCGACCGCCTGATCAAAGCGGGCGGTCTCTCCGAACGTGCCGCGCTGGAGGAAGCTCTTCTGAGGATAGGGGCTGGGGATGGCTCCCGGGCACAACAGGAAGCCGGTGTGGGAGGTAGAGGTGGAAGATCGCCTAAGCTCTAAGCTGAGGATCGTGCGCTTGGCGCTGACGTGTGCGGCGCTTGCGGGATACTCCGTCTTGGCGCCGGTCGGTTCGGCGATGGCGCAGCAGGAAGGGCTCCTAGATCAGGCCGAGCGCCTGGCGGATCAGGGCGAGGTCCGGGAAGCGCGCGAGGCGTTGGCGCGCTGGGAGAGCGACTTCGGAGAGTCGGCGCCACTGGACCAACAGGCCCGGGCCTGGTTTCTGGCGGGCCGGCTGGCGGAAGAAGGCGATGAGGCCGAGCTCAGTTACCTACGGGTGATCATCGAGGGGTCGACCACCCCCTACGCGGATGACGCGCTTGTGCGGTTGGCCCAGTATAAGTACGCCGAGGGTGAATTCGCGAAGGTGGTCGAATACCTGGGGCGGCTGCGGCGCGATTATCCGACGAGTGAGCACGGGTCCGAGGCGCTGCTCTGGATCAGCCGAGCGGCGCGAGAACTGGGCGATACGCACCGCGCCTGCGCCGCCGCCGAGCAGGGATTGGCGGAGCTGGTTCCAGGTGACACGCTGCTGGAGCGCTCCTTCCGTGATGTGCAATCCGCTTGCGGCTCGGCCGAGCGTACGTACACGGTGCAGGTCGCCGCTTTCAGGGACGAGGCGGCGGCACAGAACCTGGCCCGCGAGCTACTCATCGCCGGCTACGATGCGTGGGTGCTGAGCTCCGACGGGGATGACCCGATCTTCCGGGTGCGCATCGGACGGGGGCTGCTAGAGGCGGAAGCTCAGGCGCTCATTGAGCGGCTGGTCGAGGAGGGGCACTCGCCGTTCCTGGTCTCCCAGCCGGAGCGGAGCGGAGGATAAAACGGCAGTGCAGCCAGACCGCGGTCCCAACACGCCATTGATGCGCCAGTATCTGGAGATGAAGGGTCGCTATCCCGACGCGATCCTCTTCTTTCAGGTCGGCGACTTCTACGAGATGTTCTTCGAGGATGCCGAGGAAGCGTCGCGGCTCCTCAACCTGACCCTCACATCCCGCAACAACGGTGAGGCGGCACGCGTCCCGCTCGCCGGCGTCCCTATCAAAGCGGCCCAGGAGTACGTGCAGCGGCTCATTCGATTGGGACGCCGCGTGGCGATATGCCAGCAGGTGGAAGATGCCTCTCAAGCCCGTGGCGTGGTTCGCCGCGAGGTCGTCGAGACGGTTACACCTGGTGCCGTATTCTCCGAGGCTCTGCTCGAGGCTGGGCAGAACAACTTCCTCGCCGCCGTCGCCGGATCGGCCGCTGCCGAGGACGTGGGGCTGGCTTGGGCCGACATCTCGACGGGCGAGTTCTTCTGCGGCGGCGTCGCTCGCTCCCAGCTTTCCTCCGAGCTCGAGCGGATAGACGCGCGCGAGATCGTGTTTCCCAGTTCCTGGGAGCCGTACCACGCGGCGCAGGCGGGAGATGTGTCGGAGCGGCCGGCGACTTACCGTGAGGACTGGAATTTCGACCTCGAAATCGCCGGCGAAAAGATCTGCCGGCACTTCGGGATCACAAGTCTCGCCAGCCTCGGTCTGAGCGAGCCCGGTGATGAGCCTGCGGTCAGGGCGGCGGGCGCGTTGCTGGGCTACGTGCTCGAGGTGCAGCCCGGCGGCGGCAGCCAGCTGCGGCCACCTCGAGCCGAGCGCGGTGGCACGGCGCTGCACATGGACGAGATGACGCGGCGCAACCTGGAGGTGATCCGCCCGCTGCGCCCCGAGCTCGGTGGTACGACGCTGTTCGATGTGATCGACGGGACGCTCACTCCGATGGGCACTCGTCTCTTGCGTTCCTGGTTGTTGCGACCGCTGGTCGATCCGGAGGCTATCAACCATCGACTGGACGCGGTCGAAGAGATGATTGACGATGGGCCGCGAAGGAAGCGCGTGCGTGAGTCTTTGGGTGCGGTGCGCGACTTGGCCAGATTGGCCGGGAAGGCCGGCGCCCAGCGCGCCGCTCCCCGCGATCTGCTCGCCCTAGCCGACTCGCTGCGTCAGATACCTTCCGTCCTGGAGGCGCTGGCCGAGCCTAGCAGCCGCGAGCTGGCTGACGCCTGCGACGGGCTCGATCCGGCCGAGGATGTCGTCGAGCTGATCGAGCGCGCCATCGATCCCGAGGCGCCTGCCAACCTGGCTGACGGCGGTGTGGTGCGGGCCGGCTACTCGAGTGAACTGGATGAGTTGCGCTCGATACGTGATGGTGCGGTGGGCTGGATTGCTGAGCTACAGGGCCGCGAGCGCCAGCGCACGGGGATCGGTTCGCTCAAGGTCGGATACAACCGTGTGTTCGGCTACTACATAGAGGTGACGAAGCCGAACCTCGGCAAAGTCCCTGACGATTACGAAAGGCGACAGACGCTCACCAATGCCGAGCGCTTCATCACACCCGAGCTCAAGGAGTGGGAGTCGAAGGTGCTGGGCGCCGAGGAGCGGATCGGCGATCTCGAACAGCGGCTTTTCCGCGAAGTACGCGAGACGGTGGGAGGAGCTGTCGAACGTCTGCTGGACGCTGCGCGGCGTATTGCACTCATCGATGTGTATGCTTCGCTGGCCTACATGGCTGACCGGAACGGCTACACGCGACCGCGGATCGACATGGAGGATCGAATCGACGTCCGGGCTGGCAGGCATCCGGTCGTCGAGTGCATGATGCCGCGCGAGCAGTTCGTGCCCAACGACATCAGGCTCGATGGGGACGAGCGTGTGATCATTCTTACGGGCCCGAATATGGCCGGCAAGTCTACGATCCTTAGGCAGGTTGGTCTCATCACGCTAATGGCACAGGTCGGTTCCTTCGTGCCGGCGGATTCGGCGGAGATCGGGGTAACCGATCGGATCTTCACCCGGGTCGGCGCCTCCGACAATCTCGCGCAGGGGCATAGCACGTTCATGGTCGAGATGATCGAGACGGCTGCTATCCTGAACGGAGCGACGGACCGCAGCCTTGTGCTTTTGGATGAAATCGGTCGCGGCACATCGACGTATGACGGTGTGTCGATCGCCTGGTCGGTGACCGAGCACATCCACGAGCGCATCGGCGCCAAGACGGTCTTCGCCACGCACTACCACGAACTGACCCAGATTGCGGATCTTTTGCCGGCGGCTGCGGCCTACAACGTGGTCGTCAAAGAGGTAGGAGACGATATCGTTTTCCTGCGACGCCTCGAGCGGGGCGGCGCCGATCGGTCCTACGGTGTGCAGGTGGCACGGCTTGCCGGACTACCGGCCGAGGTCATCGAGCGGGCGCGGCAAATCCTCCGCGACCTGGAGGGCCTGGAGGTCGGCTCGGGACCGGGGTTCGGCCGCCGCGGAAGGCTGCCGGAATCGTTGGACCGCTCGCAGCTGTCCCTCTTCCAAGAGCCCGAAAGTCCTGTGCTCGAGAGACTGCGGAACGTTATGCCCGAGGAGATGACGCCGATGGAAGCGCTCGCTCTGTTGGCTGAGCTGAAGCGCCAGGCGGAGGGCGCATGAGACGGATCCTCGTCGTCGGGCTGGTGGTGGCGACGGCCGCCGTGGGCTATGCGGTGGCGAGTCAGGTTCTGGGGGTCGGCACCTTGCTGGACCGCGTGCGCGGCGGACAGCAACTGCCGGTGCTCCGGAGCAGTGAGATGCCCTTCCGCTACCCGCTGCGGTTGTGGCGCGAGGGTGTGGAAGGCGAGGTGCTGCTCAGAATACATGTCACGGCGGCGGGCACGGTGGACTCTGTGGAACTCGAGCGGTCGAGCGGCCATGCCGAGCTCGATTCCATCGCCGTGCGTGGGGCCAGAAATTTGAGGTACGACCCAGCAACCGAGGGTGAGCAGCCGGTTGCGGTATGGGCTATGTTGCCGGTTCGCTTCACCCGTAGCACGGCTGCAGAGTCCACAGAGGGCAGGTGAACATGAAGGTTGCCGTGTTGATGGGAGGCACAAGCGCCGAGCGCGATGTGTCGCTGGCAACCGGCCGCGAGATCGCCAAAGCCCTCGAGGCGCGGGCTCACCGGGTCGTGGCGATCGATGCCGCCGGTGGCCAGTCCATCCCTCTGACCGGGTCAGAATCGCCGTCCGCGCCGGGGATCGGCACCGAGCCGCCCAACCAGGGCGAGCTGGTGCACCTGGAGAGCGGTTCGCTGGCCCGACGGCTGGAGGATGTCCCGGATTTCGGCGCTACCGAGGTCGTCTTTGTCGCCCTGCACGGTGGGGCCGGCGAGGATGGGCGTGTACAGGCGTTACTCGACCTCGTTGGCATTCCCTACACGGGTAGCGGACCGCTGGGCAGCGCTCTGGCGATGGACAAGCTGGTCACAAAGGACCTCTTCGTCAGTGCGAACATCCCAACTCCACCCTGGCTCGTGGCGCCGGTGACTGAGGCGCAGGTGGAACAGGCGCTCGGCGGCTTTCCGGTGGTGGTCAAGCCGTCCCACGAGGGTTCTACGGTCGGCGTCAGCGTCGTCAGGGGCCCGCGTGAACTGGCTGCGGCGATCGAGCTGGCCGGTCGCTTTCAGGGACCAGTGATGGTTGAACACTTCATCCCCGGGCGCGAACTGGCGGTGGGGGTCCTGGGGGACGAGGCTCTGCCCATCGTGGAGATTCGCCCTAAGCACGAGATCTACGACTACGAGTGCAAGTACACGAAAGGCATGTCCGAATACGAGGTCCCGGCGCCAATCGATGATACCCTCACCAGAGAAGTGCAGGATCTAGCGGTGCGCGCGCACCGTGTGCTCCGACTGTCGGCCTACAGCCGCGTGGACTTCCGGCTCGACGAGGACGGCGCTCCCTGGTGCTTCGAGGCCAACTCGCTTCCCGGGATGACCGCCACGAGTCTCTTACCCAAAGCGGCGCGGGCCGTCGGCGTATCGTTCGAGGAGCTGTGCGACCGCATCGTCCGATTGGCGTTGGAGAAGGGGCGCTCGGGTGGAACCCGGCCTGGCGGTCAGGGTTAGGGTAGTTGAGGTGCCTATGAGCGCAGGACGGAGCAAGTGAACAGGTACGGGTCCATGAGCCCGGGCGGGCTGAGGTTCGCCTATCGAATGACACCGTGGGTGAAGCGCCTGATCATCGCCAACGCGATGTTCTGGTTCTTGACTTGGGCGCGCCTGCTCCCGTTCGAGCTGGTCGTCGAGTATCTCGGTTTCACCGCGGCCGAAGTCTACAAAAAGCCCTGGACGATCGTTACCTACATGTTCGTCCACGGCGGCTTCTTCCATGTCTTCATCAACATGCTGATGCTCTTCTTCTTCGGCCCACCGCTCGAGGAGCGTTGGGGCGGGAAGGAGTTCCTGAAATACTATGCGATCTGCGGTGTGGCCGGTGCGCTGTTCAACATCGGCGCGATGGCTTTCGACCCGAACATCGGGACCATCCCGATCGTCGGCGCGTCCGGTGCGGTCTACGGGGTCATGTTGGCCTACGCTCTGAATTGGCCGAACAGTCTCGTCTGGATCTACGCCATATTTCCCATCAAGGTTAAGTACCTGGTTGTCATCCTCGGAGCGATGACGTTCTTCTCGGCCTTCGGCGGGTCAGCCGACGGGATCGCCCACTTCGCCCACCTGGGCGGCCTGGTCGTGGGCTACGTCTACCTGAAGAAGGGCTGGCAGTTGGGGGCGCACCTGGAGGCCTGGAAGAAGCGGTTGCGCAAGCGGCGACTCCGGGTCGTGCAAGGCGGTGGGGGCAAGCCGGCTCGCCCCATGCAGGCCGACGAGGAAAAACGGATCCTGGAGATCGTCGATAAGCTGCTGGAGAAGATTGCCGCCAGCGGTCTCGAGTCGCTGACCCCGGAGGAGCGCCGCTTCCTCGACGAAGTCTCGCGGCGCCGCCAGGCGCAGCACGAGGTCCGGCACTAGGGCCCGGGAGTCGGGGATTCAGGGATCCGGGGACTGGATCCCCGGATTCCACGGATTCCCGCTCCTCCAATCCCAGGTCCCCAAATACCTCCTGACCCCCCGAATCCCCGAATCCCCGAATCCCACAATCCCATAATCACTTGATTTTCCGGTCCGCCGAAAATACGATTCCGGCCCGATCCACAGTCCAGCTCACCTAGGGAGGCGGCAGTTGTCAGCCAAGAGCTTTACTACCGATGCGATCCGCAACGTTGTGTTCCTCGGCCACGGCGGGACGGGCAAGACTACGCTGGTCGACGCGATGTGCTTTTCGGCCGGAGCGACGACCAGGAAGGGCTCGGTCGCCGACGGTACGGCGGTCACCGATTTCACTGCCGAGGAGAAGGACCACTCGATCTCGGTCAACACGGCGGTTGCGCACGCCGTTTGGCAGGACGTCAAGATCAATCTCATCGACACCCCGGGGTACCTCGATTTCGCAGGCGACGCTAAAGCCGGCGTCCGCGTCGCGGACGGAGCGGCGATCCTCGTCGATTCCACGGCCGGCGTGCTGGTCGGGACGGAGAACAGTTGGGAGTACTGCGAGGAGCGTGGGATCCCCCGGATTCTGGTAGTCTCGATGATGGACAAGGAGAACGCGAATTTCGACTCGGTAATGAGCGAGTTCCACGAGGAATTCTCCAAAGATGTCGTGCCGCTCGAGATTCCCATCGGGTCGGGGGAGGGATTCAGGGGCGTCGTCGATCTTCTGTCGAGCCGCGCCCGCATCTTCGATCCCAAGTCGGAAAAGGGCCAGTACAAAGAAGAGGATATCCCGGCCGAGTTGAAGGATGCGTGCAGCGCAGCCTATCAGGAGCTGGTCGAGGCGATCGCCGCCACCGACGACGCTCTCATGGAAGAGTACTTCGAGAAGGAGACGATCGAGCCAGGCCGGGCGGCCGAGGTGTTGAAGGCGGCGATGAAGGCCGGCCTGATCTACCCCGTCGTCTGTGCGGCGCCGGAAACAGGCTACGGGGCCCGCGGCATGCTAGAGCGCATCGTCGACATCATGCCCAGCCCGGCGGAGGCGGTGCACGAGACGGCCAAGGACGGTGACGCCGAGATCGAGCTGAGCGCCGACGATAATGGGCCGCTGGCCGCGCTCGTCTTTAAAACCACCTCGGAACCCCACGTCGGCGAGCTCTCGTATTTCCGAGTCTTCTCCGGCTCGATCGAGGCGGGTGCTTCGGCGAAGAACACCACGCGTGGTAGCTCCGAAAAGCTCGGCCACCCCGGTGTGCCGCAAGGCAAAGATCGGGCGGAGGTCGGTAAGATCCATGCCGGCGACATAGGTGTGGTCGCGAAGCTGCGGGACACGCACACCGGTGACACGCTGGCAGAGGAGAACCGGGCGCTGGTGCTCGATGGGATCGCCTTCCCCGACTCCGATATCTCCATAGCGGTGAAGCCGGCCAAGCGTGGTGACGAAGACAAAGTCTCGACCGGCTTGCACAAGATCCACGAGGAAGACCCGACGTTCACCGCAGCCTACGACCCCGAGCTCGGCCAGACGATCGCCCGGGGCCTCGGCGAAATGCACCTGGAGTTGGCGATCGAACGGGTCAACCGACGCTTCGGCATCGAGGTCCAGACTGAGCCCCCCCGCATCCCGTACCGCGAGACGTTCACGAAGACGGCCGAGGGGCAAGGCCGCTACAAGAAACAGACGGGCGGCCGCGGCCAGTATGGCGACTGCTGGGTCCGCCTGAGTCCCCTGCCGGCGGGCAGCGGCTACGAGTTCAAGAACGCTATCGTGGGCGGCGTCATACCGGGCAAGTTCGTGCCGTCGGTCGACAAAGGTGTACAGGAGGCGGCCCAGAAGGGTGTGGTAGCAGGCTATCACGTGGTCGACTTCCAGGCCGAGGTATACGACGGCTCGCACCACTCTGTCGACTCATCCGATATTGCCTTCAAGGTCGCCGGCTCGCTGGCCTTCAAGAATGTGGCGCCCCAGGCCGGCCCGATCCTGCTCGAGCCGATCTACGAGGTGGAGGTCACGGTTCCCGACGAGTACATGGGCGACGTGATGGGCGACCTCAACCAACGGCGCGGCAAGATCCTCGGGATGGAGCCGAAGGGCAAAAAGCAGGTCGTCAGATCACAAGTGCCGCTGAACGAGATGCACCGCTACTCCTCGACGCTCCGCTCCATCACCCAGGGACGCGGAAGCTACAAGATGAAGTTCTTCGCCTACGAGCAGGCACCGCCGAATATCATCGACAAGGTGAAGGAGGAGACCGCCGCTCGCGAGGAGGAGGAGAAGAAGTAGGACTGTAGCCGGTGACCGGTAGCCAGTGACCGGTCACCGGCCACCGGCTAGCGGTTTGAATCCCCTCATATAGCCGCCTATATTCTCACAAAGCGAGTCAAGCAAATAAAGGAGGAACGCGGGAATGGCCGGCCACAGCAAGTGGTCGCAGATCAAGCGCAAGAAAGCGGCCGAGGATAGCAAGCGCGGCAAGCTTTTTGGCAGACTGATCCGCGAGATCACGGTGGCTGCCCGCGAAGGCGGCGGCGATCCCGACGGCAACCCCTGGCTGCGAACGACGATAGAGAATGCCAAAGCAGCCAACATGCCCAAGGACAACATCGAGAAGGCTATTCTCCGAGGGACGGGGGCGCTGCCGGGAGTGTCGTTCGAGGAGGTCAGCTACGAGGCCTATGGGCCGGGCGGTGTGGCCATCCTCGTGCAGGCAGTGACCGACAACACGAACCGGACGGTAGCCGCGGTTCGCCATGTGCTTGAACGGTATGGCGGCAGTATGGGCAGCTCCGGGTCGGTGGCATGGAACTTCGATCGGGTGGGCCAGCTGCTGGTCGACGCGAGCCGCTACGACGAGGAGGCCGTACTGGAGGCGGCGCTCGATGCAGGGGCGGACGATATGGAACTGGAGAGCGACACCTTCGTAGTGACCACCAGCCCTACGGACTTCCATGCCGTCCAGGAGGCGCTGCGCGGCAGCGGCGTCGAGCTCGCCGAAGCGCGCCTCGTCATGAATCCGAAGACCACGGTCCGGGTGGAGGGCCGTGATGCCGAGAAACTGATCGCTCTGCTGGAAGCGCTCGAAGACCAGGAAGACGTACAGCACGTCTACTCGAACCTCGATATCGACGAAGCTCTGCTCGCGGAGCTTGCCGGGGCCGGTCAGTAGCCGGGCCGTCCGATGATCGTCTTGGGCGTTGACCCCGGCACCCAGATCACGGGTTACGGTGTCGTTGCTCGCGGGGAGGATCGTCGGCCCGCGCTGGTCGAGTGCGGCGCCATTCGGCCGACTGCGGATACGCCCCTGGCCGAGCGGTTGCTCGAGATCTTCGAGGGCGTCGCGCAAGTGATCGACCGCACTCGCCCCGACGTCTTGTGCGTCGAGGGCGTTTTCTATGGGCGAAACGTTCGGACCACGGTGATCTTGGGACACGCGCGCAGCGCCGTCATGCTGGCGGCGGCCGTTCGCCGAGTACCGGTGGTCGAGTATGCGCCGGCGGAGGTGAAGAGCACGGTAGTGGGCACTGGAAAGGCGGGGAAGGACCAGGTAGCCTTCATGGTACAGAAGCATCTGTCGCTGGCCGAAGCACCGACGCCCGCCGACGCCGCCGACGGCGTCGCTCTCGCTCTCTGTCACTTGTTCCGAGACAGTTCGGAGAACGAGTCGGCCTGGGTTCGCGGAGGAGTGGGAAGGAAACACAAGTGATTAGCCGCGTACGCGGGACCTTGGTCCGCAAGGAGATCGATCGAGCGGAGATCGCCACCGCTGGCGGTGTGACCTACGAACTGCTGATCCCGGCTTCGCTATTCGAAACGCTTCCGCGTGTCGGGCGTGAGGTGGAGCTACATGCGGCGCTCGTGAGCCGTGAGGACGGACTCGACCTGTTTGGCTTCCCCGGTGAGCTGGAACGAGCGCTCTTCGCGAGGCTGACATCGGCGTCGGGGGTCGGGCCGCGCCTGGCGCTGACCATGCTCGGTTCGATGAGCGCGACCCAGCTGGTCGAGGCGATAAGGGGAAAAGACCTGGATCGCTTGCAGACGGTCAACGGTGTGGGCCGAAAGAAGGCGGAACGGATAGCACTGGAGCTGGGTGACAAGCTGGAGGACATAATCCCGGCGGCAGTGGAAGCCGAGCCCGACCAGGTCAGGGTCGAGCCGGCCATATCGGCGCTCATGGCACTTGGGTATTCGCGGGCCGAAGCGGAAGGTGCGGTGCGCAATGTGCTCAAGGCCGGTGACGGCGCCGAACTCGATGTCGAGAGCTTGGTGAGGGAGGCGCTGGCGGGGTTGTCATGACTACAGAGATCACTACACCGAGGCAACTCGAGGGCGAGGGCGTGAGCGAGGCGGCGCTGCGGCCGGGGCGCATGGCCGAATTCGTCGGACAGGAAAAGGTCAAGGAAAGCCTGTCCATCTATGTCGAGGCCGCGCTCAAGCGGGGCGAGCCGCTCGATCACACCCTGTTCTACGGGCCGCCGGGGCTCGGAAAGACGACGCTGGCGCTGCTCATTGCCAACGAGTTGGGTGTAGACATCAAGACGACATCCGGGCCGGCACTGGAGAGACCGGGTGACCTCGTCTCGTCTCTCACCAATCTGAAGGAAGGCGACGTCCTGTTCATCGATGAGATCCATCGCCTGCGGCCAATCATTGAGGAGTTTCTCTATCCGGGCATGGAGGACTTCCGCATCGAGATCCGCCTGGGCGAAGGTCCCAAGGCACAGACGATCACGATGAAACTGGAACGCTTTACGTTGATCGGCGCGACGACGCGCTTCGGCCTCCTGACGCCGCCGATGCGTGCGCGTTTCGGAGTCGTCGAACGTCTGGGCTACTATCCGACCGCTGACCTGAAACAGATCGTCCGTCGCTCGGCGGGGATTATTGGGATTTCCATCGACGATCAGGGCTCCGAGGAGATCGCGCGTCGCTCTCGCGGCACGCCGCGAATCGCCAACCGCCTGTTGCGGCGCGTCCGCGATTACGCCGAAGTGAAAGCAGACGGCGCCATCACGCGTCCGGTCGCCGAGGCGGCGCTCGAGATGTTGAATGTGGATGAGTACGGGCTCGAGCAGATGGACGCGCGGATGTTGCGGCTGATCATCGAGGACTTCGACGGTGGGCCTGTGGGGCTCTCGAGTCTGGCCGTAGCGCTCGGCGAAGAGGCCGACACCCTGGAAGAGGTCTACGAGCCTTACCTGATCCAGAACGGTCTACTGCAGCGTACGGCGCGTGGCCGAATAGCGACGCCTAAAGCTTATCGGCGATTCGGGTATGATGTGCCGCCGGGCACGAGCGGCGAGCAGGGCCAGCTGTTCGCCGATGGCTGAACGCTTATCGGTCGAGGATGCGGCACCGATGTCGCCCGGTAGCGGCGACGCGGGGTCGCTCTGTACGCGCGATTTCGAGTACCCGCTCGATGAGCGGCTCATCGCCCAGCGCCCGCTTCCCGATCGGGACGCGAGCCGCCTCCTGCAGGTTCGACGGGGGGAGGGGAGCTTCGTCGACCTCAGCTTCAGGGACCTCGCTTCGCTGATTTCTCCCGGCGATGTGTTGGTGCTTAACGATACCCGCGTCTTCCCGGCCCGCCTGGTTGGGCAAAAGCCGAGCGGTGCAGCGGCGGAAGTACTTCTGATCGAGCGACTCGACGTCGCCGGCACCCGCTGGCGCGCCCTGGTTCGGCCCGGCGCGAAGCTGAAGCCGGGCCGGGTGGTGGAGGTCTCCGCCGACCTCAGAGTGGTCATCGAGGAGACCGTCGAAGGCGGAGGGCGCCTGGTGCGTCTGGAGTCCGGACTACCACCCGATGAGGCGATCGCCCGCTACGGGCACGTCCCGCTACCCCCCTATATCCGGCGCCCGGACGACGAGGCCGACCGCGGCCGCTATCAGACCGTTTACGCGCGCGAGGGCGGCAGCGTGGCGGCGCCGACCGCCGGACTGCACTTCAGCGATGATCTGCTGTCGGCGATCGAGGCGCGAGGGGCTGAGATTGCGAAGCTCACCTTGCACGTGGGTCCCGGGACCTTTAGGCCCGTGGAGGTGGAGGATCCGGGTCGGCACCATCTGGACGCCGAGTGGTACCGGGTGACGACGCAGGCGGCGGAGACGATTAATCGGGCGCGCGCACGGGGCGGCGCCATCTGGGCCGTGGGTACGACGACTGTGCGCACGCTGGAGACGGTCGCCGGTCCCGATGGGCGCCTTTCGCCGGGAGACGGCACGACCGACCTGTTCATCCGGCCTGGCTTTCGCTTCCGGGCTGTGGATCGGCTGGTCACGAACTTCCACCTGCCGCGCTCGACGCTGCTCATGCTGGTCGCCAGCTTCGCCGGACATGACCTCACAATGGCCGCCTACCGGCACGCGGCCGCTGCGGGCTACCGGTTCTATTCGTATGGCGATGCCATGGTCGTGACATGAGCGCAACGGCTACGAGCAAGCAGGGCGAGTTCGAGCTGGAGACACACGACGGTGCGGCCCGGGCGGGCCTGCTACACCTGGCGCACGGGTCCGTGCGCACGCCCGCTTTCATGCCGGTGGGTACCCAGGGCACGGTAAAGGCCCTGTCGCCGGAAGAACTGGAAGCACTGGGCGCCGAGATCGTGTTGGCGAACGCCTACCACCTCTATCTGAGACCGGGGCACGAACTGGTGCAGCGCCAGGGCGGCTTGCACAAGTTCATGAACTGGCAGCGGCCGATCCTGACGGACTCAGGCGGCTATCAGGTGTTCTCGCTCGCCAAGATCAACGAGGTGACCGATGAGGGCGTTTGGTTCCAGAGCCACATAGACGGCTCACGCCACTTCGTCACACCCGAGCTGGTGATGGATATCGAGCACGCCCTCGGTGCCGACGTGATCATGGCTTTTGACGAGTGCCCTCCGGGTCGCGCCGACCGCGAGACGGCAGCCCGCGCAGTGGAGCGCACCCAGAGATGGCTCGAGCGTTGTGTCCAGCGCTTCGATCAGCTCTCCGCCGGCGACTCCTCTCAAATGCTGTTGCCGGTCCTGCAGGGCGGTACGTTCCCGGATCTGCGGCTCCAGTCGCTGCGGCGGGCTCGCGACCTCTGCGATTGGGGTGGTTTCGGGGTCGGCGGCTTGTCAGTCGGCGAGCCGAAGCAGCTGATGTACGAGATCCTCGAGGGGATGTCGCCCGAGCTGCCGCAGGGCGGCGTTCGCTATCTCATGGGTGTGGGCTACCCGGCCGACCTGCTCGAGGCGGTCCGCCTGGGCTACGACCTGTTCGATTGCGTCGCACCGACCCGCAACGGCAGGAACGGGACCGCCTTCACGTCGGCTGGTCCGGTGAACGTCAAGCTGGCGGCCTGGCGCGATGACGGATCGCCGATCGAGGCAGACTGCGGTTGCTGGACGTGCCGCAGCTACAGCCGCGCTTACATCCGGCACCTGTTCGTGGCTGAGGAGCTGCTGGGGTTGCGCGCGCTGTCTATTCATAACCTTTATTTCCTTACCGAACTCCTGCGTCAGGCCCGGGCGGCGATCTGCGAGGGGCGGCTCTCGGAGTGGCTGGACGGCTGGCTGGAGCGGTATGCAAGGAGCGACGTGGGTGACCGAAGTCGTTAACTGGTGGGGGCGTTGATTTGGGCAAGTCCTACAACTGACGAGGTAGAACATTGTTAGCACTCGCATTCATGCCGTCCGATCAAGGCGGTGGCAGCGCAGCCGGTACCCTGATCATGCTCGCGATGTTCGTCGCGATATTCTACCTGCTGCTGATCCGACCGCAGCGGCAGCAGCAGAAGCGGCACCAGGAGATGGTGAAGGATCTGCGGCGCGGCGACGAGGTGGCGACGATCGGCGGTATCGTCGGCAAGATCATCCACGTCAAGGATGACCGCCTCACGATCAAGACGGCAGAGGATACGCGGCTTGTGATCGAGCGCGACAAAGTGGCGCGCAAGTTTGCGGCTGGGCCGGAGGAGGAATCGTAAGCATGCTGGATATCCGGCTGCTGGGCGATCCGATCCTGCGCCAGCGAGCCGAGGAGGTCGAGGAGATCGACGACGACCTTCGGCAGCTCGCCGAGGAGATGTTCGAGACGATGTACACGGAGGAGGGCATCGGATTGGCCGCTCCACAGGTCGGAGTGTCGAAGCGCCTCTTCGTCATGGACGTACGCGAGGACGAGGCGGAGCCGCAGGCGGTGGTCAACCCGGTCATTCTCGAGCAGTCGGGCTCGGAACGTGGCGAGGAGGGGTGTCTAAGCCTGCCCGGGCTGATTGGGACTGTCGAGCGACCGGCGCAGGTCGTGATAGAAGGTCTCGATCTTGATGGTAAGCCGCTTCGCATTGAGGCGGCGGATCTGTTGGCGCGCTGTATCCAGCACGAAATAGATCACCTGGACGGGGTCCTGTTTATCGATCATCTGTCGCCGATCAAGCGCAGGATGTTGTTGAGCAAGTGGAAGAAGCGCCTGAAGGAGGAGAGTCGGCGGTGAGGGTCGTCTTCTGGGGAACGCCCCAGCTCGCGGACACCACGCTGCGCGCCCTCATCTTTGCGGGCCGTGATGTCGTCGGGGTGGTGACCCAGCCCGACCGTCCGGCCGGGCGCGGCCGGAAGACCCAGCCGCCGCCGGTGAAGCTGACGGCGCAGGAGGCAGGCATCCCGGTACTGCAGCCGGAGAAGCCGTGGGGCGATGAGTTCATGGCCGCATTCCGAGCTCTCGAGCCCGACATAACGGTTGTCGCTGCCTACGGTCACATTCTGAAGCCGGAGGTTCTCGAGCTTCCACGGCTCGGGTCGTTCAACGTGCACGCGTCGCTCCTGCCGAAGCTGCGTGGTGCGGCGCCGGTGAACTGGGCGGTTATTCGGGGCCATGCTGAGACGGGCGTGACGATCATGCGGATGGTCGATAAACTCGACGCCGGCCCGATGATCCTGCGGGCGCACCTCGAGATCGCCCCCCACACGACGGCTGGCGCGCTCTACACGGTGCTGGCAGAACTGGGCGCCCGGACCCTGCTCGAGGCTCTGGCGCTCATCGAGGCGGGTGAGGCGGTGGAAGAGGTTCAGGACGAGGCGGAGGCCACCTACGCGCCGAAGCTGAGCGCCGACGAAGTCAAGCTCGACTGGTCGCTGACCGCGGACGAGCTCGATCGCTGGATCCGCGGCTGCGATCCAGTGCCCGGGTCATGGACCGAGCTGAACGGCGCCCGCGTGCGCATGTTCGCGCCGCAAAGAAGTGACGAGACCACCGCCCAGGAGCCCGGGGTCGTCGCATCAGCCGACCCGCGAGCCGGCCTGGTGGTGGCCACGGGTTCGGGCCTGCTCCGCGTGGGAGAGGTACAACCGGCGGGAAAGCGCCGGATGGAGGCGGTAGAATGGATACGCGGCCGCGGCGTGACGGAGGGCGCGCGGTTCGGGTGAGCCGACCTCTCCCGCGGCTTTTCCTCGTGACGAGCGACGATGTCGTTGAGGACGCGGCCTTCCTCGAGCGCGCGGCTTCGGCACTCGTCGCAGGTGGCCAGGACTGCGCGCTGCAGCTGCGCGCACACCGGGCCACGGGCGGTCGGATGTGGCGGCTCGCCCGGCAGCTAAAGGCTGCCGCCGAGGGTGCGCGAGCCACTCTGTGGCTGAACGATCGTATCGACGTGGCGTTGGCGGTCCGTGCACACGGTGTCCAGCTTGGCACCCGGAGCCTGGAGGTCGCGCTGGCGCGCCGCCTCCTGGGGTCGTCGTACTGGATCGGCGCTTCGGTGCACAGCCCGGCGGAAGCGGGGGAGGGGTTGGCGCGCGGTGCGGACGTGGCCCTGCTCGGAAGCGTCTACGAGACGGCGTCGCATCCCGGACGGCCGGCGCTGGGGCTAGAAGCGTTGCGGCAGGCTGCGGGGAGTCGACCGATCGTGGCGATCGGGGGTATCACACCGGAAAGGGTCGCAGAGGTCATGGGAACGGGCGCCTGGGGCGTGGCCGTGTTGAGCGGAGTCTGGCAGGAGCGTGACACCGCTGAGGCGGTGCGGCGCTACCGGCAGGCGGTGGCGGATGCTGTGCGTAGGACCCACTCGGACTAGGCGGTCGAGAAGTGACTGAAGCATCGAGCGGTGAGACGATCGTCGTTACTTTGAACGGCGATGAGCGGGATATCCCGGCGGGCCTCACGGTGAGTGGCCTGCTGGCGCATCTCGGTCTGCACGAGCGGCTGGTGGTCGTGGAGCTCAATCGAGAGATCCTGAGGCGCGATCGGTACGGGGAAGCTCCTGTAAACGCCGGCGACACGATCGAGCTGGTGCAGTTCGTGGGTGGCGGCTGATGGGTGGGCTGAGAATCGAGGGAGGAAGATCCGGATGACGGTTGCTGAGATGCTCGAGAAGATCGACGAGCCGTTGGAGCTCGCCGGGCGGAAGTTCCGGTCGCGGCTGATCCTCGGTACCGGTAAGTACAAGGACAACGAGACGATGGTTAGGGCGATCGAGGCCTCAGGCACCGAGATTATCACGGTGGCGGTCCGTCGTGTGGATCTCGATCGCACAAAGGAGGAGGGGATCCTCTACCATCTCGATCCGGACAAGTGGGCGCTTCTACCCAATACCGCCGGTTGCTATAGCGCCGAGGACGCTGTTCGTTACGCCGGGCTGGGTCGCGCGGCGGGCTTCGGCGACTGGATCAAGCTGGAAGTCATCGGTGATCAAGAAACGCTCTTGCCCGACGTCGAAGGCCTGCTGGAGGCGGCGCGCACGCTGGTGGCCGACGGGTTCAAAGTTCTGGCCTATACGAACGAGGATCTGATCACGGCGCTCAAGCTCGAGCAGGCGGGCGTCGCCGCGGTGATGCCTCTTGCTTCACCGATCGGCAGCGGGCTCGGCCTGCTCAACCCCTTCAACGTCCGGCTCATCAAGAGCCGAGTGAGTGTGCCGGTCATCGTCGATGCCGGTGTGGGGACGGCTTCCGATGCGTGTGTGACAATGGAACAAGGTGTCGATGGGATTCTGATGAATACCGCCGTTGCGGCGGCCAAGGATCCCGTCGGCATGGCTCTGGCGATGAAGTACGCGACCGAGTCGGGGAGACTGGCTTACCTGGCGGGTCGAATGCCTAAGCGCGAGCAGGCCGCGCCATCTAGCCCCACGGCGGGCATGCTCGACTGAGGACCAAAGCTGACTAGCACGGCGAGAGTGGCTCCGGCGCGCTCGGCGGCTCTGGGAGTGCTGCGCGCCGTGCGCCGCGGCGTCCTGGCTGATCGCGCTTTTGAAAGCTGCGTCGACGGCTTGGCGGAGGCGGACCGCCGCCTGACCCAAGAGCTGGCCTACGGCGTTCTGCGCCTGCGTGGGCGCCTCGATCACCTGCTCGACCCGCTTGTCAGGGGCGGCCTGGGTCGATTGGACGAGGATGTCATCGACATCCTTAGATTGGGCGCCTACCAACTGCTCGAGCTCGATCGTGTGCCCGCGTACGCCGCCGTCTCGGACGCGGTGGAGTTGGCAAAGGCCAATGCCGGTCGGGGTGCGGGCTCGTTGACTAACGCAGTACTGCGCCGGCTAAACCGCGACTACGCCGACGAGCATAGATACCCCGAGCGAGAGCGTGACCCGGTCGGCTACCTCGCGACCTGGGGCTCACATCCGCGCTGGTTGTCAGAGCGCTGGCTGGCGCGATGGCCGCTCGAGGAAGTCGAGCGGCTCGTGGAGTACAACAACACGCGTCCGGCGTTACACCTGTCGGTCGTCGATCGGCCGGACGAGGCGGTGCGGCGGCTGCGGGCCGCCGGGATCCAGGCCGACCCCGTACCGCTTGTCCCGACCTCGCTGCGCATCGATTCGAGCGAGTTGATGAGGGCGCTGGGCCTCGTGCCGGCGATCGTACAGGATCCTGGGGCGGCGGCGGTACTCGACTACATGGCACTGGACCCGGGTAGTCGAGTCGTCGATCTTTGTGCGGCACCCGGTGGCAAGGCAGCGCTGCTGGCGGCACGTGGCCAAGAGGTTTTGGCCCTCGATGTCGCTGGTCCCCGTCTCGCCCGGGTCGTGGAGACACGAATCCGCCTGGGCCTGTCGAGGCTGCACGTTGTGCGGGCCGACTCGACCCGGCCGCCGCTCTCGGGCGCGGAGGTTCTCCTCCTCGATGCTCCCTGCACGGGGACCGGGACGCTCGCCCGGCATCCCGATGGGCGGTGGCGGCTACAGGTCGGAGACCTCGAGAGTCAGACGGGACTGCAGCGCCGCCTGCTCGACGCGGCCGCACGCGCGCTGGCGCCGGGCGGTTTGCTGGTTTATGCCACCTGTTCGCTGGAACCGGAGGAGAACGAGGAACAGGTTGAGGCTTTCTTGAACAGGCACGTGGAGTTTGGATTGGAAGCGCCGGGAGAGGACCGTCTGTCCTCGGAATTCCTCGGAGCTGAGGGTGAGTTGCGGATACTTCCGCAACGGCACGGTATGGATGGAGCATATGCTGCACGACTCCGACATCGATTGGGCTGAGTCTGACTCTACCGAGATGGATGAGGCAGGATGGCGTCTGTGGGTGACGTCTCCTCGTCACCTAATCGTGACTGCTGCTGCTGCGGCTATGTTCGGTCTAGTGCTCGGGTACCTGGTTACTGTGCTCTTCGTCTTTCCGCCGCACAATGTTGCTGCGGATCTGAAGCGCGTCCCCGATGTCGTCGGACGGACCGTCGACGAGGCGCGCAGGAGGAGCGAACGGGAGGATCTCGCCTTCGAGGAGGCCCTCGCCATCCACCATGCTCAACCTCTGGGGACAGTGGTTGCGCAGGAGCCGCTGGCCGGTCAGATGGCGCCACCGCGATCTACTCTGAGGGTCACGATCAGCCTCGGGCCACCGGAGCGGCCTGTGCCCGACGTCGTCGGCTTGAGCCGCGAACAGGCGGAGCTGATCCTGCTGCAGGCGGGCTTCGAGGTGGAGGTGACGCGGGTCGACGCCAGCGCCGATGTGGGGCAGGTGGTCGGGACGCGACCGGCGCCCGGTACGCCGGTCGAGCTTCCCGGTGGGGTGCGCCTTCTCGTGAGCGCCGGCGCGAGCACCGTGCTGGTACCCGATCTGGCGATGCAATCGTTGACGGAAGCCGAAGCCACGCTGCGTAGGCTGGGACTGCGGCTCGGCGAGGTGTTGGAGGACTCGGCCGGCCTGGCGGCGCCGGGGACGATTTTGGGCCAATCGCCGGCTGCTGGCGAGGGGGCGGCGCGAGGCGCACGCGTCGCGGTTACCGTGGCCATCGCCCCGCTGCCGGGGGTGGACTCGACGTCGCTGCCGACCGACACCAGCGACGTCGAGCCCGACACCGCGGGCACACGAGCTGACACGACGATAACGAGCGGGAGTTCCGGATGAGCGATTCTAGCCCTGGTGTGAGTCTCAGATCGGTTGTTGGCTCAGCTTTCTGCTTCGCGGCGCTCGGCGGCCTGGTGGCGGGCTGCACCGGCGACGGACGCGGCGTCGAGGTCGGTGACCAGGTGCCGGAGTACAGCGCTCCCGACCTGGCCGGCGAAGAGATCGCGTTTGCCGACCATCTGGGCGAGGTAGTGCTGATCAACGTCTGGGCAACGTGGTGCGGACCTTGCCGCGTTGAGATGCCCCCCATCCAAAACATTTACAGGCGCTTCAAGGACCAGGGCTTCACGGTTCTCGCTATCTCGATCGACACGGGGCCAAATTACAGAGAGAAAGTGGACGAGTTCGTTCGCGAGTTCGAGCTCGATTTCCCCGTGCTCCTCGATCCCGAGAGCCGGATCGGCCGAGTCCTCCAGACCATCGGCGTTCCGGAGACCTTCGTCCTCGATCGCGAGGGTCGGATCATCAAGCGCTTGATCGGGGCCACCGACTGGGACTCCGAGGCGAACCAAGCCTTGATCAATGAGCTACTCAGGATGTGACGATGGCAGATTGGCGAGCAAACCTGAAGCGGAACTGGCTGTACATGCTCACGGCAGCGCTCCTCTCCGTGTTCCTCTGGCTTGCTGTGAGTGCCGACCGTGTAGGGGAGCGACCCTATTCCGCTGACCTCCTCATCGTCAACAGCGACCGACGCTACGTGGAAACGAGTCGCGAACCGGACATCGAGGAGGTGACGGTCGATTTCACCGGCCGCGTCGGCGAGCTGGCGCGGCTGGCCGTCGCTCGTCCTCAACTTCTCGTCAATATCGATAGCGTCGATTCGAACTTGAAGGAGGTTCCCCTCACTTCGGACCTGGTGCGGGGTCGAGGCAACACGCCGTTACAAGGAGTGAGCGCGATCCGCGTGCGGCCCGATCGGGTCCGGCTCTATTTCCAGCTGAGAGGTACCAAGACCGTTCCCGTCATAACCAACATGTCGCGTGTCAGCCTGGAGGATGGCTACGTGTGGTCGGATTCGGTGCGTGTCGACCCCGGCATGGTCGTGCTCGACGGGCCGGAGGAGATAGTCGACGGCATCGAGTCCGTTACCACCGCACCGGTGCCGGGCACCGGGATTCGCGAGTCGACCAGCGTTGACGTACCGCTCATCTCCCCCGATGAGAGTGGGCTGGTGGAGCTGTCCGCCGCCAGCGTGAGCGTGACGGTTTCGGTCGAACGATTGAGTGAGAGGGTTTTACCGGGTATCCCGCTGGTCGTAAGCGGAACGGATGTGGAGGGCTTGAGAGTCGAACCGTCGCTGGTCGATGTCCGGCTCTCAGGGCCGCGGAGCGCCGTGGAGGCGGTAAGGTCGGAGGCGCTGTCGCCGCACATCGAGCTACGTGGTCCTGCCGATGTGGGTCGGCTCCTACCGATCCTACTCCCCGCACCGGCCCCGTTCATCACAGTCATCGTCGATCCGGACTCGGCTCGTGTCGTGGCAGAGTCTGGTGGCTGATCGCGGAAGCGCCGGGTTCGGCGATAGGGCAGACGCGTGAGTGGGGGAACCATCCTCGCGGTCGAGACCTCGTGTGACGACACGTCAGCCGCGGTACTCCGAGGCGAGCGCGAGCTGCTGGGGCATGTCATCGCGACGCAAGACATGCACGGCGGCTTTGGTGGTGTAGTCCCCGAGGTCGCATCGCGGGCACAGTTGGCCGTGATCGACAAGATCGTCGCCCGTGCGGTCGATCAGGCGGGAATTCGAATAGACGAGCTGGACGCCCTGGCTGTCACGGCAGGCCCGGGCCTCATCGGCTCCCTTCTGGTGGGCCTCAACTGGGTGAAGGCCGCCGCCTATGGGTTGGGCAGACCGTTCATAGGCATCCACCACATGGAGGCGCACCTGTTCGCCTCGGCCTTAGAGGACGAGAGAGCGCAACCGCCGTTCGTCGCGCTGCTCGTATCCGGAGGGCACACCCTGCTGCTCCATGCCGAGAGCTGGGGGCGCTACCGTATGCTCGGGGGTACGCGGGACGACGCCGCCGGCGAGGCCTTCGATAAGGTGGCGCGGCTGCTGGGTCTGGGCTATCCTGGCGGCCCGGCCATCGAGCGGTTGGCCAAGGAAGGTGAGCCGGCGCGCCACCCATTTCCGGTGCCGATGGTCCGTCCGGGTCAGCGCGCCGGTGGTGGGGACTACTTCGATATGTCCTTCAGCGGCCTGAAGACTGCGGTGCTGATGCGGGTTCGAGAGCTCGAGAAGGCGGGTGGCCTAGAGGACGAGGTGCCGCACCTGGCTGCCGCGTTCCAGCACGCCGCCGTCCAGCAGCTCACCGAGAAGACGCTGCGTGCGGTCCGGTATACGGGCTGCCAGCGGGTGGTGCTGGGAGGAGGTGTCGCCCGGAACGCGGCCCTGGCCGAAAGCATTCGCTCGCGGCTGGGGCCTGACGCTTTCGTCTTCGTACCTTCGTCGAGGCTCGCGACCGACAACGCTGCGATGGTGGCGCGGGCGGCCTTCTTTCGGTTGGGACGTGGCGAGCGGGACGGATACGACCTTAACGCGCAGGCGGATCTGCCGATGCCGGGGGTCCTCTGAACGTGATGCGCTGGATTGAGGGGAACTGCTAAATGTACCCGATACTCTTCGAGTTCAAGGGAATAGAGATCACGACGTTCGGCCTGATGCTTGGGCTCGGGTTCCTGGCTGCCGGTTGGATCGGCACCTTCTATTTCGAGGACAAAGGTTATGAGAAGGATGCCTCCTGGACCGTTCTGATGGGCGCCCTGATCGGAGGCATCGTCGGCGCAAAGCTCTACTACGCTTTCCTCAATTGGCCGCTCTTGGTCCGCGACCCGGCCGGCACGCTCTTCTCGCGCGCCGGCCTCGTCTGGTACGGTGGCCTGATCGGCGGCGCGATCGGGGTAATATTCGTCGCTCGCAGAGCGAAATTCCCGGTCCCCATCGTCGCCGATGCTGCCGCTCTCATGCTGTCCATCGGGTACGCCGTCGGGCGTATCGGTTGCTTCCTGGTGGGCGACGACTACGGGCGGCCCACCGATAGCTGGATCGGTGTCGCATTCCCCAAGGGCTCGCCGCCGAGTACGGCGGGAAATTTGCGCGAAAGTTTCGGCGTGAGCGTGCCGGACACTGTCCCGGATTGGGAAGTGCTGCGCGTACACCCGACCCAGCTGTACGAGACGACCATCATGTTGATCGTCCTCGCGGTGCTCTGGCGGCTGCGTCGTCACCCGCACCGCGCCGGCTGGCTATTCATGCTCTACCTGGTGTTGGCGGGCCTGGAACGTGCGTTCGTCGAGATCTTCCGTGCCAAGGACGATCGATTCTTCGGACCCCTGACTCTTGCTCAGGTTATTAGCCTGGTGATCATCGCGGCAGGCGCTTATGGGCTCGTCGCGCTGAGGCGCGGCCGCGGCGAGGCGGCGCCGGCGTCGTCATAGGCCGCTCGGAGGTAGGAACGCTTGGCAACGCTTCTCCACCTCTCAGATCTGCATTTCGGCAAGGCCTTCCGGCCGGACGTGGCCGAGGTAGTTGTCGAGCATGCCCGGGACCTCGTGCCGGATGTCGTGGTCGTCTCGGGCGACCTGACCCAGCGGGCCAAGGCGGCTGAGTTCGAGGCGGCGGCGGAGTATTTGGAACGATTCGCCGCGCCGGTGGTGGTTACGCCGGGCAATCACGACGTCCCGTTCTATCGCTTCTGGGAACGAGTCTTCATTCCCTACGCCAACTATCACCGCTTTATCTGCGACGAGCTCAACACGATCACCGACGTAGCAGGGCTCAGAATCGTAGCGCTCAACTCGAGCAGGCGTGCGACGCTGACCAACGGGCGCATTCGCCGCTCACAGCTCGCGTTCGCCGGCCGTGCGTTCGATGGCGCGAACGAATCGCTCGCCCGGATCGTCGTGACCCATCATCATCTGGCACCGCCGCCCGACTTCGTTGGCGGCAACGTAATGCCGTTCGCGCGGCGCGCGCTGCGGCGATTCACAGAACACGAGGTCGACCTGATTCTCGCTGGCCATATGCACCGTTCCTACATCGGCAGCTCGCTCGATTTCTTCCCGGGCGATCTGCAACGCCGCGGGATTGCCATCGTCCAATGCGGCACGACGACCTCGAGCCGTGGTCGCGGCCGCGAACGGTTCAAGAATACGTTCAACGTGATCCAGATCGACGACCACGAGATCCGCGTCGCACATCACGCTTGGGTCGGCGACCGCGCTCGATTCATGCCGATGAGCAGACATGTATTTCCGCGCGGAACCAAAGGTTACTTCGATGTCGTCAGCGGACCGCGCAGCGGCTCCGAGCGCAGCTCGGTTGCCTGACGCCACCCGGCTGGGCGTTCGCTTCGCAGCCCTCCTCGCCGTCGCCGTGGGTTTGCTCGCCGGGACACCTGCCGCAGCCCAAACGACAGCCCGTGACACGCTTCCCGTAGTCCGCAAGATCCGCTTTAGCGGCAACGATTCCTTCAGTGACAATGAGCTCAAACGGGCGATCGCCACTCGGGACAGTGGCTGCAAATCTGTGCTGCTCAGCCCGCTCTGCTGGATCGGGTGGGACGCGTTTATCCGGACGGAGCAACTTGACCGGCGTGAGTTGAGGACGGACATCGCCCGCATAAGGGTCTTCTACTACCGGCGCGGTTATCGGAACGCCGATGTCGATACCACGGTTATCCGTTACGATAACTTCGTCGATGTCGCCTTCCGGATCGATGAGGGCGAGCCCGTGAAAGTGCGCGATCTTCAGGTTCGCGGGCTCGATGACGTAGACGAAGCCGATGACGTCATCTCGAATCTCGACTTGAAGCCGGAACGGCCGTTCAGCGAAGTGGACCTTACGGCATCGCGGGAACGAATCGAGCGAGAACTGCGCAAGCGTGGATACGCCGACGCGGTGGTGCTCGTCGAAGCTACGATTCCAAGTACCGATACGCTGGGGGCGTTTGTCGTGCTCCAGACGGTACCCGGACCGCGGTCGCGGATCGGTGAGATCGAAGTCATTGGGACAGTGGAAATCGATCCCGAGGACGTGAAACGACTGCTGACCTTCCGGACCGGCGACATCTACAACCAAGACGAGATCGTTCGCAGCCAGCGCACTCTCTATTCACTGGTTCTCTTCGATTATGTGGCCATAACCCAGCGCCCGACGAACCCGGACTCGACGATAGACATCCAGGTTCAGGTCAACGAGGCGCGGATGCGTGGCGTTCAATTCGGTTTCGGGCTGTCGACCACCGAGTGTATCCAGGTCGAGGCCGGCTGGAGCCATCGCAATCTCTTCGGCGGGACACGCACGCTCGAGCTGAGCGGCGTCCTCTCGAACCTGGGTACCGCGAGCCTGGCCCGGCGATTCCCCTGTACGCAGGCCGGTGTCGAGCGCGGGAGCGAACTCGAGACCAATCCGTACAACAAGGTCAACTGGAGACTGCGGGCGGACTTCAGGCAACCGTGGTTCCTGGGTACGGAGAACTGGTTGCACCTCGGCGTATTCGGTGAAAGACAGAGCCTGCCGGGGATCTACGCGCGTGTCAGCTACGGCGGCGACATAAGATTGAGCCGCGAGATCTCTCCGGGGACCGCTCTGGTTGGGACGTATCGTGCCGGACGCGACAGCCTGGAGGAGGGGAGTGCCGACTTCCTGTTCTGCGCCAACTTTCTAATCTGTCAACCGGAAGACATCGCGGTGCTCGAGCAACCGCGCTGGCTCTCGTGGGTCGCCGTTACCTTCGCCCAGAGTAGAACCGACGCCGTCCTCAATCCGACACGCGGCTACCGGTTCACTGTCGAAGGTGAGACCGCATCGCGACTCACGGGATCAGAATGGGCCTACTACAGGGCGCAGGGCGAGTTCAGCTGGTTCCAGCGTCTGGGCCGCAATGTTCTGGCGCTCAGGGTGCGAGGCGGCCTGGTGCGTCCCATCGGCTCGGGCCTCGAGGGTGTGGAGCTCAGCACGGCTTCTGACACATCAACCGCCGAGCCGGTGACCCACCCGTTGAAACGGCAGTACGCAGGGGGGGCTTTTACCGTCCGTGGCTTCGGACAGAACCTGCTGGGTCCGCTGGTCTTGCTTGCGCGGGCCGAGGATCTTCCCGGCTGCAACCCCGACGACCCGCTTGTCACAGAACGGAATACGTGGGTCTGTAACCCCGAAGATGAGGGCCTGACCTCGAATCAGGTCTTTCCACGGCCGGTGGGTGGTGAGAACTCGGTGGTGGCGAACCTAGAGCTTCGTTTTCCCTTCGCCGCCGGTCGCTGGGTCTGGGTTGCCTTCGTCGACGTAGGCCGGGTCTGGAGCGCCGGTGCGGAGGTCAGTGGTGGGGACCGGATGGCTTGGTCGCCCGGCGTCGGGATCCGCTACCAGAGCCCTGTGGGACCTCTGCGCCTGGACATAGGTTACAATACTAGTAGTGCGGCACAGTTCCCCGTGATCAGCGAGCTGGTGGACGAGAACGGACAGACATTCATCGTGCAGCTGGGCGACGCGAACGACCAAGTGAACCCATATACGTTCAACCCGTATGAGGGTACGGGTCTGCGGGGGTTCCTGAACCGCCTGCAGTTGCACTTCTCGATAGGACACGCGTTCTAGTGACCTGGAAAGAGCGACTGATCGGTATCCCGTTGGCCTTGGCCGGAGCGGTTTTGCTCGTGGCGACGGCTTCGGGAATGATGTTCACGCGAACCGATTGGGGTCGTGAACGCGTGCGCCACTTCGCGCTCGAGAAGCTCAATGAAGCCATCGCCGGTCGGGTGGAGATCGACGAGGTACTGGAAGGCGATTTGCTGCGGACGGTGCGGATGGCGGGCGTGAGGATCTTCGAGCCCGACGGTAGCGAATTCGCCCACATTGATACCGTCGCGGTCCACTACCGCTGGTCCGACTTCCTTTTCGGCAACATCACGTTCCCCAAGGTCACTCTCATCGGGCCGGTGGCTAACCTGAGAACAGTCCGGGGAGAGGGCTGGAACTTTGAGAGGGTGTTCAGCGGGCGCGAGGCCGGTCCGGTCGACAGCACGACCGCTCCTAGCGAGGGCGATCGCGGGCGCAGGGTGGTGTTGCGTGAGGTGGACATAAGATCCGGCGATGTGACGCTCAGGTTCCCGTGGGATCCCGAGCCGGGCAGCGATCCGGACTCGTCCGCCTGGCACGTCGAAGAGTTTGATGGTGGGTGGGAGCGTGTTGTCAGGGTCGAGCGACTCAATGCCAATCTACCTACGGCGCGGGTCGCAGCGCCTGAGGGTCAGAGCCGGCTCTTCCAGGTCTCCCTGTTCAGCGGTGCAGCGACGGTCATCAGGGAGTCGTTCGAGGTGGAGCAGTTGCGTGCCGACCTGGAGGTCGTGGGCGATACCCTCTTCTTCGATGTTTGGGAGGCCGATCTGCCCGACTCGCGCATATTCGGCGAGGGGTGGGTAACGCTCTCCGACGAACTCCGGTACGACCTGGCACTGCGCGGCGACCCGGTGACCACGGCCGACCTCTGGTGGCTGATCCCGCAGTTGCCACCCGGCGTCGCCAACCTGGACTTCCGCTACGCGAGTTTACCGGATGGAATTCTATTAGAGGCGCAGAACGCTCGCTGGGAATCGCCCGACGCCACGGCTTCGGGCAGGTACGCGATGACGCTTCGCGAGCGGCCGGACGGCCTCGAGTTCGACGAAGTAGACCTCGAGGTTGAGCGGGTGCACAGCACGCTCATCGCTTCGCTCACAGGCTGGGAGCCGCCCCAGCACGGAGAGCTGGCCGGCCGCGTTCGGCTCGATGGCCCGCTCTCAGAGCTCGAAGTCGACGGCGAGGTGAGGATCACCCCCGACGAGACGGAGGAGCCGTCTCACGTCATGGCGCTTGGGACGGTTCACGCCAACGGTGAGGCCTTGGGTGCCAGAGAGTTGGAAGTCCATCTCGACACCCTGCGGCTCGATTTGGTGCGCGCATTCGTGCCGGGACTCGCGGTGACGGGGGAGGTGGTCGGCAGCGCCTCGGCGGATGGGCGGCTGGCCGACGGGATGGCCGTCTCATTCGACATCGAGCAGACCGACGCCGAGCGGACCTCGAACCTGCTCGCTGGACGTGCAACCATCACCGCGGATGGCGACGCGCCGCTGCAGCTCGACGCCCGGGTGGAAGGCGAGCGCGTTTCCCTCACAACGCTGGCGGAGTACTACCCGGCGATCCCGTTCCGCGGTGAGTACAGGGGGGATTTCATAGCCGTCGGTGGTCTCGATGACCTTCACGTCGAGGCCCGCCTGGGGGGTGCCGGAGATTCGCTGGCTGCCATCGCAGACGTGCAGCTGGCAGCGGAGGGTCCACCGCGTTATCGGGGCTCGCTGCAGGGCTGGCGCGTAGGGCTCCCGGAGTTCCGGCGCGGCTTGCCGCAATCGGATCTCGACTTCCAGATCGAGTTCGAGGGCGAGGGGATTGAACTGGCGGAAGTAGTGGCACGCGGTCGCGCCGATGTCTCTGCCTCGTTCGTCGGCGGCGTGCGCCTCGAGTCGGCGACTGCGGAACTGCGGGTGGCCGATGGACGCTTGCTGGTCGACACGTCAGTCGTGGCAGCGGAGTTCGGGGAACTTCACGCCTCTGGCGCATTAAGCCTGTCGCGCGGATTGACCGACAGCCTCCAGTTCGAGCTGCGGGCCGATAGTCTCGCCGCCCTGGACCCCTTGCTGTTCCCTGCATTCGATCGACTGCCACTACCGACGCTGCCGACCGGTGCAACGGGTACTGTGACGCAGCCGAACGATGTCCCGGGGCTCAAAGGTTCGGCCCGCGTGGTCGGCTGGCTCGTGCGCGACTCGGGTTATTTCGCCGTGCGCGGCAGCGCCGAGGCCGAGCGGGTAGTGTATCGCGATTTGCGGGCCGACAGCCTACAAGTCGGCGACTTCAACATCGGTGAGAACGCCGGACACTTCGTCGCCAGCGGCGCCGTCTCGGCCAGCGGCGCCGGATTCGGCGAGATACAGTTCGACTCGTTAGATGCACGAGGCAGTCTCAGCGATTCACTGCTGAAGGTAGAGTTCGAGATCGCCAAACCCGGTGCGGCAGCTGCGGGCCGTGGCTGGGCCAACCTCGGCACGCTGGAGCAGACCATAGGCGTGGACTCGCTTTCGCTGGTCCTGAAGGGCGCTCGCTGGGATCTAGTGGAGCCAGCGGAGTTCTATTTCGAGGACTCGGGCGCCCTCGCCATCCGCGAGTTCGAGCTAACGGGCCTGTCTCGCAGGGTGTCGCTGGAGGGTTCGGTGGGAACCTCCGGTCCGGTCTCTCTTGGCGCTCAAGTCTCGGGTCTCGACTTGGCGAACGTGGCAGTCCTGTGGCCGGACAGTCTGGACGTTGCCGGCCAGGTGGATGTACACCTGGAGCTCTCGGGAACGGTCCACGACCCCAGGTTCGAGGGCAGCATCGAGGTGGCGGACGGTGATCTGTTTGGGATCACGTTTTCCGACCTGCACGGCACGTTCGACTACGAGAATGGCGAGCTGTCTACAGATGCCTCGATGTGGCAGGATACGAGGCAGCAGGTCCGGCTGAATGGTACCCTTCCGCTCGATCTCGAGCTACCCAGCTTCCGCATCGCTGCGCCCGAGCGGCCCATCGATTTGGCTTTCGAGGGCGACAGCGTGCCGCTGACCCTCATAACGTTGCTCACCGATCAAGTGACTGACATCCACGGCCACGCCAGGGCCGCGGTTCACATCGGAGGGACACCCGAGGACATCGACCTTCAAGGCCCGATGACGGTGGTGAACGGCGGCTTCCGCATCCCCAGGAGCGGGATCACCTACGAGGGGTTGGAGGGCGATTCACGGTTCGACGGCGTCCGGATGGAACTCGACAGCGTTGCGGTGCTGGCGGTGGAGGGGGGGAGCGGAACTCTCACCGGGTCGGTCAGCTTCGCCGATCTCGGCAATCCGGAATTTGATCTTCGGTTGTTCGCCGTGGAGCTCGCGGGCTACGACCAACTCGACGCGCGCATTGTGGCATCGGGCACTGTCACGCTGGAAGGTCCGTATGACATGGCGCATATCACAGGCGACCTGTCGGTAGTAAGCGGCGTGCTGTTCATCGAGGAGATCGGCCGCCAGGCCGAGATCATTGACCCGTTCGAGGAACTCAGAGGAAACCTGGCGTTGATCGACACGGTGTTCGCCCTCGAACCGACCTTGGGATCGAGAACGGGCAATCGGTTCCTCGACAACCTCGTGATCGACCTGAGCCTCAACCTGGAACGAGATACCTGGTTGCGGTCCCAGGAGATGAACGTCGAGATCGCAGGTAGGGTGACTCTTCATCAGGATCGGGCGCGGGATATCCTGAGAATGAATGGGTTGCTGCAGGCGGTGCGCGGCGAGTACTGGTTCTTCAACAAGCGGTTCGCTGTTGTCGAGGGGACAATCGAGTTGGTCGGCGAGCCGGCCATGAATCCGAACTTGAGAATCGTCGCGCTCTATACAGTACGAACGCAGAAACAACCAATCGACATACGACTGGTGATAGGCGGAACGCTGGAGGAGATGACACTCGCCCTCGAGAGCGATGCACAGCCCCCGATCCCCGAGTCGGACCTGCTCTCTTACCTCCTGTTCGGCAGGCCTTCTTACGAGCTCACCCGCACCAGCGAGGAGAGTAGCCTGCTACAGGATGCCACGCGGGGCGTACCTCAAGCGTTCGTCGGCTACGCACTCGGTTCGCTGCTCGTCGGCGAATCGTTCATCTCCTACGTCGAGGTGAGTCGCAATCCGATCACCCCGGCCGCCGAGGGCGAATACCGTAGCGGCACCGGCCCGGCGCTGGCCGCCACCCAGGTGGAGGTGGGCTGGTACCTGGCGCCTACCGTCTTCGTCAGCGTCGCCCAGCACCTGGTCGGCGCCGTCCGCCCGACCGTGCGCCTCGAGTGGCGCCTCGATGACAGGTTCACGCTGCGCGGCGTCACCGAGCCGCGCTTCGGGCGCGAGGGGACACTCTTCTACGGTGGACCTGGAACAGACCTGGAACAGTCGATCGGCCTCTTCCTCTTCTACGGCTGGGCGTACTAAACGGTAGGCGCTAGATCGGCGTCTATGCCCGCCCGCCGTCCACAGCCCACTGCCCACTGTCTACCGTCCACCGATCCCTGGAACCCCTCCTCGCTCGGGTGTACTTTTCAAGGTCCTGCATAGACGACTGAACACGAGGGCGGGCCGCTAGCCCGCCCGGGAGAGAAGTATGGGGAACTACGTCAAGATCTTCGGCCTCATGGCGGCGCTGACCGCTCTGGCTCTCGGCATCGCCTACTCGGCCGGCGGACCAGACGCATTGGTGCCGGCTCTGATTCTAGTGGGGTTATTCAACTTTGGGATGTACTGGTTTAGTGACTCGGCAGTCCTGCGCATGTACCGGGCCCGGGTGATCGAACCTGCTGACCAGCCGGCGCTTTATGAGATGGTCGACGGACTACGGCAGCGTGCCGGCTTGCCGATGCCAAAGGTCGCTATCGCGCCCAGCCAGCAGCCCAATGCGTTCGCCACGGGACGTAACCCGGAGCGCGCTGTCGTCTGTTTCACCGAGGGTATTCTTGCGGGGCTGAGCCGGGAGGAACTGGAAGGGGTCGCAGCGCATGAGCTGGCCCACATCAAGAACCGCGACATGCTTACGAACACAGTGGCCGCGACCATGGCAGGCGCTGTGATGATTCTGGCACGGTTCGCTTTCTTCTTTGGCGACCGGGACCGCAACGCCATTGCCGGCCTTGCCATGTTGATCCTGGCACCGCTCGCCGCGCTCTTGGTGCAGATGGCGATCAGCCGCCAGATGGAGTTCCGCGCCGACCGTGTCGGCGCCGAGATTGCCGGCACACCACGTGGTCTGGCGCAAGCGCTGCTGAGATTGGAGAGCCTGGCACGTCGCATCCCGATGGACGTCAGTCCGTCGGCGGCACATGTCTGCATCGTTAACCCTCTCCGTCGAGGTGGATTGACGCGACTGTTCACGACTCACCCCCCGGTGGAAGAACGCGTTGCGCGCTTGGACGAGCTGGCGCGTGCCCCTGCCTAGAGCAGCGATGGACGGATCCGCGACGGGCGCTCTATTTGTCATCCACAACCCGGCGGCGGGGCCGACACAGGCCGAACGCCTACAGCGCCGCGTCGAGGCCGCGCTTGCTGAGCGCCGCGTGCACTATGAGTACGCACGTACCGAAGCACCGGGTCATGCTCAGGAGCTCGCCGCGGCGGCATTGGCTAAAGGCTACTCCCGGGTGCTCGTTGCTGGTGGTGACGGCACAGTTCTCGAGGCGGTGGCAGCCCTCGTGGACCGCGATCCCGCCCTGGCGCTACTGCCTGTAGGCACGGGCAACCAGCTGGCAGCGAATCTGGGCGTCCCGAGTAGCCTGGGGGCAGCGCTCGACGTCGCTCTGGCGGGCAACGTGCGTCAGATCGACGTGGGGATGATGGACGGAAGACCGTTCACGATCATTGCCGGTGCCGGGTTTGACGCGGAGGTCGTGCGCCCGCGGTCGGAGATCAAGAAGCGACTGGGCTACCTGGCCTACATACATGCGGCAACGGCAGCGGCCTTCGCGCCGCGCCCGTCGACTTTGCGTATCACCGTCGACGGTGAGGAACACGTTATCGATGGTATCGGAGTAGAGGTGGCCAACATGCCGGGCCTAACGGCGCCGATGCTGAGGCGGCCAGTGAACCTCGTCCCGGACGGGCGGCCCGACGATGGTTTCCTCGACGTCTGCGTTTTGGCCGTCACTACGACTTGGGATTTCCTGTCGGCGATGGGTTCGATCGTGGCACGGCGCTTCGGGCGGAATCCACGGCTGCGCTACTTCCGGGGGCGTGAGGTCCTCATCGAAGCCGATCCCCCGCTGCCCGTGCAGATCGACGGCGAGCGGCTCGAGAGGACGACACCGTTCGTAGCTCACATTCGCCCCCGAGCACTTAACGTCCTCGTTCCTGTCGACTAGAGAGGTGTGGGTCTAGCCCTGATGCACGGCGAGTTTCTGGCCGTCCGCGGCGCGCGAGAGCATAACCTCAAGAACATCGACGTCCGTGTCCCCCGAAACGAGCTCACGGTCGTCACTGGACTCTCGGGGTCCGGTAAATCGAGTCTCGCGTTCGATACGATCTACGCGGAGGGCCAGCGTCGATACGTCGAATCGCTGTCCGCCTACGCCCGCCAGTTCCTGGGTCTCATGGAGAAGCCGGATGTCGACTCGATCGAGGGACTTTCACCGGCCATCTCCATCGAGCAAAAAACGGCGGGCCGGAACCCCCGCTCCACGGTTGGCACTATCACCGAGATCTACGACTATATCAGATTGTTGTGGGCGCGGTGCGGAACACCTCATTGCCCCTCCTGCTCGGAACCGGTCCGCCGACAGACGCCGGAGCAGGTGGCCGATGCCGTCCTGAGCTGGCCGGAGAAGACTCGAATCGAGGTGCTCGCCCCGCTCGTCAGGGGCAGGAAGGGCGAGTTCAGGGACCTGTTCGAGCGGGCGCGCAAAGACGGTTTCGTGCGTGTCCGGGTCGACGGCGAAACCTACGACCTGAACGAGCCGCCGAAGCTGAACCGCCGGGTGAACCACGACATCGCGATCATCGTCGATCGGCTGAGCGTGCGGGCTGGTGACAGAGCCCGGCTGACCGACTCGATCGAAATCGCGCTGCGTAGTGCCGACGGCGTAGTGCAGATCGATCGCTACGCCGATGGCGGCGAGTCCGAGAGCCAGCTGTTCAGTGAGCGCTACGCATGCCCCGACTGCGGCATAAGCCTGCCCGAGCTCGAGCCGCGGCAGTTTTCGTTCAACTCGCCGTACGGCGCCTGCTCGGCGTGTGGTGGCCTCGGCGTGCGGAAAGTCGCGAACCCCAATTTGATGCTGGCCGACTCAAGGCTCTCGTTGCTCGAGGGTGTCCTCATACCGTGGGGCTCGCCGGTCGGCTACCTGCGCAAGCGCGTTATCGGACCTCTGGCTCGCAGGCACGGTGTGGAATCGAACACGCCATGGGCCGAACTGCCGGAGGCGATGAGGAATGAGGTCCTGTACGGGTCCGCGGACCTCGAGTGGGAGGGTGCTTTGGCTCGGCTCGAGCGCCGCTACCACGAGACGGCCAGCGACCGGCTCCGGGCCAAACTGGCGGAGTTCATGTCCGACGCCCTCTGTTCCGACTGCGGCGGTGCCCGGCTTCGTCCTGAAGCGCTGGCGGTCACGTTCGAGGGCACCTCGATTGGTGAGATCGTCGGCATGACCGCGGGCCGTGTGCAGGAGTTCTTCGCAGCCAGGAGCTCGTACTCCGATGATCCGGTCGCCGGACCGATCCTCAAGCAAATCCTCGAGCGACTGCAGTTTCTGCACGATGTGGGAGTCAGCTACCTGACGCTGGGCCGCAGTGCAGAGAGTCTGTCGGGCGGGGAGGCCCAGCGTATTCGCCTGGCGACGCAGATCGGCTCCCGATTGGTGGGCGTGCTCTATATCCTCGACGAGCCTTCGATCGGCCTCCACCAGCGCGACAACGCCAAGCTGCTGGGCACCCTCGAGTCGCTTCGCGATCTAGGCAATACGGTGATCGTCGTGGAGCACGACGAGGCAACGATTCGACGTGCCGACTATCTTGTCGATCTGGGGCCCGGCGCTGGTCGCAGCGGCGGAGAGGTCGTGGTGCAGGGAGCGCTCGACGATGTGTTGGCGTGTAAGGGTTCGTTGACCGGTGCCTACCTTCGCGGTGAACACAAGATAGACGTCCCAAAAACGCGACGACCCGGATCCGGCGAGCAGTTGGTCGTGCGCGGCGCACGCCAGTACAACCTCAAGAACATCGATGTAGGGTTCCCGATCGGTTGCTTCATTTGCGTCACGGGCGTGTCGGGCTCGGGAAAGTCGACGCTCGTCGAAGAGATTCTCTACCGTGAACTGGCGCGTAGACTCTATCGCTCACGGCTCATCCCTGGCGACCACCACGGCTTCGAGGGATTGGAGCATATCGACAAGGTCATCGATGTCGATCAGTCACCGATCGGCAGAACACCCCGGTCAAATCCCGCGACCTACGCCGGCGTCTTCACCCCGGTCCGCCAGCTGTATGCCCTGCTGCCCGAGTCACGCATGCGCGGCTACGAGCCGGGCCGCTTCAGCTTCAATGTGAAGGGCGGCCGCTGCGAGGCCTGTCAGGGTGACGGGCTGGTAAAGATCGAAATGCACTTCCTGCCCGACGTCTACGTGCCGTGCGAGGTGTGTCGCGGTCGACGCTACAATCGTGAGACGCTCGAGGTCTTCTACAAAGGAAAAAACGTCGCCGACGTCCTGGCGATGACCGTGGACGAAGCGCTCGAGTTCTTTGAGCCGATACCCACGGTGCGCCGCAAGCTGCAAACCCTGCGAGACGTTGGCTTGGGTTACCTGACACTGGGTCAGAGCTCTACGACCCTCTCCGGTGGAGAGGCTCAGCGCGTCAAGCTTGCCACCGAACTCTCCAAGGTACAGACCGGTCGGACGCTCTACATACTGGATGAACCGACCACCGGCCTGCATTTCGAGGACATCCGCATGCTGCTCGATGTGCTGCACCGACTGGTCGACCACGGCAACACAGTGGTCGTCATCGAGCATCAACTCGATGTCATCAAGACGGCGGATTGGGTGGTCGATCTGGGACCTGAGGGCGGCGATGATGGCGGAGAAGTGGTGGCAGCGGGTACACCGGAAGAGGTGGCGCGCGTCAGGGGCAGCTTCACGGGCCAGTTCCTGAGGCCGCTACTCAATCGCAAGAGAAAGAAGCGACGGGAGGCTGAACATGTCGGAAGCTGAACATCGCCGCGAACCGAAGTACATCTTCCGCTCCTTCGAGATGTATGCTCTCCCGCGTATGGCGGCAGCGTTGCCGAAGTGGGTGGTACCAGACCACATGACAGCTCTCGGGGCCATCTCCGCGGCCGCGATAGGCGTATGCTATGCTCTGTCCGGCCGCAGCCCGAACTACCTCTGGGCCGCCAATATCCTGTGGGTGGTGAACTGGTTCGGCGACAGCCTGGACGGGACGTTGGCACGGGTCCGTCGTATCGAGCGGCCGCGCTACGGCTATTACCTGGACCATACCGTCGACATGTTCTCCGTCGCGTTCGTTTGCCTCGGGCTGGGTTTCTCGCCCTATTTGCTGTTGTCGGTCGCGCTGATGATGTTGATCGCCTACTACCTCATGTCGATAAACGTCTACCTCGAGACGTTCGTGATGGGCTCATTCCAATTCGGCTACGAGTATATCGGGCCCACCGAGGTGCGCGTGATCCTCATACTGGCCGCTAGCGCCCTGGCCCTGGGTTTCGAACCGGTGTTCGAGCTTCGCAACGTGCCGTTCGGCACGCTCGATTTCCTCACCTTGATCGGGGTAGCCGTAATGCTGTTGATGCTGCTTCGCCGCATCCTGGCGAATCTGCTCAGCTTGGCGAAGCTGGAGCCGGCGAATGTGGTGAAAGAGCCGTCGGCCACGGGCAGCCCGGGGCAGGATTGACGGTACAGGCGGTTCAGTGAAAGCGAGTCCATCGTCTGCGAGCTCGCGGTAAGAGCCGTGGAGGGAGTCATGGCTGCAAAAGGCAAAGCGGTAATCTACGGAGTCCTGGTCTGGCTGATCCCATTCGTCACGGCGTTTCTCATCTTCCCGCTCCGGGAGTCCGCTCGGCCGCTTTTCGAGTCGATCATGCCCGTCGTCGTTACGGTCGCGACGGTCGCCTTCGCGCTGCTCTACTTTCGGCGAGTGGGCACGAGTCACGTGAGGGAAGGGATCATGTTGGGCGCCCTATGGTACGTCATCAGCGTTGTAATCGATCTCCCACTGATGCTTACGGGTCCGATCGGCATGAGCCTCGGGGGGTACATGGCGGACATAGGGCTGACATATCTCATCATCCCGGCCGTTACCATCGGGTTCGGCCTGGCCTATGCGCAGGTGGTGGACTCTGCGCGAACAGCTGCGATGGCGGACTAGTCTGGGAGCACCGGTGTTATGGCGTCTTACAAATCATTGCTCGAGGAAGCGCTCGAGGGCTGGCATGATGTGCGACAGGGGCTGATCGAAGAAGTGGAGAACATCCCTGAAGAGCGCTTCGACTTTCGGCCGACGCCGGAAGTGATGAGCGTGACCGAGCAGGTTCACCACATCCTCGAGGTAGCTCTGATGATGACGGGAGAATTGACTCGTCCCGACACCGATTTCCAGCGCGCCCCCTGGCCGGAATTGCTCGATCTCTACGCCGCTCCGGTGAGAGCGGCTACGGGCAAGCCGGAGCTTCTGGATCTGTTGCGGACCACGATCGACGAGGCGGAGCAGCAGTTTCTAGAAGCGGGCGAGCTGCAGATGCTGCAGTACATCAGGCGCTTCGACGGCGAGCAGGGCACCCGGTTGGCCTGGCTGCAGCACGGAATCGCTCAGGAGATGTACCACCGCGGGCAACTCGTGCTCTACGAACGGTTGTTGGGGATCGAGCCGGCGCTGACCCGCAGAATCAGGTCGGCATCGTGATGGGGGACGCCGTGCGAAAAGCAGCGCCCTGTGACGTAAGAGCCGTGCCGGGGGTCGGGACGAAGTGAACGAGGTGCCGGCGGCACTGAGCTCGGCCCTGCCCGAGCGATACCGACTGCAGCGAGTGCTGGGCCGGGGCGGTATGGCCACCGTCTACCTGGCTGAGGATCTAAGGCATGAGAGGAAGGTGGCGGTCAAGGTGCTGCATCCGGAGCTCGCTGCCTCGATTGCCGGCGAGCGATTCCTGAAGGAGATCGGGATCTCGGCACGGCTCAACCATCCGCACATCCTGACGCTGATCGACTCCGCCGAGGTCGGCGGGTTTCTCTATTACGTCATGCCGTTCGTCGAGGGTGGATCGCTGCGCGCGCTGCTGGAACGCGAGGGGCGACTGAAGCCGGCGCGTGCGCTCGAGATCATCGAGGAGGTGGCCGACGCTCTGAGCTATGCGCATCGGAACAAGATCGTCCATCGTGATATCAAGCCCGAGAACATCCTGCTCGCCGAGGGACACGCCGTAGTCGCCGACTTCGGCGTCGCCAAAGCGATCAGCACAGCGGGTGGTGCGCAGCTGACCCGGACCGGCTTTCCGGTCGGAACGCTGGGCTACATGAGTCCCGAACAGGCGGCGGGGCGCGCCGACCTGGACGAGAGGACAGATATTTATAGCCTGGCGTGCGTCTTCTACGAAGCCGTCATCGGAGAGGTCCCGGGGATGTGGATCGGCGACGAGACCGGGAAGCTGGGCAGGTTCATGGACGCACCGCCCGATCACCGGCGCGAGCTCGATTCACTGCCGGGCGCAGTCGAGTTGGCGCTGGTTCGTGCCATGCGACTGCGACCGGAGCAGCGCTTCATGACGGCGGGTGAGTTCGTGAGCGCGCTGGAAGAGGGCTTCAGTGGCGAAGGGCGCAGGTACAGCGACCAGGAAGCCCGGGAGATCGTTAGACGCGCGGCAGATATCGAGGCGTTGCCGACGCGAGACGGGGCCATGTCCCTGGGCGGCATCCAGCAAATCGCTGCCGAGGCGGGGATCGCTCCGGAGCACGTGAAGGAGGCTGCGGGCGCGCTCGATGGGTTCCGGGAGCCGGAGTTGGAGTCCGGCGGGTTCTTCGGGATCACGGGGAAGATCGAGATAGAGCGCGTTGTCGGCCTGGAGGTTACGCAGGAGCAGTACGGAATGTTGCTGGAGGAGATCCGCGATGCGATCGGCCGGTCGGGGACCGTCAACGAGACCTTCAACCGGTCACTATCCTGGGAACACAATCCGTCCGGTTGGGGAGACCCCAGCCCGCTGCGCATCACCGTGAGCCCGGGGGAAGGGCAGACACGGATCCGCATCAGGGCGTACAAGGGCCAGGACGAAGATGTGATGGGCATTGTGGCGGTCACTTTCGGTCTCACGTTTGGGATTATATCCGTAGCGATAACGGGTGAACTGGGGGCCGGCGTCGCTGGCGGAATAGCCGTCGGCGGCGCCGTCGCAAGCACCTGGTACGCTTTCATACGTGGTATCTTCCGCAGGAAGGTCAGAGGGCGGCTTCGCATGCTGTCCGATCTGCTCGAGCGCCTGGCCGAGCATGTCGGCGCTACCCGCGGGCCTGCCTTGCCTGGAAAGGCCTCGGAAGGGACCAAGCCGGCGCCCGATTAGCGCTGCAAAGAAAGAGATCCAGAATGAAAGGGACGAGCTTGAGGCTAACCGTGGCGGAGAAAATGCTTCTGGAGCGCTGCTCCGACCTCGAGATCACCCGGCGGAGGGTCCGTATCGTGGTGGTCAGCGGCCTGCTGCTCGCCGCTGCCCTCGTCGTCACGGCCCCGCTCATGGCCTCGTGGGAGTTCCTCCTCTTCTTCGCCGTGGCCTATATCCTGGTCACCACCTGGGAGCGGGTCGGATATGCGCGCACCATCCTGGCCTACAAGGGCTTGGCCCTGAAGCTCGCCGCCCGGGCCGCGGCACCCGAGGGGGGTGGCGATGAAGGTCCCACGATCTCTTGACACACACCGGTCGGGGTCCATAGGTTAGGGTCCCTTTCAGCTTCAGACATTTGGAATTCAGATCGCTGGGGTGAGGGAACTGCCGGCGTGGGGCTGGACTGTGGTGAGGTGGTGGGGTGGTACCTGGATCACCGCGTAACAATCGTAAACATGCGTCAAAGTAAGCCAGTTAACGAGACGACGGGGGAAAAGGCCGGTCCTGGCCTGGCCCGCCAGGGCGGCAGAGTAACAGCGATAGAAGGTAAGCGGAGGGGCTCGAAGGCGTGGCTGTTCGGCGCCTATACCTTCCTAGTTCTATGGGGGATGGCCTATCTGGTCCTGTTCTTCACGGACCGACTGCCCTTCTGATACTGCAATCCCTATGATCTCTGAGGAGGGATCTTGGGCGTAGGCTGGATCATCGTGGTCGTGGTGGCGGTGGTTCTGTTCGCCGTCTTGCTATTGATCCGCGGTCGTAAGACGAGGGTGACGCCGGAGTCTGAGGCGCCGGCGGAGGGTGGGGAGCCGGTCGAGGAGGAGGAGACGGCCGAGGTCCCGGAGCTCCGAGCCCAGGTGGTGGCGCGTGCCGCGGAGGTGGAAGCGGCGGCTGCAGCGGAGCCGGTGGTGCCGGAGCGGGCGCCGAAGCCCGAGCCAACGGCGAAAGAGCTGCGCGCGCGGGTGGAGGAGCGGCTGGCAGAGTCGGAGCGCATGCTGGGTGAGCTTCGCAAGGCTGCCGAACACGATGAGGCGGTGGCGCAGCGGGTGGGCGCCGGGACGATGGAGATAGTGGAAGAGGGGCTACAAGAGGTCCGGTCGCTGGCCGAGCGTAAGAAGTGGAGCCAGGCGAAGGACAAAGCCGAAGCCCTTCATGCACAGCTCTCGCTGATGCTGCAGAGCGCCCGCCGCGAGAAGGCTTCCTGACCTGGCCAATCAGCCGCAGCACCCTAATATTCCCATAATGGCAGGACGAGACCGCGCCGGCTCGATACGGTCTGCGGGGCGGAAACTCCCGGGTCACCGGGGTCGTAGTCTGTGATGATGCCCTTGGTTTACCTCGCGGCGCTGCTCTTGGCGGCTATGCTGGCGAAGATAGTGCTCGTCGATTCGCCGCTGGGAAAGGCACTGGGTGAAGCGGTTCGGAACCTAGTACCGCCGAAGGCGCCCGAGGGAGCGGTCTCGCACAGCGAGCTCGATAGTCTGAAGCGTGATGTGGAAGGGCTTCGCGATCAGCTGGAGCGGGTGGTCGAGGAGCAGGCCTTCCTGACGCGGCTGCTCGAGGAGCCCAAGCAGATGAAACTGGGTCCGGGCGAGGCCGAGGACTCTGACACGCAAACCTAGGCGGAGGCCGGGAATGGTCACGCGCGAGGATGTAGAAGGCTACCTACTCCGATTGGAGTTGCCGTTCCAGGAGATCGAGGAGGGTCTCTGGGTCATCGGAGACGCCCAAGAAGCGGCGCCGGTATTCCTGAACTACACGCCGCCGCTGCTCCTGGTGCGGGTCGAGGTCATGGATGCTCCGGACGATGAGGATTTGCGGAAGGGACTTTTCCGCGAGCTGCTCGAGCTGAATGCCACCGACATGGTGCACGGTGCCTACGGCCTGGATGGGAACGAAATCGTAATGATCGACACTCTGCAGCTGGCAGACCTGGACTTCAGCGAGCTCCAGGCTTCACTGGAGAGCATTATGCTGGCCTTGCGGGGACACTACGAGACGTTGCTGCGTTACAGAAAGCCATAGAGAGAGAACTATGAGTATCTGGAGCAGGCTGTCCACGATGGTCCGGTCGAACCTGAACGACCTGATCGCTCGGGCCGAGAACCCCGAGAAGATGCTCAACCAGATCATCGACGATATGCGCTCACAACTGGCGCAGGCGAAGCAGGAAGTCGCCGTCGCCATCGCGGACGAACGCAAACTCCGGCGGCAGGTGCAGGACGAGCGCGACCAGACCGCCGATTGGGAACGGCGAGCCAAGCTGGCCCTGCGCGAGGGCAGGGACGACCTGGCGCGGCAGGCCCTGCTACGCAGCAAGGAGCACGGCGAGCACGCCGGCACGCTGGAGGAGCAGTGGCGTGGCCACGCTTCCGAGACGGAGAAGCTGAAGGACACGCTGCGTCAGCTGAGCAGCAAGATCGAGGAGGCGAAACGCAAGCGTAACCTGCTGATCGCTCGTCAGAAGCGCGCCGCGGCGCAAAAACGCATCCACGAGACACTCACCGGGCTCGCCGACCGCAGCTCGTTCGAAGCCTTCGACCGGATGGCCGAGCGCATCGAGGAGGCTGAGGTGCGGGCGCTGGCCGCTGCCGAGGTGGACGAGGAGTTGGGCGGCGACGATCTTGAGCGGCAGTTCAAGCGCCTCGAGGGCGGCGACATCGATGTGGAACGCCAGCTAGAGGCGCTGAAGGAAGAGATGGGTCTGCTACCGGCGGCTGCGGAAGAAGAAGTCCACTCGGAGGGCGAAGTCCGCGAAGCCGAGATCATCGAGGAAGAGCCCGAGCCCGAGGAGGAACAAGCTGGCTGATACGAATTCTGGTTTCAGCCCCCGTCAGGCCTACGGCGTACTGGCGACGACCGTATTCGTCGTCCTCCTACTCCTCTTCGTCAACAGCGTCGCCGATCTACTCCTCCTGCTTTTCGTCGCGGCGCTGTTCGCTGTCTACCTGGGCGCGTTCACTGATTTCGTTACCGGGCGACTCGCCGTAGCTCGCGGGTTCGGTGTCGTTCTCGCCCTGCTCGGCACCCTGCTGCTGATCGGGCTCGTCGGTCTTCTGATCGTTCCACCGGTCGTCAATCAGTTCCAGGCCCTGCTCGGCGAGCTACCCGGCCGTCTGGACGAGATCCAGGAGCAGCTCACACAGCTGGCCCTAGAGGAAGACAGCCTGCTGGGCCGGCTGCTCGGCCCACTGGGCGGGGGTGCCGAGGGCGGTGGAGACATCGGCGAGCGGGTGTTCGAGGAAGCCAGGGACTTCTTCGGCGACGTCGTGCCGTACATCTTTTCCGGGATCGGCGTCGCAATCCACCTGGTGTCCGTTCTGATCATGGGCATCTACATGGCGGTGAAGCCGTCGGTCTATCGTGAGGGGCTCATCGCCATCACGCCGCCTGCCTACCGCGAGCTGGCGCGTGACATCCTCGCCGATCTGGGTCACACGATCAGGTCCTGGTTGGTGGGCTTGGGGATCTCGATGGTGGTGCTGGGCTCACTGACCTGGGTTGGCCTCGTGCTGCTCGACGTTCCCTATTCCCTCGCCTTCGGTGTGTTCACCGGGATTGCAGTGATCGTACCGTTCTTCGGCACGATCGTCTCGACGCTGCTTCCGGCCCTGTTCGTGATCGGCACGGGCGGTCTCACCAAGGCGCTACTGGTGATCCTGCTAGGCGTGGTCGTCCACATCTTCGAGGCCAACGTAGTCGCGCCGATGGTGTTCGAGAAGCAGGTCGAACTGCCGCCGGTGCTAACGATCCTGTCGGTTCTGGTCATGGCGAAGCTGCTGGGAGTCGTGGGCCTACTGGTAGCCGTCCCGGTGTTGGCCAGTGCAATGGTGTTGGTGCGGCGGATCTTCGTGCACCGCATCCTCATCAGTCTGCCCACGGGAGACGGCGTACTCGTGCACCCGTCCGCGTCTGAAGTGAGCATCCCGGCCTTTCTAGAAGGTTGATCCTCGGAATCGGAATAGACCTGGTCGAGACTCAGCGCGTACGACATGCTCTTGCGCGTCACGGCGAGCGTGCGCGCCGGCGGTTGTTCAGCCAGCGTGAGCTTGCCGACTGCGACGTACGGGCGGATCCTGGGGAGTGTCTGGCGGCCCGCTTCGCCGCCAAGGAAGCAGCGTTGAAGGCGCTGGGAACAGGGAAGCTTCCTACGATTCGCTGGACGGACCTCGAGGTACTGCGCGGCGGGTCCGGGCGACCGGAGCTCGAGTTCGCCGGAGAAGCGCGGGCTGAGGCGGAGCGCCTGGGTGTAACCAGGGTGTGGGTCAGCATGAGCCACGAGGCCGGTCTCGCCTGCGCGTTCGTGGTGCTGGAAGGCGGGCTCGTGAAACTCTGAGTCCTCAGGTCCTGAGTAGCTTCCCGCCGTCGACGACGATAGTCTCACCCGTGATATAGCTCGACCCGAGCAGGAAGAGCACGGCCTGGACGATATCTTCGGGTCGCCCCAGCCGTTTCAGCGCGGTCAACTCGGCGAGTCGCTCCTGTTCTTCGGAAGGGATGTCCTCGGGTGGCAGCACCGGCCCCGGCGCGACCGCGTTCACACGCACATCCGGCGCCAGCGCTCGCGCCAGCACACGCGTCAGCGTAACCAGCCCCGCCTTCGAGACGCAGTAGTGCGCGTATCCGGGCCAGGCTTGGAACGCCGCGACGTCGGCGATGTTGACGATCGATCCCCCTCTTGCACGCTTCATCAAACCTGCCGCCTGCTGACTACAAAAGAACGGCGCCCTTAGGTTGAGGTTCAGTACGCGGTCCCATTCCTCCGGCGTGATCTGTGACACAGGAACCCCGGCGAAGATCGCCGCATTGTTGACCAGGATATCGAGCCGGCCGAAGCTACTCTCGAGCTCGGCGAACAATCGATCTATCTGTCCCGGATCGCCGAGGTCGGCCTGGAAAGCTGCCGCTTCCACCCCGAGCGCCCGGCACGCGCCGACGGCGTCAGCCGCTTCGGTTGGCGACGCGTGGTGGTGAATCGCAATTGCACACCCGACCTCGGCGAGGGCGCCGGCGATCGAACGCCCCAGCCGGCGCGCCGAGCCGGTGACCAGTGCCACCTTTCCCCTCAACTCCATCTATCGCTCTCCTGCCGTTGGGCGTCTTTGACCTGAAAGTCAATCAAGCTAGCCGAGCTGCTTATCTGCGGCCAGAAGTTCGGAATTTAGCCCGCAGGTGGGGCTCTGTCGCTCTGACCGACTGGCGCACGGAACGACCAGCCGCTGACGCCTGGCGAACCGGCCTCGCGACTCGGTACTATTCGGTGTAGAGTGAAGGGCTGATCCGGTGCCCGGAGACGGGCGCGAAACCATTCCTTAGCCTATTGCGTCTGGAGAGCCTGAGAGCAGTAGCTGCCGGCGTTCTGGCCACCGCTCTCTGCGCGGGTTGTGAACGCGCCGAGCGGGAGCCGCCGGCCGAGGCAGAAGAACCGCCGGCCGTAGCCCTCGAGCGGGCGGGTCCCTATGCCATCGCGGGTGGTACCCTGTACCGCAGGGAGGGTGAATCGCTCGTGGCGGTGGCGGTGCTTCCCGATGCGGGCGAATCCGCGCCGGACACTCTGGAGGGATGCTCGGCCGAGATTCCGGAGCTTGGCAAGGCTCGTTTTAAGCATCTCGACCTTGCGGAGGACACGGCTTGGGCGGCCTGGTCGAGCAGCGCTCCTGGCGCATGTGTGGGTGTAGTCGGTCTCGGTGAACCGGCGGTTCGCGTTCTGGGGCGTTGGTCGGGGGCGGTGCCGAACACGACCCTCTGGGCGCCGGCTGGCCGCTATCTGGCTGTCTGGCTCGGTCGGGCTGCCGGTCGACGCAGTCTCGAAGTTTTCGACGCCATCGCGGGCGTTCGGCTGGAGATGCCGTGGGAAGTCGAGTGCGGTTATGCCGAGGCGTGCGACGTCGCGCAGGCGGCATGGTTGGGAGGCACACTGTTAGACGTGGAGATCCGTTTGGGGCCGGCTGAGCTACCGGTACCGTTCGAGGTCAACGTAGCGGATGTGGGTCCCGTGGGATCGGAAGAGGAGATCTGAGGATGTCGGATGTATTTCTGCGCCGCCGCGTATGGCGAAAGCTGGAGTCGCTGCCGGACGAGCGGCTCTATCAAGTACTGGACTATGTTGAGTTCCTCGAGGGGAAATACGCCGAAGAGGGAACCGAAGAGCCCGACCGGATGCAGAAGTTCGCGGAGGGGATCCAGGACAAACTGCGTGCGCGACGGGCCGCCCCCTGGGCGCTGAAGGGTGTGATGGGCGCACTGAGCGTGGTCGATCGTGCCGTGGGCACGGCGGCGAAGACCGCCCGTGGGCTGGCGGACGAGCTCGAGAAGGTCGGGCGCAAACAAGATAACGAAGGGCCGGACGACGACGACTCGGACGAACGGCCCACCAAGATCGTCGTCGACTAGGCGATGGCGACAAGGGCTAGGATCCGAGATCTGCTCGCGGGGATACCACGGTTCCTCCGGCTGCTCACGCGACTGCTCCGCGACCCGAGGGTCTCGGCTGTGGACAAGGGGCTTTTGGCGGCGGCCATCGCGTACACGCTCACCCCCATCGACCTGATCCCGGATTTCTTGCCGATCATCGGTCAGCTGGACGACCTGTTCATTCTGGCGCTGGCGATCGATCGGTTGATCACGAGTGCCGGAGCGGACTTGGTACTGGCTCACTGGGACGGGCCAGAAGATGTCATCGTCGATCTCTGCGGTAGCTTGGAGGACCTGGCTCGCCGGCTACCTGCTCCGGTCCGTGAGCGGCTTGCCGAGAGCGCGGAGGCCCGTTGACACTCCGTTGAGCAGCCGCGTATCTTCAGCTATGGAGCGTGCTGATTCGAATACACCGCCCGGGTGCGCGGAATATCGCGCGGCCCGGGCTCGTTCTTAGGTCAGGTTCGTGCGCCGATGAAGAAAGACAAACAGCTACCAGAGGCTTTGACGTTCGACGATGTCCTCTTGCTGCCTCGCCATTCGCAGGTCCATCCCCGGGCCGTCGATGTCTCGACGCGACTCACGCGGAACCTACGGCTAAACATCCCGCTGATCGCCGCCGCGATGGACACGGTCACCGAGGCGGAAATGGCGATCGCCATGGCTCGCCAGGGCGGGATCGGCATCGTGCACAAGAATATGGTCATCGACCTGCAGGCCGCGCAGGTCGATCGGGTGAAGCGGTCTGAGAGCGGCATGATCCGCGATCCCATCACCCTGGCACCCGAGGCATCGTTGCGCGACGCGCACAGACTGATGAGGCAGTTCTCGATCAGTGGCGTACCGATCGTCCGAGAAGACGGGCGACTGGTCGGGATTGTCACGAACCGCGACCTCCAGTTCGAGACGGACCTCGACCGACCGATCGCCGACGTGATGACCCGCGAGAGGTTGGTCACCGCACCGGTTGGTACCTCGCTGGACGAAGCGGAGCAGATGCTTCATGAGCATAAGATCGAAAAGCTGCCCGTGGTTGACGAGAAGGGGTACCTGAAGGGACTGATCACCGTCAAGGACATCTTTAAGCGTCGCCAGTTCCCTAACGCTGCCAAGGACGAACACGGGCGGCTCAGGGTCGGCGCCGCTGTGGGGACGAGCGGCAGTGACCTGGAGCGAGCCGGCGAGCTGGTCGGCGCTGGTGTCGATGTGCTGGTCATCGACAGCGCTCACGGGCATTCGGCGGGTGTCATCGAGGCGGTAGCGGCCCTGAAGGAGCGGTTTCCAGAGGTCGAGTTGATTGCCGGCAACGTTGCGACGCGGGAGGGCGCGGAGGCGCTGATCGAGCGCGGCGCTGATGGGGTGAAGGTGGGCGTGGGGCCGGGCTCGATCTGCACGACTCGGGTTGTGACCGGTGTCGGCGTGCCGCAACTGACGGCGATCATGGCCGCGGTCGAGGGCTGCGACGGAGATGTCCCGGTCATCGCCGACGGCGGTGTCAAGTACTCCGGCGACATCGTCAAAGCGATAGGTGCCGGTGCGGCGACGGTAATGATGGGTTCGATGCTCGCCGGTACCGAAGAGAGCCCGGGTGAGTCGTTCTTGCTCGAGGGCAGGCGCTTCAAAGTGATCCGTGGCATGGGTTCGCTCTCAGCGATGCAGGAGGGTTCAGCCGATCGATACTTTCAGGATGGCGAGCTCGATGGCTTGAAGCTCGTGCCCGAGGGGATAGAGGGACGTGTGCCCTACAAGGGGCCTGTCGCCGACGTCCTGTTCCAGCTCGTCGGCGGGTTGCGCAGCGGGATGGGCTACTGCGGCGCTGCCACGATCGACGAATTGCAGAAGAACGCCCGCTTCGTTCGAATCACGCCCGGCGGGTTGCGGGAATCGCACCCACACGACGTTACGATCACTCGCGAGGCACCCAACTACAACCTCTGATCGGACCGCCAGATACGTTGACCGGTGCCGAAAGCACCTCTATCTTTTGTCGGCTAGCTAACCTGTGTGGCCGGCCGACTTTCCCCGCCATTACACAGGGTTCGCGGGCGCTATAGCCCTTCCGGAGTGGTCATGAACACACCTTGGCAAGAAGGTCGTCAACGAGAGCGCGTCAGGCTGGTGGATGCGCAGTTGGCGCACGGCGCGGATACGCGTGCGCTCGCCGAGATCGCTCTGGAGTGGAAGGCTGTCGAGTATCGGGGCAGAGCGGAAGCCCACGGACGTGGCGCTGTCGACCTGCGGGTCTGCGCGGAGGCGACACTCGATGCGCTGCACAAGATGCTGGGCGGTCAGATCAGCTTCCGCCTCATAGGGGTGAAGTCGGTGAAGGCGTTTGACGACTCGGTGGCGATCGTCGCGTTGGGCGTGGTCGATCCGGAGACGGGAGGAGACCGACGGCTGATCGGTACGGCGCCATCCCAGGAAGGCGGCGTGCCTCAGGGTGTGGCGCGCGCAGTCCTCAACGCGACAAACCGCGTCCTGGGGAACTTCCTATCGACTGGCGAATAGAACACCTTGGAGCGTCAGAGCCTTGGCGTGTCTTTCCCCCCGACCAGTGATGTATGAGAGCGTATGACTGCTCATTATCCGCCATTTGAGCCGCCGCGCCGGGTCCTAATGGGCCCGGGGCCGTCGAACGTCGACCCTCGCGTGCTCCTGGCGATGGCGCGGCCGACGGTCGGTCACCTCGATCCGTCCTTCCTGGGACTGATGGACGAGCTTGCCGCCCAGCTCAGGCAGCTATTCGGCACCGCGAATCGTATGACGATTCCGATCTCGGGCACCGGCTCGGCCGGGATGGAGACGGCGTTCGATAACCTGCTGGAACCGGGCGAAACGGCGATCATCGGTGTGAACGGGGTGTTCGGCCAGCGAATGGTGGCCAACGTCGAGCGCGCAGGTGCGCGGGCGGTGACTGTGGAAGCGCCGTGGGGCGAACCCCTCGACGTGGGGCGGCTGATCGAGGTCCACGGCTCGAATCCCGATGCCCGCTTGCTGGCGGTGGTTCACGCGGAAACCTCCACCGGCGTGCTGCAACCGTTGGAGGAGTTGGGAGCTTACCTGCGTGAGACGGAGACCCTATTCGTAGTAGATACGGTGACGAGCCTGGGCGGTGTGCCGGTCGAGGTCGATGAGCGAGGCATCGATGTGGCCTATTCGGGCACGCAGAAGTGCCTGAGTGTCCCACCGGGCTTGGCACCGATCACTCTCTCGGAGCGGGCGATGGATCGTGTCCGGGCAAGGAAGGAAAAGGTGCACTCCTGGTACCTGGACCTGACTTTGATCGGGTCGTACTGGGGCGGCGAACGTGCGTACCATCACACGGCGCCGATAAACGCGCTCTACGGATTACACGAGGGTCTGCGCATCGTCCTGGAAGAGGGGCTGGCGGAACGCTTCGAGCGACATCGCCGCTTCGGTGCCGCCCTGCAGAAAGGGATGCTACAGCGCGGGCTGGTGGACGAACGCTACCGGCTGCCGCAGCTGACGTCGGTACGTGTGCCGGGCGGGGTGGACGAGGCAACCTATCGGCGACAGCTTCTGGAGCGGTTCGGGATCGAGGTCGGTGGCGGCCTGGGCCCGCTGGCCGGGGCGATCTGGCGGGTCGGGCTGATGGGGGAGACGTGCAGGGAAGCGAACGTGACACTGTTTCTGAGCGCGCTGGACGAGCTACTGGGGGGTAGGGCTTGAGACTACCATTTCGGCGGGCCTTCGAGATCGTTGCGCTGACGGCGCTGGCGTCGGCGTGCGCGACGCTGCCCTTTGGGTCGGCCGACCCGGAGCCTGCGGTACCCGAGGCAGAGACCGGTCCGTCGCTAGTCGAGGACAGCCTGGGCCTGTTGATCGCGGAGGTAGAGGGGAGCGCCACAACCGCGGAAGGACCCGAGGCGGAAGCGGAAGTGCGGGAGCCGACCGACGAGGACGGCGGCGCGGTGAGATCCGGGATCCCGACCTGGGATATCCCGATCACGATGAACGACGACGTCGAGCGTTGGCTGGAGTACTTCCGAGGCGATGGTCGCGAGAACTTCACGATCTACCTGCAGCGCTCCGGCCGCTACGAACCGATGATGCGCGCCATCTTGCGCGACGCGGGCCTGCCCGAAGATCTGGTCTACATGTCGCTGATCGAGAGCGGCTTCAGCCCGCGTGCCTACAGTCGCGCTCGGGCCGTGGGTCTCTGGCAGTTCATCGCCGGCACGGGCCGGCTGTACGACCTGCAGATCTCCTACTGGGTGGACGAGCGCCGTGATCCGATCCTCGCCACCAAGGCGGCTGCAGCTCACCTGGCGGACCTGTACGCCGAGTTCGGGTCCTGGTACCTGGCTGCCGCCGCTTACAACGGCGGCCCCGGCCGTGTGCGTCGCTCGATCCAGCGCTCGGGGAGCGATGATTTCTGGACGCTCTCGCGCCGCCGCTTTCTGAGACGGGAGACTCGCAACTACGTACCCAAGCTCATCGCTGCCGCGCTCATCGCGAAACAGCCGGAACACTACGGGTTCTTCGGCATCGAGACGGCGGAGCCAATGGCCTACGATGTGGTGCAGGTTCCCGATGCCACGAGCCTCGACGTGATCGCGGACGCCGCCGGTGTGCCGGTGGCCCAGGTCATGGAGTTGAACCCCCAGATCCTTCGTGGCGTCACACCACCCGGCCAACGCTACTCGCTTCGCGTTCCACCCGGTACCGGCCACGACTTCGCGCTACAATACGCTCAGGTCGCGCCTTCCGAGCGAGTTACCTGGGTGCAGCACGTCGTCAGACGTGGAGATACGCTGGGCGAGATAGCTGGGCTCTACGGCGTCAGCGTATCAGCGATCCGCGCCGCGAACCCGGGCGTAAGAGCCAGGGAGCTCCGCATCGGCCAACGCCTGATAATTCCGAGAGCGGGACGGCTGCCGCGCTACGCCTCGGCGACGACGGTCAGACGGAGTGTCCCGGTAAGAGTCGAACCGCGCCCGCCTCAAGGCCCCTACATCACTTACAGAGTACAGACGGGTGACAGTCTCTGGGCCATCGCCAAGCGCTACGAGGTGACTGCGCGCGATCTAATGCTGTGGAATGGACTGACGACCAGTCGAATCTACCCAGGCGATGAGGTTCGAATATACGTGGACTCAAATTAGAAGTTGTCTGGGAATTCTCGAATGTCGATTCGGGGATCAGGGCAACAAGGGAGGTGGGGAGGTATAGAAATGGGGCGCCATCCGATTCAGCTGGCGCCCCGCTTCTTTACCTCCCTACCTCCCCTGTTCCTTTGCTCCCCTGATCGTCATTCGAGAGTTCCCAAACGACCTCGGGAACTGAACATTCGAACTTCTACTCTCCCAATACGGCCTTGGCGTACCCGTTCGCCGGGTCGATACCGCTACGCAGCAGACCGCCAACCCGTCCCGGACCGCGGTTATAGGCGAGCAGTGCCAGGCGCGCATCGCCGTTGTACTCGTCCAGCAGGTAACGGAAATAGCGGAAGCCCAGGTGCAGGTTGATCTCCGGGTCGAAGAGATCCCGCGTTTCGACTGTCGGGTCCAGCCAGCGAGCCGTGCTGGGCAGGACCTGAGTGTAACCGATCGCGCCCACCGAGCTCACTGCTGTTCGCCGGAACCCGCTCTCCACCCGAACCAGATTGAATGCCAACTCGGGGTTCACATCCTCCGCCAGAGCGATGTCATAGATCAGCATCGCCCGGTCCGCCGGGATCCGGAACTCGCCCGAGAATGCCTGGATCTGCCCGAGACGCTCCACCTCCAGCGTCTTCAACTCGATCTCGCTTCGCAGATCGTGGTTATCCGCTGCCAACAACGCTAGCTCCGAACCCAGCTGCTCTGCCGCCGGGTTGCTGGCCTGCGGTACGCCGCCGACCAGGCTCGCCGTCACGATGGCCACGGCCACCAAGAACAGCGCCCAGACCGTCGCCGGCACCTCCGCCAGCTTCGCCTGGAGCTGCGGCCAGCGGAGAGAAACCGGCTCCGCCTGCGTTTGCCATGTCGATGTATAATCTCGCATTAGTTTCCCATCCTAACCTTACGATCCTCCCTCGCCCTTTTCGCCCATCGCCCGGGATTAGCCCGAGCCCAAAACTGGGCCCTCTTCCCTAAACGGTCACACCACGAATGCTGTTTCCGCGTGGGATTGAGTCGGCCGACCGGCTATCCGCCAGGCGCCGTCGCCATGGCGCTGCCGTAAGCCGGGCCAAAGGCGGGGACTGGGATCGTAGGGGATCCTACAGTTTTTGGCCCACACCTCACCCACCACCACACATGCCGTCGCGCTGTCAACCTCGCATCAACGAGTCACACTTAACTACGAATCGCGCCGCTGCCAGGTTCCAGATCGGCCGCCGCTTTTCTCGACCAGTCGGACGCTGAGTTGCATTCCGCGGTCGACTGCCTTGCACATGTCGTAGACGGTGAGCAAGGCGGCGCTGGCGGCCACCAGCGCTTCCATCTCGGCTCCGGTCCGGCCAGTCAATCCGGCCCAAGCCGTGACCTTCACACCCGGAAGGTCATCATCCAGGGTCAAAGATACATCAATTACGTCGATCTGTAACGGGTGGCATAATGGGATCCACTCGGCAGCCCGTTTTCCGACGTTGATTCCGGCGATCTTGGCGACGGTAAGGACGTCGCCCTTCTCCACGGTGTTCTGGCGAATCGCCTCGAGCGTTTCGGGCTGCATGGAGATCGAGCCCTCAGCGATGGCCGTCCTGCGTGACTGCTCTTTGTCGCCGACGTCGACCATGCGGGCGGCGCCCTGCTCATCAACGTGAGACATCTTACGCTTCTTCCGGGTCATCGGGCGCCTCCTGCCTCGGGCGGCGTCACGGACGCGAGGACCAGGTGCCCGGTTCCGAGCCGCGTGAGGTTGGCGACGATGAGCTGGGGGTTCACGTTGCGGTCGGCGAGCTCGCGGGCCTCGTCGACAGCATCCAGCAGGCGTACCAGCCGACTGAGATCCGGTGTAGAGCCGCCGGCGAGGGCTGTGACCGCCTCGGGATCGGAGGCGGTCGCGCCTGCTGAGGCGGCCAGGAGGTCGCGGAGCAGACTACGGACTTCGCCGAGGGTTCGGCCGAAGGCGCCACGTGCGCCGAAGGAACGGAAGCGATGCGCGGCGGCGAACTGCGCTGCCGGTCGGCCGTCGAGGAGGGCCTTAACCAGCTCGGCGGCGCTATCGCGAATGTTCTCCTGCTCTTCGTCTCGGAGCTCGAGCGCCCTGCCGATAGAACCGCCGCTGCGGCTGGCGAGGTGTCGCGCTTCGGGCTCGGGGAGATCGGCATGTGCGGCGAGGAAGTTGGCGGTCCGTTCGTCGGAGAGGGGCGCGATGCGAACGGCCTGGACCCGTGACCGGATCGTCGGGAGGAGGGCGCCCGGCACGTCGCTGGTGAGGATGAGCGTGGTATCGGCGGGTGGTTCCTCCAGCAGCTTGAGGAGTGCGTTCGCGGCTTCGGGGCTTCCGAGCCCTGGAGTGAGTGCCTCGGCACGGCCGATGACCAACACCTTAGCAGGCCCCATGGCGGGCGACTTCTGGGCCAAGCTGCGCATCGTATGGACGGCGGCCACATAGATCCCGGTGGCGCCCTCTTCCTCGTCCAGGTAGAGCGGATTCGCGCGGCGCTCTGCGAGGGCCGCTACCCGCAGGTCCTCCAGCTTCTGTCGGAGCTGCTGAGGGCCAGAGGCACGCTTGGGGCGCGGCAGCGGGAAGAACCAGTGCATGTCAGGATGCTCGAGCCGGCCGCTCAGCTTACACGAGCGGCACCTGCCGCACGGCCGAGTGATTTCGTCGCTGCAGTTGAGAGCGGCAGCTATCCACAACGCGAGCCGCTGCTTGCCGACTCCATGGGGTCCGTGGAGTAGCAGCGATTGCGGCAGCCGGCCGAGCGCCACAGCTCGGGCGAACCGCTCGCGGATCTCCTCGTGACCGAAGACGGCCAGGTACCCCGGCTCAGCCACCAGGACCCCTCAACCAGGGACGTGGGTCGACGGCTTCGCGGTTGACCCGGATCTGGAACTCGAGGTGGGGGCCCTCGGGTGTGTCGGCGCCCCCTACGCGGCCCAGGGCCTGCCCGGTCGCCACCAGGTCGCCTTCGCGCACGAGGATCTCCGACAGATACAGATAGACCGTGTAGTAGCCTCCGCCGTGGCTGAGAATCACAGACGGCCCATAGCTTAGGTAGGGTTGTGCGAAAGCGACCGTACCGGTGGCCACCGCTTTGACCTCGGTCTGCTCCGCAGCAGCGATCCCCATGCCCTGTCGGATGATGCGCGTGCCGTCCGGGTTCCTTTGTTGTCCGAAGCCGTAAATCACCCTTCCCTGAACTGGCCAGCTCAGCGTGCCACGGTCCTCCGGTACCAGGGTGCTCGCCGTCGGCGAGGCGGCGGCCAGCGCCTCGGCTGCTTCGCGCTCGCGCTCCAGTCGGTCGACCAGGCCGGTAAGCTCATTCTCGGCTAGCTCCAGCTCCTCCAGCTGGCGCGCCGTGGTCGCTTGCTGCCCTCGTACGGTCCGGAGTCGGCGCCCTCGCTCCTGCTCCAAATGGTAGAGGTCCTGGATCTCACGGACCTTCTCGGAACGTGTCTCGCGCAATCCCTGGACCTCGCGGCGCAGCATGTCGTATTGCTCTTCCAGCAGGTCTTTGAGATCCTCGATCTGCGTTACCAGCAGCCGGTCGTACAAGGCTACCAGGTAGAGATACTGGTAGCGGTTGATCAGGTCGGAGAAATTCTCCGCTGCCAACAGGACCTGCCAGTTCGCCAGCGGCCCCCGCACATAGAGATCGCGGGCACGACGTGCGAAGAGGACTTCCTTCTCCACCAACTGGTCCTTCGTTCGCAATAGATCCGAGGTGGTCGCGACGACCTGCTGATCACGCAGCACCAGCTGGTGGTCCATCTCGCGCAGCAGCGCCTCCTGGTTCCTGGCCTGCTGGTTGAGATTCTCCAGCTCGGCGCTCACGTCGTGGATCTGGGCCGAGAGCGCGTCCATCTCGTTGCGCAGCCGCCGCTGCTCATCCCGAATCGCTGCAAGCTGCTGACGGCTCAGCCGGATTTGTTCCTCCAGCGGTGCGATGGGGTCCTCCTGGGCCACCGCTGGACCCACCACGGCGAATACGGTAAGCGCTGCAAGCGAGCAGGCGCGGGTTAGGCCGGGCGCCGGTCTACGCATAGGTAACCAGGTGACGTCTTAAAGCCGTATCGCTGGCCACCAGACCCAAGACGCCGCCGGCCAGTACCCCGAGGGTCGCCCAGAGCGGCGGCAGCCACTCCAGGTCGATGAGAGACCCGTTCACCGCTAGGTAGGCACCGTAGGTAAGGAGCAGGGCGAGAACGCCACCTGCCAGCCCCGTTATGAACCCCTCGAGCAGGAACGGCCGGCGAACGAAGCCGTCGGTAGCGCCGACCAGCTGCATGATGACGATCTCCTCGCGGCGGGCCAGCACGGCCATGCGCACCGTCGTGCCGATGATCAGGATGGCGACGACGGCGAAGGCGATCCCCAGGACGGCGGCCACGGCGCCGCCCAGTCGGCGCAGCTGGTAGATCTTCTCCACCCACTCGCGGCCATACTGCACGTCCTCGACGAACGGGTAGAGCGCGATGAGATCGGCGACGCGCTGGACCGACTCGGGGTCGCGATAGTCCGGTCGCAGCTGAACCTCGAGCGAGGCGGGAAGCGGGTTCACCTCCAGGTCGGTGAATACCTCTCGGAACTCCTCCAATTGCTGCATGGCGTTCCGCATCGCCTCGAACTTCGATACGTGGGTGACGTTCTCCACCTCAGGGAACGAGCCGACGTCGTTCTGCAGAACCTCCAGCTGTTCCGCGGAGACGTTGTCACGGAGATAGGCTACCACCTCGACGCGACGCTCGATCGCTCGCAGCGTGACCTCGACGTTGTAGGTGACCAGTCCGAACGTCCCGAGCACGAACAAGCTCAGCCCGATGCTCATGGCCGACAAGACTGCCAGGCCGGGCGCGCGCCGGAAGGCAGCGATCGCCTCGCGAACGCTATGACTGGGCATCGGACTCGCCTACCTCACCCGCCGAATCGTAAACGACCGCTCCTTCGGCGAGCTCGATCACGCGGTACTGGGGGTAGCGACGCACGAGGTCCAAGTTGTGTGTCGCCATGAGGACGGCCGTACCGGAGGAGTTTATGTCGCGCGTCAACTCGAAGATGCCGCGCGACGCACGCTCGTCCAGGTTGCCGGTCGGTTCGTCGGCGAGCAGGACCACCGGGTCGTGGATAAGAGCACGGGCGAGCGCGATCCGCTGCTGCTCGCCCCCGGAAAGCTCATCCGGGTAGGCGCCGGCGCGAGGCGCCAGCCCGACCTGTGCCAGCAGTCGCTGGACTTTTCCCTTGATCTCGCTGCGCCGGCCGCCGGTGACCTCGAGGGCGAAGGCCAAGTTCTCGGCCGCCGTACGGTCGCGCAGCAGGCGGAAGGTCTGGAATACCATACCGACCCGGCGCCTGAGCCTCGGGATGTCCCGGCGCTTCATCCGCATGGAGGAGTAGCCGGAGACGCGCACCTCGCCGTCCGTGGGACCCTCGACCATGTGAATGAGCCTCAGGATGGTCGTCTTGCCCGCGCCCGAAGGGCCGATGAGAAACGCGAACTCGCCTTTCCTCAGATGGAAAGACACGTTCTTCAGGGCGAGCCCGGAGCGCGGGTACTCCTTGTAGACGTTGATGAGCTTGATCACGAGACCCGGTCGCCGGGGGCGGAGCAGTAGGCAGGGGTGGCTGCCTTCATACGTCGGCCAATTTACTGGACTTATCGGGGGACGTCAAAGCGCGCTGCGCGAACCCGACGGCGGCTTCCAGCGCCGCCCGCATCGAACCCGGGTCGGCTCTCCCGCTCCCGGCGATATCGAAGGCGGTGCCGTGGTCGGGCGACGTGCGCGGGAAGGGCAGGCCCAGCGTCACGTTCACGGCCGACCCAAATGCCGCCGTCTTGATCGCTACCATCCCCACATCGTGGTAGGGAGCGAGCACGGCATCGGCCGCGCCGCGCATAGCGTTCAGGAACACGGTGTCGGCGGGGTGGGGGCCGTCGACATCAACCCCGTCGTTCTGCAATCGGGCGATTGCGGGCTTGCACACGCGCTCTTCCTCGTCGCCGAACAGCCCTTCGTCCGACGCGTGCGGGTTGAGCGAGCAGACGGCGAGCCGCGGTCGTTCGAGCCCCCACCAACGTTTGAGATCCTCGTGGGTCAGGCGTCCGATCAGCGACAGCCGGTCCGCCGTGTAGGCACCCGGTACCTGGCGTAGGGCCATGTGACCTGTGACCAGGACGACCCGGAGCGGTGAACCCAGCGCCGTCGTCTCGGCGGCGAGACAGAGTGCCGTCTCGGGAACGCCGGTCAAGTCGCGGAGCATCTCCGTATGGCCAGGCCAACCATAGCCGGCCGCGGCCAGTGCCGATTTGCAGATCGGCGCTGTAACGATCGCATCCACCTCGCCGCCGCAGGCCAGCTTGACTGCGCTCTCGATGGCCCTGGCGGAGAGGTGACCTGCCTGCACGACGCCGTCATCGGCGCTCCAGTGGCCGATCGGGATCAGTTCTAGACCCAGGGTTTCCGCGAGCCCTTCGGGCCCGACCAGTACGAAGTCGGCGTCGAGCGCTGGCGAATCCCGCAGAGCGCGGACCGCGACCTCGGGCCCGATGCCCCGTGGGTCGCCCAGTGTTAGCGCGATCTTGGGCCGTCTTATCACAGGGCTACCCTGGGGTGGGGAGCGGGAATCGTTCGAGTCGCGTATCGATGTACGTCGCCTCCCGCAGATCGTTGATGATCTTTAGCAGCGTCTTGTCCCGCTGGATCTGCTGCCTGTACGTCTCGCGCACGTCGTCCAGCGTCCATTCGCCGGCTGGCCGCAGCCCCGAAATCAACGCCACCACCCATTTGCCGCTCCCGCCGGTGGTCGAGGCGAGGAGAAACGGCCCTATGACATCCCCGGGGCTCGCTACGACGAGGGCGCTCTGATAGTTCGGAGGTAGCCGGTCCTGTGGGTAGGAAGTGAGCGTGCTCTGCTCTTCCGGATCGCCATGCACGTTGATGAGCGAATCGATGTCGGCGCCGCCGCGAAGCGCACTGGCGACCTCCTCGGCCAACAGGCGCGTGGCCTCCGAGTCTGCTTCCGTCACCTCGAGGCGGATTAGGATGTGGCGCGTCAACCGTTCGGCACCCCGAACGCGCTCGAGCTTGATAATGTGTAGGCCGACACCCGTCTGAACGATGTTACTCACCTGACCGGGCCGCATCCGGAAGAGGGTCTCTTCGAACTCCGGCAGCAACTGGCCCTGCCTGATCCAACCCAGATCACCGCCGCCCTCACGCGTCGCGAGGTCATCGGAAAACTCGCGAGCGATCAATGCGAAGTCTTCACCCGCCCGCAGCCGCGATAGCGCCTGCTCGGCCCGCTCGCGCGCCAGCAGTTCCGCTTCTTCCGATGCCTTTGGCGCTATCAGGACCTGCTTCAGGTCGACGGTGGCCGGTCTCGGCCCCAGTGATGCCCTCTGTGCCTCGAAAGCTTCGCGGATCTCAGCTTCGCTCACCGGGACCGGCGTCATCTGGCTGAACTCCTGCTGCAGAAACTGCTGCGACACGAGCTCGACCCGTGTTCGTTGGGTGACTCGGATGCGGTACTCGGCGGAGGTCGTGCCCATGGCGAGTAGGGCCTGCTGAAAATCCGCCTCGGTAGGGAAGTTCCGTCGAACCTGGGCCAGTCGCTCCTCAACATACTGGTTGACGTCGCGGTCCGAGACCGTGATTCCGGCTCGCCGGGCGTTGAGGTAGACCACGACCTCGTTGACCTTCCGGTCGAGGGCTTCCGCCAGGAACGACTCTAACTGTTCGGGGTCCCGAGGCACCTGCACGCCCTGGGCCCGAGCCTCGATGATATACTCCTGAAGCTCGGTCCACATGATGGCTGTGTCGCCGACCACGGCGACGACACCCTCCACCAGGCCCGTATCCTGTTGAGCGGTGGCGATGCCTGGTCTCGCTACGGCCGCGGCCACCGCCAGCCAGACGAGCCCTGCGGCCCTCGTGGGGGCCCTCAGCGTGCTCTGGTTCATTGGCTGCGCTCCTGCCGAATCTCGGATACCTGGTCGATGACCGCCGGGAAGCGATCCGTATGCAGCTGGTGGGTCTGGTTCTGCCGCAGAGCCAATGACACGCGGTCCAGCGTCAGACCACCAACGGGGTTCCCTATCATGTTCCAGACGGCGCTCTCGACAGCACTCGCGATGGCCTCCTCGTCGCCGGCCAGGTCCGGGCGCCGGAAGCCGGCCAGGCGCGCGGCCGCCTGCAGGTCCCTGCGAGCGGCTTGCACGAAGCTGTTGTACTCGTCGTCGTCGATCGTGTAGCCGAGCCTGCTCGCGACGCTGGCGAGCAGGTGCTCCTGCGCCGACTCCATCAGGAGGCCATGTAAGCCGGCCGAGTCCGGCACGGTGTACAGTCTCTGCGCTGGAATGCCACCCAGACTGACCGCCTCCACCCAATCGCCGACAGTGAAGGCGCCGCCCCGATAGCGTGCCAGCACAGCGGCACGGGCCGCGACACTCAGCCCCTCGATCCCCGGAGAGCTTGCCAGCCGGCCCACCAGGTGGACGGAACCGGGGACGAGGCGAAGACCGGAGGACTCGACCAGCGAGTCGGTGAACGCCGTTTCCATCTCCTCTGTACGCAGCGATCGGTACATGCGCCTATAGACGTCGCGTGCGGACTCGAAGTCAGGCGATTCCCTGTCGGTGACTTTGAAGATGTGATACCCGAGCGACGTCCTGACAGTTTCACTGACCTGACCCGGCTGCATCTCGAGGAGCACCGCGTCCAGGTTCGCCATAAGATGATCGCGTCCGACCCAGCCGAGATAACCGCCCTGGCTAGCGCTGGTGGGATCATCGGAGTGCTCGCGGGCCAGCCGGCCGAAATCCTCCCCTCCGGCCGCCCGTTCGCGGATGGCCTCAGCGAACCGGCGCAAGCTGTCGACTTCGGCTTCGGTGGCTCCCGAAACGGCGATGAAGACATGGGACGCTTCGACGCGCGTGAACGGCTGGTCGCGCTCATAGGCGGCGCGTATCGCCGCGTCCGACGTGTCGACCTGCGACGCGATCATGTCATCGTGCAACTTCTGGATCAGCGCCAGGTCTATCTTGCCCCTGATCATCGGCCCGATATCTACGTCGGAAAACCCGTTGGGGCTCGTGAGTTCGGTGGCGAGCAGGGCATAGGTGACCCACAGCTCCGTTACCGCATCGATGACCAGTGGACTGGGTGTAGAGGCCTGTGGCACACTGACGGCGGCGAACTCGGCCGCCAGCTCAACACTCAGTGAATACCCGGCCGCGCGGGCCACCGCGTGCTGATGGCCCTCCATCGCCTCTCGCATCGACGAGCAGGAGGCAAGTGAAAGCGCTAGAGCGATGACCAATAGGTAGTATGAGTTATGGCGTCCCATCGTCATCCTGTCTCTTGAAGTTCACGCTGCTCGTCCAGCATTCGTTCCAGAGCCTCCACGACAATCGGAGCTATGTCCTCCGTCCCGGCGACCCTGAAGACGAGCGAGAGCGGCTGCAATCTGCGGACGTCCACCTCGACCTCGCGGCCGGCCATGGCGTCGCGCAGCGATGTCATCCGCGGCACTGCACCGCGCCGGAAGTTCACCCGGGCGCTGCCCGGCGTCGCGAGCACGCGCTCGACGCCCAGCTGGCCGCCCAGTATCCTGATCCGCGAGGCGGCGATCAACCGCTGGGTCTCCGGCGGTAGGCGGCCGAAGCGGTCGCGGAGCTCCGCCGTCAAGCGCTCGAGCTCGTCCAGCCGGGAAACCTTGGAGAGGCGGCGGTATAAGTCCAGCTTCTGCCGCTCGTCCGGGATGAAGCTCTCGGGAATATACGTGGCTCCGGAGATCGAGACCTCCGGGACCTTGGGACGAGCCTTCGCCGAGTCCTTCCCGGCCCGCAGCGCCGCCACGGTATCCTCGAGGAGGCGGAGGTACGTGTCGAACCCCACCGCCTGGGCGAAGCCCGACTGCTCTGTGCCCAGCAAGTTGCCGGCTCCTCGTATCTCGAGATCCTTGAGCGCGAGCCGGTAGCCGGCACCGAGCTCGGTATGCTTCTCGAGCAGGTTCAGGCGGCGCTCGGTCTCGGCCGGCAGGTTCGGTGGTACGATGAGGTAGCAGAATGCACGCTGATGCGATCGCCCGACGCGACCGCGCAGTTGGTAGAGTTGCGCCAGACCGAAGTAGTCGGCGCGGTGGACGATCATCGTGTTGGCGTTGGGTACATCGAGGCCGTTCTCGATGATGGCCGTGGCGACCAGAACCTGGATCTCGCGGTGCACGAAATCGGTCATCACCTTCTCGAGCTTGCGTTCCGACATCTGGCCGTGAGCGACCTCGACGCGCAGGTCGGGCAGCAGGCGGCGGACGCGAGCGGCGACCTCATCGATCGACTCGACCCGATTGTGCACGAAGAAGACCTGGCCGCCGCGGTCGACCTCGAGCCTGATTGCGTCCTCTATCGTCTGATCATCCCAGGTCATCATGTGCGTGATGATCGGCCGGCGATTGCGAGGCGGCGTGCGGATCACGGCCAGGTCACGTAGTCCGCTCAGCGACAGGTGGAGCGTGCGTGGGATCGGTGTGGCCGTCATCGTCATGACGTGGACGTCTCGCTTGAGGGCCTTCAGCTGCTCCTTTTGGGTCACCCCGAACTGCTGTTCTTCGTCGACCACCAGCAGACCCAGGTTCTTGAACTCCACGTCGCGAGAGATGAGCCGGTGCGTCCCGATAACGATGTCGACGGCACCTTCCGCCAGGCGGCGAACGACGTCCTCCTGTTGTTTGGCAGTCCTGAACCGCGAGAGCGACTCGACGACGACCGGATAGTCGGCGAGCCGTGCTCGGAAAGTCTGCAGGTGCTGCTCGACGAGTACGGTCGTGGGGGCGAGGACCCCGACCTGAACACCGTCCTGAACGGCCTTGAAGGCGGCGCGGATGGCGATCTCGGTCTTCCCGTAGCCTACGTCACCGCAGATAAGCAGGTCCATCGGGCGCGGCTGCTGCATGGCTTGCTTGACCTGGTCGGCGACGCGCTCCTGGTCAGGGGTCTCTTCGTATATGAAGGCGGACTCCATCTCGCGTTGCCAGCGCGTGTCGGAACCGAAGGCGTGGGCCTCGGCGATGCGGCGCGCGGCGTACAGTTCGAGGAGTTCGGCCGCCATGGTCTGGATCGCATCGCGAGCCCTTTTCTTGAGCTTACCCCAGCTCTTGCTGCCGAGGCGATGGAGCTTCGGGGCGGCCGTACCGTCATCCCCGTGGTCGGATATCCAGCGCTCGACCAATTCAGCCCGATAGTGGGGCACGCGAAGGATGTCGCCCCCCGCGTACTCGACGACCAGCGTCTCTAGCTCTTCGCCGCCGATCTCCACTCGCTCGAGCCCGCGGTAGCGCCCGATCCCGTGGTCCAGGTGCACGACGTAATCGCCGGCTGAGAGGGCGGACAGCGTGTCGAGGGCGGCGCGGCTGGCCGCCTGTGGGCGCCGGCGCGGGCGGCGCTGCCGTCGGAAGATCTCATGGTCGGTGAAAACCCAGAGCGGCGGCTCGGCGCTCTGGATGACGAAGCCGCCGGCCAGCGGGCCCAGGCCGAGGGTGATTCTGCGGAGCGTCGAGGTGCCTGCCGTGTCCTCGAGTATCTCTTCCAGCCGCTCCAGCTGTCCTTCGTTGTCGCAGAGGATCAGCACCTGGGCTTCCGACTGCAGCGCCTCGTGGAGTGAGGCGACCAGGCGATCGATGTGGCGATCGATGAGGGGGGCGGCTCGGATTCCGAAATCGAGATCGGCCCCGTCGGGCGCATCGACGACACGGATTTGCCCGAAGCGGCCGAACCGCGAATGCACCGCTTCCGGCGGATCCTGGTAGCGCTCGGGTGTCTCGGTACGCCGTCGCAATTCGTCCCAGCTCTTCTGCCGCTCCACGTCTTCCGTTTCCGCGTCGATGCGCAGGATCGAGGTCGACTCTGGAAGTAGCTCCAGTAGACTGCCGGTCGTGGCGGAGACGCCGTCTCGTTCCGGTGCGTGGTCGTCGTGGACCGGGAAGCTGACGGGCAGCAGGCGGACGGAACCGAGGTCCGAGATCGACCGTTGGTCGAGGATGTCAAACGAGCGTATAGACTCTATCGTGTCGCCCCAGAACTCGAGTCGAATCGGATCGAGTGTCGTTATCGGATAGACGTCAACGATTCCTCCCCGAACCGAATACTCGCCGACGGCCTCCACCATTGGGACTTTTCGGTAGCCGGCATTCTCGAGGTCGCCGACCAGCGAATCGCGATCGATCTCCTCTTCCTTCTCCAGTTGCAGCTCGAGATCGGCCCAGCTGGTCGGGATGGGGAACCGCTCGGCCAGCGCTCTGGCGGTGGTCACCAATATGCGTGCACGGCCCGTGATAATTGCCTGCAGCGAGTCGACCCGACGGGCGGAGATTTCGATGTGGGGGTCGGTGAGATCCGGGTGAACCGACTCGCGTTGTGGGAACACGCGTGGCTGACCCGGAATCAAGGCCTCGAGATCGGTCTCTATCTCCTCCGCATCCGCTGCCTCGGGTGCCACGAGCAGAAGGCTACGAGCCGCGCCCGACTCGACGAGGGCAGCAGCGAGGACCGCCGCTGCGGAACCGCCTAGCCCTACCAAAGCCCGCTCTTCTCCCGGAGCCGGCATGAGGTCGGTCAACCGCTTGAATTCCGGCGTACTGCGGAGGCTATCTATGATCACGAAATCTCGAGCTGCCTTCTCGTTCTTCCGGTTCACACATCAGCCGGCTCGACCCACGTCGGCACGGCGACCGGCGGCTGCCAGAGCCGCCTCGACAATAGAAATGAGTATCAGCAGCACAACAAGGGGCCGCCAGGCCAGTCTGCCGCGGCGCGCCTTGAAGATGCCCTCTGTCCAATCGGCCGCGTCCGTTTCCCTCATCCATGACCAGTTCGCTGCCGGCAGGACCGCCTCCAGCTCTTCCTGTCTCGCGGCTGCCAGGTCCGCTTCGCGGAGCGGTGCATTGACCGAGATTGCCAGGGCCAGACCCTCTCCGTCGAAGGCCGCGTAGTTCCCGGGTTCCGCTGCGTTGAATGGCGCTCCGCCCTCGACTGGCACCTCGGTGCCGTCGGGGAGCATCGCCGTCCGGGCACGATCGGGTAGCCGAAGCAGGGCGTCACCTTCCAGAACCGTCCGCTCGGCGGTGGCCAGCCGAGCCCAGTCGCCTATCAAGGCGTCCAGGAACGGAACCATCGCTGCACTCACTGGCAGGTCCGAAGCGTCCGGCGTCATCGGCGAGCCGAGGAGCAGATAGGCGACACCATCGATGGTCGTGCCACGCACCAGCCAGGGCGAGCCGTCGTCTAGCCCGAGCAGCACAGTGTCGCGTGTCGCCGCGCCGCGGAGGATCAGGCGGTAGGCCTGCCGTACCTCCGTTCCGGTGACGCCCTCCAGCGATGAGCCGGCGCCGACCCTGCGGGAGCCGGACCGCTCGTCGGTCTCGTATCGCCACGCTATCCGAGCCTGTTCAAGCCGAACGTTGAGGCGCGCTAAGTCGAGGGGGTTGGCGGGCGGCAGCACGATCGTCGCGTGGCCTGCGGCGAGCCCCTCGGCGATCCGTTCTCCGCCTACTGCCAGCCATACCTCGGACGCATTCGGTCCGCCGCTTCGTAGGCGTCCGCCATTCTCCAAAGCCTCCAGCGCGAGCGCAACGAATCGTCCTGGGTCACCCAGCACCGCCACCGTTGAGGGTGGCCGAACGAGCCAGGTGAAGTATCGTCGGTCGTCCGCCGCGAGGCCGTAATGATCGATCTCGACGTGGCCTTGAGACCAGCCGCTATCCTGTGGCGGCAACACCAGCAGGGCGTCCTCGCCGAATCGTGCCTCGGTGGCTGAGACGACGTTCTCCCCCGCGACAAGCCTGAGGATGACCGGTGCCGTGGGTGCAGCGGGGCCGAACCAATGGAGCGGTACCGATACTCGTGTCTGCCGACCGGCGGTTAGGGGCACGATCTCCGGCCTGGGTACGCCGGGTGTCCCGTTGGCTAGGAGCGGCAACTCGGGTGCCTGTACGATCACCGAGACCCCATCGCCCGCCTGCACCTGCGGCTCAGTCCGTGCCCCCGCTTCCAGCGAGACGCTCTGTAGGTCTGTAAAAAGGTGCAGCTCGCGCTCGAGGTCGGCGAGGGTCTCGAGCCAGATTTCCGCTCGGACGATCGCCCCGGGAAGATCTGCGACTCCCGCTGCCGGGCGTACGCTGCGCAGGTACTCGCGAGCACCACTCTGCTCGAGAGCCACGGCGCCCGCCTCGGCGCGCGTGGCGCTGAAGACGGCGATGCGGTCGCTCGGGGTCGCCAGATCGACGCCGAGACCGGCGTTCTGGAGATGCACGTCGAGGATGCGTCTTTCGCCCACGATCCTGGTCGAGCTCAGCGATGCATCGATCACGATGGCGAGGGCGGTCGGCCGGTGATCCGACGGGCCGCCGCGGCCGACCAGCGGGCCTGCCGCAGCTACGGCGAGCAGCAGGACGAGAAGCACGCGCGTCGCTAGGAGCACCAAGTGCCGCAGCCGTAGCCGCTGCGCCTGACGCTGCTCGGCCCGCCGGATGTAACGGATGGCGGGGAACGTCAGGCGTCGGACCTCGCGCCGGCGCATGAGGTGCAGGACGATCGGTATCGCGGCTGCGAGAGCCGCCAGGCCGAAGACGGGGTAAAGAAAGCCGATCACCCTAGACGCGAGCGTGTGTGTAGGTACTCGCTGAGGCAGAGCGCCAGCGGCTGGTCGGTGGCGATCGGGTGGTAGTCGATCCGCTGAGATCCACAGACGCGCCGCCACTCGTCGATGGCGCTCATTACTGCCTCGCGGTAGTCGCCCCGTAGCTCTGCCGAGCGGGCGCCGACCTCATCGCCGGTCTCCGGATCGACGAACACCGCGTCACCGACGCTCGGCAGCTCCAGCTCGCCCGGGTCGAGGATGTGAAAGACCAGCACCTCGCTACCCTGGTGCCTGAGCTTCTTCAAAGTCCGCCGCGTCGCCGCCTCTTTGACCAATAGGTCCGATACCAAGATCACCAGCCCGCGTCGATGGCCGCGCGCTGCGACCTCCTCCAGTGCGCCCTCCGCCGCCGTTTCTCCGCCCGGCGACTGATAGGCGAGCTGACGCACCAACTCTGTCCAGTGGGCGAGGGTGCCGCGGGCCGGCGTCCGGCCAAGTACGCGCTCGGCAAAGCATGTAACACCGGCCAGGTCACCTTGCCGTATCAGTAGCAGTGTGAGGCTGGCCGCCAGGCGCTTCGCGTAATCGAGCTTCGTCAGGAGCCCGGCTTCGCGGCTCCGCCAGTCCATCGAACTGCTCACGTCCAGACAGACGTGGGCCGACAGGTTGGTTTCCTCCTCGTACTGTTTGAGGAAGAACCGGTCCGAGCGGCCGTACATCTTCCAGTCGACGAACCGCAGGTCGTCGCCTGGACGGTAGGCACGGTGCTCGGCGAACTCGACCGAGAAGCCGCGGCTGGGTGAGCTGTGCAGGCCCGCGATGAAACCCGTCACCACAGCCCGCGCCACGAGCTCGAGGCCACCCAGCGCGTCGAGCTCTGCCGGGTCGAGGAGATGGGCCCTGTTCCTCTGGTCGTCCATCGTCTTCATCGAACGAACATTATCGGGATGACGCCTCAATATCCAATATCGGAGGCTCGAGGGCCAAATGTTCAGCTGCTCGTCAGCAGGAGATCTGGCTGGACACATGGCACTCGAGCCTCGGATATTGGATATTGCGGTAACCATGACGAAGGGCGGTGGAGATGAAGCGTAGAGTTCTCGTAGGGGCGATTCTGGCGGCGACGCTCGGCCTGGGCTGTCGCGGGGCACCGGGCACTCCGGCGGCTGACCGCGACATCACGCCGGGCGACATGCAGGCCAGGATCTCTTTCCTCGCCGCCGACCGGCTGCGGGGACGCGGTACGCCCAGCGAAGGTCTGGACATCGCGGCGGCCTACATAGAGTCCGAGTTCCGCCGTATGGGGCTCAACCCCTCGAAGAGCGGCTACACCCAGCGCTACCAGCTGGTCATGAGCGACATGGGCGACGGCTGGTCGCTGGCGCTGCGACGCGGAAGTCGCCGGGCGGCGCTGCGTAATCGGACCGACTTCTGGGGACTGCCCTGGACGGCCGGCTCGGTGGAGGGAAGGCTGCGCTTCGTCGGAAGCGCCAGCCCGGGGGGACCGGCTGAGGACGACGAGCCGACGATCTGGGTCGCCCGTTTAAGCCCCAGCACGATGCCGCGTGACTGGCAGCGGGCGGCGAGCGCCGCCGGCGCCGTCGGCCTCTTGCTGGTGACACCGTCCGAGGGACTGGAGCCACAGGTCCGACACTGGCTCAGCGAAGAAGAGGCCATGTACGAGCTGGGCGATGTCGAAGTGAGTGTGCCCGCGGCGATGGTCTCGGAGGAGGCGCTGACCGCTGCGATGGAGGAGCTCGGCCTCGATGCGCCGCCGGAGGCGCAGGATGAAGGTCTGGCGCCTGGTGGGCAGTTGAGCTTGGCCGCGGACCTGACGGTCGAGACGCTCTCGGCTCCCAACGTGTTGGGGATCGTTCGTGGAAGAGATCGTCGGCTCCGCAACGAATACGTGCTGGTGAGCGCACATATGGACGGGCTCGGCGTGGGCTTCGCGGTCGATGGCGACTCGATCTATAACGGTGCCGACGACAACGCGTCGGGTACCGCTGCAATTCTGGAAGTCGCCGAGGCGATGGCGGAACTGAAAGACGAGGGGCCGCGGCGCTCCGTTGCGTTCCTCGCCGTCAGCGGGGAAGAGCGGGGGCTGTTGGGCTCGGCCTGGTTCGTGGAGCATCCTCCCATCCCGCTGGAGCGGATCGTCGCGAACGTGAACATCGATATGGTCGGCCGAAACTGGGAGGATACGATCGCGGTAGTCGGCAAGCCGTATTCGTCGCTGGGTGCCCTGGTCGACAGCGTGGCCATGGCGCACCCCGAGTTGGGGTTGACGACGGTGGATGACCAGTGGCCGGCCGACGGATTCTTCTTCCGCTCCGATCACTTCAACTTCGCCCGTAAGGGTATTCCGGCGGTCTTCTTCTTCAACGGTGTACACGCTGACTATCACCGACCGTCGGACGAAGTGGATAAGGTCAAGTTCGAGAAAGCCTCGCGCATCGCCAGGCTGGTCTACGAGGTGGCGCTGGCGATCGCGAACGCGGACGATCCTCCCACCTGGGACCCCGAGGCACGGCGTCGCATCGTCGAGGGTGAGCAGTGATCCGATTCGGACCCGCAGGCTGGAGTTACAAGGATTGGCAGGGGGTGGTCTACCCCGAGGAGCCGCCCAAGGGATTCGATCCACTCGCCTTCCTGGCGCGATATTTCGACACGATCGAAGTCAATTCCACCTTCTACCGCCCCCCACGGCCCGACGTCACGCCGCGCTGGGTCCGACGCGTCGCCGAGAACTCCGACTTCAAGTTTACGGCGAAGCTGTGGCAACGTTTCACACACGAGCGTGACTCCGCCTGGACGCCGGAGGAAGTGGACGCGGTACGCGCCGGCCTCGATCCGCTCGCCGACCCCGGGCGGCTGGGCGGTCTGCTCATCCAGTTCCCTTGGTCGTTCAAGGCGGGGGACGAATCGCTGGATTGGCTGGATGATGTCACTGCGACGTTCGCAGATTACCCGTGCGTGGTCGAGGTGCGTCACGCGTCGTGGAATGAACCGGCTTTCTATCGCTGGTTGAGCGAGCGCGGAGTCGGGTTCGTCAACATCGACCAGCCGCTCTTCCACCGCTCGATCGGTCCCTCCGCCCAGGCGAGCGGTTGCGTGGGATACGTTCGCCTGCACGGCCGCAACTACGATGACTGGTTCCGCGAGGGCGCCGGCCGTGACGCGCGCTACGACTACCTCTACGACCGTGAAGAGCTGGAGCCGTGGGTCGAGCGCATCCGCGAGCTCGCCGACGGCGGCACGGTCGAAGATGTCTACGTCGTAACCAACAACCACTTCCGCGGCCAGGCCGCGGCCAACGCCATCATGCTGGCGGGTATGTTCCGGGGAAAGAAGCAGCGTGCGCCCGAGACCCTGGTCGACGCCTTCTCGGATGTGCTGTCCGGGTTCGCCGAGCCCGACTCCGGACCGCAGGCCCGACTACTATGAGGAAAGGCCTGCGGCGCTTAGGCGCCGCAGGCCTTCTCGCCAAGTGGCAGGGGGTTCTAGTAGCCCGCGCCGGGCCAGATGCTGAAGGAGACCGCAGCGACCACTCCGTCACCGCCCACGACGCCCCAGCGTCCGATCGACATGTCGAGATGGACGGGACCGATGTAGATCCCGAGTCCGCCGGTATAGGCGAAATGCGAGAAATCTGTGGCCAGGCCGACGCGCAGCGGTATCGCGCTCAGCAGGCGCAGCTCACCGCCGGCCGACAGCGAGCGCTCCCAACGCGAGCGAAGCGTGCCTCCGATTAGCTCGACGTAGTCGGCGGAAACGGTGAGTGCGGGGATGGCCTCAAAGACCAGGCCGAGCCGCAACTTCTTGGGCACGGTCCTGTCTTCCAAGAACGCTATGATCTCCGCCTGTTTCTCGGCCGGCAGCTCGCTGAACGCGAGCGTTGTATCGCTCGAGGTCGTACTGTCGAAGTCGGCCAGCGCCATGACCTGTATGAGCTCGAAATCTTGCTCTTCCCAGGTGATGCTCGAGAAAGCGTTGGTCAGCGAGATGCCCGCGACCAGCAACCCGTCCCAATCGACCGCCAAACCGAGGTCGGCCGCCCAGAGCCTTCCGGCGTCCGCGTCGGTCGACTTCAGTACTTCGGCGTCCACGCTGAGCATGAGCGGGTCGTTAACGATGCTCGTGCCGGTGTCCTTGAGGTGGACCAGCCCGTGAGCAACGCCATACTTGACGGTCGCACCGACCGAGAACTTAAGACCGAGATAGTCGAGTGCGGGTATCGTGAAGGGTTGGGCGTAGGACACGTAGCCGCCGGTGATCGCCCAGCCCTGACCGTTCGAACCGTCCAGGACGAAGTCTCCACCTGTGCCGTCTTCGCCGACGTTACCGAAGAGGACCAGCTCAGCTGCGTCCGGCGACACCTCCAGGTTCCCGGCTCCCATGCTGCCGGCACCGAAGGCGAAGCGCCAGATCGAGAACCCCAGTACGCTGGCGCTCGCGTCGACGCTCAGCGTCATCATCTTGTTCGGGTCGTCCTCGCGGATCGACGCGAGTAGCTCCGACTTGGTTTCGTTGTCTATGTACTCGCCGTAGAGGTCAGAGATCTGACCGTAACTCAGCGAGTTGTTGTTCAGGTAAGCGCTCGCACCCACCAGCCCCAGCGACCAGCCCGGGCGGTCCGGCAAGCCCAGGTTGGCCGGGTTCCAGAAAGCCGACTCGTACCCGCGGGCCCGCGCCATGAACGAGTTCGCCATAGCGAAGCTGCGGGCGCTGGGTGTCGCCAGCTGGGCTGCTGCGTCTCCCGCACAGGCGAGTAGCAGGGCGAGAGCGATCGTCGCAATTCGATTGCCTTTCATGATCATCCTCCTGCCACTTCGCCGATTCTGATTTGTGCGGTGACCTTCAGCTGTGCTTGCAGAGTCTGGTCGGGTGCGAAACGACTTTGGTTGCCCAGCCGCGTGCCCGAGGCGACTCCGCTATAACCGATGTAGATCTCGGGGAATCTGGCGATGAGCTCGAGCTCCTGCGCCGTCAGCTCACCGGCCTGCGCGACATCGGAAGTGAAGACGAGGTCGATGAGCCGCACCTCGGACAGCGGGTTACCCGAGAAGAGGTCGGCCTCCGATCCGGCGATCGAGAGCGCCAGGCTGCCGTCCAATTCGAGGTCGTGTATCAGCATGAGTTCGTAGGCGCCGCTGATCACGCGATCCATAATCTCGTCCCGCGTGTTCTGATCGATGTCGGCCACGAAACTCGTGTCCATCGATATGTTGTCCACGATGACCGTTGCGGCAGCGACCTCGATCCCGTCCAGCGAAGCACTGAGGCTTAGGGATGCCGATCCCGGGTTGATCGTGATCGGCACGCCGTCGTTGGGTGAGAACACGTGGAAGAAAACCACGAAACCATCCACCAGCTCCGCAGCGGAGAAGTTCAGGTTGATGTCATACGTCGATCCGATCGTCGTGTCCGCAGCGCTCAAGAACAGGCTGTCGATCGTCGTCCCGCTACCCAGGTCACGCACCGCCAGCGAGATGTACCCGTCCGAAGTGGCGTCGGACCTCAGAGGCTCGAAGCCCAGGTTGTTGACGACCTGCAGTGACAGCGTGCCGCTAACTCCCTCCACCGACACTAGAGAAGCGTCCGAGAAGAGCACCTGCAGAGAGTCGGTGTACGAGAACTCCGGAACCGGAAGACTGATTCCGCCAGCGCACAACCAAAGCGCGCACATGTCGGCGTAGCTGAAACCGATGTTGCTTTCTTGCCGGTCGATGGTGAAGACCCACGGGTCGCTGAGGCTGTCGATCTGCACGACCCCCGGCAGGAAATCGGCGATCCCCAGGGGATCGGAACTGAATGGAGCGACGATCCCGACGTCCCACTCAGGCGCCTCGGGCAGCTCGCAGGCGGCCAGGGCCAACAGCGCCAGGCCGGCGCCAAGGGCCAGGGTGGGGCGCAGGCCCGCTCTAGGGTGTCCAACGATAGAATGCACCGGATTTCCTCCGTCTTTGCTTGGGGAGAGGGCGAACGCCGAGGCAGGTTGCCGGCCGGCGGCCCGGCGGCTTCAGGCGCGTGCTCCGGGGGGGGCCGGAGCCCGGTGGCGAAGATACAATTCGCCGCAATAGCCTACACCGCCGAGGGGCTCAAAGTTTCCGGCCTGAGGCGTACTGCCACAGGCAGGCCCGGCCGTCTATATTGAATTCTCGTGACCCAGAGGCAGACAGGGAGAGGCACAACGGGTGGACACGGCGCGGATTCGAAATTTCTGTATCATCGCTCACATAGATCACGGGAAGTCGACGTTGGCCGACCGGTTCCTCGAGCTGACCGGCGCCGTAGATCCCCGGCGGATGCGCGAGCAGGTCCTGGACTCGATGGACCTGGAGCGGGAACGCGGGATCACGATCAAGGCCCACGCGATCCGGCTCAGCTACCAGGCGTCGGCTGGTGAGGCGTATGAGCTCAACCTGATAGACACGCCGGGGCATGTGGATTTCACGTACGAGGTCAGCCGTAGCCTGGCGGCGTGCGAGGGAGCGATCCTGGTGGTGGATGCGAGCCAGGGTATCGAAGCGCAGACGCTGTCGAATTTGCTTCTGGCCGTCGAGGCGGGGCTGGCGATCGTGCCGGTGATCAACAAGATCGACCTGCCGGCGGCGGAGCCGCAGCGCCGGCGCGCCGAATTGGCCGAGCTGTTGGGCTGCGAGGCCGAGGAGGTTTTGCTGGCCAGCGCCAAGGAGGGGACGGGCGTAAGAGAGGTGCTGGAGACGGTTGTGCGGCGCGTGCCACCGCCGGCTGGCGATGCCGAGGCGCCGCTGCGGGCGCTGATATTCGATTCTCAGTACGACAACTACCAGGGTGCCATCCCGCTGGTGCGGATCGTCGACGGTCGAGTCCGTGGCGGGATGACAATTGCCTTCGGCTCGAACGGCGCGACCTACGAGGTCGGACAGGTGGGCTATCTGCAGCTTGGCGCCGTCCCGACCTCCGAGCTGTCGGCGGGCGAAGTCGGTTATCTGACCGCGCAGATCAAATCGATCGCCCACACGAAGGTGGGCGACACGGTACTGGACCCGAAGCAGCGCGCCGCGGAGTTGTTGCCTGGTTACCGCGATGTGAAACCGATGGTCTTCGCGGGACTGTATCCGGCGGATTCGGACCAGTACGAGCGTGTGCGGGGCGCTTTGGAAAAGCTGAGGCTGAACGACGCGTCGATCCAGTACGAGTTCGAGACGAGCGAGGCGCTGGGGTTCGGCTTCCGTTGTGGTTTCTTGGGCCTTCTGCATATGGAGATCGTGCGGGAACGGTTGGAGCGCGAGTTCGACCTCGATCTCGTCAGCACGGTGCCTAACGTAGAGTACAGGGTGGTTCTGAGTGACGGTACGATGGTGTCGGTGGAGAATCCGGCGAAGATGCCGTCGCCTGGGACGACCGACCGCATCGAAGAACCGTACGTAAGGGTGCGCATTCTGTGCCCGGCAGAGTACATCGGCAGCGTGCAGAAGCTCTGTCACGAGCGGCGCGGCGAGTTTGGCCACATGCACTACCTCGATGGTCGGCGCGTGGAGGTGACCTACGATCTCCCGCTCGCCGAGATGGTCCTCGACTTCTACGAGAGACTCAAGACGCTGACCCGAGGCACCGGCGGCCTCGATTATGATCTCATCGGCTACCGGACCAGCGACCTGGTGCGCCTCGACGTGATGCTGAACGGCGAGCCCGTCGATGCGCTCAGCATGATCGTGCACAAGGACAAGTCGTACTTCTATGGGCGTGCACTCGTGGGACGGTTGAAAGAGTTGATACCCAGGCAGCTTTTTGCGGTGGCGATCCAGGCCGCTGTGGGCAGTCGCGTCATAGCTCGTGAGACCGTACGGCCACTGCGCAAGAACGTGACGGCCAAGTGCTACGGCGGCGACGTAACGCGCAAGCGGAAGCTGTTGGAAAAGCAGAAGGAAGGTAAGCGGCGCATGAAGCGGGTCGGTCGGGTCGAAGTGCCGAGGGAGGCCTTCCTGGCGTTGCTTCAGGTGGGTGAGGGGTGAGCGCGCCGGGCGGCGGACCGATCTACGCTCGGGCCCCGGACCATCTGGGCGACGTGGTGATGGCCATACCGGCGCTGCAGCGTCTAGCCGAGCGCTACCCGGAAACCGGTGTCGACGTGTGGTGCCCCTCGTCTCTGGCGCCCGTTCTCGAGACGGCCGCTCTTCCGGTGGATGTCATGGCTTTCAGGCGGACGGGGGCGGTCTGGAAGACGGCGGCGCGGATCCGCGATGTGGGCTATGAGGCGTCGTACCTATTCACGCCGTCCTTCTCCACGGCAGCCGTGGCCTGCATGGCGGGCATACCGATGCGGAGGGGGACGCCCATCGGCATCCGAAGCCTGTTGCTGAACGACCGCTCGGTGCGGCCTGAGTTTCCCGGCGAGCACCGGGTGAGCTCTTACATGCGGCTCGTCGATCCGGAGTGGAAGGGCGGGTCGCCGCCGCCGCCGCGCCTGCCGGTACGCGAGCGAGCGCTGGAGCAGTTCCGCCAACTCGTAGAGGGCCGCTTCGAGCGGCCGGCCGTGGGGATCTTTCCGGGCTCGAAGGCTCCAGCAAGCCGCTGGCCCGAGGGCAAGTTCACGGCGCTGGCCGGCATCCTGGGGCAGGAGGTTGGCACGGTGGTGGTGTTCGGCGGCCCGAAGCAGGACGTGCTGGCCGCCCGAGTGGCGGCGGGAGCTAAAGCACGGGGGATCGACCTTGGTGGTCGGACCAGTCTCGGGGTGCTCGCCGCCGGGTTCAGTGAGTGCGACCTCGTGATCACCAACGACGGTGGTCCAATGCATCTCGCTGCTGCGGTGGGTGCATCTATCGTTGCGATCTTTGGCGCCGGGGACCCGACGCGCACAGGCCCGCTGAATCCGCGCGCGCGGGTGATCCGGCAGTCTGATTTGCCGTGCTCGCCGTGCGGCAGAAGCCGCTGCCCGCGTCGCGGGCGGGGCACCTTCCTGCCGGAGGCGCACGGAGAATGTCTGGAGCTCATCCCTGTCGAGGCCGTCGTCGAGGCGGCCCGCGAGCAGCTGAAACGAACGGGGGCGTCAAGCGATGTCTAAAGTGCCGGAGGGTGACTGGGTCGTCGGGGTGGATATCGGGGGCACCAACCTGAACGTCGGGGTGGTGCCTTTCGAGGGCGGACTGCCGATCGCGGTTCGCAGGGAGCGGACCGAAGTCGTACGCGGCGCGAAGTTCATCGTCGATCGAGTTATCAGGATGATCGAAGAATCGATGCGCGAGGTGATGGCCGAGAAACGCGTCGATCGCGACACGTTCGCCGGAGTCGGCATCGGTTCACCGGGACCGCTGGACCGAAAGACCGGTACGGTGATCAACACGCCCAACCTCGGATGGCGCAACTTCCCGCTGCGCGACCTGGTCCAGAACGCCATCGGATTGCCCGCGACGCTGGACAACGACGCGAATGCGGCCACATACGGCGAGTGGTGGATGGGCGCCGGGCGCGGCGTCGATACGCTGGTCGGTGTTACGCTGGGCACCGGGATCGGTGGCGGGATCGTACTCAACGGCGAGCTCTACCACGGCACCAACGACGCCGCCGCCGAGATCGGGCATATGACCATCGACTCGACGGGACGGAAGTGCAACTGTGGCAACTACGGCTGCCTGGAAGCCTACGCGTCGGGCCGGGCGATAGCGGCGCGCGCCATCGAAGATCTCGATTCCGGTATCGGCTCGATCCTGCCCGAGCTTGCCGGTGACGTCCAGAACATCACCGCCGAGACCGTCTTCGAGGCGGTCGTCCAGGGAGATCCGTACGCCACGGAGGTCATGCACGATACCGCGAAGTTCCTCGGTGTCGGCCTGGCCAACGTCATCAACATTCTCAACCCCGAGGTCCTGGTGATCTCCGGCGGCGTCACCCGGGCGGGTGACCATCTGTTCGTACCACTGCGCGCCGAGATCAGACGCCGTGCCTTCCAGGTAGCCGAGCAGGCGTGCCGCATAGTCCCCTCGGGCCTCAAGGGGCTGGCGGGTATTATAGGTGCGGTCGCCTGTTTCAAGCGCGAGCAGTGCGGCGCGGTGTAGGTGCGGAGGAAAGAGACTCGCGCCGGCGTGAGGAACTGATTAGCTTGGGCCACAGTACCCTCCACGATCCGCTCGTTGCGTGCATACTACCGCGCAACCGGGCCGACGGGCGCTACAACGGGAGTTCCGGCTTAACGAAAAACGATCTGACCCCAGGATCGGACTGCCGCACGGCATGAGAATCGTCGGCGTGCTTGGCACGATGGTATGGGACACGATCTGGCGGGGTTCGGACGTCGGATCGCCGGTGGAGGAATGGGGAGGGATAAGCTACGCGCTCGCTGCGGCCGACGCATTCAGGCCGGGGAAGACTCGGATTCGGCCGCTCGTCAAGCTGGGCCACGACCTGGCGGAGCGGGGGTTTCGTTTCCTCAAAGAGTTGTCGGTCCTCGAGACGGACCAGTCTATCGTAGTCGCCGATTCGCCCAATCCGCGCGTCGAGCTGCACTATACGGGTCCAGAGCGACGTACCGAGCGGCTGAGCGGCGGCGTGCCAGAGTGGACGTGGGAGGAGCTCAAGCCGAGAATCGCCGGCTGCGATGCGCTGTACGTGAACTTCATCACCGGTTGCGAGTTTGGCCTGGAGGTCGCCCGGCAGGTTCGGGACGGATTCGACGGACCGATCTACGTCGATGTCCACTCACTGACGCTGGCCACTGGCCCGCGTGGCGAAAGGATACGATGCTCGCTGGACCGTCCGTCGGAATGGCTGGCGTGCTTCGATGTCGTACAGGTCAACCAGGACGAGCTTGCGGCACTCTCAGCCTACCGTGGGGATCCGTGGGCGTTCGCCGCGGACATCGTCGGCCGTGATACCCGACTGCTGTTCGTGACGTTGGGAGCGGAAGGCGCGGCCTACGTGATGAGCCCTGAAGCGCTGCCGCTGGAGCGAACGGGCCGAGAGCGATTGGAGAAGCTGGCGGCGCTTCGCACGGGTCGAGTGGCGGTGGAGCCGGTGGAAGGTGGCGATCCCACGGGCTGCGGCGATGTTTGGGGGATGACCGTGTTCCGGTCTCTGCTGGACGGCGTCGAGCTGGAGGAGGCGATGGGGCGAGCCAATGAGGCGGCCAGCCGCAGCGCCACTCACCGAGGCGCGTCGGGACTGAACCGTTTTTTGAGGGGGGAGATCGATCTTGGCTAGGCGCCTGCGGCGCGAGGGGAACGTCCGGTGACGGTCGTAATCCCGGTGCCCGAGACGCTTGATAGTCGCGGCTTCGAAGCGCTGGTGGCCGGCTGGGCGGCCGCGGAGGGCGGCCGAGCCTTGTTCGACTCCCGGCATGTTCGCTGGGTGAGCCCCTACGGGATCGTCGGGCTGCTGGCCGCGGGTGCAGCGTGGCAAGAGCGCTTCGGCGAGCGGCCGCTACTGCAACCGCCGGAGAGCAAGGAGGTGGCCAGCTACCTGAGCCGCATCCACTTCTTCGAGCATGCGCACGAAGTCTTCGAGTTCGAGGGTCATGTCAGGCGACGGTCGACGGGTGAGTCCGACGCGCTGCTCGAGATCACACCGATCCGCTCGCACCAGGACGTGCATGATGTTGTGGACCGGGTGCGCGATCGGGCCGCTGCGATCCTCGGCCGGCGCTTGGGCTATCCGCCGCCGGCCGTGCTTCATTTCAGCGTCATCCTTTCGGAGGTTTGCCAGAACATCGTAGAACACGCCGGGACCGACGGTTGGGTCTCGGCTCAGACCTACAACTGGAAACAGAGGCTGGGCCGCCAGGTCGTGGTCATCGCCGTGATGGACGTGGGCATGGGCTTCCGGGGCTCGTTGGCCCGGGAGCACGCCCAGCGCTACGGTGACCGGTGGTCGGACGAGACCGCGCTCGAGGCGGCTTTCCTGCACGGCGTCTCGCGCTACCGCGACCCGGGTCGCGGCCAGGGGTTGCAGGGTATACGCAAGCAAGTCACGCGTTGGAACGGGCTGTTCACGATTCGGAGTGGGACGGCGCGGATCGCCGAAGTCCCCGATTGGATCGAGAGAGAGCCCATCAGTAGCGGGCTACCCGACTTTCCGGGCGCACAGATACAGGTCGTGCTCCCGCAGGTTGTCCCGCCGGGCGGCGGTGAATGAGGAGCATGGGAATGGGTGATCCGGCGACAGGCATGACGGGCGAAGTCGTGAAGACCGTGGTTCATACCTCGGTGGCGACCTTATACGACAACCTGGTGACGAGGCCGACCGGTCAAGCGGTGCGCTCGGCGATCGAGGCGCAGCTGCAGGGCGGTCGCGGCTGTTGCGTGTCGGTGCTCGATTTCTCCCAGGTTGGCGTTCTCGACTTCAGTTGCGCCGACGAGGTGATCGCGAAGCTTCTGATGAAGTACCTGCGTTCGGATCGTCCGTCCGACGCCTTTTTCGTCGTGCAGGACGCCTCGGAGCATCACAGGGACTCCATAGACACCGTACTGCGGAGGCACAAGCTGCTGCTCGTGGCGGTCGAATCCGGTCGCCCCACGCTTTGGGGGCCGGCGCCCAGCCGGTTGCGTGCCGCGTGGGACCGCCTCGATCGGATGGGACGTGTTGGTACGTCTGAATTCGCTTCCGCTCACGGCGTGAACGAAGCGACAGCGGGATCATGGCTGCGCCGATTGGCGAACCTACGCGTTGCTGTGCCCGATGGTCACGGCAGCTTTTCCAGCCTGCCAGCCGCGCTCAGCTATCGCGCCGCCGCCGAAGAGATGGCGCCTTACGAGCCCGACCCCGCGGACGGCGATGGTGGACCGCCTGAGAGCCCTCGATACGAGCTATGACTTGGCGTAGTAGTAGTCGAGGTAGTAGCGGTCCGAGGTAAGCTGCGGGTCGACTTCGTTCAACACGGCTCCCACGATCCGGGCGTCGACGCGCCGCAACTGCTGGATCCCCTGCCAGCCCGCACGCCGGTCCGTCTCTCCCGCTCGCAACACGAGCACCGCTCCATCGGTCAGCGCCGCCAGGACCGCGGCGTCGGTGACGGCGAGCACGGGAGGTGCGTCGAGCAGCACCCAGCGGTAGACGTCGCGCCAACCCGCCAGCAGGCCTGCCATCGCCTGCGAGCCCAGCAGCTCGGATGGGTTCGGTGGCCGCTTGCCCGCCGGAAGCAGGTCGAGGCCGGGTCGCACCGCGGGCCGGATCGCCTCCCTTTGGTCGAGCTCACCGGCCAGCAGGTCGCTGAGGCCCGGTGAGCGCAGCAAGTCAAAGGCGTCGTGCAATTCGCCGCGCCGCAGGTCGGCGTCGATGAGTAGCGTCTGGTCGCCACGCGCGGCGAGCACCGCGCCCAGGTTGGCCACCGTTGTCGACTTGCCCTCGCCGGGGCCCGGGCTGGTGAAGACCAGGCTGTGAAGCGGGTGCTCGCGTGCGGTGGAGAAGGCGAGGTTGGTACGTAGCACCCGGTACGCTTCGGCTGCGGCGCCCTCGGTATCGATATCTGCGAGCAGCGGGATCGGACGCTCGTCGCCGTCGGCCTCCACCTTGGGGATCCAGCCGAGGACCGCCAACCCCAGCTTCGTCTCCACGTCGGAAGTTGATTGCACCGAGCGGTCCAAATACTCCAGGAAGAACGCCGCTACCAGCCCCAGCAGGAGGCCCATTAAACCACCGAAGATGACATTGATCCGCTGGCTCCCGCGGACGGGCCACGCGCCAACCGCCGGGTCCAAAACGTCCACGTAGGGGGAGATCTCCGCCTCGGCGATCTGCGACTCCTGGTAGCGCGACAGAAGGTACTTGTACATATCCGAGTGGATCTCAACCTCGTTCTGTAGCTGCGCCAGCTCGGTCTCAACCGCCGGCAGCGCGCGCAGCTCGGCCTGCAGGCCGTCCAACGAACGCGTGAGCGTCTCGATCCTGATATCGGCGGCGCCGATGGCGTTCTCCGCCGCGTCCAGCAGGTGCTGCTGTGTCTCGGCGATCCGCCGGTCGACTGCGATGATCGCCGGGTGCGAGGGGTCCTTGCCCAGCGGGCCCAGCTGGCTGGCGCGCTCCTCGAGCAGCCGCAGCAGCTCGTCGTAGTAGTAGAGGACGGTGCGGTTCACACCTTCGCCCGATAGCACCGCGAACTGCTGGATGCTCGCCTGTCGCACGCCTTCGGCGCCTACCTGGTTGAGGAGGGCGGAGTAGATGCTCTTCTCGAGGACCAGCGCTTCCAATTCGTTCTGCAACGTCGCCATCCGGACCAAAACCCGGTCCTCCTCGCTCTCCAGGCTGGTGAGCCCCCGTCGCTCCTTGTAGCTCTCGACCGCCTCCAGAGCCTGTCTGAGCTCGAGCCCGGATTCGGTCAGACGGTTGCGGATGAACTCCGTTCGCCCCTGGGCCCAGGCGCGGGCGCGCCTCACGCCGATGTGTCGTAACGCCGCCGCCACCTGGTTGAGGATTTGCGGGACCAGGTAACGATCGCTGCCGGTGTAGGTCACGTCTATCAGGTTGGTCTCGGGCCGGGTGCTCGACGCCAGGCGACCGGTGACCAGCCCCTCGGCGTACGCTTGGGTTACCACTTCGAGCGAGTACTCGCCGGGCTGCACGCTCGGGTTGACTACGACAGACCCGGCGGCGAAGCGCACGGGCTCGCCGACCCTGCCCTGGTGCGAAGCGGTCCCTTCATCGCCCTCGATGCTCACCGAGCCTGCCTCACCGATGCGGATGCCGTAGTTTCCCGGGGGGGCGGTGGAGTCGATCAGTACGTCTTCGAGGAGTTCGGTGCGAAATACGTCCGGTGATTGGGCCCGTAGCTGCAGCGAGTCGACGACGAACCTAGCCACGGCCTGAGTCGTCAGCTGTTGGACCTCAGACTCGATGGGATCGGTCCAGAGCATCTGTGACGTGACGTCGATGTCGCCCAGCTGGCCTGTGCGACCGCGCGGATCGCCCACCTGGAGCGTGAGTGAGCTCCTGTAGATCTGAGCTCGCCGCGACGCCACGAAGGTGGCGGCGGCGAGCGCAACTACGGTGGTGAGTAGGATGAGCCAAGCGCGCCGGCGGATGACGCGCCAGTAGTCCTCGAGGTGGGCGCGCTCGTAACCGGGCCCGACCTTTGGTTGGTCGCTTGTGACGGAAGAATTCACCGGATGATCCTCAGCGCCTCCCCCGCAACCCAACGTTTAGTATGGTCCTGATCAGCCAGTGGCGGCAAGGATCTCTCACCGCGGTCAGGATAACGCGCTTGTTATTAGGGCGCAACACTTTGTAGCCTGCCATCTTGGCCGTACCTCAAGTTGACCGGCTTCGAGGTCAGGAGTAGATTCTGAGAACCATACTCAACTACGGCAGCGCGAAATGACGAGGAGGAATCCGGTGTGACGACGACGATGGAGAAGATCGAGGCGGTCATAGACGAGATCCGACCGGCGGTCCGGGCTGATGGCGGGGACGTCGAGCTGGTCAGTTACGATCCCGAGGAAGGGCGGGTCGAGTTGCGTCTCGTCGGCGCCTGTCACAGCTGCCCCTACTCGCTGTTGACGCTGAAGGGCGGCATCGAGCACCGGCTGCGGAACGTGCTGCCGGAGGTCAAGACGGTCGTTGCCGTCTGAGCATGCGGGTGGTCTAGAAACGTGCCGGCATGGGTGCGTCCCTGCCGGCTTTTTGTTAGTGAGCGCTGGACGGAGAAAACTCTAACCAACCTGGAAGACATGGCGGAAGAACTAGCACTGGTGAAACAGGTGGCGATGGCGCTAAGGTCGATCGTCGACCCTGCGACAGGCAAAGACATCGTGGCGTCGGGCTCGGTCAGCGAGCTAAAGGCCGGCGGTCCCGGAGAAGTGGGCTTCGTATTCCTCACCGGACCCGATGATCCTGCCGGGCTGGCCGATCAGGCTCGAGCGGCAGCCGAGTCGGTTGAGGGTGTCGAGCTGGTGAGGATGGAGGTGCGTGCCGGCGGCTTGCGGGGCGGACGCAAGCTGCCGGTGATGGGCCAGGCCGGAGGAGGTGGAAGCGAGCCGGCATCGAGGCCGGCGCCGCCGACGCCCGATACGGTGCCCGGCGTGGAGCGTGTGATAGCGGTAAGCTCGGGGAAGGGTGGTGTGGGCAAGTCGACCGTTGCTGCGAACCTGGCGGTAGCGCTCGCCCAGCGTGGGGCGCGGGTCGGCCTAATGGACGCCGATGTCTACGGCCCGAACATTCCGATCATGTTCGGCGTTTACAGCCGTCCCGGCATAACCGCCGACGAGAAGGTGGTCCCGATCGAAGCGCATGGTGTCAAGTTGATGAGTATCGGCTTCCTGCTGGACGAAGACACGCCGGCGATCTGGCGTGGCCCGATCGTGATGGGGATCATCAGACAGTTTCTGCAGCAGGTAGAGTGGGGTGAGCTCGACTACCTGATCGTCGACATGCCGCCGGGCACGGGCGACGCGCAGCTCTCGCTCGTGCAACTTGCCAGGGTCGACGGTGCCGTGCTTGTGACGACGCCGCAGGGGGTGGCGACCGCCGATGTGCTCAAAGGGATCAAGATGTTCGAGCGTGTCGAGGTGCCGGTGCTCGGCCTGGTCGAGAACATGAGCGGCTTCCTTTGCCCGCACTGCGGTGAGCGGACCGACGTGTTCGGGCACGGTGGGGGCAGCAAACTGGCGGCCACCGCCGGCGTCCCGTTCCTGGGCGAGATCCCGCTGGGCGCTGCGGTGGTGGAAGCGGGCGACAGCGGCCAGCCGACCGTTGCCAGCGCACCGGATTCGCCAGAAGCGAAGGCGTTTGTCGAGTTGGCGGATAAGCTGGCTGGCGTGCTACAGGAGTCGATGTCGGATTGAGCATTCGGCATCGAATGTTATGAAATGCCGGTAGTCACTCTTCTCTCCGACTTCGGCACAGTCGACGGCTTCGCCGCCGCGATGAAGGGTGTGATCCTCGGCATCGCACCCGATGTGCAGTTGGTCGATGCGACGCACGACATAGCGCCTGGGGATGTCGAAGCGGCTGCCTGGGCTCTGTCGCAGTACTGGGCCCTCTACGCGCCCGCCACGGTGCATCTCGCCGTTGTCGATCCCGGGGTGGGTAGTGCGCGGAGGGCCATCGCTGTCGCCGCCGATGAGCGTTTCATCGTGGCACCGGACAACGGGCTCGTTACGCGGGCACTCCAGGCCGCGAGTACCTGGCGCTGTGTGGAGGTGACCGAGCCTGCCTACATGCGGCCGCAACCGTCTTCGACTTTCCATGGGCGCGATGTTTTTGCACCTGCGGCGGCGCACCTGGCGAACGGCTTATCGATGGCACGGCTCGGACCGCGAGTCGAGGAGCCGTGCCTTCTGTCGATCGATCCTCCGCTCAGGCGCGAGGATGAGATCGAGGGGCGCGTCGTTCATGTCGACCGGTTCGGCAATCTCATTACGGATATACCCGGCGAGTGGGTCGATTCATCCTGGTGGTTCGAGGTGGGTGGCCGGGATCTGGGAAACCTGCGCCGGACCTACTCGGAGGCGGAAGTGGGCCAGGCGGCCGTCGTCATCGGTTCGGCAGGGACTATCGAGGTGTCGACGCGCGATGGGTCGGCGGCAAAAGAGTACGGGGTCGCCAGAGGCGACCCCGTCAAGGTTCGGCGCTGAATAGGCGGCTAGATACGGTCGACCTCGACCCCGCCCAGCACACCGCTCACCGATAGCGTGAGACGACTCTCTGCGGTGTCCCAGTTACGGCTGAGCCACACCCCGCCACCCTGTTCGACGAAGCCAGGCGCGTCGAACGACATGAGGAAAGTGCTCTTCTCTATCCGGACCCCGAGCTCGGCGGGGACGCTGATCTCCACCGTCCCCAGCCCGACGTTGATGTCGCCGGTCGCGTCGTAGTCCCACTCACCCGAGAAGTCCAGCGTCAGAGTGCCGACACCACCCGACACCGACATCCTCCGGCAGCCGGAGTTCCCCAACTCTTCCACTCTGAAGGAGGCGGCACCGGCCTTGAACGTGCAGTACTCGGCAGCTTGGCGGTTGGGCTCGCTGAAGCTCACCCGGGTATCGCTGGCGCCGGTCTGTAGCGAAATACGCTGCAGCTGCAGGCCGCCCAGATCGAGCTCCGCTTTGACCGCACCCATCTCGAGGTCGAGGACGACCGGGATCGCGCCGGAGAGGTCGAGGGTCAGGTTGCCGCCCTCGTAGTCGTAGTCTTTGAGGTCCTTGAAGTCGACGTCACCCAGGTCGTCGATCTCGATCCGCAGGTCGCCGCGGCTCTCTGATTCCAAGTAGTTGCTGCGAAGGATGAAGACTTCCTCGTCGTACCGCGAGTCGAGCCGGTAGAGCAACCGGTCGGGCCCTCTCCTCAACTTGAACTTGCCCACCGCGTAGGTGACCTTGACGTCGAGAAACTCCTGGCCGCGATGCTGCCGCGCCTTGGCCTCGGTCCGCCACGTCTGGCCGGCGGCTTGAGGGGCCATGGAGGCGGCCAGCGCGACCGCCAGCGCGAGTACCGCGCTACTTCTCATCGCTCTCCTCCCGTGCCCGGCGCCGGGCTCCGGCAGCGCCTGCCGACGGCGCCATCTCTTCCGCCAGCGTATCGGAGGGGAGTTCGGGTAGCTCGTGCGGCCGCGCGTAGGTCCGCCGCGTACCCGCTCGGGATAGCACCGCGGCACCCAGCCCGGAGGTCGCTGCGATCCAGGTGAGGATCCACGCCGAGGCGATCAACAGGTCATGTGCCCAACCCAGAAGCGGGTAAGCCATCTGGGTGATGGCGGCGCCGACAAACAGTGCGAGCAATACACCGAGTCCGTTCAGCACGTAGTAGTAGGAGTTGGCGCGCCGCATGCGGTCCGTCCACGAGAAGCGTCGGCGCGTCAGGTTCTCGCCGGCGGCGTGGGCCACCGACACGTAGCCCAACAGTGATAGGAGCGCGAACGCGATGATGTAGAACGGTACGGCGATCGCCGTGACGATGAGCACCGTCATCACCAGCCCGATCGGCAGAAACAGCACCTCGGCGGCCAATCCGGCCAGGAACGAGCGCCCGAAGCTAAACGAGACCGTATCGCTCACCGTCTCCAGATGCCCCCGGAACAGGTAGACGATGAGGGCGCCCAGGAACCCGAAGAGCAGGTACATGGCAACCGTCCTGGCCAGTGATCCCAGGCCGGCGGTGACACGGCCGAGCGCCGATGGCGCGTGGCGCCCGATGCGGACGCGTGGAATGGCCGGCGCCACCACCACAGGTGTCCGGTGGAGCGACTCGCGTATCGTGCCGGCGATGGTGCCGCCCTGGTTCGTCACCGTCGCGTCGATGGCGATCACGTCGCCGTCGATCACCGCCGTGGGCAGGATGAGCAGCGAGCCATCCGCCACCAACACGTTCGATCGGACTTTGCCGGCCAGCACAGCGTCCGATTCCACGAGCAGCAGCATCTTGTCCAGCTCCGCCCCCTCGGCCAGGCGGTACTCATCGGCCTCGATCACGATGCGGACCGGCATCTCGAGGTCCCCGTTGAGCAGGCGCTCGAGCTCGGGCGCCAGCCCGATCCGCATGAGCTGGCGAGCCAGGCCCTTTACCTCGCTGAGCTCCACTACCAGGCCGCCTGCGATCACTTCGTCCTGGGCAAGGCCCTCCAGAACCTCAGCTTGTACCTGGACGGCCGCCTCCAGGGCGGCTGCTGCCGCCCCCTCTGCCACGGCCGCCTCTTCGATCGCGGCCGCTGCCTCGACCCGGGCTTCCTCGGCCAGTTCTGCGGACATACCCGCCGCAAGCGGCTCCAGCGCAGCCCGAATGGTCTCAGCCGCCGCGACGTCGGCGCTCCGGTACTCGGCACCGGAGAACTCCGCCCAGTTGCTCCCCAGCTCGCCCAGGCTCGCCCCGCGCAGCAGATCGCGCCAGGCCGATTCCAGCGCGCCACCCGGCGCGTAGCGGCCCACCACGTCCCCGTCGATCAAGACGAGTCCGTCGTTGAACATGATCTGCAGCGAGCGGCCGCTGGCCAGCTCGAGGTCGAGTACCGCCGCGTCCCCAGTCAGCGCTACTGACGTCTGGAGGATCTCCTCGACCGCCTGCGCCGACTGTCCGCTCAGCGCCGTCGGCAGAGCCAGGGTGGAGACGAGGAGAAGCGTTCCGATGTGTCGCAGCTGATTAAGCATGTGCGTTGGCCTCTGGAGGTTCGTAACCGGTCACGCGGTAGAGCGTCCAGATCGCGAGTCCGGACATCAGCGTGACGAGGGTACCGGCGATCACCACGCCGGACCCGGGAACCGTCTCGACTACCTCGGTCCACGCGTCGGCGATCCCACTCAGGTGCAGGATGGCGCCTAGCTTGAGGACCGCCGCCAGCAGCAGCTCTCTGGCGTTCGAGAAGAAGCGGGCGAGGAGCATCGAGCCCGGAACGTCGACCGTTTGCTGCAGCCACGCCGCGCCACCGACCACTGCGACGGTCCAAACGGCCGCCGCCGCAACGGCGACCGGACGCAGCCTCCGTAGCAGCGACGGTAGCCGGGTCGCCCCCGCGGTCTCGGCCGGCTCCGGCAGCCGCACTCGTGCCATCACCCCGTCGTCAAACGAGACCGAAGGCTCAACGGCCTGCAGCGTCGCCAGGGTGTGATAGAGCCGGCGCCACCTTGCGTGCTCGGCCCGACAGGCCGCGCAGCCTTCTAGGTGGCTGTCGATCGCCTGGAGCTCGGTAGCCGATACCTCGTCGGCTGCCCGCTGCTCCAGGGCCAGCTCGGAGAGATGTCCCTTGGAAGTCCAGATTGTCATTTCTACCTGCCCGCTGCTCTCCATTACGAGACAACGCCTCGCCAGGTTTCAGGGGGAGTCGGGGAATTCGGGAATTGCGAGTTCAAGGGTGTAAGGTGTTGTGAATTCGAGAGTTAGAACCGGCAATCCGTGGCATCCGTGGGATGCGGGAAGCCGGGAGGTCGGGAAGTGGATCCCCGAATCCCCGATTCCACGGACTCCACGGATGCCACGGATTCTCGGCTCCCGAATCCCCGAATCCCCAACTCCCATCATTCCTCTTCCCTTCGTAGATGTCCCAGTTCTTCCCGTAGCTCTGCCCGGGCTCGGTGGAGGAACGTCTTCACCGTCCCGATCGGCACGTCCATGATCTCGGCGATCTCCTCGTACGGCCTGTTCTCGACGTGGCGCAGGATGACCGCGGTTCTGTACTCGGGTCGGAGCTTGGTGATGGCCTGCTCGATCTCGCTTCCCAGCTCGAGGGCGATGAACTCCTGCTCGGGCGACTCGTCCTGGGCCTCGAGGACGATGCGGGTCTCCTCCTCGCGCTCGGCATCTGCAGCGTGTGGCGAGCCGTGGATCGAGACGGTGGGGAGTCGCGCGCGTCGCAGGTGATCGATGGCGTGGTTGTTGGCTATCTTGAACAGCCAGGAGGAGAAGCGGTAATTCGGATTGTAGCTGTCGAGGTTGTTGAAGGCTTTGACGAAGGACTCCTGGGCGAGGTCCTCAGCCTGTTCGCGATCGCCGATCATCCGGTAGATCAGAGAAAAGACGGGCCGGCGAAAACGCTCGAGCAGCTCTCGATACGCCTCCTCATCCCCTTTCAGGGCCCGGGCGACCAGCTCCTTGTCGTCGGGTGGCTCACCGCCGGGCGGACCGGGGACGCGCGAGGGGCCCGATGCCCTAGCTCTGGGTGGGCGGTCCCGTTTCAACAGGTTGCAGGGGTCGAACCCCTCCGGTAAGTTCGCCGCGGATCATGACCAATACGCCGAGGCATAGACTCGCCCCGCTGGAGGCCGAGTCTCAGGCTGAGCGAGCGCAGGCGGTCCGCGAGATGTTCTCGGCGATCGCGCCGCGCTACGATCTGCTCAACCATCTTCTCAGCCTCAACATCGATCGATCCTGGCGGCGACGCGCCGTCGATCGGCTGGGTTGGGACTCCCGGCCTGACGGGCGCTATCTGGACGTGTGCGCCGGGACTCTCGATTTGGCGATCGAGCTCGCCCGGCGTCCGGGATTCACCGGCCATCTCCTGGCGGTCGACTTCTCGCAGCCGATGCTCCGAAGGGGACTCGCCAAGATCGCCCGGCTGGCCGTTGTGCCGGCCTGCGCCGACGCTCTGAGGTTACCGGCAGCCTCGGACAGCTGCGACGGCGCGATGGTCGCGTTCGGCGTCCGCAACCTGGCGGATGTCGAGGCGGGCCTGCGGGAACTGAAGCGGGTCCTGCGACCGGGCGCCCGGCTGGTGATCCTCGACTTCGCCATGCCGCGGCGCGGGCCGCTCAGGTGGCTATACCGCTTCTACTTCACCCGCCTGCTGCCGTTCGCCGGACGAATGATCTCAAAACATAGCTACGCGTACACTTACCTACCAGAGTCGGTGCTCCGTTTTGCGGAGCCCGAGGAGCTCGCCGCGGCGCTGACGGGTGCGGGCTACGGGGACGTCGGCTGGGAGCCCTTGAGCGGTGGGATCGCATGTACCTGGTGGGCGCGGTGCACTTGACTATGAGCTCCAAACGCGCCAAACTGTTGTCGGCGAAGTTCTTACCCACTCCCCCCCTTTTCTTACCCCCGGCCTGACCAGAATCAAGCCTCATTGGAGGTAGCAGTGCCTGAGACTACCGGTTGGAAAGCTATCGATCTGCAGCGGCTGCTCTCCGGAATCGTCGGCGCCGTCCTGGTGATCGTCATCCTCACCTTCTTCTCCCTGGCCTGGGGTGGCGCTCAGCAGCTGATAGAGCCCGAGGTGGAGCGGCAACTTCGAGAGCGGGCCAGCGCGGTGGCGGCGGTGACCGACGCCACGGTGCAGGGCGCCGTCAGGGAATTGGAGATGCTGGTGATCTCCCCGGCGGTGATCGATGCGGCCGTCCGCGGAGCTGCCCGGGCGCGCCAACTAGGACTGGACCGCGTGTCCCTGGGTGAGGCGGAGCGCCGGATGGCCGACACCCGGTCGATAGAGATCGACCCGGAGGTCGATCGCCATCTCGCGGGCGTCGTCGAGCGTACGCTTTACGCCGAATTGATCGTCACCGATCGGAGCGGTTTCGTGGTCGCCGGCAGTGGGGCGACGACGGACTTCGTGCAGAGCGACGAGACCTGGTGGCAGGAAGCGTTCTCGGGCCTAGCGCACGTTTCTGGTGTGGAGCTCGACGAGTCGACCGGCGCGGTCTCGGTGTCGATAGCATGGCCGGTCGCGGGAACCGGCGGTGCTATGGTGGGAGTCGTGAAGGGCGTTCTGGATCTCGAGCGCTTGCGTCCGAATCTCAACCAACTCGCCCAGGGTTGGGGCCACGTTCAGGTCGTCGACGATGGTGGGCGCCTGATCAGCGACCCCAATGCGGATAACCTGCTCGAACCGCACCCCGATCCTACGGTACTCGGCGAAGATGGCGTTCTTCGTTCGACGTCGAGCGCTGGAGAGCCGATCGTCGGGATGGCCAGGGCCGCGTTCGACAATCGCTGGCAGGTCATCTACTGGGTGCCGGAGGAACAGGCCTTCGCGGTTCTGCGGTCGGTGAGGCGGGCGATCCTGTACGGCGGTCTTGTGGCACTGCTGACCGCGCTGGTGGGAATTCTCATCGCCGGGTTCTGGATCTCGCGGCAGGTCGGCCAGCCCGTCAAGAACGTGGTCGAAGCGGCCGACAAGGTCGGCGGCGGCGACCTGCGGGTGCGCATCACGGAGATGGGCAGAGGTGAGGTAAGGAGGCTGTGCATAGCGGTCCAACATATGATCGATCGGCTGAGCGAGCTGGTCGGGTCGTTGCACGAGGCGAGCTACCACACACGGACGCGCAGCGAGGAGATCGCCACGGCCGTCGAACAGCTCTCCGCCGGCGCCGAAGAGATGACCAGTACTTTGGCGCGACTGACCGGCGAAGCATCCGAACACTCCGAGACCATCCAGGAGGTCAACGCGCAGATGGAAGCGCTGGGCTCGGCGGCCCGTGACCTGGCTCAGGGAGCCGAGACTTCGACCGAGCGTAGCCGTGAACTCCTCGGCGTCGCCCAGCGCAACCGCGAGCGCCTGCGAGAAGGACACGCGCAGGTAGAGCAGATGGCCGAGCGCTCCGATATGGCAACTACGCGTCTGCTGGAGTTCGTCGAAGCTTCGCGCCAGTTCGGCGATTTCGTCGACCTGATCAAGCAGTTCGCGCGCCGCACAAACTTGCTGGCGCTGAACGCAGCGATCGAGGCCGCGCGTGCAGGCGCCGAGGCGCGCGGCTTCGGCGTGCTGGCAGACGAGATCCGCAAGCTGGCCAACCAGGCCGGCGAGGCGGCCGATAGCGCGCAGCAGACGACCGACAACGTGCTGGGTGAGGTCGAATCGACGCGTCAGGCGCTGGAAGAGACAAGGGAAACCACGCGAGCAATAGGTACCGTCGTTGAGTCGATGGAAAAAGGATTCGATACTGTAACCGAGGTCATGAGTGAAGCGGAGGGTTGGGCAGACCGGGTGGCAGCGATCAGCTCGGAGGTCGACGCCAGTGTCGGTGCCACGGCAGGCCGCCTGGGATCGGTGGCTACTGGCTTCACAGACTTCGCCGCGGCGATGGAAGAGCTCGCCGCGGGAATGCAAGAACAGAACGCGTCCACCGAAGAGATCGCAGCCGCGGTGAACGCCCTCAGCTCCTCCGCGCTGGAGCTGGCCGAGGTGGCCGGCGTATTCAACGTCGAGGGGCACGCGAGCCCGGATGTCGAAGAAGTCCACACGAAACAAGAAGAGCGAACCGAACCGGAAGACGTCCCGGCCGCCGTCGCCTGAGGGCTCAAAGGACGCAGCCGATAAGGCGTGGCGCGACCACGTAAGGGGTCGGCGGCAGCAGGTCGCCCGGGAACCGTTCGCTCGCGCTCTCGCCTGGGGCACGATCGTGGCCCTGGTTGGCGCCGTGTTGACCGGCGTCCTGCGGATCTGGATCTGGGTCCTGGCCCTCGAGGCCCTCGCCCTGGGCGTCGTGATCGGCGAGGCGGCGGCGATACCATCCTCTGTTCGGCACCGACGACCGCCGCGCTGGAGCTACGGCTACGTCTTCGGCGTGGCCTGCTTCGCCTACCTGATGGTGCACGTCGTCTTCTGGCTGGCCAGTGGCGGCTTCACGCCCGACCAATCACTCTTCGCCTTCCTCCGTTCGGCACCCTCCGCCACGGCCACCCCCTTCTTCCAGAGTGTGGACCTGGCCCGCCAGATCTCGCTGGCCACGGGCGGCTCGACGGCGCTCAAGTACTGGCTGTGGGTCGCTGAGGGACTGCTGATGGGCTCCGCCGCCATGCTCGCCTACCGCGGCGGCTCGGTTCGGAAGCTCAAGCATTAGCGGCTTGGCAGGACCCGTGTGTTGAAGTAGACTCAGCGGCCGTAACAGGTGGTTGCCAGTAGACGGTAGCCGGTGGCCGGTGCCAGGGAGGGACCCACCGGCCACTGGCCACCGGCGCACCGGCTACCGCTCACCGGGCACACGGTCGCGAGTAAGGGATACGTTGCGCATCGGCCTCATATCGGACACCCACGGACTGCTTCGCAACGAGGTGTACGCCGCGTTCGAAGGGGTTGATGAGATTCTCCACGCAGGCGACGTCGGCGATCCCTCCATCCTCACCGAGCTCGCCGTCATAGCACCCGTGCACGCCGTCTATGGAAACGTGGATGGTTGGGAGTTGCGGCAGCAGGTGGATGAGTCGGTGGAGATCGAGCGGCTCGGCCACCGGGTCGCAGTAGTCCACGGTCACCAATGGGGCTCGCCCAAGGTGAACGACCTGGCCGAGGCTTATCACGATTTCTCTGTCGTCATCTTCGGCCACACCCACCAGCCGCTGATCGAGAAGACGGCCGGCCCGCTCGTCGTGAACCCCGGCAGCGCCGGTCACCGAAGGTTCGGTGATCCGGTCACGGCCGGGGTCCTCACGCTCGAACGTCAGGCCGAGCCATCCGCACGACTTGTGGATCTTCTACTCTAGGGTTCGGCCTCCGCCCGCGGGCCTTTCACTCAGAAATGAAACAGCAGACCGATCTGTGGCCCGAACGTGTTCATGTTGTATCTAAACTCGTCCGTGCCGGTTCCGGTCTTGTAGTCCATGTCGATCCAGCGGTAGGCGACGGCCGCCTCAAACAGGCGTGAGAAGCGGTAGCCTACAAGAGGATAGATCTGCCAGGCGAAGTCCGATCCGATACCGAACCCGCCGATGTCACCGCGTAGCGCCAGCCGCCACTTCCGTGTGTTGGGGACTTGGAGGCGGGCGCCGACGAAGGGATCGAACCACACCTTGTCTTCCTTCACATCGATAATGCCCAGCTCGCCCTTGAGCGAGCCACTCAGGATGTTCAGACGACCTCCCAGCAGAACCTCGGCCCACTCGGCGACGCGGCGGTAGCCCGCGAGCTCGACCGCACCCTGCTTCATACGCGCTGTGAATAGCTCGAGTCGTTGGCCGGTCTGTTCGAGGTCCATGTAAATCCCGTCCAGCGAGAACCCCCAGGTTCCGTTGTTCGCCTCTAGATAGAGCATCGCTCCGAATTGGAGCTTGTCGAAGATGTCCCCGGGGTCGGCCTTGACGTCGAGGCCGATTCCGCGGACGGTCACTGAGCCATCCATATAGGGGAATAGAAAATAAGGGGCCACGGCGAAGCGCCAGCGACCGGGCTCGTCCACGTCCCCTGATCCCTGCGCATGAGAGCTCATCGGGTGACCCAGACTGAGGATAGCACAGACAATCAGCAATACGGTGAGTCGCAATTTCATTCCAGTTTCCTCCTCAACTCGCTTAGAACGCTTCGCCAATGCGGAAGTAAATACCCCAATCGTCTCGGCCTACCGCTACATCAAAGCCCACGTTACCCTGATAGTCGGGCAGGGCCATGAATCGTTCGCCCACGCCAGCTCCGGGTAGAAGCGGGCTGGTCTCATTGTTCTCGTCCACCGCCAGGGCCAGCCGGCGAAAGCCACACCTCCGAAGCGCCCAGCCACCTGCCGGCGGTACTCTGCCTGAGCGTCGTACGCCTGATCACCACGCCACTCACCCCTGGTGTAACCGCGAATATCGTCGCGCCCCACAACCCGCTGTCCTTCGAAGGGAATATCTCCGAGCCCCACAAACACATCGAAACGACCCCCTAGCACACCGGTCCATCCTCCCGAACCTGGTCGCTGGCACTCTATCTAAGTGAGGCTTCTGCTGGTGGAGCTGACCTAAGGCAAGAGGCCGGGAAGGGCTGATCGAGCCGACAGTATGTGTTGCACGTCGAATGTTAGCAAGGATGTCACCGCACGGCCGGAGTGAATCTAGCCTCAGGGCCGTCGCTTGGGGGTTGGCGTGTGGCACGCTGCCGGGTAGATTCGAGGCGCCTTCAAGTCAGGAACATTCCCAGCGGGGTGGTGCGTTCGTCCCGAAACGGTGCACGCCCGATTGCCCGGGTGGAACGGTGTGTACCATCGCCCCTGACCGGTACTCGGCCGCTGAGGTCGGGGGGAGAATCCAACCGCAAGGAATAAAGCCATGAGTCTACAGCGAGTTGTGTCCGTCGTGCTTCTGGCGGCGGCGGTAGTCAGCGCCCCGGCTCGCGCCCAGGATCCGGTGCCTCCGCCTGAGACGTTGGAGGGCGCCTTCCCGGCGCAGAGACACTTCTCACCGTACGCCGGGCGCAATTTCCCGACCCAGGTCTTCTGGGGGGATACCCACCTGCACACCGCCCTGTCGATGGACGCCGGAGCGTTCGGCAACCGGCTGGGGCTGGACGAGGCCTACCGCTTCGCGAAGGGCGAGGAGGTCACGTCGGCGACCGGCCAGCCTGTAAAGCTCTCGCGGCCGCTCGACTGGCTGGTCGTGTCTGACCACTCGGACAACATGGGCTTCTTCCCGGACCTGTTTGCCGGGTCGCCGGGCATCCTCGCCAACCCGACGGGCAAGCGTTGGTACGAGATGATTCAGGCGGGGGGCCAGCAGGCGGTAGCGGCCGCGCTCGAGATCATCGACATGGTCTCAAGGGGCGAAGTCCCGGAGGAGCTGATATACGCACCGGGCAGCGCACCATATCGGTCGGCCTGGGAGAGCACGATCAAGGCGGCGGAGCGGCACAACGATCCCGGCCGCTTCACGGCCTTCATCGGCTACGAGTGGACGTCGCTGGTGCCACCGGGCAACAACCTGCACCGGGTGGTCATCTACCGGGACGGTGGCGACAAGGCGATCCAGACCGAGCCGTTCACGATGCTACCGCCGGCCGGCAGCGTTAACCCCGAGGACCTGTGGGCGGTGCTCCAGGCCTACGAGGACAGGACCGGAGGCCGGCTGCTGGCTATCGCGCACAACGGCAACCTGAGCAACGGGATGATGTTCCCGCTGGTGAACCCGGTCACAGACCGGCCGCTGACGCGCGAGTACGCCGAGACGCGGATCCGCTGGGAACCGCTTTACGAGGTCACGCAGATCAAGGGCGACGGCGAGGCGCACCCGTTCCTGTCGCCGGATGACGAGTTCGCCGACTACGAGAACTGGGATAAGGGCAACCTCAACTTGAGCGAGCTCAAGACGCCGGAGATGCTGCAGTACGAGTACGCGCGCAGCGCCCTGCAGCTAGGGCTACAGGTCGAGGGGCGTGTCGGAGTTAATCCCTACAAGTTCGGTATGATCGGCTCGACCGACAGCCACACTTCGCTGGCCACCGCTGACGAGGAAAACTTCTTCGGCAAGCACTCGGGCACCGAGCCCGACGCCATGCGTTGGGAACACCCGGTACTGGCCATGGGCGACGTCAAAATCATGGGCTGGGAGCAGGTCTCCTCCGGCTACGCCGCCGTTTGGGCGACGGAGAACACCCGCGAGGCGATCTTCGACGCCATGATGCGGAGGGAGACCTACGCGACCACCGGCCCGCGCATGATGGTGCGCTTTTTCGGCGGGTGGGAGTTCACGGCCGAGGACGCGATGAACCGGCTGCCCGGCGCGATCGGCTACATGAAGGGCGTGCCAATGGGTGCCGACTTGCCGGCGCGTCCGGCTGCCGGTGGGGCGCCGACATTCCTCGTTGGGGCGCTCAAGGACCCGTACTCGGGTAACCTCGACCGCATCCAGATCGTCAAGGGCTGGGTGGACGCCCGGGGCGAGCGTCACGAGAAGGTTTACGACGTGGCCTGGTCGGACGGCCGCACGCCGGGGGCGGACGGAAAGCTGCCGCCCGTGGGCAACACGGTGGACGTCGCCAGGGCCACCTGGACCAACACGATCGGCGATCCCGAGCTCATCACCGTTTGGACCGATCCGGACTTCGATCCGAACCTGCGCGCGGTTTACTACGCGCGGGTGCTGGAGATCCCGACGCCGCGCTGGACGGCTTACGATGCCAAGCGATATGGAATCGAGATGTCCGAAGAGGTGCCGATGTGGACCCAGGAGCGGGCTTACACCTCGCCGATCTGGTACACACCCGGCCAGTAGGCCAGATAGACAACGACAGGAGAAGAGGATGACGGAGACAGCGAAGACTCTTGCCACGGTGCTGGTGGCGTTGGGCACGCTCACCGCGCCGGCGCGCGCTCAGCAGACGGTGGGACTGCCGCCCCCCGACTCGACGGTGGCGGATGCGTTCCCGGCTCAGATGCACTACTCGCCGTACGCCGGGCGCAACTTCCCCACTAACGTCTACTGGGGCGACACGCACCTGCACACGGGGATGTCGATGGACGCCGGCGCCTTCGGCGCGCGGCTCACGCCCCAGGACGCCTACCGTTTCGCGCTTGGTGAGGAACTGACGTCCTCGACCGGGCTTCAGGTGAAGCTCTCGCGGCCGCTGGACTTCCTTGTGGTCGCGGACCACTCGGACAACATGGGCTTCTTCCCGCGTCTGTTCGCCGGCGATCCTGCGATGCTGGCCGATTCGACCGGCAAGCGGTGGTACGGGATGATCCAGGAGGGTGGTCGGACGGCGGTGCAGGTCGCGGTGGAGGTCATCGTGGCGTTCTCCCAGGGCACGTTCCCCGAGGCGCTGGCCTCGCTGCCCGGTAGCTCGGCCTATCGCTCCGCCTGGGAGGAGACGATCGAGGCGGCGGAGATGTACAACGATCCCGGCCGCTTCACCGCCTTCATTGGGTACGAGTGGACATCCAACACCGCTGGAAACAACCTGCATCGCGTGGTGATCTACCGGGACGGCGGCGAGAAGGCCGACGTCATGGAACCCCTCACGACGCTGAGGCCGGCGGGCAGCGACAATCCGCGCGACTTGTGGAATTGGATGCAGACGTTCGAGGACAGGACGGGCGGCCAGGTCCTGGCGCTGGCCCACAACGGGAACCTGAGCAACGGCATCATGTTCCCGATGCTGGACACCTTCACCGGCCGGCGCTTCGACCGTGCCTACGCCGAGACCCGTGCCAAGTGGGAGCCGCTCTACGAGGTGACCCAGATCAAGGGTGACGGTGAGGCGCACCCCTTCCTGTCGCCGACCGACGAGTTTGCCGACTACGAAACCTGGGACGCGGGCAACCTCGACCTCAGCGTGCCGAAAGAGAACGACATGCTACAGTACGAGTACGCTCGGCAGGGGCTGCAGATCGGGCTCCAGCTCGAGCGGCAGCTCGGCGTGAACCCGTACAAATTCGGCATGGTCGGCTCCACCGATTCGCACACCGGGCTCGCCACCGCCGAGGAAGAGAACTTCTTCGGCAAGCATTCGGGCGCCGAGCCCAGCCCCGAGCGCTACGAGCACCCGATGGCGAAGGTCGGCGACCTGACCTACGAGAGCTGGTCGATGGTCGGCTCGGGCTACGCGGCCGTGTGGGCGAGGGAAAACACACGCGAGGCGCTGTTCGACGCGATGATGCGGCGTGAGACGTACGCGACGACCGGCCCGCGCATGATGGTGCGGTTCTTCGGTGGCTGGGAGTTCACGGAAGAGGACGCGATGAGCAGGCTGCCCGGCGCGATCGGCTACATGAAGGGTGTGCCGATGGGTGCCGACCTGCCGGCGCGTCCGGCCGGTGCGGCGCCGACGTTCCTCGTCGGGGCGCTCAAGGACCCGTTATCGGGTAACCTCGACCGCATCCAGATCGTCAAGGGCTGGGTGGACTCGAGAGGCGAGCGTCACGAGAAGATCTACGACGTGGCATGGTCGGACGGCCGCACGCCGGGGCCTGATGGAAAGCTGCCGCCGGTGGGCAACACGGTGGACGTCGCCAGGGCGACATGGACCAACACGATCGGGGATCCCGAGCTCATCACCGTCTGGACCGATCCGGACTTCGATCCGTCGGTGCCGGCGGTCTACTATGCGCGGGTGCTCGAGATCCCGACGCCACGCTGGACGGCGTACGAGGCCTACCGCTACGGGATCACGATGCCGTCCGAGGTCCCGATGATCACGCAGGAGCGCGCCTACACGTCGCCGATCTGGTACACGCCGTAGAGGGTGACGTGATTGGAGCCTATGCAGTTGGAGAGGCGGGGGAGACCCCGCCTCTTCTTCGGGGAGCGCGCTCAGGAGCGTTAGCACCCAGGTGAAGAAGTCGCTCCTCTTTGCCGGCATCGCACTGGCGGCGCTCGTCCCCATCCTCGCCGTCGCCGACGTGGGGCCGCCGGCGCACATGCAGATAACCGAGCGCGAGACCGGACGCTACGCCATCCAGTGGCGAGTTCCGAAGGCGCTGCCGCCTCGGGCCGTGCCAGCCCCCGAGCTGCCCGAGACCTGCACCCCTGCAGGTGACCGCGAGGTCACCGACCAGCCGGGCGCCTGGCTCTTCACTCGCGAGTGGCGTTGCGAGACGAGCCTGGCGGGCCAGGTGGTCGGCATGCGCTACCCGTTCCCTGACCTCGCTCTCACCACCGTCGTGCGCGTCGATCTTCTGTCCGGCGATCGGTTCGCCCACGTCCTTTCGCCGGGTGAAGGGCCGTGGCGACTGCCGGAAGGCACGGCGGCGCCGGACCTGGTACTGGGCGCCAGGCGCGCGCTGGTCGCTGGCCTGTCGCACGCGCTGGGCTCGTGGATTCACCTGGCTTTCGTGCTGGTCCTCGGCCTGCTGGGTGGATACAGGGGGCCGATCAGGCTCGTGTCGGCTTTCACGCTGGGGCAGGTTGCGGGTGCGCTGGGGGCCGGCCTGGCCACGGGCATCGGCTCCATACCGGCTGAGCTGGGCTTCGCGGTGGCCGTTGGGCTGATCGCCCGTGAGGTGCTGCGACCGGCAGAGGAGCGGCGCCGCCTGTCGGCGCTAGCGGCGACATCGGGCCTTCTGCACGGGTTGGGTATCGCCGCTCTGCTGGCCGGCGGCCTCGGCGACGAGAGCGGGCACCTGGCCACACAACTGCTCGCGGTCCTGGGGATGGACGCCGCCCATCTCGTGGGCGCGGTGGGAGTCACGGCGCTGTGGACGTTCCTTGCACGGCGTCCGGCGGGCGCCCGAGCCCAGAAACCTGTCGCCTACACGGCCGGTGCGGCCGGAATAGCACTGGCTATCGGTCTGGCCCTGAGCGGCGGGGTCGCCGAGCCAATCAGCATGGCGACTTCCTTTCAGCTAGGGGATGGTTCGACCGCCGGTCCAACGGCGGGGGTCGGCGGGTCCCGGCGGCTCGCCCCAACAGCACCTGACGCGCCGATTCAGAGCTACCTCTCGGTGGAGCCATTTGAGGTGCGGCACGAAGCCATGCTTCGTCTCGTTGGGCTGGCTGACGAGCTCGGCCTCGATGTGGAGTCGACCCTGAAGGTCGCCTCGCAGCCGGCGGTTGCCGAGCGACTGACGGACTTGGTGCTGGGAAGCGCGAAGGTCATGGTGGACGGCGAGTATTCGGAGGCGCTGATTCGCAGGGTGGACTTCATGACGGTCGATCCGACCGGGGCGCTGCCACGTTCGAACCCGGTGCCCGAACCCGTCGCCGAGGCGGTGGTCGGCGTGGTCGTAGCGTACCCGATTCCGGGGATGCCTGATGAAGTCTCGCTGAGCTGGGATCCGTTTCCGGCGACCGAGCTGATCCCGGCGACCGTCATCGATCCCGAGGCGGTCGCGTCCCAGACGCTATCGGCCGAAGAGCGGTCGCTCATCTGGGAGAACGCCCTGACGGAAGACCCGATCCCGACGGTGGACGCCGTCGAGGTCGAGCCGGTCAGGTTACCCTTGCCGCTGCTCTCGCTGCCGCTTATGGCGCTGTCCGCGATACTCCTGGTCGCCGGCATACGTGGCCAGCGGCGCACGGCCGCCTTCGCCACAGCGCGCGTCGTTCTCGCTCTGGCCTTTCTGGTGGGTCCGCTGGCCCAGACCGCGGTCGCGGTTCCCGGATCGGCTGGGCGGACCCCATCGGAGCGGCAGGCCCGCCGAATCCTGGCAGGGCTGTTGCCCAACATCTATCGGGCACTGGAATTCAAGGAAGAGGCGACGATCTATGACCGGCTCGCGGTGAGTGTCACCGGCGAAACGCTCACCGACGTGTACTTGGAGCAGCGGCGCGCCCTGGAGATGGAGGAAAGGGGCGGCGCCCAGGCCCGTGTGGAGGCCGTCGAGGTCTTGGAAGCCTCGGAGATCGAGTCGCGTGATGCCGGTTTCGAGGTCAGATCCACCTGGACCGTCGGCGGCATGGTCACACACTTCGGACACCGGCACTTCCGTCAGAACCGCTACGACGCTCGGATCGGCGTCGTCCCCGATGGCGGGAACTGGAAGATCCAATCGATCGAAGTACTCGAGCAGGAACGAGTGAGATGAGAATCCTACGCGAACCGCTGGTTCATTTCTTGGTCCTCGGCACGGCGCTCCTTCTGGTTCACGCCGTCGCCAGCGACGTCTTCTCCACGGATACCTCGCGCCGGATCGCGATCACGGAATCGGAGATCGAGTTCCTCGCCACCGGCTTCGGCCGCCAATGGCAGCGACCGCCCACAGAGGACGAGTTACGGGCCCTGGTCGACGGGCGCGTGCGTGAAGAGGTCTTGTACCGTGAGGCTCTGGCGGTGGGACTCGACCGGAACGACGTCGTCGTGCGCCGCCGCATGGTGCAGAAGATGGAGCTCCTCTCCCAGGACCTGGCGACCCTGGCCGACCCGACCGACCAGGAGCTGCAAGAGTTCTTCCAGGAGCGGCAGGAGGAATACCGCTTTCCGCCCCGCATCAGCTTCAGCCACGTCTACTTCAACTCCGACCGGCGCGGCGCGTCGGCGGAGGAAGATGCCCGGCACATTCTGGCCGGGCTGCGAGCCGCGACACCGCCGCCCCAGCGCGCGCCCGAGCGGGGCGACCGCTTCATGCTTCAGCACGATTACGCCCGGCGGTCACCGCTCGAGGTGCAGCAAGCCTTTGGGGCCCGATTCGCCGAGACGCTCTTCGACCTGGAGCTTGGCTGGCACGGCCCCGTCGCATCAGGCTATGGCCTTCATCTCGTGTACATCGGCGAGCGAGTCGAGGGCCGCATCCCGGAGTACGAGGAGATTCGCGATCAATTGGTCATGGACTACAACCGCATGCGCCGCGATCGGGCGAACGAGCTGCTCTACCAGGGCCTGGTCAGCGGGTACGAAGTGGAAATAGACGAGGACGCTTTGCAGCGCGCGGCACTGCGCCGGTAGTGGCGGAAGGCTCCTAGCCCTGGCAGTCGGGGCAGAAGGAGGCCGAGCGCCCGGCCAGCACGCAGCGCTCGATCGTCGCACCGCACCTGAGGCACTCCTCACCCTCGCGGCCGTAAACCTTCAATACGTTCTGGAAGCCGCCGCCTGCGCCGAGAACGTCGCGGTAGTCGCTGAAAGTCGTGCCGCGGCGGTCGACCGCCGCGCCCAGTACCCGGCGGATCGCGTTGTACAGGCGGCGCACATCGTTGCGGTCGAGGCTGTGTGCCGGGCGTCGCGGATCGATCCGGGCACGGAAGCAGGCCTCGACGGCGTAGATGTTGCCGACGCCGGCGACTCGCGTCTGGTCGAGTAGAAAGTTGCGGACCGGTGCGCGCGAGTTGCCCAGCAGCTCCGCGAGCAGGCGTGGTGTGAACCGCTCGGACAGCGGCTCGACGCCGAGCCGCGCGTCCAGCTCGGCCCACTCACCTTCATCGAGCACCCACATGCGGGCGAAGCGACGCGTGTCGTAGAAGCGAATCACGCCCCCATCGTCCTCGATCACGAAGCTTGCCGAAAGATGAGTTTCATTGCGGAGGGGCGAGGGCGGCGTCCAGGTGAACCGGCCGGTCATGCGCAGCTGGGTTACCCAACGGGAGCCGTCGTCGAGAAGGGCGGCGATCCACTTCGCTCTCCGCCCGACCGAGAGGACGCAGCGGCCGCGCAGCGCGCGTCGAAATGCCGCCGGCGTCATCGGCTCGACGACTTCGTCCCTGTGGATCTTGATGCGCTCGAAACGGCGGCCCGCGATGGCAGCGTCCAGCCCGCGGGCGATGGTCTCAGCCTCGGGGAGTTCCGGCATGCGCTAACTGCCGCTCTGGCGCTCGATCTCCCGGTAGCCGATGTCGCCGCGGAAGTACTTGCCGCTGAACTTTATCGCCGTCGCCGCCTCACGCGACTTGGCGGCCGCGCCTCTCACATCGTCGCCGAGGCCGACCACGCCGAGCACCCGGCCACCATCGGTCACCAGCTTGCCCTCCGTGTCGCGGCGCGTCCCGGCGTGCAACACGATCATGTCGGGGTCTTTGGCCAACGACTCGGGCACGTCGATGACTTTCCCCTTCTCGTACTTGCCCGGGTAGCCCTTCGAGGCGAGGACGGTGCAGACCGCAGCCCGGCGGCTGAAGCGGAAGTCGGTGCCGGCCAGCGATTCACCGCGCGCCACCTTCTGGAAGACATCGAGTAACGAGCTGTCCAAGAGTGGCAGGATGGCCTGCGTCTCCGGGTCGCCGAACCGGCAGTTAAACTCGATGACGTAAGGGTCGCCGTCCACGATCATCAGGCCGCAGTAAAGGACACCGCGAAAAACTCTATCCTCGGCACGCATCTGGGCCAGGGTCGGCATGACGATCGTGTCGGTGACCCGGCCGACCAGTGTCTCGTCGGCGATAGAGACAGGCGCGTAAGCGCCCATGCCGCCGGTATTTAGGCCGGTGTCACCTTCGCCGATCGGCTTGTGGTCTTGCGACGGGATGAGCGGAAAGGCGTGCTCGCCGTCGGTGAGATAGAGGATCGACAGTTCTTCGCCGACGAGGCAGTCCTCCACGACGACCGTCGCCCCAGCATCGCCAAAGCTTTTGTCGACCATCATCGAGTGGGCGGCGGCCACGGCGTCGTCGACGGTCTGGCAGACGATGGCGCCTTTGCCGGCGGCGAGGCCCGAGGCCTTGATGACGATGGGCGCGCCGCGCTCGCGGATGTGGCGCTCGGTCTCTTCGTAGTCGGTGAGGGTACGGTGCCCGGCGGTGGGCACGTTCGCCTTCTCCATGATGGTTTTGGCGAAAGCCTTCGAGCCCTCGAGCTCGGCGGCGGCTTTACCCGGTCCGAAGATCTGCAGGCCGCGTTCGCCGAAAACGTCGACGATGCCGTCGGCCAACGGTGCCTCGGGTCCGACCACCGTCAACTCGATCTCCCTTGAGTCGGCGAAGTCGGCCAGCTCCTCGATCTCGTCCGGCTTGAGCGGCACCGACTCGGCCAGCCCCTTCGTGCCGCCGTTACCCGGCGCCGCGTAGATCTGCGCGTCGGGCTGCTCGCGCTTCAACTGCCAGATGAGCGTGTGCTCTCTACCACCTGATCCGACTACCAGGATTCTCATAGGTACATTCCCCATCTTGGCGAGGGCGAGGGCGAGGGGGTAGTGATCCCCATCCCCATCGCCATCCTCATCGAGGCAGTGCCCTATCCAGATCCTCTATAAGATCCTCTACGTCTTCTATCCCCACCGAAAGCCTAACCAGCCCCTCCGTGATTCCCATCTCCTCGCGCAGCTCCTTCGGCACCGCGCCGTGGGTCATGGCGGCGGGAACCGAGATCAGGCTCTCCACGCCGCCCAGGCTCTCCGCCAGCGTGAAGACGCGGGTGGCGCGGCAGAAGGCGTCGGCGCGCTCGCGACTCCCCAGCTCCAGCGAAAGCATGCCACCGAAGCCGCTCATCTGACGCTTCGCGAGTTCGTGCTGCGGGTGCGAGGGCAGGCCGGCGTAGAAGACTTGCTCCACCCTGTCGTCCGCCTCGAGCCACTCGGCGATCCGGCGGCCGTTCCGATCGTGCGCCTGCATGCGCACGTGCAAGGTCTTGGTGCCTCGCAGTACAAGCCAGCAGTCCATGGGGCCGGGCACGGCGCCGGCCGACTTCTGGATGAAGCGCAGCCCCTCGATCAGCTCGTCGTTGGATGTAAGAACCAGGCCGCCAACGACGTCGCTGTGCCCGTTCAGGTACTTGGTGCTCGAGTGGACGACGGCATCGGCACCGAGGGCCAGCGGGTGCTGGAAGTAAGGGGTCGCGAAGGTGTTATCGACGACCAGGCGGACGCCGTGCGCGTGTGCGATCTCGGCGGCGGCGGCGATATCGGTGATGTGCATCAGCGGGTTGGTCGGCGTCTCGACCATGATGAGCCGCGTCGTGTCTTTAATGGCGGCCTCTATCGCCTGCGGCTCGCGTGTATCGACGAACGAGAACTCGAGCCCCAGCCGCGTCAGCACTTGGCGGAAAAGGCGGTCGGTCCCGCCGTAGACGTTGGAGCCACAGATGATGTGATCGCCGGCGGAGTGGAGCTTGGCCACCGACTCGATGGCGGCGACGCCGGACGAGAACGCGGCACCGTGCGCGGCGCCTTCCAGGGCGGCGACGTTCGCTTCCAGCGCCGTGCGGGTCGGGTTCGAGACGCGGGCGTACTCGAAGCCTTTGTGCACGCCGATCCCTTCCTGGGCGTAGGTCGATGTCTGGTATATCGGCGTCATGATGGCGCCGGTCGTGGGGTCGGGCTGCTGGCCGGCGTGGACCGCCCGAGTTCCGAAGCGTCGTTCGTATTCAGCCACCGAAAAGCTCCGTCGATATCAGTAATCGTGTTGGTCCAGCGTGACCGGGAAGTGGAGTAGACAGTCTAGTCGCCGGGCGCGGCCCCGTCCAGCGAGGGCCGCCTTGAGTGGCGGCGGACCTCGGTTTAATTACACGGAGTATGGACTTTCTGGAGAGCCTGATCGTCAGCGTCTCGGGTATCCGCGGCCGGGTCGGGGTCGACCTGACCCCCGATGTGGTGAGCGGGTTCGCAAGAGCCTTTGGAGCCTTCGTGCGCGGGCAGGGCTGGGGGGACCACCTCGCCATCGCCCGCGACTCGCGACCCAGCGGGCCCGAGTTCGTGAGGGCCGCGACCGCGGCCCTAGGGGCGGCCGGCTGCCGGGTGAGTGATCTGGGGTTGGTCCCGACGCCCACCGCACTGCTTGCCATAGAGGAGCTGGGACTGGCCGGGGGCATCGTGGTGACGGCCAGCCACAACCCGAAGGAGTGGAACGCGCTGAAATTGGCGAGTCCGGACGGTGCGTTCCTCACCCCCGAACAGGGGAGGGAGTTCTTGGCCGGGCTTAGTGCGGCCGCGCCGCCGCCGTCCGCGACGGTCGAGCCGGGCAACGTGGTGAAAGCACCGGGTGCGGTCGACCGGCATATCGAGCGTGTCATCGGGCTCGACCTGGTCGATCCAAGGTCCATCGCTGGGCGCGGCTTTAAGGTCGTCCTCGACTGTGCGAGGGGTGCGGGTGGCGTGATCCTGCCGGCGCTGCTCGAGCGGTTGGGTGTGGAGGTCGTCGGCATCGAGTTGGAGCCCGACGGTCGCTTCACGCGAGAGCCCGAGCCCATCCCCGCCAACTTGAGGGCGCTGTGCGAGCGAGTCCCGCAAGAGAAAGCTGATCTGGGCATGGCGGTGGACCCCGACGTGGACCGGCTGGCGCTGGTCGACGGGTCGGGCCGTGCTATCGGCGAGGACTACACGTTGGCGCTCGCCGCCAAGCTGGTCCTCTCACACCACCCGGGTCCGGTCGTGGCCAACCTATCGACGAGTCAGATCGTCGAAACGATGTGCCGGGAAGCCGGCGCCGAGTACGGCCAATCGCCGGTGGGCGAAGCCCACGTGGCGGCGGCGATGCGGGAAGCCGGGGCCGTGGTGGGCGGGGAAGGCAACGGCGGAGTCATCTTGCCGGCGCTTCACCTGACCCGTGACGCTCCGCTGGCAGTGGCCCTGATCCTACAGCTGCTGGCGGAGACGGGGATGACTCTGGGGGCGATTGTGGCGGATTATCCACAATTCGTTATCGTGAAGAATCGCTTCCCGCGGGGCCGCATCGAGCTCGATGCGCTGGCCGGCGAGTTGGAGAGCGCCTTTCCCGGCGCAGTTACTGACCGCCGAGACGGCCTCCACCTACGCTGGCTAGGGCGCCAGATGTGGCTTCACTGTAGGGCTTCGGGCACGGAACCAATCTTGCGGGTCATCGCTGAGGGACCCCGGGAAGCAGAGGCCGAAGTGCGGGAGTTGGTGGACGGGGCCGGGGCCATCGTGGCTCGGGCCGGAGACTAGGGAACGCGGGCGCGTCGATGTGTGGGATAGTCGGGTACATAGGCACGACTGAGGCGGCGCCGCTGCTCCTCGAGGGGCTGCGGCGGCTCGAGTACCGGGGGTACGACTCGGCGGGCGTCACAGTCTGCGCCAACGGCAGCCTGGATACCCGCAAGATGGCCGGCAAGATCGTCGACCTCGAGCAGGCGATCGGCGGAAACCTCCCGAAAGGGACCCTGGGGATCGCTCACACGCGCTGGGCGACGCACGGCGCGCCCACTTCGACCAACGCCCACCCTCATTTCAACTCGGCGGAGGATATCGCCGTCGTCCATAACGGCATCATCGAAAATGCCGGCGTGCTGCGTCAGAAGCTCGAGGAGCTGGGCCACCTGCTACGCACCGAAACGGACACCGAGGTCCTGGCGCTGCTGATCGATGAGGCCTACGACGACAACCTGGAAGAAGCGGTCGCCGCGGCGCTCCAGCAGGTCGAGGGGACCTACGGTATTGCCGTGGTGTCGAGCCGCGACCCGGAGAAGCTGGTCGCGGCGCGGAACGGATCGCCGCTGCTGCTGGGGATCGGCGAGAACTCCCTCTTCGTCGCCTCCGACGCGGCGGCCATCGTCGAGCATACACGCGACGTGATCTACCTGGACGACGGTGAGCTGGCCGTGCTGGACCGTAACGGCTACCGGACTTCCGATCTCAGGGGTCGCCCGCTCACCAAAGAGGTGAGCCGAGTCTCTTGGGACCTGGGGACGATCGAGCGCGGCGGCTTCGCCCATTACATGCTGAAGGAGATCTTCGAGCAGCCCGACTCGGTGCGCGATACGATGCGCGGTCGGCTGCTCGTGGAGCAGGGGACCGCGCGACTCGGTGGCTTGTCGAGTTGCCTGCCCTCCCAGGATATCGGCAACTACAACCGGATCGTACTCACCGCCTGCGGCACGTCTTGGCACGCTGCGCTCATCGGCGAATACATGCTGGAGGAGTTCGCCCGTATTCCGGTCGAGACCGAGTACGCCTCCGAGTTCCGTTATCGTGACCCGGTGCTCGATCAGCGCTCACTGGTCATCGCCATCTCCCAGTCCGGCGAGACCGCCGACACGCTGGCGGCGATCCGCGAGGCGAAGGAGAAGGGTGCCAAGGTCGTCAGCATCGTCAACGTCGTCGGCTCGAGCATCGCCCGCGCGGCGGATTGCGGCGTGTACATCCATGCGGGCCCCGAGATCGGTGTCGCCTCTACCAAAGCGTTCACCTCTCAGGTCGTCGCCCTCGCCCTCATCGCGTTATACCTGAGCACCCAATCGGAGCCGGTTCAGGAGCAGGCCGCCGTCGCGGCAGCACTCCACAAACTGCCCGCACAGATCAGCGAGATACTCGGCCGGAACGACGAGATCCGCGAGATGGCCGAGCGCTACCACTTGAACAAGAACTTCCTCTATCTGGGGCGTGGCTACAACTTCCCCGTCGCCTTGGAGGGTGCGCTGAAGCTGAAGGAGATCAGCTACATCCACGCCGAGGGCTACCCGGCGGCCGAGATGAAACATGGCCCCATAGCCCTGATCGACGAGAACATGCCCGTGGTCTTCATCGCGCCCAGAGGCCGCGTCTACCAGAAGATCCTGTCGAATATCGAAGAGGTGAAGGCGCGGGGCGGCCGGGTCATCGCCATCACCACCGAGGGGAACGGCGAGCTCGATCGCCTGGCCGACCACGTCGTCACGGTCCCCACGACCCACGAAATGCTGCAGCCGGTCCTCACGGTCATCCCGCTGCAGCTCCTCGCCTACCACATAGCCGTTCTTCGCGGCTGCAACGTCGACCAGCCCCGGAACCTGGCCAAGAGCGTCACGGTGGAGTGAAGCCGGTAGGCCGGTGCGTCGGCAGATCGGTTCCTCGGTAATCGGTCGGCCACCGGCGTACCGACGCACCGACGTACCCGCTTGCCGACTGTTCGCTTCCGGCACCGACCTTCCCAGAGGTGGACACTGTGTTGGCTGCTGACCCTCAGACTGCGTGTCGGCAAGCCATCCCCGTCGGCATGGCGCTTGCCTCCCGCGGGAGATGGCCCGGCCAACTCATGCCCGGGGGAGGTCCAATCGATGGTCGGTATCTGGCAGGACATCCGACACGGCGGCCGCTCGCTGCTCAAGGCGAGCGGGCTGACCGCGGTGATCGTACTCGTTCTGACGATCGGGATCGGCGCCAACGTGGCCGTGTTCAGCGTCATCGACGCGGCGTTGATCCGGTCGCTGCCGTACCCGCAAGCCGAGGGGCTCGTGTACGGTCAATCGACGTTCGAAGGCCGGGAGCGTACCTGGGTCTCGGCCCTCGACTACTGGGACTTCCGTGACCGTGCCGCCTCGTTCGAGCAGTTCGCCGCTTTCTCCGGTCTCCCCCGCACGTTGGTGGTCACCGGGGTCGAGAGACCGGAAAGGGTACAGGGCCTCGTCGTAAGCCACGAGGTGTTCCCGGCGCTGCGTGTCGCACCCCGGATCGGCCGCGGCTTTAGCGCCGAGGATGAGCTGGAGACCGCACCGCTGGTGGCGATCGTCAGCCACGGCTACTGGCAGGGGCAGTTCGGCGGAGACACGGATGCCGTCGGCGGGACCGTGAAAGTCGACGGCGTCACGGCGGAGGTCATCGGCGTGATGCCGAGGGGGTTCCACTTCAGGTTCGACGTGGACCTCTGGGTGCCGATGCGGCGCGACGACCCGTTCATCGCCGAACGCGGCAAGACCAACTGGAGCGTGGTCGGTCGGCTGGCGCCGGGCGTGCCGCTGGCTCAGGCGCAGAGCGAGGTAAACGTCATCTCCGCCAAGCTGGCAGCAGAGTATCCCGACACCAACCGGGATATCGGACTCAAACTGACGAACCTGCAGGAGGCGTGGTCCGAGAACTACCGTGAGAGCTTGCTTATGCTCCAGGTGGTTGTGGCGCTCGTACTTCTCATCGCCTGCGGCAACGTGGCCAGCTTGCTCCTCGCCCGCGGCTCGGCGCGACGCACCGAGCTCTCGGTGCGAGGTGCGCTCGGCGCCTCCGGTGCCCGCATCGCCCGGCAACTACTCACCGAGAGCCTGCTGCTCGCCGGCGTCGCCGGTTTGCTTGGCGTACTCTTGGCCGAGTGGCTGCAGCCGCTGTTGCTGCAGCTCACGGCGGTGGGAGGTTCGGCGATCTGGGATCCGGGCCTCTCACCGAAGGTCCTGTTCTTTGTGGTGGCCGTGTCGCTGCTGACGGGTCTGGTGTTTGGAACGTTCCCGGCCTGGCAAGCGTCGCGCGGTGATCTGGCACAGGACCTCAAGTCGAGCGTCAGGACGACCGACCGCGGCGGCGTCAGATTCCGCCGCGGCCTCGTCGTCTTTCAAGTAGCCGTTTCGGTCGTTCTGCTCATCGGCGCCGGATTGCTGATCCGAAGTCTGACGAGTCTGATGAGCGTCGATCTCGGTTTCGACTCGACGAACCTCGCTACCGCGGAGATCCAACTGCCGCGAGACAAGTACGGCGAGAGGAACCGGCGGATCCAGTTTTACACGGAGCTTAGCGCACGGCTCGAGGCGGTGCCGGAGGTCGAGAGCGTCGGCCTCATCAGCCAGATCCCCATCAGGCAACCTGGGAACAACGAGCCCGTCTACGACGCGGAGGACCCGCCGGTCGGTCTGGTCGATGCGCGATCGGCTTACTACCGGGCTGTACAGCCGGGGTATTTCGAAGCGATGGGAATCCCGTTGCACGCGGGTCGCGACATCGAGGCGACCGATGTACAAGGCTCGCCAATGGTCTTCGTCGTCAATCAGGCGTTCGTCGACTCGATTCTCCGCGGTCGCGAGCCCATCGGCCGACAAGTCGTGATGAATTACGAGTATACGTTCGAAGTCGTCGGTGTCGTGGGCGATGTCCTCACCGGTGGTCTAGACGATCGTCGGTTCCCCTCCATGTACGGCTCATACGCCCAGCTCCCATATCTCGATATGGGATTGGTGGTCCGGGCTGCTGGCCGGGCGGAGTCGCTGGCGGGTGCGCTCAGGACGGCGCTCTGGAGTCTGGACCCGGATATCCCCGATCCCGAGTTGATCACTATGAAGGGTCTCCTCTCGCGATCGCAGCTCACGCGGCAGGTCCGGACCGTGGCCTTGGCGATCTTCGCCGGCATCGCCGTGCTCCTGGCCGTCGTCGGCCTCTACGGCGTGCTCGCGCAGACGGTGGTCGAGCGTCGCCGCGAGATCGGTGTGCGCATGGCGCTCGGGGCCAAGCCGGGACACATCACCGAGATGATGCTGAGAAACGGCCTGCTGCTGGTGGCGATCGGTATCGGGATCGGGCTGATCGGCGCTATCGCTGCCTCGCGACTACTGGAGCGCATGCTCTTTCAGGTCGCACCCATCGACCCTGCGACCTTCGTGGTTGTGAGCCTCCTGTTCGCGGCCGTCGCCGTCGTCGCCTGCCTGCTCCCGGCCTGGCGCGCCGTGCGGGTTGATCCGGTTACGGTGCTGCAGTCGGAGTAGGGGCCGGCGAGTGGTACGTCGGGTCGTCGGTACGCCGGTAACCGACGCACCTTCTATCGACGCACCGACGTAACGATCACCGGTTCGTACAGCGCCTCCGATTCCTGAGCCGACCGAGGAGTTGCGCGAAGCCGGGGCACCCGCCCAACTTCCACCCCCATGCGAGTTGTCTTGCAGCGTGTCGCACGGGCAGAGGTGCGTGTCGACGGAGAGACGTTAGGCGCTATAGGGCGCGGCTTCCTGCTGCTGGTCGGCTTCACCGCCGGCGATGGGGAAGAACAGCTCCAGTGGATGGCGGAAAAGGTACGGGGCCTCCGTCTCTTTGCCGACAGCGAGGGCAAGATGAACCTGCCGATCGACGAGGTCGGCGGCGAGCTTCTCGTCGTGTCCCAGTTCACGCTGTACGGCGACGTCCGCAAAGGGCGACGCCCCTCCTTCGTGGACGCGGCCGAGCCTGCGGAAGCTGAGCGGCTCTATGACCGCTTCGTCGATATACTCCGCCAGGGGACGGTCCCCGTCGCCACAGGATCGTTCGGCGCACTGATGGAGGTCGACCTCGTGAACGACGGACCCGTTACACTTGTGATAGAGAGGGACTAGACCGGTGAACTCATCGCCATCCCCATCGCCATCGTCGTCGCCATCGATGATGGTCGTCGCGATCGTCGCGCTCTGCGCAACCTCGCTGACGTTCGCCCAGGTCTCCTGGGACCCCAACGTCGTCACGTACGAAGGCCCGTCCAGCTGGCAGTTGGCGGCGGTGACCGCACTCAACCGCCATCTGCCCACCGACTCCGGTTACTTCGTTTTGGGGCCGATCGACCTCGATGCCGATCTCCCCGATACCACCGACCTGGTTCGCTCGACGCTGCGCATCGTTGCTCCCGATCTACGGGCCTCGGCCCGCGTGACCCGCCGTCTCTGGGTCCCCACCGGCGGAGTCGCCCTCGAGGAGCTCCAGCCGTCGGACACGCTCGCCCACGTGTTGCCCCCCGGCTATGCCGGCCGTTTCCTCAAGGGCACGATCGTCGGCGAGCGAGTATTCATTCAGGTCTTCACGGTCCGGGAACACCGCTGGTTGCTCTGGGCGCAGCGCGCCCAGGTCGCTGGGATCACCGATTCGGTGGCCGGGCCAGTGGCCCGATACAGCGCCGCCGTCGCCCGCCACCTGGTCATGGCAGACAGCGGGTTCACCACAACGGGGCCGCCGCGGGCGATCGAGTACGGCCTCGACCCCTCGTACGAGTTCTACGATCAGCCGCCGGAACCGGTTATCCGGGACCGCGAGGGCTACACTCGTCTGCTCGACGAGAACCGCAGCTTCAGCCTCGGCGACGCCGTTCGTGATGTTCAGGGGTTCGTGCCCGGCCCGTCGCTCATCGGCTGGGTCGAAGAACAGGCAGACCCCGTGCTCTTCATCAACAAGGACACCGAGGTGGCACTCCAGCACCGCTACCGCGATTACGAGACGTCGGGTGGCGGCTGGCTCGGATACCCCGTCCTGGCGCCGGCTTCATTGTCGAGCCTGCGGCCGGGTCGCTACTTCTATGTGGTCGATCGCTACGGCGTGATCCGGGTCGCGCGCACGTCGATGTCCGGATTCGACATGGGCGGTGCCGCTATCTCGCACGCCCTGCTCGCCCACGGCGAACCGGTACGTGCCGCCGGCGAGCTGGTCCTCTCCAGGGAGCCGGGCGGTCCGCTGAGGGTCACGGAGCTGAATATCCGCTCGGAGGAGTACTTCTTCAGCAACCGGTCGCTCACGCTCTACGACGACGTGGAGCAACGGTCGGACCGCTACGTCGCCGCCGTCGGCCACGTGTTGAGAGGATTAGAGCTCGCTCGCCTGCCACGCGACGACGTGCTCATACGGAAGTTCTAGCGGTCAAACCTGCGGGCAGCCGGGCCGCCGGCGAGTGTTAGCCAGGGACGCATGAGCTGGGACGATAAGCGACCACAGGCGCTCTGGTGGGTCGCGGGGATCGCAACGGCCGCGACCTTCTTCGCCGACCTGTTCGTCGAGCGCGGCACGAACAGCGGTTTCCGCATAGCGGGCGTCGTCCTTCTCCTCCTCGCACCCCTTTTTTTCGTTCCGCCGTTCTTTCTCTTGAAGAAACATGGGCGACCCGAGACGTACCGGAGTTACTTCTGCACAACTAGGGTCGTGGATCGCGGCGTCTACCGCGTCGTGAGACATCCGCAGTACGTCGGCTACGCTCTATTGGCGATCGGCTTCGCGATGCGCACGCAGCATGTCATCAGCTGGGCGCTTGCCGTGGTGGCCGTCTCCTTCTTCTACCTCCAGGCTGTAGCGGAAGAGCGATTCTGCGTCCGGCAACTGGGCGCCGAGTACGCGACGTACGTGAAGCGGGTGCCCAGGTTCAATTTCGTTCTTGGGCTCCTCAAGAACGTCCCAGGTCCACTAAAATCGGTGCTTCGGAGAATCGTCTTCTTCGGGTTGAGGCGCCGCTGTCCGATCTGCCGCGCGAGTCTCAGGAGGTACCTAGATTACGGGGACCCGCCACGGCGCGAAGCGATGTGCCCGGTGTGCGGCGCCCTCGAGCGACATCGACTTATTTGGCTGGTCCTCGCGGGGCGTTGGGCTGAGTCGCGAGACGCCAAATTCCTGCACCTCGCTCCCGAACCGTGCCTGTCAGGCAGGCTGCGCCAGATGTTCGGTGCCGGCTACATGACGTTCGATCTCGCGCGGCCGGATGTAAGAGTGAGAGGTGACGTCACGAACCTGCCGTTCGCTTCGGGTGCCTTCGACTTCGTCCACTGCAGTCACGTCCTCGAACATGTCGTTGACGATGAGGCAAGCATGCGGGAGCTGGCTCGCGTCCTAAGTACCGAGGGATTTGCGGTGATAGAGGTTCCCATAACTGCTGACGCCACGGTCGAAGATCCGACGGTTACCGAGCCGCAGGAGAGATTGCGTCTATACGGCCAGGAAGATCATGTGCGCCGGTACGGCCCGGACTACTTCGACCGCTTAAGTGCGGCAGGCTTCCTGGTCGAGCGGCTGACCGCGGGTTCTGTCGTCTCCGAGGACGAGCTACGTCGGGCGCATGTGGAGGCCAGCGATGAGGTTGTCGTCTGCCGACCTGCCGCAAGGGAAGTTACCTGACTCCACGCCCGGCCTGCGGTGCGGGACCGCTGCTTATACAGCAGCAGTGCTGAGGATGTAGTTCGGGCGAACGTATTCCGGGGTGAAGCCGAATCTGATCTGATTGCGAAACGAGGTTGCCGGCTTCTCGGGCCGGTCCTCCGCCGTCTCGACGACCAGGCCGTCACAGCCCAGCTCGGCGGCGTCCCGGATCCGCTGTGCCAACAGTGCGCTCTGGGCGCCGCGGCCACGGTAATCTTGGAGCGTCGTCGCGAAGTCGATCCAGCCGAGACCGTCGTCAACGAACAGCGCGGCTGTGGCTGCCGGGGTATCACCATCGAACGCCATGTAGTGGCGCCAGCCGTCCCGTCCGACCGTGTCGGCGATCCAGGACGTCGTCGGCTCCGGCCAATCGAAGCAGGCGGCGACGATTCGCCCAAAATCCGCCGCGTCATCTTCGTCAATCCGTCGGACCGTCAAGTCGGTATCGACCGGGGGTGGCGGCGCGGTGTCGCGGTAGAGCTTCACCCAGTTGTTGTAGTGACTGAAACCGCTGGCGGAGAGCAGTTGGCCGACTTCAGGGGCCGCCGTTGGGCCCACTTGGATGAAGAAACGGGGAACTCGTTCACCGACAAAGAACTCGACCACTTTCTCGATATCGGCCTCGGAAACAGGTCGGTCCATGCCGAGCCCGATGGCCCGATTGAGTCCGAGAACGTCGGCCGCGGCTGCGCGTACCGCCAGGGTCCCATCTCCTTCCAGCAGACCGAGTCCGCAAGCGGCCGCCGAGCTGGGCGATGCCGCTCGGTAGAAATCGCCCCATGCCGCGATCTCTGCCCTCTCCAGCCGTCGCAGGTGGGCTGCGTCCCCGTATGCGGTCAAACGATATCCTCCGCGTCGGTCGTTCGCTATCGGATTTAGAAGCCTCGAGAAGAGATGCGATATGACCGGCGGCGACAGGACACGCGGCCCCGTGGCGAGGCTGGACTTGTGCTCAGGCGGCGCCCGGGGCCAGCTTGTTTGCCGTTCGAAGGGAGACCGATCGTGGAAGTTCCGAGACTGATACTCGCCTCCGGATCACCGCGCCGCGCGGAGCTGCTGACGCGGCTCGGACTGCAGTACGCGGTGCGGGTGCCCCACGTGGATGAGTCGCTGGCCCCGGGCGAGGGACCGGCCGAGGCCGCCCACCGTCTGGCCCGTTCGAAGGCGGAGGCGGAGCGTGACGACGGTGCTCTTGCCATCGGCTGCGACACGCTGGTCGTGCATCGCGGTGACATACTGGGCAAGCCGCTCACGCGTGAGGAGGCGATGGCGATGGTCTGCCGTCTGAAGGGCGAGGAGCACACGGTCTATACCGGCATCGCATTGGCGACAGCGGAACGCGTGGAGAGCGCGGTAGAGACCACCCGCGTCTGGTTCCGTTCGCTTGATGCCGAAGAGTGCAGGGAATACGTTGCGACGGGCGAGCCGATGGACAAAGCGGGCGCCTACGGCATTCAGGGCTTCGGCGCAGCGATCGTCGAACGCATCGAGGGTGACTACTTCAACGTGATGGGGCTGCCGATCCAGAGACTGCTGGAGCTTTTCCGCCGTTTCGGCTGGCGATACGCCTTCGGGCGCGGCCTCGTGCCCTTCTGATTTCGACGAACCTGCGGACGGCGGCCGAGATCTCGAAGTGGGAGGTCAAGATGTCGGAGGAAGATCGCCGCTACTCTGACGACGAATTCGCGCTCATCCTGCGCAAAGCGTTCGAGCTCGAAGAGCACCGGACTGGAGGTGGGTCCGGCGAAGGCCTCACTCTGCAGGAGATTCGAGCAGTCGCCGCGGAGATGGGGCTGGACTCAGCCAGCGTCGAGCGGGCAGCCGCCCTGCTGCCGGCCGCCGGCGCCGGAGCGCTGGTACGGGTATTTGGTGGGCCGGGCCTGTATCAGATGGAGTACACGGCGACGGGCGAGATCTCGCGGGACGGGCTAACTCGAGTGGTGGATGCGATCCGCCGGGTCACAGGCCACCAGGGCAAGGTGACCGAGGTGCTCGGGTCGCTGGAGTGGGAGACGGTGGGAGAGTTGAGTCAGATCCACGTGACTGTGTCTACCGTTGAGGGGCAGACGGCCGTCAGGGTGCTGGCCAACCGGGAGCTGGCTGGCGCACTCACATACTTCTTGTCGGGCGTGGTTGGACTCATTGGTATGGGGATCATCGGGGCGATCACCGAACCGACCACTGTCCTTGGGATCACCTCGCTGGTCGCCGGGTGCTTGGGCGGTGCGTTCCTCACGTCACGAACGCTCTTCAAGAGTACGGCGAAGCGCTTCAGTTCCAAGCTCCGGGATCTGATGGGCGCTATGTCCGGGGCCGTGGACGAAATCCTAGAGCTCGAGAGTGGCAGTGACTGAATTCCCGAGTGAGTCGATCGACATTCCTCGCGCGGTCCGCTGGCACGAAGATGCACTCCGCATCATCGATCAGACCTTGCTCCCTTCTGAGTACAAGGAGATCGACCTCGTCGAAGTAGATGACGTGATCGAGGCGATCCAGAGCCTAAGGGTCCGCGGCGCGCCCGCCATCGGCATCGCAGGAGCTATGGGGCTCGTGGCGTCGCTCAAGCAGCATGTCGAGGAGACGGCCTCGGACTTCCGGGCGCGGTTGGCGATGAGCGCCGAGCGGATTAGGGGCGCGCGACCGACTGGGTCGAACCTGGCGTGGGCGGTGGACCGGGTGAGGGCGGTGGCGGACGCGAAGGCCGATATGGATAACACTGAGATCTGGGATGCGATGCGCCGCGAGGCGACTGCGATCCTCGAAGAGGACCGCGAGATGTGCCGGCGCATCGGCGAGCACGGGCTGACGCTGCTGCGCGACGGGTCGACTGTGCTGACCCACTGCAATGCCGGTGCCCTGGCGACGGGCGGCATGGGCACCGCCCTCGCGCCGATCTACCTGGCGGCCCAGCAGGGGATGAAGGTGCGAGTTTTAGCCGGCGAAACGCGTCCGTTGCTGCAGGGTAGCCGACTCACGGCGTGGGAGTTGAGCCGTGCCGGGGTAGACGTGCTCGTTCTCACGGACAACGCGGCTGCTGCGGCGATGTCGCGGTTCGATCTCGATCTCGTGATCGTGGGTGCCGATCGGATCGCTGCCAATGGCGACGTCGCCAACAAGATCGGCACGTATGGGCTGGCGATCTCGGCGCGGCACCATGGTGTCCCGTTCTACGTGGCGGCACCGTCCAGCACGTTCGATTTCAGCCTGGCCGGCGGCGAGGAGATACCTATCGAAGAACGCGGCGGCGACGAAGTGCGGGCCGGGTTCGGGCGGCCGACGGCGCCCGACTCTGTCCCGGTCTTCGGGGCCGCGTTCGATGTGACACCGGCGGAGCTCGTGACAGGGTTCATCACCGAATGCGGGATCTTGATGCCGGGCGAGTTTGGGCAGTTGAGAAGGGTGTGAGAGTGCAAATTAGTGATTTCGATGGCGATGACGATGGCGATGGGGAGGGGGAGGTGAAGAGTTACCGGGCGAAGAGGTCGACGCTGGTCTTCACCTTCGGCTTCTTGGGGTTTTTGACGGTGCTGACGGTCTTCGGGGTCTTTTACGCGGAGCCGCAGCTCTTCTTCGCCGCCTTCTTGCTGGTCCTCGCCTGGCGCTGGAATCAACTGCTCAAGACGCCGGTGGAGGTGCGGACACGGGATGATGGGGTTATCGAGTTCCGTGGCGTCATCGGTCGAAGAGAGCTGAGAGTGGATGAGATCAAGAGCGTCATGCGGGTGGGGCGTGGCTACTGGATCGAACACGGCGACGGATCGACCAACCTGTACGGCAACATGGAAGGCATCGAGGATTTCCTCGCCGAGCTGCGGGCGATGAACCCGGCACTCGAGGTGAAGCGGTATACTCCCTGGGGTCAGAAGAGCTGAGGGTGTTATGGCAGTGATCCTTGCCATCGATCAGGGCACGACCGGGACGACGGTGCTCGCCGTGAACAGGGAAGGGAAGGTCGCGGGTCGGGCGTACCGGGAGATCGAACAACATTACCCGCAGCCGGGATGGGTGGAGCACGACGCGGAGGAGATCTGGCGCTCGGTCCAGGTCACCGTGGGCGCGGCGCTCGAGGCCGGCGACCTGGCCCCTTCCGACGTCGCCGGGTTCGGGATCACCAATCAGCGCGAGACAGTGGTCCTCTGGGACCGGGAGAGCGGCGAGCCGATTCATCGCGCCATCGTCTGGCAGTGCCGGCGTACGACTCCGGAGTGCCAGGCACTCAAAGACGGCGGACACGAAGCTTTCATACGCGAGCGTTCGGGCCTGGTTATCGATCCGTACTTCTCCGGCACCAAGATCGCCTGGCTGCTGGAGCACGTGCCGGGCGCGCGCCAGCGTGCCGAGGCGGGGGAGCTGGCCGTCGGGACCATCGACAGCTGGGTCATCTGGAAGCTCAGCGGAGGCCGGGTCCACGCGACGGAACCGACCAACGCCTCGCGTACCCAGCTGTTCCGGATCGATGAGCGGCGCTGGGATCCGGAACTCTGTGAGCTATTGGGCGTGCCTACCGCGGTATTGCCCGAGGTGCTGCCGTCAGGTGGCCTGTTCGGGATGAGCGATGGGGACGCGGTAGGGCTAGAGGCGCCGGTGGCGGCGGCGATGGGTGACCAGCAGGCAGCGCTCTACGGTCAGGGTTGCTGGGCGCCGGGACAGGCGAAGTGCACGTACGGGACCGGTGCCTTCCTGCTCGTCCACACGGGCGATGAAGTCGTTCCGTCACAGCACGGGTTGCTGACGACGGTGGCGTGCGGCGCGCGTGGCGAAGCGGCCTACGCACTGGAGGGCTCGGTGTTCATCGCCGGCGCGGCGGTGCAATGGCTGAGGGATGAGCTGGGTCTCGTGGATAGCGCGGCGGAGACGGAAGAGCTGGCGCGCTCGCTCGAGTCCAACGATGGTGTTTACTTCGTGCCCGCCTTCGTGGGGCTCGGTGCCCCGCACTGGCTGGCGGACGCCCGGGGCACGCTGGTTGGCCTGACCCGCGGTAGCGGCCGCGCACACCTGGCGCGTGCGGCGCTGGAGGCGATGGCCTATTCGGCACGCGACCTGATGGAGGCGATGGCCGCCGACTGGGGCCACGCGGTGCGCGAACTACGGGTCGACGGCGGTGCCGCGGCCAACGACTGGCTCATGCAATTCCAGGCGGACGTGGCGGGTGTCCCGGTGGGCCGTCCGGCGATGGTCGAGACGACTGCGCTGGGCGCCGCGGCGCTGGCGGGTCTGTCGACGGGCTACTGGTCGGATCCCGAAGGGCTTCGTGAGGTGCAGAAGCTGGACCGGGGGTTCGAGCCGGCCCTTTCTGACGACGGGCGGGAAGAGCTTCTGCGTGGTTGGCGGCGCGCGGTGCGGGCCGCGGCGGCGTGGGCGGGTGGGAGTTAGGGAAGAGGGGATTCGGGGAATTCGGGAATTGGGAAATTCTACTGGAGTGTGAGGTAAGGCTGTGCTTCGGATAGGGGTGATCGGTGGGCATCTGTGCGACGACACGCTGGCGGGTGTGGCGCGGAGAGTTGGGGAATTGGTGGCGTGGGAAGGCGCTGTGGTCGTGTGCGGAGGCTTGGGCGGCGTCATGGAGGCGGCGGCGGTCGGGGCCCGCGACGCTGGCGGTGTGGTGGTGGGAATACTCCCTGGCGATGACGTTCGGACGGCGAATCCTGGGATAACGATCCCGATAGCTACGGGTTTGGGAGAGGCGCGAAACGTGCTCGTGGTGAAAGCCTCGGACGCCGTGATCGCGATCGCCGGAGGTTGGGGTACGATGTCGGAGGCGGCCCTCTGCCTCAAGCTCGGGGTGCCTCTGATTCTGCTGAAATCCGACCTCACTAACCTGCCTGTGCCCGAGGCCGAGACGCCCGAAAAAGCGGTGGAGTGGGCGCTGGACCAGGCGCGCGCACGAGGCGAACTGCGATAGGCACGGCGCGCTTGGGAGCACCGCGTGGCTGAGCTCGGCGAGCTCTGCCTTTGGGCGGCGGGGCCGCTGGCCGCGCTCGCCGCCGCCTCATCGATCGCCGCCGGCTGGACGCGGCGCGGGAACCTGGCCGTCCTCGGCGGCCGCGCCGCGGACGCCACAGCGATGCTGTTGCTCGTCGCCTCGGCCGGCCTCGGCTATGCCCTGGTAGCTGTACAGCTCAAGTACACTTACGTAGCTGCGCACTCCGGTTTCCAAGAAGCCCCGTATTGGAGGCTGGCCGCGCTTTGGAGCGCTCCGGCGGGCGGCGCTCTGCTGATCACCTTCCTCGTGGCAGCCCTCGCCTCGCTCAGCCACCGGCTGGAACGAACTCGAAGGTCGGCGGCACGGACCGGGACGCTGGCGGCCCTGGTCCTTCTGGGATTGCTGGTCCTGGCCCGGGCCCGCCCCTTCGCTCTGCTGGCCGTGCCCGCGGTGGAGGGGCAGGGACTGCCCCTGGAGGTCGAGGACGTGACGTGGCAGCTCCAGGCCTGGGCGACGTACCTGGCGGTCGCGTGTGCCGCCTTCGTCTTCGCAGGCTCCCTCGGCGGACAGCTGGTTGAGTCGAGCGGGGAGGAGCGCCGGGAGCGAGGGGCGGTAACCCTTGGCGCGGGCCTACTGACGACCGCCCTACTGGCTGCCCTCTGGCGTGATTACACGGTGGAGGGGCGTCTGCTGGGCGCCGGCGGCCTGATGTCCGTGGCGCTACATGCTCCTGCCTGGGCTCTAGCAATCTCGTACCTCCACGCTCCCGGCGGCGCGGCCGCGCCCGCTTGGGCGGTCCGCTGGCACCGCATCCTGGGTGTGGCCGTCTTCCCCGCAGCTATTGGAGCGGCTGCCTCGCTGCTGGCGAGGCCGGGCGCCGAGCTGACGGCGCCACCGTGGGCGGCAGGGTTCGCCGTTGGGGTCGTCTCGGGCGCGCTGGCTGGATTCGCCCCTGCGAGGAGGATTGCGGAGGTACCTCAACCCGTTCCCGGCCACGGGCCCTTCGCCCTACTGGGCGGCCTCATCACCCTTGGCGTTGCCGGCGTCGTATCGCTCTGGGGCCTTCTGAGTGGCTCATTCTGGCAGCACCTGACGTGGCCGATCGCGTTCATCTCCCTCGCCGGTATCGCGGCCTGGTCCGTTGGGCGGCCGGCAGGGACCTGGAAGCGGGCCTGGCCGGCGGCGGCAGTAATAGCGGGCACGGGAGTTGTCGCCGCCTACGGGCTCAGCGGCTGGAGGGAGCCGGAATTCGCCGTCGCCGGTGGCCTGGCCGCAGCGGTCTTGGCGGGTTTCGCTTTCGACATGATTCGCTTGCGGGCAGCTCGGCGGGCGCTGGCGGTTGACGATCCGGGACCCGCTGCGCCCGTGTTCCGGGGGCGGGCACGCCGCCGGAGAGCGTCGGCGCTGGCTCATCTCGGATTGGCGCTGATCGTCCTGGGCACCTCAGCGGGCGCGTTGAACCGCGCCGCGGCGGGTAGGATCGAGCCGGGTGAGTCACTCAGCTTGCCGGACCGCTCGGGCGAGGGAATCTCGGTCACTTATCTGGGACTCTCCCGTTATCGGGTGGACGACCTCGAGAGGATGGTGGCCAGCTTCAGGCTGGACAGAGGCGACGCGCCGCCCCAGATAGTCACCGCCGCCCTGACTTACGACTTCACTGGACGCCGCCAGATCAGAACGCCGGCCCTCCAGCGTGGTATCGTACGCGATGTCATCATCCAGTTCAGCTCGCGGCGGCAAAGCGAGGCGATCGACTGTCGCCTGTCGATTCGCTTCCTGGTAAGCCTCGTCTGGCTGGGTGGAGTCCTCATGTTGCTCTCGTTCGCCGTTCGTGGGAGGCCATTCCAGTGACCGCGCTCCTGGCGATGATCGTGGGGATCCTGGCCGTCGGCTATGCGGCCTGGCCGCTGGGCCGCGGCGCGGCGACCTCTCCCCTCACCGACGGGCCCCACCCAGGCGGCGCGGAGGTCGAGTCGGAGGCCGAGGCCCTGCTGGCTTGGGCGAGAGCCGCTGGCGAGACCCAAAGCGAAGCGGAGGTGGCGGGTCACCCCGATCACAGCTGATTGCTGGGACGCATTACGGCCGATAACTTTCCCCTATACGCAACCGGGAGCGAGCTGCGATGTCCAAAACCGCCCCGGACCGCATCGCCCAGAACAGGCGCGCGTTGATTCGCCGAACTCTCCGCGCTGCCGCCATCCTGAGTCTTCCGCTCTTTCCGCCGGAGCTCGCGGCGCAAGTCCACCCCGATTCCGGCCGGATCGTCGGGCGGCTACGGGACGGCCTGACGCTGACACCGGTGGTCGCTGCCGAAGTCACGCTCATCACCAGTCTGATCGCGGTCCCCGTCCGGAGCCTCACCGACGAAGAGGGGCGCTTCCTCTTTTCCAGCGTGAGACCGGGCTCGTGCAGGCTGGAGATCGAGCACCTGGGCTACGGCACTCAGTGGACCACCTTCGACGTACCCCGAGGCGGGACGATCGATGTCGAGGTGCGCGTCGCGCCCCAGCCGGTGCGCCTGGAGCCGCTGCTGGTAGAGGTATACCCGCGGTCGCCACGGTTGGAGCGGGAGGGCTTCTACAGTCGAAAGAAGCTTGGATTCGGGCACGTCTTCAGTAGGGCCGAGCTGGACGACTGGCGAGGATCACTGAGCCAGAATCTGCAAATGGTGCCGGGCGTGTACCGCTATCCCGGGGACACGGCCGCCGTCGTCCGAATGCTCGCCCACCCAGGCCCCTACGGGTTGAGCAGGTGTGCCCCGACCGTTTTCGTGAACGGCTGGCGGGATCCATCCGTCATCAGTGTCCTGGACGTCTACCACCCTTCTCAGCTCGAGGGCGTGGAGGTTTACCGGGCCTGGTGGGAGGTTCCGGGCAAGTATAGGATCCGCCTGTACCCTTCGCGTCTGTCGTGTGGTGTCATCCTCCTCTGGCTGCGGGACGGGAGCTAGATTCGCAGGCCCGGCCTGGTGAGGCTGCCCCGGAGAGCCTCTGGCCACGCCGCCTAGGGCCTTGACCCCGAAGAAGTCCCGAAGTAGTTTGCAGCCTGTACCGGGCCGCTCCTTAACAACAAACACTGCATGACCGCAAACCAGATCGTCGACCTGCGCAGCGATACGGTGACCCGGCCATCCCCCGGGATGCGTCGGGCGATCGCCGAGGCCGAGGTGGGTGACGACGTCCTCGGCGACGACCCCACTGTGAAGGTGCTGCAGGAGCGGCTGGCGGAGCTCTTGGGCAAGGAAGCGTCGCTCTTTTTCCCCAGCGGCACCCAGGCGAACCAGACGGGGATCCTGGTGAACACGCAGCCGGGGACGGAGGCGATCTGCGAGGCGAACGCTCACGTTCTGCATTACGAGTTCGCAGGGGCGGCGACGTGGTCGGGAGTGCAGTTGAGGCCGGTGGCGACGGAAGAGGGTGTGCTGACGGCGGATCTGGCGCGGCCCTATATCCGGCCCGAGAGCCCGCACCTGATGCGCACGGCGCTGATCTGCGCCGAGAACACCCACAACATGGCGGGCGGGAAGGTGATGCCGCTCGCCGTGCTGCAGGGGCTGCGCGAGCTGGCGGACGAGAACGGCTTGGGGCTCCATCTGGATGGGGCACGGCTGTGGAACGCCGCGGCGGCCACGGGGCTGGCGGCGGCCGACTTCGCCGCGCTGGCGGATACGGTGATGGTTTGCTTCTCGAAGGGGCTGGGTGCGCCGATCGGTTCCGCTCTCGCGGGCACGGCTGAGGCGATGGCGCGGGCCCACGCGTGGCGGAAGCGGTTGGGCGGTGGCATGCGCCAGGTGGGCATCCTGGCGGCCGCCGGGCTCTACGCCCTCGAGCACAACCTGCCTCGCGTCGTCGAAGACCACGCGCGGGCTAAGCGGTTGGCCGAGTGCGTCGACGGCCTGGATGGGTTCCGCGTGATAGCGCCGGACAGCAACATTATCATGATCGACGTAAAACGTGACGACGTGGCGGCCGGCGACGCCGTCGCCTTCCTGGAGGAACGCGGTGTGTCGCTCCTGGCTACGGGCCCGCAGCGGCTCCGGGCGGTGACCCATCTCGATGTCGACGACGCCGGGATCGAGACGGCCTGCGCCGCGTTCCAGGAGTTGGCAGCACGTTAGAAACGTTGACAATCAGTTGAGCGTTGCACGGTAGGGTTGGTTGGCAGTTTGACTAGTCGAACGCCCAAGTTCCTCAGGAGGGAAAATGGCTGCGGAGTTGAGTGAGGAGAGGAAGAAGGCGCTAAACGTCGCGATCTCCCTGGTCGAGCGCCAGCACGGCAAGGGCGCGATCATGCGCATGGGCGCCGAAGGGGCCCGGGTCAAGGTAGAAGCGATCCCCACGGGGTCCATCGCCCTCGACGCCGTCACCGGGATCGGCGGTATCCCGCGGGGCCGGGTGACCGAGGTCTACGGGCCGGAGTCCTCGGGTAAGACGACGTTGACGCTGCACATGATCGCCAACGCCCAGAAGGGCGGCGGTGTGGCGGCGTTCATCGACGCCGAGCACGCCCTCGACATCCACTACGCCGAGAAGCTGGGCGTCGATTGCGAGAACCTGCTGGTCTCGCAGCCCGACACCGGCGAGCAGGCGCTCGAGATCGCCGAGGTCCTGGTGCGCAGCGGCGCCGTCGACATAGTGGTCATCGATTCCGTCGCCGCCCTCGTCCCCCGGGCCGAGATCGAAGGCGAGATGGGCGCCTCGCACGTAGGCCTTCAGGCACGGCTCATGTCGCAGGCGCTGCGCAAGGTGACCGGCGCGATCAGCCGCTCGAACACCGCCGTCGTCTTCACCAATCAGATCCGCGAGAAGATCGGCGTCATGTTCGGGAATCCCGAGACCCAGCCGGGCGGCCGGGCGCTCAAGTTCTACGCCTCGCTGCGTCTCGACATCCGGCGCATCGCATCGATCAAAGACGGCAACGACCAGGTCGGCAATCGGACCCGCGTCAAGGTCGTCAAGAACAAGTGCGCGCCGCCGTTCCGCCAGGCCGAGTTCGACATCATGTTCAACCAGGGCATCTCGCACTCGGGCGAGCTGGTCGACATCGCCACCGAACACGAGATCATCAAGAAGTCCGGGGCCTGGTACTCGTACGGCGAACAGCGGATCGGTCAGGGTCGCGAGAACGCCAAGGGCTTCCTGGATGAGAACCCGGATGTGGCGCAGGATGTCGAAGTGAAAGTGCGCGGCGCCCTCGGTATCGGGCCCAGCGTGGTCGTGGAGGTCGCAGACGAGCCGGAAAAAAAGGAAGACGCCTAACCAGGGTAGCGACCGAGCCAGGTGGACGAGAAAGCCCGGGATGATGATTCGGCCTCGGACGTTTCAGAAGAGGCCGCGCGCCGCGCTATTGACGCGGCGCTCAACTTTTTGTCCTACCGGCAGCGAACCGGCCGGGAGGTCCGTCGCAAACTGGTCGAGCGTGGTTTCAGCTCTGAGGTCATCGAGGCGGCGTTGGGCCGACTCGCCGCTGTGCGCCTGGTCGATGATGAGGCGTTCGTCGGTGCCTACGTCCGCGATCGGATCGCGCATCGCCCCATGGGCGTTCGCCGTATGATCCAGGAGCTGTACCGGAAGGGGATCTCGCGCGAGCTTGCCTTGCCGGTCATCCAGGAGGTACTGCGGGAGGAGGAGACGGACGAACGCAGCCTCGCCGAGCGGGTGGTTGAAAAGAAGCGACGCACCTTGAAGTCGCGTTCGCAGGACGAGCGGGTGCTGAGGCGGCGTCTGCGCGACCACCTGATCCGGCGGGGCTTCGAGGTTCGAGTTGCCAGTGATGTCGTGGATGCCCTGTTCCCGAGAAACGATGCAGAGCGGTGAGAGTTTCGTGCGGCGTGCCCGGCCGGAAGATGCGGGCCCGCTAACCGAGCTCGCCTTCCGATCGAAGGCGCACTGGGGGTACGACCGCGAGTTCATGCAAGCGTGCCGGGCTGCGCTGAGAGTGACCGCGAAGTTCATGGCACGCGCCGACGTCTACGTCGCAGAGAACCAGGGTCGCGAGCTCGGCTTCTACAGCCTGGCGCCGTGGAACTCGGACCTGGAACTGTACCATTTCTTCGTCGATCCGCCGGCAATGGGGAACGGCGTCGGTCGGCTTCTCTGGGACGACGCGATCCGCCGGGCCACCGGGCTCGGTTACCCGAAGCTGCTGATCCAGAGCGACCCGTACGCCGAGGGGTTCTATCTCAAGCTGGGAGCCGAGCGAATCGGCGAGGTGCCTTCGGCTGCGGTGCCGGGTCGCATGCTACCCCTGTTGGTCTTCCCGCTGCGGGAAGGCGACGACTGAACTGGACGCACTAAGAAGATGAGTTGCTGCCACTGCCAGGGCGCTCAGAGCGTCTTTTCTCACCGCCACGTTGCCAAGGACTTGAAGAGCTATCGCCGCAAGGGTCCGAGGAAGACCACGAGGTGGCTGATGGAGGCGCTGCAGGCGGCCGGGTCGGAAGGTGCGACGCTGCTCGACGTCGGCTGCGGTGTGGGTGTGATTCAGCACGAGTTGCTCGGCAACGGCGTCGTCTCTGCCGTGGGCGTGGAGGCGGTGCCCGGGTACTTGCAGGCGGCTCGCGAGGAGGCCGTGCGGCGCGGGCATGCCGCGCGGGTCGATTACAAAGAGGGCGATTTCGTAGATATCGCCGGCGATATCGATTCGGCCGATATCGTCACGCTCGACCGCGTAATCTGCTGCTATCCTGATTGGGAAGCGCTGGTAACGGTTTCGCTGGCGAAGACGCGCAAGCTCTACGGCGTGGTCTATCCCCGCTCGTACTGGTGGGCAAAGTGCGGCCTCGGTTTGCTGAACTTCCTCTTTTGGCTCGGGCGGAACCCTTTCAGGGTATTCGCCCACCCGACCGAGGCTGTGGACGCGGCGATACGTGACGCCGGGTTCCAGCGTCTGTCCTACCGCACGACTCCGACTTGGCAGGTGGTGGTCTATGGCAAGGAGGCCGTCTAAGGCGCCAGCAGCCGTAATTGCCGTGTGTCCGCCACGGGCTTTCGCTTCGGCAACGCCGACTCGATGCGATGGATCACCTTCGCCGCCGTCGCCCGGTAGCCTGTCAGCTTTCCTCCGTAGATGCTCAGGATCCGCGGTGCATCGCGGCGGTTGGCCCGGTCGCTCAGCAGGATGACCTCGCGCGTGCGATGGAAGGCGTGGCCGGAGCCGGATGGCAGCACGCGCAAGCCGGCGAACGCGTCCTGCACGGTGCACTGATCTCGGTAGCGCGGGAAGTGGCGGTGCAGGACCCGCAGCAGGTAGTTCTTCTCGGCGCGTAGTGGCTGGACTGTGTCGGGGTCTCCGCGAAAGCGCGTCTCCGTCGTTCCCACCAGGGTCTTGCCCTTCCACGGCATCGTGAAGACGGCGCGGCCGTCTCGGGGTACCTCGACGTAGTAGAGGCCCCGCTCGACACTACCGTTCACGATGATGTGGCTTCCCTGTACGAGCTCGATCTCTAGACAGCGCGGTCGGGGGTCGATTCGCTCCGCTACACGGTTCACCCAGGGGCCGGCCGCGTTGATCAGCACGCGCGTCTCGGTCGTCATCTCGCGTCCGTTGTGCCGGTAGTGCACGATGCTGCCGGCGGGTCTGATTTCAGCCTTCACCAACTCGGCGGGCATCGCCAGCTCGGCGCCCAAGCTGAGCGCAGAATCCATCACCGCTTTCGTCAGTAGCGCGTCGTCGGTCTGGGCGTCGTAATACTGAAAGACCGCGTCCAGGTCTTCCGTGTTGAGGCCGTCCAGGTCGTCCCAATCGGAGCGAGGGAGCCTGCTGAAGCGGACCTGCGCCCGCAGTCGGCCCAATACCGCGTAGAGGGACAGGCCGGCCCGAACCAGCCAGGGCCGCCGGCGCGTCTTCGAGTAGATCGGGATGTAGAAGGGCTTTAGCTCGACCAGGTCCGGTGCGTTACGCAAGAGCAACGCCCGTTCATCGAGACTCTCGTGCACCAGAGAGAACTCGTAGCTCTCCAGATAGCGAAGGCCGCCGTGGATGAGCTTGCTCGATTTGCTCGACGTGCCGGCCGCGAGCCCCGTCTTCTCGAGGAGTAGCACCGAGTGACCGGCGGCGGCGGCGGCCTGTGCGACGCCGACGCCGGCGATCCCACCACCCACCACCACCACGTCGTGTGACTCGGGCATCCGTCAGCGTCCCGGCGCCAGCCGCAAGTCGGTCAGCATCTCGCCGATAGCCATAGTCTCGATGAAGCGCGCGCCGCGGGCGGTGAGGCCGAGCGCGAGATCAGGATCGATCACCTCGTAGAGCGCCCAATCCCAGGGACCTGGCCAGAGCGCTTCCTCGTCGGGGATCATCCGGTAATTGCAGAACAAGAACTCGGGCTGAAATCGCTCGGCCGCCTCGCGCGCCATCAGGGTCCACTCCGAGAGGACCCAGCCGACACGTTCCGCGTCCCGCTCCCGCGCCTGGCGGATCGCCTCCAAGGCGAACGAGATGACCACGCACCGTCCTGCCGCCGGCTCCAAGTCCTTCATCACCCGCTCGACTACCTCAATAGTGCCGAACCTGGTGAGGCTCTCGCGCTTTATCTCGACGAACGCCGTCACCTTGGCGCACTTCTTCAACAAGGCAACCGCTTCGGCGAGGGTAGGGACGTGCACTTCGCCGAACTTCGGTCCGAAGCGAGCCGTCTCGTTTACCCATGTGTCTGTCAGTTGCTCGAGCGTCATGTCTAGCACGCTGCGATCGACGCGTGCCGTGCGCCACAGCTCGGCATCGTGCATCAGGACCGGTACGCCGTCCTTAGTCAGCTGTACGTCGAACTCGATGTATCCCGCTCCGGCTTCGATGGCTGCCTCGAGGCTCTCCAGCGTGTTCTCCGGATAGCGGAAGGCATAGCCGCGGTGCGCGATCAGGGCCGGCGGCTTGATGTTCACGTTCTTGGGGACGTTGATGCCTCGCATGGGAACAGTGACCGGTGGTCGGTGGTCGGTAGCCGGTTGTCCGTTCTCGCGCCAACAACAGACACTACGTAAGTGACCCGCGATCGGTGACAAGTATACCGGCCACCGACTACTGACTACTGGCTACCGTCCTCCGGGTAAAGCGTAACCTGCACGTAGTTATCAGTGCGCAGGTACATGTTCGCCGCCGCACGGACTATCTCGGCGGTCAGCCCGTCGATCATCTCCTCGTAGGTGACAATATTGCGCGGGTCTACGCCGTAGCGTTCGGCGGCGACTAGTTGACCCAGCCAGAAGCTGTTTTCGCGCAGGTCGGTCTCATACTCGCGGCGCTGCATCTCCTTCACTTTGTCGATGTCCTCCTGCGACGGCCCGACCGTCTGGAGGCTGTCGATCTGTAGGAAGACGGCGTCGACCATTTCCTCGAGCCGCTCGGGTGCGGTGCCGAAGCTGATGCTGAACTGGTAGTCGGGCACCGGGTCGCGGCTACCGCTACCGCTGGCGTTGACCCCGTAGGTGCCACCCATATCCTCGCGCAGGACTTCGCGCAGCCGGATGCGTAGGACGCTGCCCAGGGCGCGCATCGCGTAGCGACTCTCGCGCGTCCAGTCGAACGGACCGGTGAAGACGATCCGGGTTTGGCTCCTCGGCTCGATCCCCTTGTAAACGCTCTTCTGAATGACACCGGTTGGGTAAGTGATGCCCTCGTCGCGCCACGTCTCTTCACGGCCGGTGGACGGCAGACCACCGATGTAGGTCTGGATCAGCGGCTTCAAGCTGTCGGGGTCGAAGTTGCCCACGAAGACGAAGAAGAAGTCGCCCGCGTCGGCGAAACGGTCCCGGTAAAACTCGTGGGACACGTCCATGTTCATCTCGTTGTACAGCTCGATGCTGGGCGGACGCCTGCGGAAGTGATGCTGTGTGAGCGTGGTGCTCAATGTGTCGCTGAAGGCCGCTTGTGGGTTGGCGTCCCGATTCGCCAGAAACGCCTGCATGCGTGACCTTATCGATTGGAAGGCGGCGGCGTCGCGGCGCGGTGCGGTGAAGTAGAGGTAGATGAGTTGGAACATCGTCTCCACATCGCTCGGCGAGGCGCTGCCGCCGATCGTTTCGAACAGCGAGCCGATGGACGGCGAGACCCTCACCGCCGTGCCGGCCAGTTTCTTCTGCAGGTCCACGAGGCTGAATTCGCCGATGCCCCCCAGGGTGACAACGGTGGAAGCGGTCATCGCGGCCACGTAGTCCCGGTCGGAGGCCAGCGAGGTACCGCCGGGGCTCCAGCCGTTGAAGAGAATCTCGTCGTCCTTGAAGTCGGTGGGCTTGAGAAAGACCCGCACACCGTTGGCCAGGGTCCAGCGCTGGACGCCGATTTCCTCGGTCTCCTCGATCTCGACGATTTCGGCGGGCTCGGGTATGACAGGGACGAGCGGCGCCTCGGTAGCCATGTCGATGTACGCCTCGATTCCCGCCGACTCGACGGCGGCGAACACGGCCAGCAAGTCGGCCTCGCCGGGCACTTCGGCGCCTTCCTTCTCGGGACCATCGACCAGGATCACCCTGTTGGCATCGGTGATCCACTCGCGGGCCAGCCGATCGGTCTCCTCCAGCTGTATGCTGGGCAACAACCGCTGGTGGGCTCCGAACTCGAAAGCGATGCCCGGAATAGGCTCGTGATAGAGGAACGAACGAACGTACTCGGAGGCGTAGGCCGACGACTGTGTCTTTTCGCGTTCGTCGTAGGCCTGCTGCAGGAAGCGCAGTAGCTCGCGCTTTTCACGCTCTAGCTCGGTCTCGGTGAAGCCGTGGCGCGCCACGCGCTGTGCTTCGGTAAGCAGTACCTCGAGCCCGCGTTCGTGACCGTTCTCCTGTACGCCGGCGCCGAGGACGTACACCTCCTTCGAACCGATGAACCGGCCCTGGCTGGAGGAGGCACCGATGAACGGGGGATCGGCCTCCTGCGTCAGCTCGAAGAGGCGGAAGTTGAGCATGCGGTTGTATAGTGCCTCGACGATCGACTGCCTGTAGGCGCCCAGAGTTACCGCTTCTCGCGCCGGTTGCTTCCAATAGACGGCCACCGAGTTGAACGTGGCCTCGGGATCGGTGGCTATTGCGAACAGCGTCTCATCGTGGTCGGGGACGGGATAAACCGGTCTCTCCGGCGCGATATCGGGCATGGGTATGCCGGCAAAGTGTTGGTGGACCAACTCCTCGATCGTCGCCGTCTCGAAGTCGCCGACGGCGACCACCGCCATCAGGTCCGGCCGATACCAATCGCGGTAGAATCGCTTGAGCGTCTCGTAGTCGAAGCTCTCGATGATCTCCGGCGACCCGATCGGCAGGCGCTCGGCGTAGCGCGAGCCCTGAAAGAGGACAGGCAGTTGCTGATCGCGGATCCTGGCGCCGGCACCGCGGCCCAGTCGCCACTCCTCGACGATGACGCCGCGTTCCTTGTCGATCTCCTCGTGGTCGAACACCTGGCCATGCGCCCAATCCTCGAGGATCTGGAACGCCGTGGCGAGGAGCTCGGCGCTGTCCGTCGGCACCATCAGCATGTAGACGGTCTCATCGAAGCTCGTGTAGGCGTTGAGGTCGGGCCCGAAGCGCATTCCGATCCCTTCCAGGTAGTCGATTAACTCTTGCTTCTCGAAGTGCTCGGTGCCGTTGAACGCCATGTGCTCGACGAAATGCGCCAGCCCCAGCTGTTCCTCGTCCTCCAGGACCGACCCGGCCCTAATCACCAGGCGCAGTTCCGCCCGCTCCTGGGGCTCCGGGTTCTCCCGGATGTAGTAGCGCAGCCCGTTGGGCAGCGCGCCCACCGTGACCGCCGAATCGACGGGCAGCGGGGTGCGCGGATCGAGCGCCGCCTGCTGCCCGGCGGCGGGCAGGGCGACGGTGAGAACGGTTAGGAAAGCTAGAAGTGGCCGTTTCATGCTGGAGCTCCAGTTGGGAGGTGATAATTCGCAAGTTCAATGGGAATTCTCGAATGTCGATTCGGGGACCGGTGGAACAGGGGAGGTAGGGAAGCCTCAGGTAGTTGTGTCAGCTCGGCTCGAACTTCCCCGATTCCACGGACTCCACGGATTCCCCGTTCTCGGCTCCCCGAGTCCCTGAATCCCGGATTCTCGAATTCCCAGATTCCCGGAAAATGTACGATTCCCAGGGTCGCGGCCAGCCCGGCGAGCTTGAGAACCCTCCGTGCTTCGGTCATATTCAGTTGATTCTAGAGATTTGGACCACAGAAGCTTAGGGGTAACCCGGGTTTGGGGTAGATGAAATCTGCGGAAATCAGACGGCGCTTCATAGACTATTTCGTGCGCAACGGGCACACCCACGTGTCGTCGTCGGCGCTCGTCCCGGGCGACGATCCGACGCTGCTGTTCACCAACGCCGGGATGAACCAGTTCAAGCTCACGTTTGTCGGCCAGGAGCCGCGACCATACAAGCGTGCGACGACGGCTCAGAAGTGTGTGCGGGCCGGCGGCAAGCACAACGACCTGGAAGAAGTGGGCCAGACGGCACGGCACCACACCTTCTTCGAGATGCTGGGCAACTTCTCGTTCGGCGACTACTTCAAGCGGGAAGCGATCTGGTACGGCTACGAGTTCTTTACCGAGGATCTGGGGTTCGATCCGGACCGCATCTGGGCGACGATCCACCACAGCGACGACGAGGCGTTCGAGCTGTGGCAGGAAGTGGCGGGCCTCGATCCGACGCGGATCCTGCGCTTCGGCGACAAGGACAACTTCTGGCAGATGGCGGACACGGGGCCCTGTGGCCCTTGCTCGGAGATCCACTACGACACGCGGCCCAAGAGCGCGAAGCGTGACCTGAGCCCCGAGGAGTTCGAGGCGCTGACCGAGGCGGGCCAGATCCTCGAGCTCTGGAACCTCGTCTTCATGCAGTTCGAGAGAGACGAGGCCGGAAACATGAACCCGCTGCCCAAGCCGTCCATCGATACGGGTGCCGGGCTGGAGCGGATCGCTGCGGCGCTTCAGGGTGTCGACTCGAATTATCATACCGACCTCTTCATGCCGCTCATCCGCCGGGCCGAGGATGTCGTGGGCCGGAAGTACGAGGCGGCTGAGGAGAGCGGGGTCTCGTTCCGGGTTCTGGCCGATCACGCCCGGGCCGTCGCTTTCCTGATCGCCGACGGCGTCTTCCCGACCAACGAGGGGCGCGGCTACGTCTTGCGGCGCATCCTGCGACGCGCCGGTCGTCACGCCTGGCTGATCGGTCGCCGGGAGCCGATGCTCTACGAGATCTGCGACGAGGCCGTCTCGTTGATGGCCGACGCCTACCCGGAGCTCAGGGACCGCCGCGACCACATACTGCGGACCGCTCGCGGCGAGGAAGAGCGGTTCATGGCGACCATCGATGAGGGGATGCAGCGCTTCGATGAGCTGGCACCCGCCGGCGGTCACGGCGTGGTCAGCGGGCAAGACGCCTTCAAGCTCTACGACACCTTCGGCTTCCCGCTCGACCTGACCGAGCTCATAGCCCACGAGCGGGGCTACGAGGTGGACGTCGGGGGTTTTGAGAGCGCGCTGGAAGAGCAAAGGCACCGCTCGCGGGAGCGACAGGAGGCCAAAGCCGGGGCCGCCGTCGGGTCCAAGGCTGTGCCGGCGGGAGTGAACTGGCAGGCCTTCTCCAAGGGCCGGCAGGAGTGGGTAGGCTACGACGAGCTCGTGGTAAACACCGAGGTCCTGGCGGCCGGCCGCGAGAACGGACGCTATTTCATCAAGCTCCGGTCGAACCCGTTCTACGCCGAGGCGGGCGGCCAGGTGAGCGACCGGGGCTACGTGGAGGGGGATGGGTGGCGGCTGGAAGTGAAGGACGTGCTGCGCCATGAGGATGATATCGTCGTGGTCGGGCCCATAGAAGGGGAGTTCAAGCCGGGCGATGTTCGTGCGGTCGTCGATGAGGCGCGTCGTAACACGCAGCGCAACCACACTGCTACGCACTTGCTACACGCATCGTTGCGCACCGTGTTGGGTGAGCACGTCGCGCAGGCCGGCTCATTGGTGGCGCCTGACCGGTTGCGCTTCGACTTCACGCACAGCGGGCCGCTGAGCGACGGTGAGCTCGAGGAAGTCGAGCGGTTGGTGAACGAGGAGATCTGGTCGGACAAAGAGGTGACGAAGCGGTTTATGCCGTATCGGGACGCCATCGATCGGGGCGCCATGGCGCTGTTCGGCGAGAAGTATGGCGATACGGTGCGGGTGGTTGAGGTGCCGGGTTACAGCCTCGAGCTGTGCGGCGGCTGTCATGTGAGGACGACGGGCGAGATCGGCCTTTTCAAGATCGTGTCGGAGACAGGCACGGCGGCGGGTGTGCGGCGCGTGGAGGCGGTGACGGGCCGTTACGCCTACGCGTTGGTGAAGGAGCAGGAGCGACTGCTGAGCGAGTTGGGGCGCACTCTAAAGGTGCCAACGGAGACGCTGGTGCGACGGACCGAGTCGCTTTTGGCGGAGCAACGCGAGCTCAAGGAAAAGCTCCAGGAAGCAGTGCAGGGTGCCGCCGTGGATCAGGTGGCCCAGCTAGTCGAAGGCGCAGTCGACGTCAACGGTGCTGCCGTGGTGACGGGGATGATTGAGACCTCTGATGCCGAGGCGCTGCGCTCCTTCGGAGACGAGCTTCGCGAGCGACTGGGAAGCGGGGTCGGTGTAATCGCAGCGAAGATCGGCGACCGGCACTCGCTGCTCGCCGTGGTCACGGACGACCTGATCGGCAAGGGCATTCGCGCAGACGCGGTCGTACGAGAGGTGGCCAAGCTGGCTGGAGGTAAGGGCGGTGGCCGGCCGCACATGGCGCAGGCCAGTACCGGCGAGCCGGGGGCGGCGGAGGAGGCGCTAAAGCACGTCCCTGAGATCTTGCGTCCCATGCTGGAAGGAGCGAGCGGCTGATGGACGCTGGTTGGCTGCAGGAAAGGATTGCCGAGTCCCCGCCACCACTTCAGGAGCGGCTACGCGATGCGGTGGCGGGGATCGATCCGACGGCCGATTTGCCGGACGCATTGCTCGCCGTGGCCCGCGAGCTGCTCGATAGTGTGCGAGGTCGTCTGGAGCGCCGAGCTGCCGCCCTCGACCTGTTGGTGGCTGATGGCTTGCTGACGCTGGCTTGCGAGGCGGCGGCGTCGTCGGAACGCGAGGCGTTGGCCGAGCGCTGCCGCGCGATGGGTCCGGGCGGCGAGCTGGGGCGTATCGCCGAGCGCTGGGCGGGGAGGAGCTGACGAACACGCGGCGGTTTGGCCGGAGAAAAGCGCGCACGGCGCCGCCGGAACTGGCGGACCTGCACACGCATCTGATCCCCGGTGTGGACGACGGCGCGCCCGACCTGGAAAGCGCGCTGGGAACACTTCAGACCTTTTTCGACGGCGGGGTCCGGGCTGTCGCCGCGACACCGCACCTCAACGCATCGAACCTGAACGGGAACCGCCGCGCTCGCGCCGACGAGGCCTGGCCGGGTCTCGCCCGGGCAGCCCGCGAGCGCTTTCCAGGCGTCACCCTATACCGCGGTTACGAGATCCAACTCGACACACCGCAGCTCGACCTCAGCGATCCGGGGCTGCGCTTGGCGGGCAGTCGCTTCGCGCTGGTCGAGTTCTATGCTTTCACCGTCCCCGAGCATTCGGCCCAAGCGTTGGCCCGTATCGCCGACGAAAAGTATGTGCCGATCGTCGTGCACCCGGAGCGCTATTGGGGCTACGACCGCGGCTACGGCGTCGTCGCCGACTGGCGGGCCGCCGGCGCCCTGGTGCAGCTCAATAGCGGCAGCCTTCTCGGTGAGTACGGTGAGAATGTCAGGTTGGTGGCCCACCGCTTCCTGGCCGAGGGTTGGGTCGACGTGATAGCGTCGGACAATCACGCTCGACCGGAGCGCAGCCCTTCGCTGCGGTCGGTGTGGGACTATCTGGTGGCCCGGCGCCTGGAGGAACAGGCCAGGCTGCTATTGGCCACCAACCCGCAGCGCATCCTGCAGGACGAGCCGACGCTGAACGTCGGCCGCGTTGACAGGAAGGGTGGGTTCATGGCCCGGTTGGGTCGGAGGCTGAGAGGCGGGCGCTGAGGCTAGGGGTGTGGAAGGAGAGGCGAGTATCGTCATGAGCGAGCGGATCATCGACTTGAAGGGCAAGCGAGCGGTCGTCACCGGTGGCTCGCGTGGAATCGGCAAGGCGACGGCGGTGCTGTTGGCCCGGGCCGGCGCCGATGTGGGCATCGCCTACCGGGCGCGGGAGGAGGAGGCCGGCGAGACGCTGGGGGCGATCCAGCGAGTCGGTGGCCACGGCTGGGCGGTCGCCGCCGATCTGGGCGACCGGGAAGGCGTGACGGATCTCTTCGAACGCGTCGACAGCGAGTTCGGCTGGCTCGATATATTCGTCGTCAATCACGGGATCTGGCCGCCGGAGTACGTGCCGGTCGCCGAGATGGCGGACGAGACCTGGGAAGAGATGATGCGGGTCAATCTCGATTCGGTCTTCTTCTGCGTCGGCGAGGCGGCGCGCCGTATGGCGGACGGAGGCAGGATCGTGATCGTCAGCTCGACCGCCGGGCAACGCGGCGAAGCGGGCCACAGCCACTACGCGGCGACAAAAGGTGCGGTGATCTCGTTCGTCAAATCGCTGGCTGTCGAGCTAGCCTCCCGCGACGTCACCGTGAATGCGGTCGCCCCGGGTTGGATCGACACCGATATGGCGGCGCTCGCACTTGAGGCCGGTGAACGTGAGAAGGTCGTGGCGGACATCCCACTCGGTAGACTCGGCAGCGCAGACGATGTCGCCGGGCCCATTCTCTTCCTATGCTCGAAGCTGGCGCGACATGTGACCGGCGAGGTCCTGAACGTGAACGGCGGAAGCGTACTCTGCGGCTAAAGTGAAAGGCCTGCAAGACAAGCTGGATGTACCGAGCGCGGTCGCTGCGATCGCTCGCCGCTTGGAGGATCGAGGTTACGAGACGTGGGCGGTCGGTGGCGCGGTGCGCGATGCGTTGCTGAGTGGATCGCGAGGGGATTGGGACCTCGCGACCGCTGCTCGGCCCGAGACAGTGCTCGAGCTGTTTAAGCCGTCATATCCCGTTGGCATCCAATTCGGCACGGTGGGCGTGCGTGGCGAAGACGGAAACGTGTACGAGGTGACGACGTTCCGGCGAGACATCGAGACCGACGGTAGGCACGCGGTGGTCGAGTACGCCGACCGTCTTGACGAAGACCTGGCACGTCGCGACTTCACCATCAATGCTATCGCCTATCACCCACTGCATCACAAGTTCCACGATCCGATGGATGGGTGGAAGGATCTACAGCGACAACTGCTGCGCTGCGTCGGCGAGCCGGCGACACGATTCGCCGAGGACTACCTGCGCGTGCTTCGCGGCCTCCGCTTCGCAGGCCGCTACGAGCTGGAAATTGAGCCCGCCACCTGGGATGCGCTGGTCGCCGCCGCGTCGAGGCTACCGCGACTGTCGGGGGAGCGGGTCCGCGAGGAAATACTCAAAGTTCTGTCCGGGCCCGTGCCGTCGCGTGGCCTGGACCTCTACCGAAGATCGGGTGCTCTGACCGTGCTGGTCCCGGAGTTCACCTCGATCGTTGACAGCGACTGGCGGGTCATTCTCGGGACGATAGATGGTCTGACGGAGAGCCGAGTCCGACTTCGCCTGGCGACGCTGCTCGCGCCGGCCGGTCCGGAGATCGAACCGCTAATGAGACGGCTTCGCTTCTCGAACGCGGAGCTGCGCGACGTGCAGGTGCTGAGCCGGGGGCTCGACATGCCCCTGCCCAAGGCGGACGATATCGTCGCATGCCGTCGCTGGCTCAGGGAAGTGGGTCCGGAAGACGCACGCGATGCGCTGCGGCTCAATTTCCGACGCGAGGAGGCTCAGGGCACGGGCGCTGCGGGTCGAGCTGCTCTTGCCGAGCAGGCGCGGGCGGTGCTCGGGGTTCTCCGCAGAGGTGATCCGGTCACGCTGGGGGCACTGGCCATCGATGGTAACGATCTGAAAGAACAGGGACTGAGACCGGGTCCCGAGTTCGGGCGGGTCCTCGAGGCCTGTTTGGACGCCGTGATCGAGGATCCGGCGCTCAACGAGAAGGATCGCTTGCTCGAATTTGCGCGCGGAATAACGGGTGACTAGGCCGCGGACGGAATGAAAGAAGAGCTCGATCTGTTTCCGACGCCGGAGTCCAAGCCTCACCAGCGGGGTGGAATAGCGGATGAGAACTCGCCCGCCGCACCCCTGGCGACCCGGATGCGCCCCCGCAACCTGGACGAGTTTCTGGGTCAGGAACACCTGGTTGGCCCGGGCCGGATCCTGCGTGAGATGATCGAGCGCGACGAGTTGGGTTCGCTGATCTTCTGGGGGCCGCCGGGCAGTGGCAAGACGACGTTGGCCCGGATCATCGCCGATCGAACCGATGCCGCGTTCATTCCCTTCAGTGCGGTCACGGAGGGTGTGCCGCGTGTCCGCCAGATCATCGCCGAGGCCGGAGAGCGGCTTAGCGCCACCGGTCGGCGCACGATTCTGTTCTGCGATGAGATTCACCGGTTCAACAAGTCCCAACAAGACGCGTTCCTACCCCACGTCGAGGCCGGGACGGTCATCCTGATCGGGGCCACCACCGAGAACCCGAGTTTCGAAGTCATAAGCGCGTTGCTCAGTCGGTCGCGCGTGCTGGTGCTCGAGCCGTTGAGCGAAGAAGACGTGCGAGTGATCTGCGAACGGACCCTGGCCGATGAGGATCGCGGGCTCGGTGGCTCGGGGTTGCAGGTGGAAGACGATGCTCTGGAGTTGTTCGCCCGCGCCGCCGATGGCGACGCACGGCGCGCGCTCTCGGCGCTCGAGGTCGCAGCATCGCTCGTGGGGGGCGCCGGCGTCGTCACGGCCGATGTCGCTGCCGAGGCGTTCCAGAAGCGGTTCGCCCACTATGACAAGACGGGCGAGGAGCATTACAACCTGATATCGGCGCTGCACAAGGCGGTGAGGGGCTCCGACCCGGACGGCGCTCTCTATTGGCTGGCTCGCATGCTGGACGGTGGGGAAGACCCGCTCTATATCTGCCGCCGCCTGGTTCGCATGGCCACGGAAGACATAGGGTTGGCCGACCCGCGCGCCCTCTGGATCGCAGTTGCCGCAAAGGACGCCTACCATTTCCTCGGGTCGCCGGAAGGTGAACTGGCCTTGGCGGAGGCTGCGGTCTATCTGGCGACGGCCCCCAAGTCGAACCGGATCTACAAAGCCTTCGGCAGGGCCTCATCGCTGGCGCGGGAAACGCCCGGCGAGCCGGTGCCGCTCCACATCCGCAATGCACCCACGCGGCTGATGAAGGATCTGGGATACGGGTCGGGCTACAAGTACGACCATGACGAGCCCGATGCTCTGGCGCAGCAGGAGTACTTGCCCGACTCGCTTGGCGAGCGTCGCTTCTACGAGCCGTCGGGTAGGGGCTTCGAGGCCGAGATCGCGAAGCGACTCGAGGCGTGGTCGGCGAAACGACGAGCGGCACGCCGAGAGCGCGGCTAGGGTAGTATAGCAATAACCGTACACTGAGCATTCGAAGGGAGCTGGATCTAAGATCGCTATCAACAAAGTCCACGAGATAGAGCTTCCCCAGGACCGGGCGGTCCTGCTGACCGCGCCTGGGCCGGAGACGAGTCGGCAAGAAGCTCGCGATCATCTCAGCGAGCTGGAGTCCTTAACAGACACAGCGGGTGCCGAGGTGATTGCCACCATCGAGCAGCAGGTCCGATCGCCGCACCCGGCCTACTACATCGGTAGCGGTAAAGCCGAGGAACTGCGGTCGGTCGTCGCGGGCAGCGGGGCGAGCCTGGTGATCTTCGACGAGGACCTCTCGCCGGTTCAGGGACAGAATCTGGAGGACACGCTCGGCGTGCGGGTGATGGACCGCACCGAGCTGATCATTGACATCTTCGCGCTGCGGGCTCGGACCGCGGAAGCCAGGATGCAGGTCGAGCTGGCCCAGTTGCAGTACCTGATGCCACGACTGACGCGGATGTGGAACCACCTCTCGCGCATCCGAGGCGGTATCGGCCTCCGGGGCCCCGGCGAGACGCAGCTCGAGACCGACCGCCGGACAATTCGGCGGAAGATCAGTGACCTGAAGCGTCGTCTGGAAAAGGTGGCACGGCAGCGAGAGATCGAGCGTAAGGGGCGCGCCGGCGAGTTCAGGGTCGCTCTGGTCGGCTACACGAACGCGGGCAAGTCCTCGATACTGGCCGGACTCTCAGGGTCGGAACTCTTCATCGAGGACCGGCTGTTCGCGACGCTCGACCCGGCCACCCGAGCGGTCGATCTCGGTGAGGGCTTTCACGCCCTCGTAACCGACACCGTTGGATTCATCCGCAAGCTACCCCACCACCTGGTCGCGTCGTTCGGAGCGACGCTGGAGGAGGCGAACGAGGCCGACCTGCTGTGCAATGTGATCGACGTGTCGTTCGAGCATTGGGAGGAGCAGCACGAGGTAGTGGAGGGTGTGCTGGCCGAGCTTCATTTCAATCCCAAGGGCCGGCTTGTCGTTTTCAACAAGGTCGATCGACTGACCCACGTGGAGCAGGCCGCGATAGAGCAGCGGGCGGCGGCGCTTCTCGATGCGCACGTCTTCGCGTCCACGGTCGAGGCGGACGGCCTGGAGCCTCTGCGAACGAAGCTGAGGGAGACGATTCGCCAGCGCTGGTCGATCGTCACGCTGACCATACCGGCCAGCGCCGGCGGCGTTCTGGCAGAGATCTACAGGGAGGGCGAGGTCCTGAGCCGGGAGGAGGGCGGAACGTCGATCCGGTTGACGGCTCGGCTGCCTGCCGATGCCTTGGGGCGTCTCAAGGCACGCGACGGGGTAGCCGTCGAGGCGCCGGCTGCCTGATCGCATGGACGCCTACTGGATCGTCGGTCCCGGTCGGATGGGGCTCTCGCTGGGCACGGTGCTCGCGAGGGCCGGGACAAGCGAGCTTCTTCTCGTAGGCAGGCGCGAGGGCGCGCCAGACCACGCGCTGATGGGGTCCTCGGGTGTGCGCTATGCCGGCGCGGTACCTGGACCGCCGCCCGACGGCACCTGCCTGTTGTTGGCGGTACCGGACGGGGTGATCGCCCAGGTCGCCGAGGATGTTGCCCGGCTGGGTCGGCCCGGGTCGCAGTGTGTGGCTTTGCACCATAGCGGTGCGCAGCCGGCGGCTGTGCTGGCGCCGCTGGCCGACGCAGGGTACGCCACTGGGTCGTTGCATCCGCTACAGACGGTGGCTGATCCGGCGCAGGGTGCCGAGCGGCTCCAGGGTGCCTTCTTTACGTTCGAGGGCGAAAACGAGGCGCGGGCTGGCGCGGCGCGGATCGTCGAGGCGGCAGGTGGTCGGATGCTGGAGGTTCACGCGGAGGACAAAGCGCGCTATCATGCAGCGTGCGTATTCGCCTCAAACTATGTTGTAGCCTGTGTCTCTGTGGCCACACGGCTGCTGGCAGAAGCTGTTAACGTAGGCCGCGAGGAGGCGGCACAAGCGTTGCAGCCGTTATGGCTGGGCGCCCTGGCCAACTTGGAGCGACCCGGCCTGCCGCGTGCCCTCACCGGCCCCGTGGCGCGCGGTGACCTGGAGACGGTGAAGGGCCATTTGGAGTCGCTGGCCGGAGGGACCCGCGCCCTGTACGGGCGGCTGGCGCTGGAGGCGCTGGCGCTGAGCCGCGAGCAGGGGCTCGACGCCGAGACGGCGGCGGCGATCGAGGCGGAGATTGAGTCCTGGCTGAGTTGAGAGGCCGGTCCGGGATGAGGCTCTACATCAACATCGATCACGTTGCGACGGTCCGGGAAGCGCGGCGAACGGACGAGCCCGATCCCGTTCGTGCCGCGGTCCTGGCCGAGCTGGGCGGGGCGCAGGCGATCACCGTGCACCTGCGAGAGGACCGTCGTCACATAAAAGACCGCGACGTGTTGCTGCTGTTAGAAACGGTGCGCACCGGAGTCAACCTTGAGCTGGCGGTCGAGGAAGAGGTGCTGAAGTTCGCGGTGGAGCATCGGCCGCTGCAGGCCACCCTGGTGCCGGAACGTCGCGAGGAGGTCACGACCGAGGGCGGGCTCGATCTCGGCGATGCGGGCCGTCGTCAGCGCGTTGCCGATGCGCTGGCTCGACTCCGCGAGGCGGGCATCAACACGTCACTGTTCATCGATCCCGTCGAGGCTACGATTCGCGCCTCGGCCGAGCTGGGGGCCGACGCGATCGAGCTGCACACGGGCGAGTACGCGAACGCGAGTCGCGAAGGCCGTGGCGAGCAGCTGCAGCGCCTCGGACGTGCAGCGTCGCTGGGGCGTGAGATCGGACTGGCGGTGCACGCCGGCCACGGGCTGACCTATGAGAACGTTTCGGCGGTGGCGGCGATCCCGGAGATCGAGGAGCTGAACATCGGACACTCGGTTGTGAGCCGAGCGGTATTCGTTGGAATGGAGCGGGCTGTCCGCGAGATGTTGCAGATTGTCATGGAAGCGAGACGCGGGGTGGGGGGCTAGGGAAATGCCCAGAACGTTGCTGGAGTTCTTCGCCGACGAGTCGGGCGACTACCTGGACAAGATGGAGCGGGCCCTCAGCGCTGGGCCCACGCCCGACGCCGACGAACTGAGGCGGTTCGCGCGTGCGCTGCGTGGCAGCGCGCGGATGGCCGACCAGGATGCGATCGCTCGTGCTGCGGGCGCACTGCAGGCAGCGGCCGCGGACCTGGTGGCCGGAAAGCGGCACTGGGGGGCGGAGCTCAAGGGTAATCTGGAGTCGGCGCTGAAAGAGATCCGCGCCCTGGTGGACTCGGTGAAGTCACCGCCCGCAGATATCGCCAAGCGTGCCGAATCGATCGCGGAACGTTTGGGCGAGTCAGCGGCGCCACCACCACCGCCGAAGGATGACGAGCGGTTCCGCCGCTACCTGGGCACCGAGCTGCGCGGGCTCGCGTCGGACATCGGTGAATCGCTGGTCATACTCGAGCGCGACCCCCGCAATCGTGAGCCGCTCAAGAGACTCCTGCGGCGCATCCGGCCACTCAGGGGCATCGAAGGTGTGGACGAGATCCCCGCCGTCGGTCCCGCCGTTACGGCGCTGGAGGAGGTGATCCTGCGGATCGCCGACACGAGCGCCACCGTCGGTCCAGGTCATCTGGTTCTTTTCCGTCGGGCCCGGCAGGCGTTGGACGATGTGGCGACCGAACTGATCCGGGGCGACCAGCCGACTGGCATCGTTGACGGGGCCGTGGAGATCGAGGACCTCAAGGAACAGGTTCTCGAGACGGCAGCCCAGAGAGAGATCACCTGGATTAGCGAGCTTTTCCACGACGATCCGGGCCCCCACATCGAAGAGTGCCCGATGGCCGAGCGTGGGGCCGGCTCCTGGGAAGGGTTCTTCGCACTAGAGGCTACGGGCAGCCTCGACACGATCGAGCGACTACGCGCGGAACTGGCACACGCCCCTGAAGGGGCGTCGCGGATCGCCGAACGACTGACCTACTCGTTCAGGCAACTGCGCGAGCGTGCGGTCACCTTCGGCCACAGCGGCCTCGGTCGCGTGGCGCGGCGGGCCGGCGCCGCGGTGAGGGCGAGTCGCGACGCTCCGCCCTGGCGGATGCAGGCGATCGCCATCGACCTTGCCATCACTGTGGCGGCACTGCGCTCGTACCTCGAGGCGTCAGAAAAGGAGGCGCGGGAAAGCGCGTTGCAGAGGGCCGATGATTCGCTGGAGGCGGCGACCCATCCGACGCGGGGGCCGACCGTAGACATCGAGTCGCTGCTCTATACGGCCGAAGACGCCGTGGAACGCGCGCGTTCGTTGTCGAGCGAGCTCGCCGGTCTACTTCGGGTCGACGCGCCTGACGTCGACCGCGCGCACAACCTCCTCGAAGAAGCGCTCGGGCTGATCGAACACGCTCTGGTCCGGACAGCCACGGTACAATGACTCGCGGCTGGCGGACGATCCTGGGGCTCGTCGTCAGCCTCGCCCTCCTCTATTGGGTCCTTCACGATGTATCTCTCAGCGAAGTCTGGGGACACATCCGGGCTGCCAACCTCTGGCTCCTGACCCTGGCGGTCGTCGTCCAGACGGCGGCGTTTCTGATCCGCGCGGCGCGTTGGAAGGTCTTCCTCAAGCCTGCCCTGGCCGAGCCGTCGTTCGATGCGAGGTTCGCCAGTACTTGTATAGGGTTCATGGCCAACAACCTGCTGCCGGCGCGGGTCGGCGAGTTCGCTCGTGCCTACGCGCTGAGCCGCAGCCAGCCGATCACCGCAAGTGCGTCTTTCGGCTCGCTCGTCGTGGAGCGGCTATTCGACGCGCTGACGCTGGCCCTCTTCCTGGCGGCGCCGCTCTTCATGCCAGGCTTCCGGGTCGCACCCGGCCTGGGCGATGAGGTCATCGGCAAACTGTTCCTGGTCCTGGTGATCTTCGGCGGTGCCGCGGTCGCGCTTCTACTGTTGATCTTCAGGCCCGATCTCGTGGGCCGAATATTCCGCTCCACGGTCGGGCGGCTATTGCCAAAGAAGGCCGCAGAGGCGATCGCCGAGATGTTCAGGTCGTTCATCGAGGGACTCGGCGCGATGCGAAGCCCCAGACTGGTGGTGGCCGGGTTCGTCTGGTCGCTGGCTCACTGGTTGTGGGGTGCTCTGGCCCTCTACATCGGCATGCTCGCCTTCGACATCACCGAGCCCGGGTTTCTGGGCGCCGTCTTCCTGCAGGGGGTAATGGCCTTCATCGTGTCGGTGCCGTCGTCGCCCGGTTTCTTTGGGCTGTTCGAAGCCAGCGCGCGCATCGCCCTCAGTCCCTTCGGCGTCCCGGCAGGGCTCGCTCTGAGCTATGCCCTGGCTTTCCACATCACGACGTTCGCCCCGGTTACGGTGCTCGGCCTGTTCTACTTGGGCCGGCTGGGTCTTTCCTGGGGCGAGGTTGGGCACAGCGAAGAGATCGTGGAGGAGAGCGCTTGACGAAAGGCGGCTCGCCGGCCGAGGACTGGCTGGGAACCGAAGCCCGAGCGAAGGTGAATCTGGGCTTGCGTATCTTCCCGCCTGGGCCGGACGGTTACCATCCCATCGAGACCCTGTTCTGCCGAATCGACCTGGCCGACCAGGTTCGCATTCGGGTGTGTGATGAGCCGGGCGTCTCGATCCGCGTCAGTGGGCCGGAGACCGCACCGAAGAGCCTCGAGAACCTCGCGGCGCGCGCCGCCGTCCTCTTCCTGGAGCTCGTCGGTAAACCCGCCGGGGTCGAGATCCGACTGGAGAAACACATACCGCCTGGCTCGGGCCTGGGAGGCGGCTCGAGTGACGCAGCCGCGGTTTTGAGGACCCTCGCCGCGGCGGTCGATGCTCCGCCTTCGCAGGAGGAGATTCTCGCCCTCGCTTTCCGGCTCGGGGCCGATGTCAGTTTCTTCGCCGCCGATGAGCCGCTCGCCTTCGCCTGGGGGCGTGGTGAGCGTTTGCAGATCGGCCAGGAGCTGGCGCCGCGACCGATGCTGCTCGTGCTACCCGATGTCGCGATCTCAACGGCGGAGGCTTACGCCCACTGGGACGAGCGACAGGCCGAGAGCGGCGCTACCGCCACCGAGCCGCTGCTGCGGCCCGGCTCGGACCTCTGGACCTGGGAGGCGATAGGCCAGGCGGCCGTCAACGACTTCGAGCCCGTGATCTTCGGTCTGCGACCCGACCTGCGTCTTCTAAAGGAGGCGCTGAGCGCGACGCAGCCGCTGACGGCGCTGTTAAGCGGGAGCGGCTCGGCGCTGTTCGCCGTCTACGAGAGCGAGGGACGGCGCGACGCAGCCGCGTCTGAGTTGGCGGATGTGGTAGAAGGCGCGAGGGTGGTCAGCGCTTGCGGGCCTGTGTGAGCGGGTTTTCCTGAAGGTTTCTCCCGATCTCCGACCGAACGAGTTGCTCCTGGGGTGGCGGCAGCATGGCCACGTCCTCGGCTGCCAACGCGACGTCGCTGCGCCGCCAGTAGGCGAAGGTATGCGGCCCGCAAGAGACCACGGTCACCAACGCATCGGCACGGCGGCGGAAGTCTGTGATGTCGGTGCGTGACAGATAGCAGTTGCGGGCGAGAGCTTCTGGGTTTGAAGTGGCGAAGCTCGTTCCCGGTGCCGGATGGTTGTGCCACGTCCCTACAGCCTTGCGGCTCGGCTTGCAGCCCGCCGCCTGCACGCGGCCCATCTCGGAAACTAGGATGTGCGGCATGCGGAAGTCGGTGATGTGGAGGTCGTTCCCGCGCCGTTCCCCTTCCAGGCAGAGCACCACCTCGGTGTCGAACTGGTGGAAGAGCAGCGCGATGTTATCCGAAACCGCTGGAGATAGGACGAGCTTCTCGAACGAATGCCAGCCGGCGATACCGCCGGTGCCGTGACCGGCGGGTTCCCCCGCTGCCAACGACACACAGAATATCATTGCCCAGCTGGCGTACCTCACGCGGCGACCTCCCCCATCTAAGCAAGCCTCCCCTGCCAGAACACACATGTGTCTGCCTTGCCTTCTGCCCCGAACACTCTGTCCCGGGGATACTCTCGAGGGAGGTGGTACCGGTGGGAAGCCCGGCGGGGTCTCCTTACCATACCCTGAAGGGCGCTCCAGGTTCGCCCGCTCTGGGCCTTGATCCTCGCGCCGCGCTCTGTGAGATTGCGGCTGTACAGACTGGCCCGTCGTCTAATGGCAGGACGCTGGACTTTGGATCCAGAAATGGTGGTTCGACCCCACCCGGGCCAATTCCGCAGGACAACTAGCCTTGGGCTCGTCCAGAGGGCGGGTGAGTATGCGCTGGGTGTCGGTTTCGAGGTGCAAATGGCGCTAAGAGTAGGGATCACGACTCGACCGGACGAGCGAAAGGAAGAGTGGCTGAAGCGCTATCCACTCATGGGTATCTGGCGGATAGTAGGTCCGTTCGATAGCCGTGCAGCTGCGCGAGCCTGGGAAGCGGAACAAGCTTTGGCAGGGGCAAGGCTTGGAACGCCGGTCGAGAAGTCTGGCGATTCCTTTGAAGCAGACTCTCCGGACGCCAAGTGGTTTGGCTATATGTTCGAGACAAGGACCTAAGGTCCGTCCCCGGCGGCGGCATGGGCGTGCTGGGCGGCGTCTTCAAGCCTGGGGACGGTTGGCCCCTAGACTCGATCCCGGTGACCCGCTCTACATGGCGAACATGGACAAGACACAGCAGACGGCGGAGAAGCGAGCCGCAGGCATGGACATGAGCCATGGTGCACACGGGAGCGAGCCGCAGGGTCACGAGCATCAGCAGTAAAAGCCGCGGCGACTGCGCGGCGCGGTACGAAGGGCCCGCACTTCTGCGGGCCTCGCTTTTCTTAGGAAGGCAGGGCCAGAAGCACCACGAAGGCCATGTAGGCTGCCAGCAGGATTCCGCCCTCCAGTCGTGTGAGCCGGAGCGTCGTCCAGACGAAGGGCAAGACGAGGATGCTAACCGCCAGCATCACGGGCGCCTCGACCCGAATAACCTGGTCCAACACGCCCAGCGGCTGAGCCAGCGAAGCGCACCCCAGCACGGCCAGCAGGTTGAAGACGTTGGAGCCTATAACGTTCCCCACCAGGATGTCCCCCTCGTCCTGAATCGAGGCGGCCACCGCGGTGGCGAGCTCGGGTAGGGAGGTTCCCAGAGCGACCACGGTCAGTCCGATAGCGAGCTCCGAGATACCGACCATGCGAGCCACTTCCGACGCACCCGTCACCACCAGGTGGGCGCCGGCCAAAAGCGTCCCGAGTCCGACGACCGTGAGCAACACGTGGCCGAAGAGCGTTCCGCCTGCGGGCACGAACTTCTGGTACTCTACTTCGATCGCCGGAGACTCGCGGCGCGCGCCTTCCAGCAGGTATAGGGTGTAAGCGACGAACCCGGCCAGCAGCGTCAGCCCATCCCCGCGCGAGATATTGCCGTCCAGGGCGAACACGTAGAAAGCGAGGGAGGCGAAGATCATCAGCGGCACCTCCCGGACCAAGAGGCGCATCTGGACGCGGATGGGGCGGATCAACGCGGCGATGCCCAGAATCAGCGCGATGTTGGCGATGTTCGACCCGATGACGTTGCCGATGGTGATATCGGGGCTGTGCCGCATTGCAGCGACGACGCCCACCAACAGCTCGGGCATCGATGTGCCCATGGCCACGACCGTTAGCCCGATGACGAGTGCGTTCACGCCGAGCTTACGGGCCAGCCGTGATGCTCCGCGGATCATCAGGTCAGCGCCGACGTAAAGCGCGACCAGACCGAGCACGAATATGATGATAGACGTCATCGGCACCGGAATGTTAACAGCGACCGGCTCCGGGACAAGGCGCGGCCGGAGAGCTGACCGAGAGAGCGTCTTCGGACCGCGCCGGGGGTCCCCGACGAGAGCGACGGCCGTTGACGCCTAAATGGCGCTGGGATAACTTGCAAGGCTTATAAAAACCTGGGGTTTTGGTTGTGACCGATACATCGTCCATCGATCCGAAAAGCCGTGAGATGATGCTGCTATCGGGGACGGCTAATCGGCCGCTCGCCGAGCAGATAGCCGCCGAGCTCGAGGTCCCGCTCTGCTGCGTCACCATCGATCGGTTCGCCGATGGCGAAATCTTCGTCAGGATCGACGAGAACGTTCGCGGGCGCGACGTCTTCATCATTCAGCCGACCTCGGCGCCGGCTGAGAACGTGATGGAGCTGCTGCTGCTCATCGATGCGGCGCAGCGGGCCTCAGCGGCGCGCGTCACGGCGGTCGTGCCTTACTTCGGGTACGCGCGCCAGGACCGTAAAGACCAGCCGCGTGTGGCGATCGGGGCCAAGTTGCTGGCGAATCTGATCGTTGAGGCGGGAGCGGATCGTGTTGTGTCGATCGACCTGCACCAGCACCAGTTGCAGGCGTTTTTCGACATTCCGGTCGATCACCTTTACGCGCTACCGGTCTTCGTCGCGCACTACGAGGCGCGAAACCTCGAGCCGTTGGTGGTCGTGGCAAGCGATGTCGGCGCGGCGAAGATGGCGCGCGGATACGCGCGCCGGCTCGGCGGCGAAATGGCGATGATCGACAAACGCCGCCCTGCCCCCAATGTCTCGGAGGTCGCAACAGTTGTCGGTGACGTCGACGGCAAGAACTGCCTGATCCCCGACGACATGATCGACACCGGTGGCACGATGGTGGGCGCTGTGCATGCGCTGAAGGAGAAGGGCGCCGAAGACATCTACATCTGCGCCACGCACGCGCTGCTGAGTGGACCGGCGGTTGAACGGCTGTCCGGGCTGCCGGTCAAGGAGGTGACGGTCACGGATACGATCTTCGTGCCCGAGGAAAAGCGCTGGCCCGGGCTCCGGAGCCTCTCGGTCGCCAAGCTGTTGGCCCGGGCGATGTACTTCATCCACGATAACGAGAGCGTCAGCAGCTTGTTCGAGTGAAGTGGGCCGCTGACCTGTGAATCATAGTGAGCAACGGAAGGTGTACGCTTAATGACTACGAGAGTGACGCTGCAGGCTAAACCGAGGACGGAGACGGGCAAGGGAGCCGCGCGCAGCCTGCGACGTCAGGGGTATATCCCCGGCGTCATCTACGGCCATGGAGAAGAGACTCGAGCCTGTCAGGTCGAGAGCAAGCAAGTCGAGAAGCTGCTCACGGCGGGCTCTCATGAGAGCACGATCATCGACCTGAAGCTGGAAGACGGTGGAACGTCGAGCGTGCTGATCCGTGAGGTGCAGGTACACCCCTACCGATCGGAAGTGCTGCACATCGATTTTCTGGCCGTACGCAAGGGTGAGAAAGTGAAACTCGAGGTGCCGGTGCGGTTGGTCGGCGTTTCGCCCGGGGTCAAAGAAGGCGGGATCATGGAGCACCTGCGGCACGACGTAGAGATCCGCTGCATTCCGTCGAAGATCCCCGAGGCCCTGGATCTAGAGATCTCAGAGATGAACATCGGCGACAGCGTCACGGTCGCCGATCTTGAAGTGCCAGAGGACGTCGAGGTCCTGACCGATGGTGCGGCGACGATCGTGTCGGTCGTGCCGCCGGCTGTCCTCAAGGTCGAGGAAGAGGCTCCGGAGGAGGTTGAGGAAGAGGGCGTCGTCGCGGAGGAGGCCGAGCCCGAGGTGGTCGGTCGTGGCAGGCCTGCCGAGGAGGAGGCTACGGAAGAGGGGCAATAACTCTGAAAGCCTTAGTCGGACTGGGCAACCCGGGAGCCCGGTACGATGCCACGCGCCACAATGTTGGTTGGTGGCTTGTGGATCTGCTCAAGCGCCGCTGGTCCGCAACTCCGTTTCAAGAAGAGGATCTTTGGCTCCGGTCCAGGGCCGAGCTGTCGGAGGTCGGTGAGATCTGGTTGATCAAACCACTCACCTACATGAACCGGAGCGGGATAGCGGTTCGCGCACTACTCGAGTACGCGCCCCTCGACCTCGAGCACGATGTGCTGATCGTCGTGGACGACGTGGCGCTCGAGCCGGGACGACCGCGCTTCCGTGCACGGGGCTCGGCGGGTAGCCACAACGGGCTCCAGTCTATCGAGGACTCGCTCGGCACTCGGGAGTACGGACGCTTGAGGATCGGAGTCGGGGCTCCGCCGGCTGGCATCGAGCTGGCTGATTGGGTGCTCTCCGAGTTCGACGATCCGGAGGACGAGGACGCCGTGCTGGAAACCCTTCCGCGCTTGACCCAAGCGGTCGAGTTGTGGGCGCGGGAGGGTATGGAGGCGGCGATGAATCGGTACAATGCGCCTTTGGGCGATGATGAATAGGCAACACCAACACCCAACCATCAACTTTATAAGAGAGTCAACGATCGAGACCCAATGTCCAAGCCTTGGGGTGACGGATGTGGGTGTTGGATGTTGACAACGAAAAGACCTGAGGAGGGCTAATGACGAACGTTGCGGTGACGTTTTCGGCGCCCCTGGGGCTCTTGGGGCTGGTGGTTGCCGCGCTCATCTATGTCTACCTGAAACGACAGCCCGTCGGTACGGAGCTGATGGCCGAGCTCGCCGCGCGAATCCGGGAAGGCGCCCGGACATTTCTGAAGCGCGAGTACTCGGTGCTCATCCCGTTCATCGTCGTCGTGGCGTTCCTGTTGTACGTGGCGCTCGGCTCGCTTGAGACGTCGCTGGCATACGTCGGGGGCGCTTTTTGCTCGCTGTTTGCAGGGTTCTTCGGCATGAACGCCGCGACTGAGGCCAATGTCAGAACCTCGGAGGCGGCGCGCGACAGCGGCCAGGGCAAGGCGCTGCGCATCGCCTTCAACGGCGGCGCCGTAATGGGGCTGTCGGTGGGCAGCTTGGGCCTGCTGGGCATCGGCGTGATACTCTTTATTTTCGCGGGCGGTCTGACCGACGACGCGTCCTTCAAGACGTTTAGCGAGGTGATCGCGGGCTTCGCTATGGGCGCGAGCTCGATCGCTCTTTTCGCACGTGTAGGCGGAGGTATATACACGAAGGCGGCTGACGTCGGCGCCGACCTCGTAGGCAAGGTCGAGGCGGGGATCCCCGAGGACGATCCTCGTAATCCGGCGACGATCGCCGACAACGTGGGCGACAACGTCGGCGATGTGGCCGGTATGGGCGCCGACATCTTCGAATCGTATGTCGGCTCGATTATCGCGACCATCGCGATCGGTGCGACGTCCGTGCAGATCATGTCCGGGCAGCGTCTCGAGGCGGTTACTCTACCGATCCTCTTTGTAGGGTTCGGCTTGATAGCCAGCGTCATCGGGGTCTTCTCAATAAAGCTGATGGAAAGGCTGAATCCTGCGGCGGCTCTTCGTAACAGCACTTACATCGCAGCGATCCTCTTCTGGATCGCCGCCTGGTGGCTGACTGCCGAGCTCGACGTGTTCGCGGGCAATCCGGACTTCGGCACGATGGGGCCGTTCTGGGCGATGTTCGGAGGCTCGCTGGTCGGAATATTCATCGGTCTTTCCACCGAGTATTACACGGCGGCCAGGCCGGTCAGGAAGATCGCCGAGGCGTCGGAGACGGGTGCGGCCACCAACATCATCGCCGGCCAGGCCGTCGGGATGATCTCGACCGCCGTCCCGGTGTTGCTCATCTGTGCCGCCATCTGGCTGGCCTACACCTTTGCCGGTCTGTACGGGATTGGGATCGCGGCCGTCGGCATGCTGGCTACGGTGGGGGTTACCATGTCGGTGGACGCCTACGGTCCGGTCGCCGACAACGCCGGCGGCATCAGCGAGATGAGCGGCCTGGGTCCAGCGGTCCGCAGCATCACCGATGGCCTCGACGCCATCGGCAACACGACGGCGGCCATCGGCAAGGGCTTTGCCATCGGCTCCGCCGCCCTCACGGCACTGGCGCTGTTCAGCGCCTACTCGTCGGCGGTTGGCCTTCAGGAAACGGGCATCAACCTCGTGAATCCGATCGTGGTCATCGGATTCTTTATCGGCGGCACGTTGCCCTTCGTTATCGCGGCGCTGACGATTACTGCGGTCGGGCGCGCCGCGTCGGGGATGGTGACCGAGGTACGCCGCCAGTTCAAGGAGATCCCCGGTCTGATGGAAGGCGAGGCCAAGCCGGACAGCGCGCGCTGCGTGGACATCTCGACGCGTGCGGCGCTGCGCGAGATGATCGTGCCCGGCCTCACGGCGATCATCGCGCCGGTGCTCGTGGGTTCGTTCCTCGGCGTTGAGGCGCTGGGGGGTCTCTTGGCCGGTGCCACGCTGGTCGGCGTATTGATGGCGCTTTACATGGCCAATGCCGGTGGTGCCTGGGACAACGCCAAGAAGTGGATCGAGGCCGGCAACATGGGTGGTAAAGGCTCGGATCCGCACAAGGCAGCGGTGGTCGGGGATACGGTCGGCGATCCGTTCAAAGATACGTCGGGCCCGTCGATGAACATCCTCATCAAGTTGATGAGTGTGGTGAGCCTGGTGCTGGCGCCGTTTTTCGTCGCGCTTGGGTAGAACAGAGGAGACATTCAACAGCCGACAGCCGACTGTCGAGGCCCGGCTCACTTCCCGGCTATCGGCGCTCGACGTCCGACGTTCAACCCAGAACGTCGGACGTCGGGGATCGACTGTGGGAAGCTGAACGCTGAGGAGTGAGCCGAACGTTGACAGTCGGTTGTCGGCTGTCGAATGTTGAGGTCGTCACACATCCGGCATTTCTAGATGAGCCGTGCCCTACGCGCCGGCATAGTGGGGCTGCCCAACGCCGGCAAATCCACGCTTTTCAACGCGCTCACCGCCTCGAGCGTACCTGCTGAAGCCTACCCGTTTACCACGATCGATCCGAACGTGGGCGTGGTCGAAGTTCCCGATCCACGGCTCGACCGCATATACGATCTGGTGCAGCCGCCCCGAAAGGTCGCCGCGGTCGTCGAGTTCGTCGACATCGCGGGCCTGGTGGAGGGCGCCCACCGCGGTGAAGGACTGGGCAACCGCTTCCTCGCTCACATTCGTGAGGTCGAGGCGCTGGTCCATGTCGTCCGCTGCTTCGACGATCCCAACGTCGCCCACCCTGCGGCGAGCGTTGACCCGGTGCGCGACGTTGAGATGGTCGAGACCGAGCTGATGCTGGCCGACCTGGAGACGGTGGAAAAGCGACTCGACCGCGTGGACCGCGTGGCGCGCAGCGGCGACCGCGAAGCCAGGGGGGAGGCGGAATTCCTGCACAAGGTTCAGGATTGGCTGGGTGAGGGGCGGCCTGCCAGCGAGATGCAGTGCAGCAAAGAGGAATGTGACGTCCTCGCCTCGCTCTTCCTGCTTACGGGCAAAGCGGCCCTCTACGTCGCCAACGTTTCGGAATCCGTTGCCTCCGGCCACGACCCGCGCGTCGCGGCTCTGGAGGCCGCCGTGGGCGCCCAGGCGGTGCTGCCCCTGTGTTGCCAGCTCGAGGCGGAGCTGCTCGGCCTCGAGGCCCAGGAACAGGCGGAGTATCTGGAGGCGCTGGGGTTGGAGCGGCCCGGTGTCCAGCGTCTGGTCCAGGCTACCTACGAGCTTCTGGGCCTTATTACATTCTTCACCTACAACGAGAAAGAAGTCCGGGCCTGGACGATCCGGCGCGGGAGCCTCGCCGCCCAGGCGGCCGGCGTGGTGCACAGTGACTTCGAGAAGGGCTTTATCCGGGCCGAGACCGTGGGCTATGAGGAGTTCGTGAGCGCCGGGTCGCTGAAGGCGGCACGGGAAGAGGGGCTCGTGCGAGCCGAGGGCCGCGAGCATGTGGTCGAAGACGGCGACCTCCTGCTGTTTCGTGCCCAGACGTGAGCCGAGCCCACCGGCGGCCTAGAGCTTGAAGTTGAAGGCCGCTTCGGGTAGCTTTGGCGAGTTTCAGGTTCAACCTGCCTCGATAGATAACCTGCTCCGCCCACAGTCACCGGGCGGGGCCGCACCGGGCTCGGGCCTCGAGCCCCGACCAAAGGGAGGTGACGATGCGCGATTACGAGATCGTCTACATCTTCGATTCTGTCCTCGATCGGTCCGTCATCGATCAGAAGCTGGAGCGTTTCAACCAACTTGCCACCGGTAACGGCGGCGGCGAGGTGCTGGCCGTCGAGCATTGGGGCAAACGGCAGCTTGCCTATCCCATCAGGAAGCACGACAACGGCTACTACGTCGTGGTTCAGTTCCGGACAGATCCGACGAACCTGCCGGAATTCGAGCGGGCGATAAAGCTCGACGAGCAGGTGCTGAGACACCTGGTGGTGCTCTCTGAGGGTGAGCTTCCGACGCCGCTCTCCGCAGCTAAGCCGGCGGGACGGTTCCGTGGCGACGATAATGACGAAAACGGAGAAGACGAGGACTAACGGGAATAGCCGGTCTGCACTTGAGCAGGCTGCAGCGAATTCGGTTTCAGATAAGGCGGTAAATGATGAAGAGAAGAAGGAAACCTTGCCACCTCTGTGAGTCGAAGATAACCGTAATCGACTACAAGGATGAGCAACTGCTCACCCGCTTTGTCACGGAGCGCGGAAAGATTGTACCGAGCCGCATAACGGGTACTTGCGCGCCGCATCAACGGCAGCTGACGCGTGCTATCAAGCGGGGTCGATACCTCGCGCTGCTGCCTTACGTGGAAGACTACCGCCGCTAGGCTGGCTGTCATGTCTGAGCGTAGGGCCCTGACCCGGGCCGTCGGCTTCGGGTTGGTCACTCTGTTTTTTGCGCCGGTTGCGCCGCTCGTTCTGGTGGGGCTACCGCTGGCGCTGCTGCTGGTGGCGAGCGGACCGCGTAACGCCTGGTCTGCGGCCGTGGTGGCGGCCGTCGTCGGTCTGTCGCTCATCGGCGAACGCACCGGCCTCTGGTGGTTCGCCCGCGGCTGGCCGCTGTTGCTGGGCGGAGCCTACGTGATGGTGGCCGCCTGGCGACCTTGGTGGAGCTTCTCGGCCACCGCTCTGGCTTCACTCGGCCTGGCGGTGCTGGTAGCGGCCGCAGTCTTTGCCGTCAGCCCGGGCGCCTGGCTCGACATAGACACTCTGATGGCGAGACAGCTTGCCGGTGCGACCGAGATGTGGAGCGCCCGGTTTGGCCTGGCCGGCGAAGAGAGCACCCAGAGCTTGCTGCGCCTGTTGACGGGACTACAGGTGGCGCTGTTCCCCGCGTTCCTCGGCGTCGCCTCGCTCGGTGCCCTCGGTCTAGGCGTGACCGTCCGTGACCGGTTGTCCGGCGAAGCCGGCCGGGGGTTCGGGCGGCTGCGTGGCTTCAGCTTCAACGACCACCTGGTGTGGGTATGGCTCCTCGGGCTGGCGTTGATCGTAGCGCCGGTGGGGGGCATCGCCGACCGGGTGGGCGGCAACGCGGCGCTCTTCATGGGGCTGCTCTATGTGCTCAGAGGCATCGCCGTGATGCTCAGCCTGGTGAGCGGTATTTCGATTCTGGCAGGGGTGGTCGGTGGGTTGGTGGCGATAGTGCTCTACCCGCTGACCGCGCCGATGGCGCTGATCGTGGGGCTGGGTGACACATGGCTCAACATACGTGCTCGGGTCCGCTCCCGAGATGCCGGGCGTTAACCCGCTGAACACCTTGATGTAAATTCGGACGTGGATACTGGATCTGGAGAGATATCGTGGCGAGAAATCAAAATGTGATCCTGAGAAGAAAGGTCGACAACCTCGGTGATGTTGGCGATGTTGTCAGCGTGAAAAGCGGCTACGCCCGCAATTACCTGTTGCCCCAGGGGCTCGCCTATCCGGCGACTGACCAGAGTCGCCGGCTGCTGGAGCAAGAGCGAACGGTTGCGCTGCAGGCCGAGGAGAGGGACCGCGGCAACGCCAGGGAACTGGCGGGACGTTTGGAGGGCAGCTCGATAACCTTCTCCATGCTTGCGGGCGAGGAAGGAAAGCTCTACGGCTCGGTCGGGCCGCGTGACATCGCGTCGAAACTCGGCGAAGATGGCTACGATGTTCACGCTAAGCACGTAATCCTGGTGGAGCCGATCAAGGCCCTCGGTGTCTACTCCGTCCCAATCAGGCTGTATCCGGAGGTAGAGGCATCGGTAAAGGTCTGGGTGATCAAGGAGGAAGACGAATAGGCTCGGGCATCTCCTACTGCGACGGGCGACGCCTGAAGCGTCTGTTTCTGGCGGGTTCGGAGCATGTCTACATGCACCGCGCCGAGCTCGATCGCATTAACGTCTTCCCGATTCCCGACGGCGATACCGGAACCAACCTCGCGCTCAGTCTTCGCGCGATCGCCGATGCACTAGACGGCGTCGAGGACGTGAGCGTCTCGGGCATGGCAGGGCGGATCGCCGAGGCGGGTGTGCTCGGCGCGCGGGGCAACTCCGGTATGATGCTGGCGCACTACTTCCTCGGCTTCGCCGACGGTCTGGGTAGCCGGAGCCGGGCGGGTCTGGAAGAGCTGACGGCCGCGATGTGTTCGGCCACGAGCTCCCTGTACCAGGCTGTCGATGAACCCGTCGAAGGCACGATCCTCACCGTCGTCCGCGAATCCACCGAAGAAGTAGACCGACTAGCACCCCATCTGCCCGATCTGCGAGAACTCGCCAAACGCTTGCTGCAGTCGGCACGCGCATCGCTGAAACGCACACCCGAGCTGCTGCCCATGCTACGCCAGGCGAAGGTAGTCGATGCCGGCGCCAAAGGGTTCGTCTGCTTCGTCGAGGGAATGGTCTCGCTCATCGAAGGCCGCACCCGGCCCACTTTCGCTCACGTGGTCGCACCTCGAGTGCACGACGCCGCTGCGGCCGCCGAGTACCCCGAGGAGACCGATCGCGACTACCGCTTCTGTGCCGAGTTCGTCGTCCGTGGACGTACGCTGCCCGAGCGGCGTCAGCTTGCGGATGCGGTCAGGAAGCTGGGTGGCTCACTGATCGTCAATCGGGCCTCGTCGGTCGCCAAGATCCACATTCACACCGACGAGCCTTCAGAGGTCGAGAACGCGCTCGCCGTGCTGGGTGGCATCGTCGAGTGCGTTAAGGCCGAGGACATGCGGGCGCAACATCGCGGCAGGCGCCTGAGACCGACACGGCAAGTGACGGTTTTGACCGATACGACGTGTGACCTGCCACCCGAGCTGGTGATCGAGCATGACATAACCATCGTGCCGCTGACCGTCATGTTCGGCGACGAGGCGTTCCTCGATCAGGTCGACATCACGCAGGAAGAGTTCCTGGCGCGGCTCACCGATCCGGCGCAACCCCTGGCGACGACCTCACAGCCGGCCCCAGCCCATTTCGACGAGGCTTATGGCCGTGCCGCCGAGCAGGCGGACGAGGTGCTGGGTGTAATGCTCTCAGGTGCCCTGTCGGGCACCCTGGGGCAGGCGCAGGTCGCCGCCGGGAGATTCGAGGACGCCAGGGTCACCATCCACGATTCCTGTACGGCCTCTCTGGGTTTGGGGATGCGGGTTCTGCGGGCCGCCGAGCTCGCGCGGCAGGGCCACAGCGCGGACGAGATTGTTGCCGAGCTGGAACGGCTAAAGGAGACTTCAGGCCTTTACATCACCGTAGACAAGCTCGACTACCTGAAGCGCTCGGGTCGCCTGGGCAAAGCGCACGCTTTCGTCGGCAACCTTTTCGATCTCAAACCGATTCTGAGCGTCGATCGCAAGGGCCACGTCGTGCCGGTGGATCGGGTTCGCCATCGCGAGGCGCTGATCCCGCGTGTTCTGGACCTGTTCGCGGAGCGAATTCCGGTTGAGCGAACACGGCTACGGATGGGCGTCGTGCATGTGCTGTGTCGCGATGTGGCGGAGCAGCTGGCGAGCGAATTGGATCGCCGGTTCGCGCCGGACGAGATCCTTGTGCGCCCGGCGACGAGCGTCATAGCGGCGCATACCGGGCCCGGTGCTTGGGGCGTGTTCTATCAAGCAGAATAACCACGGGAGCTCGATGTCCAGACTCGAGTCGACGGTTTCCGGCGCGGGGCTTCGACCCGCCGACCTGCCGGCGGATGTCCGCCGGGCTCTGGAGCTGTGCCAGGAGCGAAACGCTCGCGAGCTAATGATCCTGGATCTGCGCGGGCTGTCCGATGCCACTGATTTCTTCATCATCACTTCGGGCGACTCGGAAGTACACGTCCGGGCGATCGCCGATCACCTGGTGGAGGGAATGGCCAGCGGTGGGGTACGACATTCTGGGGTGGAAGGTGAACGGACGGCCCGCTGGGTGCTGATTGACTATATTGACCTTGTGGTGCACGTGTTTCACCCCGTGGTTCGGGAGTTCTATCAACTGGAACGGCTGTGGGGTGATGCTCCTATGGCTTTGATCGAAGACCCCGGAACGCGATGAGAGGATCTCGCTGGCGCTGTGCCGTTCTGCCGGCGCGGGCGGCTCTGCGTATCGCGTCGTTCATGGCGCTGCTGCTGGTGGCAGTCGCCGAACAGGGAAGCGCGCAATTCGGGCGCAACAAGCTCCAGTATCAAGTCTTCGATTTCCAGGTCCTGCGCACGACTCACTTCGATATCTACTACTACCCGCGGGAGCGCGAGGCCGCGCTCGACGCCGCCCGTATGGCGGAGCGTTCCTACAGCCGACTGAGCCGCATCCTCGGGCACGAGTTCGAGGAGCGGAAGCCGATCATCCTCTACGCCTCGCACAGCGAATTCCAGCAGACCAATGCGCTGCCCGGCATGATCTCCGAGGGCACGGGCGGTGTGACGGAGTTTGGGAAACGGCGAGTGATTCTGCCGTTCACCGGCTCGTATGCGGACTTCGAGCACGTGTTGACGCACGAGCTGGTACACGCATTCCAATTCGATGTCATCGCGCGCGGGCTGACGAACCAGCTCAATCCGCTCCTCTACGAGCCGCCGCTCTGGTTCATGGAGGGGATGGCTGAATACCTGGCGATCGGGAAACTGGACACGCACACGCACGCGTGGCTCCGCGACGCGGTGTTGTCCGGCTACTTGCGCACCATACCCGAGATGTCGCTGTACAGCGACTACCTGTCGTACCGATTCGGGCAGTCGTTGTGGGCGTTCATCGGTGCGAAGTACGGCGACCATACCATCGGTCTGTTGCTGGGACGAGCGATGCGGTTGGGACTGGAAAGTGCCGCCAAGATCACGCTGGGCGTAACGGTCGAGGAGCTCTCGGACGAATGGGTCGAGACGGTGAGGACAACCTACCTGCCGGATGTCGCCAGGTTTGCCGGCCCCGAGGAGGCTGGGCGGCAACTGACCCGTCACTCGTTCAAGCCGGGTTCGAGCGAGTTCGCCTCGTACCTGGCCCCGGCTCTCTCACCGGACGGGAGCCAGATGGTGTTTCTTTCCGACCGCGGCAACGACCTTTACTCGTTCTTCGATCTTTGGCTGGCGTCGGCGGAGGATGGCAAGATCATCGCTCGGCTGGTTCAGGCGGCGCGCCAGGCCGATTTCGAGTCGTTGCGCTTCATGAGCTCGTCTGCCGCCTGGTCACCCGACGGCCGTCAACTAGCGTTCGTCGCGCAGGCGGGAGGCCGCGACGCGCTCTATATCTACGACGTCCCCAGGCGGCGCGTCGTGCACCGGATCAAGCCGGATCTCGACGGGCTGCAAAACCCGACCTTCTCTCCCGACGGCCAGCAGATCGCAGTCACCGGTCTGTTGGGTGGCATCAGCGACCTGTACGTGGTCGATGTGTCGGGAGAACGCCTGCAACAACTCACAGACGACAAATACGCCGATCTGCACCCTTCTTGGTCTCCGGACGGTCGTCACATAGCGGTCGCCACCGATCGTGGAGTTGGGACGGACTTCGATGAGCTGGTGTTCGGCGATTATCGGATCGCCCTCTACGGCGTGACGGATGGCAGTCTCGAGGTTCTCCCTCAGCAGGAGTCCGGCAAGAACACGAATCCCGTCTGGTCGCCGGACGGCGAAGCCATCGCGTTCATCTCGGATCGGACCGGGACGAACAACGTGTTCATCTGGTCGCGAGCGGAAGGTCAATTGTACCAGGCCACCGACCTTCTCTCGGGCGTGACCGGGATAATTCCACTCAGCCCGGCGATATCTTGGTCGGCTGGATCGGATCGGTTGGCCTTCACGTACTTCGAGGGTGCGGGCTACAACATCTACGCGATAGACGACCCGCGCGCGTCGGCATGGCCGGTTCAGAGGCCGGTGGAACCGCCGATCGTCACCCGGGCCGAGACGGACGCGGAGGTCCGCGCCGAGCAGGCCGTCCCCGGGCTGGTCCGTGGCGACCCGCCGACCGCAACCAGGCGAACGCAGTCGTTCTACAGGGTCATGGACGGTTTCCGTCCGGCGGCGGCGCAGCCCGAGTCGGGGGAAGTCGTCGTGCGCCGCGAGATCACGGTCGTCGACCTGCTGGCCGATGCCCAAGCCGGCCTGCCGGATACGACGTCGTTCGAGAAGCGGGGCTACGAGCTCAAGCTGACACCGGACATCATCGGGCAGCCGGTGATCGGCGCTCAGGTCGGTGGCCATTTCGGTAACGGAGTCTACGGCGGCTCGTACATTCTGCTTTCGGATATCCTGGGCGATCATAACGTGTTGCTATGGGGACAGGTCGCGGGCTCGTTCGCTGACGCTTACATCCTGACTCAGTACACGTACCTGCGAGAACGGGCGAACGTGTCGATGGCGTACCAGCAGTTTCCCCTCTATCGTTTCCGGGGAACGATCCCTTCGCTGGACCAGAACAACCAGCCGTTCTACGAAGATCGTTTTGTACGGGACGTCTACAGGACGCTGAGCACGGATCTTCACTATCCGGTGGACATCTTCCAGCGGCTCGAGCTCTCAGCGGTCGGCGTCTATATCAGCCGGGACAGCGTGATCGATCGCGTTGTGCCGGGTGCCACCGGCGGTTCTGAGCGGTCCACCGTGCGGTTGGAGAACCTGATGTTCGCGGGGCCGTCGATCGCGCTGGTCTTCGACAACGCGCTGTACGGCTATACCGGCCCTATCGCCGGCCGTCGCTTTCGGATCGGGGTCGGCCGCTATTTCGGCGATGTCGGTATTTACGACCTGACGTTCGACGTACGCAATTACTTCAACTTGGGCGGCCAGTTCACGCTGGCGGCGCGGCTGACTGCATTCTCGCGTTCGGGACAGGGTGAACGTGAGTTCCGGCTCTACTGGGGTGGACCCTATTACCTGCGCGGCTATGACGGTGGCTCGTACTCGGCGGCAGAATGTGCGCGGTCGATCGCTGGAGTGGCCGACCAGATTACGACTCTGTGCCCGGTTCGCGATCAGCTTATCGGTAGCAGCATAGTGCTAACCAGCGCAGAGTTCCGTTTACCGATCTTCAACTTCCTGGATTTCGGGTTCGTGCCCCTCGGTCTTCCTCCTATCGATGGGGCCGTCTTCTTCGACATGGGTGTCGCGTTCAACCGGTTCAGCCAGCTGGCCTGGTCGCGGCCCCTGGGAGCGGATCCAGTCGATGTGCGGTCACCGCTGGCCGCAATCGGCGCCTCGCTCAGAATCAACATTCTCTACAACGTTTTCCGGGTCGACTACTCCTATCCGCTGGACCGTCCCGGCCGGAGGGCCGGCGTTTGGTCGCTGTCGTTCGGACCGACCTTCTGACGCCGAGCGAAAGCATGTCCTGCCTTGCATATTCGGCATAGCCCCGGCTATTTTGGGCTATGCCCACAGTACTCCAGCCCCTCCGTAACGAGATCCGAAAATCACGGATACCGATCTGAAGTTGCACCTGTCGAAACGCTCTACAAACCTGATCGCGCTGGCCTTCGCGCTGGCTGTGAGCCCGTCCTGCGGTGGCCGAGAAGAGTCGCCGGCCGCTGGAGCGATGACATTGGAACGCACCGCCTGGTTGGGCAGCGCCGAGGGTTGGGGGCTACTGGGTTTCTCGCTCGATGGGGGACCGCTGACGTATCGGAGCGCCGAAACGCTGGAGTCTCCGACGTGGGCGCCGCCGGAGCTGGAACAGCTGTCCCACGCGTGGCCGGGTGAAAGAGCGGTTTGGCTGCAACTGAGCGACTCGCGCATCGCCCGCTACGACTATCGTACGGGCCATCTGCTCGGTTTTGAGGGCTTCGAGGGTTCCGAGCTCGCCGCCGCGCTTGGCAGGCGCGGACTATTGATCGTCCCCGAGCCGAGTATGCTCGAGCTGGTCTCGGAAGGCGATCCTTGGCAGCTCACCCTGGATGGCTCGGTGCAGCGCCTGGTCCCGGATGGAGACGAGCGCGTCATCGTCGTGGTCGACGCCGGGTCGGCGAACGAGTTGTTGGTCGTCGAACCACCGAATGAAGAGCCTGTCGGGCGACGCAGCGTCGATCGAATCGGCGACCTCGTCCTTGCTCCGATGGGCGATCGTCTCTACTACCTGACGCGGGATGGCAGCGACTTGACGCTGCACGGCCTCAGCGTGCCGGATCTGGAGGATGCGGAGGAGATCGACTTGCCGCAGCCCGGCCGAGCCGTCGCGATGACGCCGTCCGGCCACCGCCTGTATGTGGCGGCCGGCGACAGTCTTCATGTGTTCGACCGAGTCAGAGCGGTGAAGGTGCGGAGCCTACCGCTGCCAGGGGAGGCGGGCGCGCTACGCTTCAGCGTGAACGGTACGCACCTGATGGCGTTACTGGACACGCAGCATGAGGCCGCCGTCTTGCAAGTCGGTGTCGATTCAATACTGGGTACTGTCCCGCTGGGGTGGGACGACAACCTTCCGGTGGCGGTACCCGGTGGTCGGTTGATAGCGATGGAGGAAGGCGAGCTGGTCCTCTACGATGCGCTGCGGCTGGTCGAGGTGGCTCGGGCCGAGCTGGATGACCGCCGCATATGGTTGGCGGTGGAGTGGCAACCGCCGCGGCCGCGCGTGGAGCTGGCACAGCGTACCGTTCGACGTGCCTCCGAGACCGTGGCGGCTGAGCCGCAGGTTGGGGTGGAGGCCGACGAGCCTCGTGACCCCGATGCCGGCGCGGAGCCCGGCGTCTACGCCGTGGTTTCGGCAGCACGAGAGCGGGCGGGTGTCGACAATCTCGTCTCCTGGCTCCGCAGCGTTGGTTACCCGGGGACCGTAGATCGTCACGAGGACGTGATGGGCGTCGTCTGGTATCGGGCGATGGTTGGCCCGTATCCAGAGCGCGAGCTGGCGGAGGAGGCTGCGCGATCTCTCACCGCCCGCTATGGCTACAAGCCGTGGATCCTCACGGTTACGGAGTCTGCTGACTCCACATCCCTTCCCGATGAATCGGACCGGGCTGGGGAGTACGAAGGCGCAGGTGCGGCCGCTGAAACGGAGGCCGAGAGCGGGTAGAAGGTCCCGCATGTTTGGGAAGCTGGGGAGGTGGTGAGAGTGGAATCATCGGCGCCTAAAGCTGATGTGAGCTGGCCGCACGCCGCGACACTGGTCCTGGCGGCCGACAGCCCGCGCCAGCGCCGCTGGGCGGTCAACACGGCGGTCGAGATAGTCCGCAAGCTGGCAGGGCAGCGACCGAAGGTCGTACTGGCCGACCTCCAGACGAAGCGGCCGTCGGCGCTGTCCGCCGCCCTCGGGGTAGAGGATGGGCCGGGGATCTCCGACGTGCTGTTCCGCGACGCCGCCTTCTCCAAGGTGGCAGGCCGACCCGACGGCGAGGCCTTCTTCTTCCTGAGTCTGGGCGAGTCGCCGCCGCCGTTGCAGATCCTATTCCGTCATCCGCGTTGGGCCAAAATTGCGGCCCGCCTCGAAGAGACAGATGCCCACCTCCTGCCGTGCGTGTCCGCCTCGGACTGGCTCGAGGCCGGTCCGATTCCAGGGTTCGAGGCCTGCATCGTGCTGAACGCCGCCGCCCTCGAGGTAGAGCTGCCCGCGGAAGCGCGCAGGCTGGCCGAGTTCCTGGCGCCGCCCGAAATCCGCGAAGCAGAATCAGACGCCGTCGACTTGCCTTGGTACGCCTCGGCCGAGCCCGAGACCCAGCCGATGCACGGGGCGGCACCGGCGGCCGGCGATTCTGCGGACGCGGCCGCGCCCCCGGAGGAGCCGACACCGAAGCCGAAGGTTGTGACGCCACCGTCTCCAGCTCCGCCTCCGCCTCGCGTGGCCGTCCACGAGCCGGTGACGCCTCCACCGGCGCCAGCGCCCATCTTCCGTCGGTCACGCCGACGCCGCATCGCGCCGTTCGCCGTCGCCGCTGCGGCTGCCGCTCTGGTCTTCGCCTTGTGGCAGACGGTCGGCAGCCGGCAGATTCCGGAAGGTGCCGCGGAACTGGAGGCCGCGGCCGAGGTGACGACGCCGGAAGAGCCGGTAGCGGAGGCGGCCGAGACGGCGGATCCGACGTCCGAACCGGAGGAGGGGCCCGATGAGCCGGCGGCTGCCGGGACTCGCCTCCCGGAGGTCGGTCTGCCATATTCGGTGGCCATCGCCGCCTACAGCTCGCTGGACGACGCCGTATCGCGTCAGCGAGAGTGGACACGGGCCGACCTTCCGTTCTATGTCGCGCCCACGGTCGTGAGAGGTGTTGTATACTACCGCGTATTCGCCGGTATGCTGCCCGAGCGAGAGAACGCTGAGCAGTTGATGGCCCAGCTGGTGCGCGACGGGATCAAGGACACGATCCGTGGTTGGGACGTGAGGCAGGCTGGGCTGGCGTTCAACTTCGGGACATACGCGAGCTCGCAGGAGGCGCGGTCCGTGCTCGAGACCTTGTTCGGTCACGGCGTGCCCGCCTACATGGTGCCGGCCGCTGGTGGCGTGGGCGCCGACAGTATAGCGTACCGTGTCTACGCTGGTGGTTACGAGAGACCCGAGGATGCGAGCCCGCTTAGGGATCGAATCGAGAGTGCAGGTTTCGATGTTGAACTCGTCGAAAGGGTGGGGTTGCTGCTGAGATGAAGCTAGTTGGCATCGAGTTTCACGGCTTCAAGTCGTTCGCCGATTCTGCGGACATCGGTTTCCACGACGGTATTACAGCGATCGTCGGTCCCAACGGCTGCGGCAAGTCGAACGTTGCCGACGGCCTGCGTTGGGTGCTGGGCGAGCAACGGCCCACCGCGATCCGCGGCTCGCGTATGGAGGAGGCGATCTTCCAGGGCACGGCACGGCGGAAACCGATCCACCGTGCCGAGGTGACGCTGCGCCTGTCCAACGAAGATCACCTTCTGCCCGTCCCCTACACGGAAGTCGAGATCGGCCGAACGGTATACACCGGCGGCGAAAGCGAATATCGTCTGAACGGCACGCTCTGCCGACTGCGCGATATCCAGGATCTGTGTCGCGATACCGGTCTGGGCACCAACGCCTACGCGATCATCGAGGGTCGCATGGTCGACGCGATTCTCAGCGACAAGGCGGAGGAGCGGCGCGCCATGTTCGAGGAAGCCGCCGGTATCGGCCGCTACAAGGAGCGTCGGCGGATCGCCGCGCGTCGACTCGATGAAGCGGATGCGGACCTGGCGCGCGTCGACGACCTGATCTCCGAGGTGGCGACGAAAGTGCGCAGCCTGGCGCGTCAGCGCGGCCGTGCCAAGCGCTACCTGGATATGAGGGAGCGTAAGCTCGCCCTCGAGCTCGCCATCGCCCACGCGGAGCTGACGAGGCTCCAAGGCCGTCACGGCGAGATCGACATCGAGTTGGAGTCGCTCGCCGAAGCCCGAGTCAGGGATACCACCCAGATACGGACCACCGAGGCAGAGCACGAGTCGCTGAAAGCGCGGCTGGCCGACCTGGAGCGCGAGCGCGCCGACAGCGCCAGGCAGCTGATGGCGGTGCGCGACAGGTTGGCGGAACGCGAGCGCCAGCGACTCCTGGCGGAAGAGCGGGGTCGCAATGCGAGCGCGCGTCTCGACCAGCTGTCGGCCGAGCGGCGCGAGCTGGAAGCGCAGCAGGGTACGCTGGGTACGGAGATCGACCGTCTGCAGGAAGTCGTAACGGAACGCAAGTCGGCGCTCGCCGAGTTGCGCGACGAGCTCGGTCGGCAGGAGATCGAGCTGGCGGAAGTGAGCGAACGCCGGCAGGCGATGGAGGCGGCCGAGGCTGCCGTCGAGTCGGAGAGGCAGGCCTATACGGAGCGGCGCGCACAGCTTCAGGCGCGTGGTGAAGCTGCCCGTGCCGAGGCCGAAGAGCTGAACCGACGCTTGGAGGGCGCTGAGCGCAGGTCGGCAGGGGCGTCGGCGGCGCTCGAGGAGGCCAAGCAGGCGGAGGAGGAGACGCGCCGGGAGGCCGGGCGAGCGGAGGAACGACACGAGCAGCTATCCCGCGAGCTGGGACGTGCACGTGAGCGCCTGACCGGGACCCAGGCGCTTCAGGAGGAGCTTCGCGGGCGCCGGGCGGCGCTGGCCGAGCGGATCGAGGCCACCGCGGCGCTGATCGAAGATCTGACGCCGTTGACGACGGGCGATGAAGGGCTGAACCCGGCGGTGCAGGCGGCGCTGACGTCCGCCGACGAGCTCGGCATACTCGGGATCTTGGGCCGTGGGATAGAGGTGCCGGAGGCGTACGCAGACGGCCTGGAGGCCTATCTGGGCGCCTACATGGAAGGTCTGATCGTGAACGATGCCGACGTCGCCCAGCGCGTCCGGCGTTGGTTCCTCGAGGAGTACGACGGTCCCGGAGGGTTGGTGATCCTCCCGCTCGATCGGCTCGAGCGTGACGCGGAGAGGGATATCGAGCTACCGTCCAGCTTCAAGGTGAGCGGCCCGGGCGCGCCGTGGATTCGGCACCTTCTGCGCGAGGTCTCGCTGCGCGAGGGTGTGCCCGAGCGCATCGAGGCGTGGATCGGGCGGCGCGAGAGCCTGGATTCCCAGGGCGTGCTCCGCCTCGGCCGACCTTATGCCGGTGGGGGAACCCTCGCCCGACGCGCCGAGCTCGAGCGGCTGCGCACCCAGCTGGCCGAGCTGGAGTCCGAGAGCGATAGCATCGCGACCCAGCTCCGGAGCTGCGAGGACCATGTCGTGACGGCGAGCGGCGAGGTGGAGCGCTTGACGGCAGAGCACCGTGTGGCCGAAGAGGATGCGGGACGACTCGCAGCCCGGGCTGAGGCGGCGGCCGAGCGGATCGATAGGGCCCGGGAGGAATCAGGTAACGCCCGTGAGACCGTCGACCGCCTGCGCCAGGAGCGCCGGGCGACGCTGCAGAGGCGAACGGCCGAGCAAGACGCCCTGCGAACCCTCAAGCCTGCCGGTGTCGAGGCGGCGCCCGACCCCGAGGAACTGGCGGCTGTCAGGTCCGAGTGGGAAGGGCAGCGCGAGCGGGTGACCGAGATCCAGTTGAACGAGGCCCGGGCGGCGGCGGCGCTCGATCGCGCCGAGCGCGAGCTCAGGTTGCAGCAGGGATCGCTAAAAGACGCCGGTGAGCGTACCCAGCGCCTCGAGCGCGAGTCGGAGGAGCTGCGCGGCACGCTGACGAGATCGCAAGAGGAGATCGAGAGTGCAGCGTCCGACCTGGAGACGCTGTTCGAGGAACGGGAGAGCTCGGAGCGTGGGGCGCGCGAGATGGACGAACGTGCCGAAGAGATGCGGCTCAAGGTCGACGAGCTGGAAAGCCTGCTGCGCCGCGCGCAGCAGGAGGAACGCGGTCACGCCGAGCGGCGCCATGAGCTCGAGCTCGAGCGTATGCAGATCGATGCCGACCTCAAGCGCACGCGCGAGCGTCTAGAGGACGAGTGGGGTCGGCCCTTCGAGCAACTCGTCCAGGAGGTCGAGCCTGCGGATGGCGATCCCGTGGCGCTGCGTGCCGAGCTAACCGAGATCGCTGGTCGGCTGGGCGGTATCGGCCTCGTCAACATGCTTGCCGAGGAGGAGTTCCGGGAGGAGAAAGAGCGGCTCGAGTTCCTCGAGGGACAGCGAGCGGACCTGGCCAAAGCACGCGACGACCTGCGCAGCACGATCCGTCAGATCAACGAGACCGCGTCGGCGGCGTTCCTCGAGACACTGGAGCAGATCAGAGTCAACTTCAAGCGCACATTCGCCACGTTGTTCCAGGGCGGCGAGTGCGACGTCTGGCTCGAGTCTCCCGACGATCCGCTCGATTCGCCGGTCGAGATCTCCGCCAGTCCAGGTGGTAAGCGCACCCAGCGTATTCACTTGCTCTCCGGTGGTGAGCGGGCGCTGACGGCGCTGGCGCTGCTCTTCGCCATATACCTGGTGAAGCCGAGCCCCTTCTGCGTGCTCGACGAGGTCGACGCACCGCTCGACGAGACAAACATCAGACGATTCGTCGCCATGCTCGAGGAGTTCAAGTCGAGCGTGCAGTTCATCGTCATCACCCACAATCCGGTGACGATCGAGGCGGCCGACTGGATCTACGGGGTTACGATGGAAGAGCCCGGGGTGTCAAAGGTCGTCGGCGTCGAGTTCAGCGAATACGCCCGCGGGGCGGTGGCCTGACCGGCGATGCGGCTCATCACCGTTGGGACGGGCACCGTCGTGCCCGACCCCGAACGCGCGTCGGCCTGCCACTGGATCGAGCACAGCGAAGCAAGTCTTCTGGTCGATTGCGGTGCCGGTGGCCTCCAGGGTCTGGCGCGGTGCGGCCTCGTCTGGGGTGACGTCGGCCATCTTATCATCAGTCACTTCCACACCGACCATATCGGCGAGATCCCTTCACTCATCTTCGCGCTGCGGCACGCGCTCGAGACGCCACGCCGGGCCCCGCTAGAGGTCTGGGGGCCCACGGGTACCAGGCGCCTGTTCGGGGCCTGGGCCGACGCCCTGGGTTCATGGCTCGTCGAGCCAGGGTTCGAAGTGGCGATCCACGAGTTGCAGCCCGGGTCTTCCGTTGACGTAGGCGGTGTGCAGGTCAGGGTTGCCAAGACGCCGCACACCGATGAGAGCGTCGCCCTGCGCTTCGAGGCGGGTGGCTCGGCGCTGGGCTACACCGGAGACACGGGGCCTTGCGAGGAGTTGGGGGAGTTCTTCCAGGGTGTGGGTCTTCTGCTGGCCGAGTGCTCGTTACCCGAAGAGCTCGCGGTGGATATCCATCTCTCACCGGTAAGCCTGGCGCGCCTGGCGATGGACGCCGGCGTGAGGCGCCTCGCCGTTACCCACGTATATCCGCAGCTCCGGCGGCTCGACGTCCCGGAACTGATTCGGCAAGCCGGGTATTCGGGCGAAGTCATCATGTTGACCGACGGGTCGGAAATACAGATCTGAGCTCGGGCGGTTGGGCGTCGCGGCACCCCAGGCTCCTCCCAATCCACTGATCCGTTGAGATTCCTTTGAGGGCCCGCTGTTAGTAGTGGCTCAGTAATGCTGGGACTCCACGCGAATGCGGGGGACCTCACCCCCGCAACTGTCTGATCCGGTGGTCGCGGCTCACGACCTGGGTGTCCAAGGCGAGCGGCTCGCGGCACGGTACCTTCGCGAGCATGGCTACACGATCCTGGCGCAGAACTTCCGTTTCGGGCGCCGCGAGATCGATCTGATCGTGGCGCGCGACGGTCTCGTCGCGTTCGTCGAGGTGAAATCCCGCGCCGGCACAGGGTACGGCCATCCCCTCGAAGCGATCACAGCCCAGAAACGCCGCGAGATCGAACGGGTCGCTCGCTTCTGGCTCCACCGTCACGGCCACTCTTCCACCCGCTGCCGCTTCGACGCCGTGGGCGTGGTCGTCCGACGCGGCCGAGCGCCCGTCATCGAGCACCTGCCGGACGCCTGGCGGCTCGGCGAGTAGTCCCCGGCACTTGCCTCTTTCTTCGAATGCCCGAATAGTACATCGCGGTCGGTAGCCTGCGGACCGTGTTTGGGAGACCCTTCAAGCTGCTAGAGAGGTGAACATCGTGTTGTGCCCAATCCGCCTTCTTTCTGTCACTTCGGCAGCTCTCTGCGTCCTCGTTTTGGGAGCGCCGAGCGGCGCGCAGGCCCAGGCGGGCCGCTCGCTCTTCGAGCTGCTGGACCCGGAGGGAGAGCTGACGGTTGGTGAGGACGTGCGAGGCGCCCTCTCCGCCGCCGATGTCCGCGATCCCAGCGACAGCTACGTGGAAGCGTGGGCGCTGGAGGGCCGAGCCGGTGAATCGGTAACCGTCGATATGATCTCGGACGATTTCGACTCCTACCTCTATGTGGTCGGGCCGGGTCTCGGGGAGACGCTCAGCGATGACGACAGCGGCGGCGCGTGTCATGCGCGGATCACGTTCACCTTCCTGGAGAACGGTACGTTCCATGTAATCGCCAGTTCGACCGCGGCTCGTCGGACGGGGCCGTACATGCTGCGGGTCTCGGACACACCAGGACCTACCGCAGGCTATTCGTGCGGCGGGATGAACCCTGTATTGCTGACCGATCTGCCCACGGACGGACGGAGGCTCGCGCTGGGTGACGTGGTCTCGGGGAGTCTGAGCGGTCGGAGCCCGACGATCGGCGATGGCCGCAGGGCGGAGGCCTGGCTGCTGGAGGGCCGCGCCGAGGAGTCCGTCGTGGTCATTCTGGAATCGGAAGCCTTCGACGCCTACCTGTATGCCACGGGTCCCGGGCTCGGTGACGTACTGTCCGATGACGACGGAGCGGGCGAACTGAACTCGAGGTTGGTCTTCACCTTTCCGGTGGACGGTGACTACCTGGTTGTAGCGAGTCAGGTGAGCGGCGGCGGCGTGGGCGAGTACACGATCCGGGTAGAACAGCCGGTCGACCTGGCGGCTCTGCCCACCGAAGGTCGAGCCGTGATGGTCGGTGGCGCTGTGGACGGCTATCTGACCCTGAACGATCCGCTCACCGCCGATGGGCGGCGCGGCCAGGCTTGGGCGCTCGAAGGGCATGCCGGTGAGAACTATGTCATCGAACTGATTAGCGAGGATTTCGACGCCTATCTCTATTTTGCGGGACCTGGGCTGTCGCAGCCGCTGACCGATGACGACGGTGCCGGTGACCTGAACTCCCGTATCACGGTCACCTTGCCCGAAAACGGCACCTACCGCGTCGTCGCGTCGGCGCTCGACGGCGGCGCCTCGGGCCAGTTCCAATTGGTGGTGAATCGCGGGGAGCCGTAAGGTCGAGCTGGGCGGGTGGCGCCGTCGGAGAGACCGCAGCGGCGCCACTCGGCGGCCGGCGGCATCGGGGTTCCGTTGCTGGTCCGGACCCCGGGGGATAGATTGCTGCGAACATTAGCCCTCAAGAATGGCGCCGGTGCGGATGGCGGGAGGGAGGGCTGACTCCTCCGCGCAGCGGCTAACCCTTTTGACCCACGAAGATGCATCGTCCCGCACTCGCACGTGTCTACCGGCCACGCAACTTTTCCGAGATCGTCGGGCAGGACCACGTATCGACTACGCTCAGGACGGCGGTCGAGCGTGGGCGAGTCGCCCATGCGTATCTGTTCTGCGGGCCGCGCGGCATAGGCAAGACGACGGCCGCTCGAGTCCTGGCAATGGCACTCAACTGCGAGGACCGCGAGAATGGCGAGCCGTGCGGGAAATGTGAGAGCTGTGAGCGAATCTGGTCCGGTCGCACATCTCTGGATGTCGTGGAGATCGACGCGGCGTCCAACCGCGGGGTCGATGATGCCCGCGATCTGCGCGAGCGTGCGATGTACGCCCCGTCGGAGGAATCGCGCTACAAGGTCTACATCATCGACGAGGCTCACATGCTCACGCGCGAGGCGTGGAACGCGTTCCTCAAGATCCTAGAGGAGCCGCCGCCCCGTGTGATCTTCGTCCTCGCCACTACAGAGCCGGGCAAGATCTATCAGTCGGCGCCACCGATCCTCTCGCGCTGTCAGCGGTTCGACTTCCGGCGCATAACCCTCGACCAGATCCGCGGGCGCCTGATCGAGGTCCTCAACGCGGAGGGCGTGGAGGCCGAGGAGGCTGCACTTTCGCCCATCGCGCGCAAGGCGGACGGTGCACTGCGCGATGCTTTGTCGTCGCTGGACCAGGTCCTCGCCTTCAGCGGCGAGCGCATCACTGCGGAAGATGTCCACCTGGTTCTCGGCCTGATCGAGGAAGAGCTCTATCTCGAGCTATTCGAGATCGTCCGTGAGAGGCGAGCCGCCGACGTCTTTGCCTACGTGCAGCGACTGGTCGATGGCGGCTACGACCTGGAAGAGTTCTACAAGGGGCTCGGCGATGCGCTACGGCTTCTGCTGCGCATTCGGCTCGCGGACGGCGAAGCCGCTACCGGCACCTCGGAGCAGCTCTCCGAGCGGTACGCCGAGCTGGCCCGGCACTTTGCACCCGGTGACCTTCTACGAATGCTCTCGGCACTCGCCGACCTGGACACCGACGGGCGTTTTCGCAAGAGCGAACAGCAGCGCATCCTGGTGGAAGTCACTTTGCTCAAGTTCGCGATGCTCGATCGCACGGTCGATCTCGAGCAGCTGATGGAAGCGGTCCGGGGAGAACCACCCTCGAACCCGAACCCCAGCCTGCAGGCTCCGCCTGCGCCACCCCAGGCGCGGGGTCCTGCGCCCGAGGGTAAGCGCGGCCGAGGCCCTGAGTCCCTCGGGCCAGTGCCCGACCCGCCGCCCGCCGGCGGCTCGGGAACGCAGGACCCGATTCGTTCCGCTTGGCTGGAGATGATCGCCGACGCCAGAGTCCTGCGACCCGGGCAGGGGATCGCCCTCAGGGCTGTTCAGCTGAGTGATTTGAACGCTGCCGGCGAGCTCAGCGTGGTGGCGGCTAATGGCACGCCCGCGGCCGAGGTCCTCGACGACAAGGTGACGCGACGGCGGATCGAGGAGGAACTTACCGGGCGGCTCGGGCGTCCAATACGAATAAGAAAAGAGGCGCAGGGCGAGTCGCTGCCGCCAAGGGTAAGCCAGGAGACATCCAAACAGCAGAGGCTGGCTCGGCTGGTGGATGGCGACGAGGGGCTTCAGCGACTCGTGGACAAGCTGGATCTCGAGTTGATGGATTGAGGCGGAACGCCCCGAAGGTGCTGAAAGGGCTGGCCTTGCGTGCTTTTGGGCGATTCGTAAACTTCAACCCTGATGATGGGTGAGCGGGAGTAGCCAGGATGAACAGTCTCCACCAGTTGTTCCAGCTGGTCCAGCAGGGTCAGGCAAGACTGACCGAGATCCAGACGCAACTGGCATCTAAGACGGTCACGGCCAGCAGCGGGGGTGGCTTGGTCAAGGTGGTGGCGGACGGCCAGGGCCGGATTCGTGAGATCAAGATCGATCCGTCCGTGGTAGATCCCTCTGACATCGAGATGCTGGAGGACCTGGTGCAGGCGGCCGTGTCCGATGCCCAGGCTCGCGCTCGACAGCTGTACGAAGAGGAGATCGGTCGCATGGCTGGCGGGCTCGGCCCGTTCAACCTGGGCAATCTCTTCGGGGGTTCGTAGGCCCGGGCATGTCGGTGATCGATGATCTGGCCAGAGAGTTCACACGTCTCCCTGGCATCGGTCGCAAGACCGCCTATCGGCTCACCCACTACTTGCTAAAGATCCCGCCGGAGGAGGCTTGCCGGCTAGCCCACGCCATAGAGGCGGTGGCCGAGCGAGTGAAACACTGCTCGATCTGCAGTAACTTGAGTGAGTCCGATCCGTGTGAGTATTGCACGGATGTGGGTCGCGACCGAACCACGATCTGTGTTGTCGAGGAGGCCTCGGACATAGCAGCGATCGATGCCTCAGGCGGTTTCAAGGGGCTCTATCACGTTCTGGGAGGTTGCCTCTCACCGCTGGACGGAGTCGGTCCCGAGGAGTTGAACATCGAGTCGTTGATCGCCCGGCTGAACGGCGGAGTCAGCGAGGTGATCGTAGCGACGAACCCCAGCGTGGAAGGCGAAGCGACAGCAACGTATCTGCACAACGTGCTGGTGCCACGCGGAGTGGCGGTGACGCGCCTGGCGCGCGGGTTGCCGGTCGGCGGCGACCTCGAATATGCAGACGGCGTAACCATTGCGCAGGCGTTGGCCGGACGCAGGGGAATGTAACGAGTACTCGAGATGGGTAAGAGGACGATCGCCGCGAACAGGCTACTACGGACCTTGGGTCTCACAGCTGCCGGCGTGGTGGCGGTGAGTGCGCTCGGCGTGCTGCTCGTCCGTGACCAGGTGCACCGCCATCGTCGTGATCTGTTCAGCCCGAGACCGCTTCGGCGGCTCGCGGCTCTGACGTACATCGGCAAGCACCCCGACGTAGAAAACGCTCACCTCCTACGCGATTTCCTGAGCTGGGAGCAGGAGCCGATGCTGCGTCGACGCGCCGCATCGATCCTCGGGCGAATGGAGGAGCGCTTGGCCGGCTCTGAGGAGGCGGAAGCTAACAACGGGAACGGGCGGGCGACGGAATGACAGCCGGCGGAGCGCCCAGTTGGTCGTTTGGACCCAGCGATTCCCAGCGGATCGAGGAGATCCTCAATAACCTCCTCTACGAGTCGAACGCCCGCTGTGCGCTGCTCGTCGACCGTACCGGTCAGTTGGTGACTACAGTAGGTGAGCAGCCGAGCTTTGATTCCGCCGCTTTTGCCAGCCTCACAGCAGCGGATTTCTCCGCCAACGATCAATTGGCCTCGCTGATAGGGGAAGAGGAGTTCAGTTCGCTCTTCCACCAGGGTCGAACTGAATCGATGTACCTTGCCGACGTCGGCAAGCGCCTGATCCTGGTGGTGCTGTTTAATCAGCAGACGACGTTGGGCCTCGTGCGGATCAAGATCAAAGACGCAGTCGCTGGCTTAAACAAAGCGTTCGAGGAAGTGTTCGGAAGAGGAGAAGATGAAGAGAGTCCGGCCCTCGAGCGCGGCTTTGTCGACGAAGCTGAGGATGAAATTGACCGACTGTTCCGGGAATAGGGGATCTCGACCATGTCGATGATCAACTACGCGTCCCGGGAAATAAACTG
>JBDHJU010000076.1:0-20252 GCA_039586755.1 Gemmatimonadota bacterium | reverse complement strand
CCGGCGCGGTAGAGCCAGCCGGCGGCACCGGTGTACCACGTCCAGCCGCCCCGTCCGACGTGCGGCGGTAGGGAGTACACATCGGCGGGCACGGCGTAGGGCTCTACCTTGTAGCGGTGCACGTCGGCGCGGCTGCTCGCGTGGTGGATGGGGCTCAGGAGGTTGAAGAGCTCGGCGGCCCGGTCTCCTTCGTCCAACATGGCGAACGCTATGACCGACCAGATCGCGGCGTGGGTGTACTGGCCGCCGTTCTCCCTGATGCCGGGAACGTATCCTTTTATATAGCCGGGATCGAGCGCTGTCCGGTCGAAGGGCGGGTCGAAGAGCAGCAGCAGGCGGTCGTTCCGACGGACGAGTCGCCGCTGTACCGATTCCATGGCCTGGCGTCCCCGCTCGGCCTCGGCAACACCGGAGATGACTGCCCAGGATTGGGGGATGGAGGCGATCTGGCACTCGTCGCTCGCCGCTGATCCGAGAGGCGTGCCGTCGTCGAAAAAGGCGCGCCTGTACCATTCTCCGTCCCACGCCTCCGCCTCCAGCGCCGCCTCGAGGGAGGTGGCCCGCTCGCGCCAGCGCGCCGCGCGCTCCGCTTCACCGCGCCACTCGGCGATGGGAGCGAACTCCCTCAAGTTCACGAGCAGGAACCAGCCCAGCCAGACGCTTTCGCCGCGGCCCTCGCGACCGACTCGGTTCAAGCCATCATTCCAATCCCCGGCGCCGATCAGCGGGAGGCCGTGGCTACCGCTCTCCAGGCTGCGGTCGAGGGCCCGGGCGCAGTGCTCATAGAGCGTCGCCCGCCCCTCCGACACCTTGGGCTGGAAATAAGCCTCTGCTTCGTGCTCTTCCAGGGCCGGCCCCTCGAGCCAGGGGACTAGCTCGTCGAGGACAGCCCGGTCGTCGGTCACGTTGAGATAGTGGACCACCGCGTAGGGCAGCCAGAGGAGGTCGTCGGAGATCCGGGTGCGGACGCCGCGTCCGCTCGGCGGGTGCCACCAATGCTGGACGTCGCCTTCGCTGAACTGTCGTGCGGCGGCGCGCAGGAGATGCTCGCGCACGAGCTCGGGCTCGGTCACCGCGAGGGCGAGCACATCCTGGAGCTGGTCGCGGAACCCGTAGGCTCCGCCGGACTGGTAGAAGGCCGAGCGGGCCCAGATCCGGCAGGAGAGCGTCTGATAGAGGAGCCAGCGGTTGAGCAGTAGGTCGATGGAGGGGTCAGGGGTTTTGACCTGTACCGCGCCCAACACGCGGTTCCAGTGGTCCCCGACTTCGGCGAGCAGGGCATCGCAATCGATCTCGCGATAGCGTGCGACGAGTGATCGGGCATCCTCGAGGTTGTTACATTGGCCCAGCAGGAAGAGCACCTCGACACGTTCGCCCGGCTCGAGCTCGAGTCTCGTCTGCAGCGCAGCGCAGGGGTCGAGTCCCGCTCCGGTCCTATCCGATAATTCGTCCCCACGCTCCAGCGAGGCGGGATGGTCGAGGCTCGCGTTGCGGCCCAGAAACTCGAGACGGTCGCCAGTCCAGGAATCCTGGCGGCCGCCCAGATCGGCGAAGGCGACCCGGTCCGCGAACTCCTCGTTCCAACGGTTGCGCGCGAGCATCGCTCCGGTCGCGCGGTCGATCTCGGTGACCACGAAAGGCGCCGAGCTGCTTCGCTCGACTCCCAGGACCCACTCCGCGTAGGCCGTGACCGACAGTCGCTTCCTGCGGTCGGACCGGTTCTCCAGGGTGAGACGGGAGATCTTGATCGGGTCGCGCAGCGGCACGAACTGCAATAGATCCAGCTCGATGTCGTGAGATGTGTGTTGGAAACGACTGTACCCCTGCCCGTGTCGGACGACGTACGGCCAGCTCTCCTCGCGAATCGGCAGAATCGTCGGCCCCCAGACTATGCCGCTGTCCTCGTCCCGCACGTAGAACGTTTCGCCCGGCGTGTCGCTCACCGGGTCGTTCGACCAGGGCGTCAGCTTGTTCTCGCGGCTGTTCACGGCCCAGGTGTACCCCGAGCCCGACTCGGAGACCTGGAACCCGAATCCCGAGTTCGCCACCACGTTGATCCAGGGAGCCGGGGTCCACTGCCCCTTGCCCAGAATTGTGACGTATTCGCGACCGTCGGGGGTGAATCCTCCCAGACCGTTGAAGAACTCGAGCGCCAGGGCGGGCGGCGCGGCGGGCTCGGCTTTCTCGCGCGGCGCGCGGAGTCGCGGTGAAACCGGGCCCGGCCGCAAGCGCTGCAGCCGGACCACCTGCTCGGATAGCGTGCCCTGGCGTGCCAGGATCACCACTCGCGCCGCCGCGTGCAGCAGGAGCCGGTCCCGGCCCGACAGCAGGTCCGCCCGCAGAACGAATACGTCTCCGCCGCCCTCTTGCTTTTCCCGGCCGACGGCGGACTGGATCGCCTGCACCATGGCTTCGAGGTCATCCTGGAAATCCTGTAAATAGGACGTGCCTTTCGCGTTGAGGATCACCAGGTCGGCCGCGATCCCTTTCATGTGCCAGTATTCGTGCGCCCGCAGCAGCTGCCTGACCACATCGCGTTCTTCTTCCCGCTCGATGCGCACCAGGGCGATGGGCAGGTCGCCAGAGATCCCGTAGGCCCATAGCGCGGACTGGCCCGTGCGGTTTCTGGCCAGCACGCGAGGCGCGGCACGCAAGGTGGGGTCCGCGTAGAGCAGGCGATTGGCCAGACGCTGGAAGAGGTGCGCTTCGTCTTGAGTTATCCGCAGGTGGTGTAGTTGGACCTGGGCCTGGGTCCAGGCCAGCGAGCTCTCGCGCTCGAACGTCGCCGGCTCGCGGTACTTCTCCGCGATCTCGAGAGCCTCTTCCCGGGAAGACGCCACGAGTGTGGTGAACACGAGGTTGACCGTCTCTCCGTGCGGAATCGCCACCCGCTGCCGGAGACTGACGATGGGATCGAGAACGGTACCCGCCGTGTCGGAGAGCGGGCCGCCGTCGATCACCGAGAGTGGCGTTCGAACCCCGCGGCCGCGGCCCAGGAAACGTGCGCGGTCGCTCTCGCACTGCAGCTCATCGACCGTCGCGCCGTCCACCGCGACCAGGTGGGCGAGCCAGACCTGGGGCTCGTCCGCCGAACGCGGGCGCCGAGTCGCGAGCAGCGTCCCGAGTTCGGGAACGAACTCCGTCTCGACGAAGAGGTTTGAGAAGGTGGGATGAGCCAGGTCGGCGCCCTGCGTAGCCAGAGCGATCTCGGCGTAGGATGTGAAATCGATCTCGCGGTCCCTGTTCTCGAGGTTGGTCACCGTCAGTCTTCGCAACTCGGCATCGTCCTCCGGCGAAACGACGATCTCCAGCGTGGTCGTCAAAGATCGGAACCGCTGAGTGATCTTGGCCCGATCCTCGGAGTAGACGACGTCGTAGTGATCCGCTTCGCTACCGCTCGGCTGGAAGCCGGCGGACCAGACTTCCTCCGTCTCGGCATCGCGCAAGAAGACGAACGTACCCCAGGGGTCGCGAGTCGTGTCCTCGCGCCAGCGGGTGACGGCAAGCTCGTTCCAGCGGCTGAACCCGGAGCCCGCCGCCGTGACCGTGACCGTGTAGCGGCCGTTGGAGAGCAGGTGCGTGCGGGGCGTGATGTCGTGTGGCGACTCGAATCGGCGCAGGGTCGGCAGGACGAGGTCGCGGACCAACGCCGCCTCGCGAACCTCCTCACCCCGGGGCCGGGTCACGAGCACCGAGCGCGGCGTCCGTTCCTGGAGCAGCAGCTCCGCCGCCTGGACCATAGGGTGAGCGTGGAAGCGCCTGCGGGTCAGGCCGTCGTGGACCACGTTGCCCAGCGAGATGAGGATCATTCCCTGATGGTGGGTCATGTATGCCCGGACCACGGCCAGCCGGGCATCCTCCGGTAGCCGCGAGGGAGTGTAGTCGAGAGCCTCATAGAAGCCGTAGGCACCCAGCGCACCTACCCCCTCGAGGCGCGCGAAGTTGGCTAGAGCCGCCCTCGGATCCAGCATGGCGGCGAGCGCGGTGGCGTAGGGAGCCACCACCACGTCCTCGAACAGGCCGCGCTTCAGCCCCAGGCCGGGCACACCGAAATCGGAGTACTGATACGTGAGCTCCAGGTCGCGGACGTTGTAGCCCGATTCCGAGACTCCCCAGGGCACTCCCCGCTCCGCACCGTAGCGGATCTGGCGCCCCACAACCAAGCGACTGCTCAGATCGAGAAGGCTGCGCGGCGGCTGCTCCATCACCAGCAGCGGCATCAGATACTCGAACATCGAGCCCGACCAGGAGACGAGGGCCGCACCGCGCCCCACCGGCGTCAGGGAGCGGCCGAGCAGGAACCAGTGCCGCGGTGTGACGTCGCCCTTGGCAACGGCGATGAAACTCGCCAGCCGCGCCTCCGAGGCCAGCAGGTCGTAGCAGCTGGGATCGTGCGTGCCCTCGGCAACCCGGTAGCCGATTGAGAACAGTTTGCGTGAGAAGTCGAACAGGAATCGAAAGTCCATGGCCTGGACCATCTGCTCGGCGAGCAGCGCCAGGGAGGAGAAGCGGTGCTTGAGCGCTGCGGCCGCCTGCCACGATTCTTCCATGTCCGCGAGGATCGGGTCCCCCTCCTCCGTCTCCAGAACATCGGAACGCTTCTCGATCACCTCGTGCACCGCGCGCAGCAGGCCGGACAGTCCCGCTGCCGTGGGGCTGTCGGCGACCAGCGGCTCGAGAAACGAGGCCGAGCGGGTGAGCCCGGTCGCCTGGTCCGCGTCCTTAGAGTAGAGACGCACGCACCAGGGCATCGTGGTACCGAGGTCGCGAGCATGGCTATGAACCGAATTGTGAATAGCCGTCGCCCAGATGAGAAATTCTGATTGCGATCCGTCCTTGACATCGGCCGCGAGCGTGCGGGCGATGTCCAGGAGGTTCGTCGCCTCGGCCTCCAGCGCCTCGAAGCGGTGGACCCATGCGGGCAGCGAGGTCGGTGGATCCTCCAACAGGGTCGACAGCGACTCCGCGGCCTCGCTCAGCTGCTCTGCCGTGACCGTCTGCGTGCGCCCGGGATGCTCGGCCTTTTCCAAAGAGTCGAGCAGCAGCGCCACAGCGTCGCCGATGCCCTCGAGGATCTCGGGCCGCAATAGCGGGCGGTGCATCAACCCGCGGCATGACTGAGCAAGTGCGACCAGGTGGCCCGCCAGGTTGCCGCTGTCCACGGTGGACACGTACATGGGATCCAACGGTTGGAGATTCCGAGTGTCGTACCAGTTGAAGAAGTGGCCGCGGACCCGGCGCATGTTCGTCATCGTCTCCAGCGTGGCCTCGAGCCGGTCCGCCACATCGAGAATCCCGATCCAGCCGAAGTCGTGAGCGACCGTGATGCTCAGTGTCCGGCGGCAGGGCCTTACCATCGTCGTCCACGAACGTCTCGAAGAAGCGCCAGGTCCGGCGCGCGACGAGCCGCAGAGCGCGCGCTTCATCAGACGAAAGGATCTGTTCCTGCGGGTCCTTCAGCGGTAGGCTCATCCACCAGGCGAAGACGGGCGACAGGGCCCAGAGCAGCACCAGCGGCGTGGCCACCGGCCAGGCTGCCGGCTTTAGCAGGGCGAAGAGCGCGCCGGCCGCGACGGCGAGAACCACGCCCCAACGAAGGTGCCGGTAGAAGCTCCGCAGCCTCAGATCGACTCCGTATCCTTGGTGCGCGGCCGCGACCCATTCCAGCAGGTTCCGTTTCGACACGAATAGTCGCCACAGCGTGCGAACCATCGCGTCCACCATCAGCCAGGCTTGATGTGCGAGCACGGTGACGGCCAGGAGCGTCTGCGTCAGCGCCACATAGATGTCATGCGAGACGGCGCGGAAGTGGTTGCGCTTCGAGATACCCCATCGCGTGGGTACGAGGCCGTCGAGAACCGGTATGAAAGCCGGCACCGCCACCGATCCTAGGAAGAGTCCCGTCCAGAGTACGGGCGGAATGCCCGGCACGACCCAGGCGGCCACCGCCATCGAGAAGGACGAGGGCGCTGTCAGGCTGCGGCGAAGGTTGTCCACCATCTTCCAGCGGGCGTGGGCGGGGATGTGAGTCCGCTGCCGGCCGCCGGCCGCGTCGCGTGCGTATCCCAGAATCCAGGGTAGCAGTTGCCAGTCGCCGCGCACCCAGCGGTGGTTGCGGCGTGCGGCCACCTCGTAGTTGGCCGGGAACTCCTCGAACAGATCGACATCGGTTACGAGGCCGGCGCGCGCGAAGGTGCCCTCGAAGAGATCGTGGCTGAGTAGGGCGTTATCCGGAACCTTGCCCTCCAGCGCCGCCTCGAAGGCGTCGACGTCATAGATCCCCTTACCGGTGAACGAACCTTCCGCGAACAGATCCTGATACACATCCGAGACCGCGGCCGCATAGGGGTCCACACCTCCGGGCCCGGAGATGATCCGCTGGTACGTAGTGCTGCCCGGGCCCGTGGGGAGCGACGGTGTTATGCGAGGCTGCAGAATTCCGTAGCCCCGCACCACGCGTCCCCGCCGCGGGTCGAAACGCGCCCGGTTCAACGGGTGTGCTATCGCGCCCACCAGGCGATAGCTGGTCGCCTTGGGAAGCCGCGTGTCGGCGTCCAGCGTGATCACGTAGCGGACACCCTCGGGCAACGTGGGCGGCCGTCCGTCCAACGTGATAAACGAAGTGTCCCGGGCGCCGCGCAGCAGGCGGTTCAGCTCGTGGAGCTTGCCTCGCTTCCTCTCCCAGCCGATCCACTTTCCCTCTTTCTCGTTCCATAGACGCCGGCGATGCAGCAGCAGGAACCGCTGCTCGCCGTCCGGTAGGGTCCCGTAACGTTCGTTCAACTGCGCGATGCCTTCGGCCAACGCCGCGACGAGAGCGTTGTCGATGGGCAGCTGCTCGCTGGGCGCGTCCGACCAATCGGTGAGCAGCGCGAAGTGGAGGTAGCCTTCCGGGTTCGCCAGGAAGTGCACCTCGAGCCGCTCGAGTTGCTCATCGATATCTGCCCTATTGGTGACCAGCGTAGGGACGACGACCATCGTGCGCAGCTCGGGTGGCACACCCTGGGCGAGTTCGAGCTTGGGCAGCAACCGTGGTGGAACGAGGACAGGAACCAGGCGGTTGACGAGGGCCACGGCGACATCGGAGGCGGGCAGCAGCCCCAGGATTCCCAAGAGCACCAGGCTGCCGATACTCGCCCCCGAGCTCCAGCTCAAATACAGGGGGAGGGACAGCAGCAGCGCCGTGAGGACGGCGATTCCGCCCAGATAACCGGGGGTCGCGAAAGCGCGGATCGCGCGGCGTACCCGGGTCCGCAAAGGAACTCGGAAACCGAGGCAGCGCTCGAACGTTCTCCTGCCCGAGGAGATCAGGTAGTAGCCCACGTCTTCTTCGGCACGCTCGGGGATCCCGGTGAGCCCCGCCTCACCGCCGGGCGCCTTGGTCCCGTCCTGTCTCGCTCCCCTTGCTTCCTGCGCCGCTCGCTGACCGAGTGCGATGGCCTCCCGCGCCACATCGAGCTCCGAGCGCTTCGAACGGCGCGCGAGCTGCTCGATCTGAGTCCGGTACTCGTTCCGGGTCGCGAAATCCATCGCCGTGAAGCCGGGAGCGCCGGCCAGAGCCTCGTCCACCAGACTGACGCTTTCGAAGAAATCGAGCCAATCGATGGACGACATCCACCGCATGCTCGTGATGATGTTGCGGACGGTGACGTTCGCCGCGCCCTGGGCATGGTGCTCCTGAGCGACCACTTCGTTAGCCGACGTGCCCTGGGCCCTCAGCTTCTCGTTGAGCCAGGCGAGCGCCGGGAGGATCGAGGTGTCCTGGTCGCGCAGCCGCTGGATGAGTTGCACCGCGAAGGCGCTGGCCAGCGGCTCGTCGTCCAGACGGCCCAGAACATCATCGACGTCCTCAGCCGGCCGACCGCTCAGCCCCAGCAGGCGGTCCGCCAGCTCGTCGGCCGCGAGCCGCGCCTGGCGGGCCCGGATGATCTGATCGGCGAGCCGCCGCATGTTCTCCACCAGGGCGACGCGGAGGTGGATGGCCACGGCCCAGACCTCGCCGATCGTGAGTGGCTGGACGCGCTGGTAGGCGCGGACGAACGGCTGAATCGTCTTCAGGTCGAAGCGGCTGTCGGTGTGGGCCACATAGGCCCATGCCAGCCCATAGACGCGCGGGTATCCCGCCAGGTGGCCCTCGGAGACCTTGGGCAGCAGGCGATAGTAGCCGCCCGGCAGGTGGTCGCGGACCTCCCTAAGCTGTTCGTCCACGACGAAGAAGTTGTCGAGCAGCCACTCCTCGGCTGGCGTGATCTCGCTCTTCTCACGCACCGCCTCGACGATGTTCCGGTAGGCGGCGACCAGAGCGCGGCCGTTCTCGCGCACCCGAGGAAGCAGGTTCTTCCCTCTGGCGGGCTTCTCGGTGACTCGCTGAGCGGCGGCCAGGCTCTCGGCGTGCTGCTCCAGGCGCTCGATCCCGAACAGCTCGGCGCGGATCGGCTCATCCACCTGAGGGGGAGCGATGACGGCGTCAGTGGCGCTCAACTCGAGGCACGCGTGTTGTGGTCAATCGGCAGTCCAACTGGTCAGCGTTTCGGGTCGCCCGGTGGTGCGGCGTGGTCTCGCCGCTCATATCTACACGATATGATCGGCGTTTTGAAGAGGCGTGGTCAAGTGGACGGGCGTGAGCCAGCGATCACCTGCAAACCCTGAGGGCCATTAGAGGGTCTAACCCTCATGGACCCGGCACATCTGCCGTCAGGCCTTAAACCCGCGGAGCATGCCACGCTCCCGATCCCTCGGGAATACGCCGATGATCAGCCTGAAATTCGCAATCCGGACGCTCGCCAGGTCGCCGTTCGTCGCAGCGGTGGCAGTCGCGTCGCTGGCACTCGGCATCGGCGCCAACGCCGCGATCTTCTCGCTCTATGACCAGATGCTCATTCAAGCCCTGCCGGTCGCAGAGCCGGACCGGCTGGTCAACCTGGGCGCCCCGGGGCCAAAGCACGGCTCGCAGTCATGCAACCAGGCCGGCGACTGTGACGCGGTCTTCAGCTATCCGATGTTCCGAGACCTGCAGCAGGCGCAGAGCAGTTTCACCAGTATTGCGGCTCACTGCGCGTTCGACGCCAATCTTGCCCACGCCCAGCAAACGATCGACGGTCAGGGCATACTCGTGTCCGGCTCCTACTTCCCAACCCTCGGCGTCCGACCGGCGCTGGGCCGCCTGCTCGATCCGGCCGACGACCAGGTGATCGGCGACCACTTCGTGGCCGTGTTGAGCTATCGCTACTGGACGACCCAGTTGGGCGGTGATCCGGCGGTCCTGAACCAGACGCTCATCGTGAACGGTCATCCGATGACCATCGTCGGCGTGGCGGCGCGCGGTTTCGATGGGACTACGTTGGGTACGCGACCCGACGTATTCGTGCCCATCTCGATGCGTGGCTTGATGAACCGCGGTTTCGACGGCTTCGATGATCGGCGGGCCTATTGGGCGTACCTCTTTGCCCGCCTGCGTCCCGGCGTGTCGATCGAGCAGGCGGACGCCGAAATCAACAGCATCTATTGGAGCATCATCAACGAGGTCGAGGCGCCGCTACAGGAGAGTATGAGCGAGGGGACGCTGGAGCGGTTCCGCGCCAAGGAAATCACGATCGAGCCGGGGAGACGTGGGCAGAGTTCGATGCACGGGGAAGTCAGCACACCGCTCACACTGCTGTTCGCGATCACCGCGGTGGTGTTGCTTATCGCGTGTGCCAACATCGCGAACCTGTTGCTGGCGCAAGGGGCGAACCGCAGCCAGGAGATGGCTATTCGGGGATCGCTGGGCGCCAGCCGGCACCGTCTGGTCTCACAACTCCTCCTCGACTCGTGTGTGCTTGCCGTACTAGGCGGAGCGGCGAGCCTTTTGGTCGCCCGTTGGGTTCTGAAGATCATCGCGTCGATTCTGCCGGCCGAAGCGTCCACCACGCTGGCGCTGGAGTTGCGTCCTTCGGTGTTGCTCTTTGCCGCGGCAGTGTCGATCGGGACGGGATTCCTGTTCGGCATGTACCCGGCGCTACACAGCACCCGTCCAGATCTGATGACCCTGGTGCGGTCCGGCTCTGGTCAGCCCTCCGGTGCCCGCGCAGCCGCCCGTTTCCGCGCGTCGCTCGTTACAGCTCAGATAGCGCTTTCCATGGCATTGCTCGTCTCCGCCGGATTCTTCATCAAGAGCCTCGCAAACGTGAGTCGCGTAGACCTCGGCATGAATACCGGGCACGTAATAACGTTCGGGATCTTTCCCGAGTTGAATGGATATGAGCCGGAAGCTTCGCAAAACCTCTTCGGCCGGCTGGAAGAAGAATTGCAGGCCCTCCCGGGCGTGACGGGGGTCTCCGGGGCGATGATTCCCATTCTGACGGGAAGCAACTGGGGCCAGGATGTATCGGTCCAAGGGTTCGAGTCGGGCCCCGACATCGATGACAACGCGCGCTTCAACGTCGTGGGCACGGGGTACTTCAGCACGTTGGGCATTCCACTGTTGGCGGGCCGCGAGTTCACGTCGGGCGACGTTCCCGGCGCGCCGAAGGTCGCCGTGGTCAACGAAGTCTTCATCCGCAAGTTCGGCCTCAGCAGGCAAGACGCCGTCGGTAGTTGGATGTCCACCAGAAGTACGACCAACGAGTTGGATATCCAGATCGTGGGGCTGATAGGAGACGCGAAGTACAGTGCGGTGAAGCAGGACACGCCACCCCTCTTCTTCACACCGTATCGCCAGCGCGAGACTCTCGGCTGGCTCACGCTATACGTGCGGACAGCAGTCGAGCCCGGTTCGGTTCTTCGAGCCATCCCCGACGTGGTGAGACGTCTCGACGCGAACCTGCCGGTGCAAGACTTGAAAACGCTCGATCAACAGGTGCGTGAGAACGTAGTGCTGGACCGGCTGATCACCATGTTGTCGGCGGCGTTTGCGGTGCTGGCCACCCTGTTGGCCGCCATAGGGCTCTACGGAGTGCTCGCCTACACCGTGGCGCAACGCACCGGGGAGATCGGTGTGCGCATGGCGCTCGGTGCCGACAGCCGGAGTGTGCGCCGCATGGTGCTGTGGCAGGTGGGCCGCATGACCCTCATCGGCGGTGTGCTCGGCATCGTGGCAGGTTTGCTGCTCGGGCGCGCGGCGCGATCACTCCTGTTTGGGCTCCAGGGCAACGATCCGCTGGTCGTCGCCACAGTCGCGGTCCTGCTCACCGGTGTAGCCCTGGGGGCGGGCTATCTCCCCGCTCTCAGAGCATCCAGAGTGGACCCGATGCGAGCGCTGCGGTACGAGTAGGGTGCTGCCGTCTTACTCCACCCGTAAGGCGGCGTTGGGATCGATGCGCGCCGCCCGTGAGGCGGGCACCAGGCCGGCGGCGGCCGCCGCCAGCAGCAGCGTCACCGTCACGACGACCAGCACGAGCGGGTCGCGGGGCGGCACCTCATAGAGCAGCGGCGCCAGCGTCCCGGCGGCGGCTATGGCAATGACGAGTCCGAGGGCGATGCCGATGGCGGCGAGTCCCACCGATTCCCTCAGAACCTGCGCGACGATCCTGCCGCGTGTGGCACCCAGCGCGCTGCGCACGCCGATCTCGTGGGTGCGCTGGGCGACGTTGAAGGCAAGCACGCTGTACAGCCCGAAAGCCGCAACGATCAGGGCCAGGAATCCGAAGAGGCCGAACATGGTCGCGCCCAGCTGAAAGGAGCGGAGTTGCGGGTCGATGTTCTCCTGCAAGGGGCGCACGACGGCGTAGCGGATGTCAGGGTCGCCGCTCAGCAGTTCGCGTTGGACTGTGGGCGCGAGTCGCTGGGCGTCACCCCGAGCCCGAAGCAGAATGGCGGATGGCACCGCCTCGGGATACTGGGCGGCCGGCAGGTAGAAGACCCACTTCCGTGTCTCGGTCAAGTACATGCGATGCGAGTCCTCGACCACCCCAACGACGCGGGTGCACGGTGCGTCGCGGGTCGCGATGTGGAAGCACTGGTCGAGCGGCTCGTCCCCCCACAATGCCCGGGCCATCATCTCGTTCACGATGGCGACGGGCGGGGCGCCGACCGCATCCTGCTCGTCGAAGTCGCGGCCGCGGCGCATGGCTATACCCAGCGTTTCGAAGTAGCCGGGCGTTACCCCTTCCATATGAGGTCCCGGTGGCGGCGCCGGAACGGAATCGAACCCGGCGACGAAGATCTCTTCGATCGAACCACCCCAGAAGGGCAGGCCGCCGCTGGTGCTCGCGTGCTCCACCGATGGCAGCGTCCGCAGCCGCTCCAGCGACCGCTCGTAGATCCGATTCTCCTCCTCGGTCGTTCGCTCCCGCGGCTCCAACTCCAGCATCGCGTAAACAACGGGACCCGGATCGAGACCGAGATCGAGGCCCTTTAAGTGCTGCAAGCTGCGCACGAAGAGACCCGCCCCCACCAGGAGCACCACCGATAGCGCGCCCTGAACGACCAGAAGAGCGACCCGGCTCCGGGACCGGCGGACCGTGCCGGCCCGGGCGCTGTCCTTGAGGTCGTTAGTCAGGTCGAAGCGCCCGGCCTGCAGGGCGGGCACGATGCCGGAGACGATCCCCGCGACCAGCGCCAGCAAAGCTGTAAAGACGAGGACTCTATACCCGACCGGCGGCTCCGTCCACGCCACGTCGGGCAGCAGCGTGTAACGGATAAAATCGCCGCCCCAGGACGCCACCAGCAGCGCTGCCACGGCGCCGACGGCCGCCAACACGGTGCTCTCGGTGAGCAGCAGGCCGGTGAGCCGGCCGCGCGAGATCCCCAAGGCGAGGCGGACGGCGATCTCCTTCCTGCGGCGCAGGCTGCGGGCGAGTAGCAGATTAGCCACGTTCGCGCAGGCGATGAGCAGAACGATGAGTGAAACACCGGCCAGCAGGACCGAGACCTTCGACTCTTCGGACGCGTTGGGCCCCCGGGCCTCCACCAGGGGAGCGACAACCACGCGTACATCCTCGTCGTAGTGTCCCTGGTCGATCTGCTCGCGGCGACCGTTGCGATGGAGATGCGTCGCCTCGCTCTCCGCCGCCGCGACGCTCACGCCGTCGGCCAGCCGCGCGACGACCTTGATCCAGTAATAGTTGCGCGTGCGCTTCCAGCGATCGGTTTCCGCCTCGATCGTGTAGGCGTGGAGTGGCACCCAGAGATCGATGCCCTCCATATCCAGCCCGGTGAAGCCGCGGGGTGCGACACCGATGACCGTGTACGTACCTCTTCCAATATCGAGCGTGCGGCCCAGCACCGCTGCGTCACCCCCGAACCGTCTCTGCCAGAGGCCGTAGCTGAGGACCGTGACGCCAGCCGCGCCCGTCTGGTCCTCCGACTCGTCGAAGAACCGACCCAACGCGGGCTCGAGCCCTAGGGTCCCGAAAAAAGACGCCGAGGCCAGTCCCCACTTCAGGCGGTCCGCGTCTGCGCCACGACCCAACGTCACGTCGTTGGACCAGTAGGCGCCCACCGCTGAGAAGCTTTCCGCCTCCTGCCAGTCGGTGAAGTCGAGGTAGCCAAGAGCTCCCTGATGGACCAGCGGACCGCCGCGAAAGAAATGCATGTGCGCGTACAGGCGCCGCACCTGGTCCGCGTCCCTCACCTGCGCCGGTTCGCTCAGCAGCAGCCGGTCGACGATGCCGAACATGGTGGCGTTGACGCCGATCCCCAGAGCCAGCGTCACCACCACCGCAGCGGTGAAGCCGGGTGACCGCTTCAACCCCCGAGCCGCGTAGCTCAGGTCCCCCAGTGCAGTCGCGATTATCGACAGCCAACGGCCCATCGTTAGACCTCCCGCGGATGATTCTCTCCGGGGTACGGGTAGGGCAGGGGCCGTGCCAGGGGTGTCGTGCTTTCTAAGTTTCTGTGGGATATGATGTTAGGAATGTGGCTGGCCAGCCGCTGTCACCGGGCCGGCGTGCGCCTGTGGGACGCGAGCCGCCGGATCCGAACACTAGTACGACGACAGCCAGCCCACCTTGCCGCCGGGCCCCTCCACGAAGAGGAACTCCTCGTGTGCGCCGAGGACGGGGACCTCGGTGCCTGGGGCGACGGCCTCGAAAGCGAGCGCTGTGGACGACGGGTCGGTCAACAGCAGCGCACCGTCGGCGACGAGCGTGCTGCGGATCGGGCTGTCCGCCGCTTCCGTGAGCCGTGCCGCCACGAAACCCACCATTCCGTCCGGAGTGAGCACCCGGTACCACGAGCCGGTTCCCGCTTCGACCCGCAGGGGCGTATGGAGCGGCAGTTCGGTGAGCACGTCCGAGCGGGTGGTGGGGAGCCCCCGGACGCGAGCGCCGTCGCGGATCACGCGGGCCAGTCCGCCGATGAGGCTCGAATCTCCGCTGAAGGCCGCCGGCGCCGTGGGAACCCGCTGCAGCGCCGGGTACGGATCGTACGTGCCGCCCGAGTAGATGCCGAAGTGCAGGTGCGGTGGGGTGGTCCGCGCGTTGCCCGTGTTTCCCACGAACCCGATGGTGTCGCCGGCGAAGACTCGTTGGCCGCGGCTAACGACCTGGCTGTCCAGGTGGGCGTAGTACTGGTTCTGTCCGTACTCGTCGCGCAGCCAGATCACCTTGCCCCCCAGCCTGTTGCTGCGAGTGCTGCGCACGACACCATCCGCGGCGGCGAGCACGGGGGTGCCTCGGCGCGCGAAGATGTCGAGCCCCTCGTGCCGTCGGCGCCCCGCATCGCGCGGGTCGCCGTACCAGCTGCCGATATCGGTGGCGGCGCCCCCGGAGACGGGAAACTGGAGCGACGGTCCGACCACGACGGTGATCGAGTATCTGCCGCCGCGTAGCAGCTCGGGCTGGACGCGGATGAGATAATCGCCGTCGCGCCGCGCCAGGTAGTCCAGCTCGCGCTCCAGGCTATCGGCGCTCGCCACGCGCCGCGGGCTGGCACCGGGCCGGTCGGACAGGAAGAAGAGATCGATGAAGACCTGGTAGGCGGTGTCGGGCTCGCTCTCGAAGGTCGCCTCGATGCGCTGGCCGCGCTGCGCCGACACCCGATATGCCGTCGCAATCACCTCGCGCGGGTCGAGGTAGCTCTCCTCGCGATACGGGCTCGCGACCGTTACGGCGTTCTCCAGCGCCGTACCTGCCGCCGCCAGCCAGTCGCTCCCCAGCGCGGTCTGATCGAGCCCCGCCGCGAGCAGCGCCCGCTCGTAGCGCTCGTGCGGGGTGTAGCCGGCGAAAAACTCGCGCAGCGATTCCCTGCTACACGCCGAGACTCCGAGCAGCAGAACCAAGCCGCACGACCAGGGCCGGGGGCCCACGAAGTAGCTCTTCACGCCACCATGTATGAGTATCGTGTGCCTTTTGTTCCTTTGGACCGCGAGGACGGCTGCAGCGGGCGGTCGTCACTTCTATAGACGCGTGAGCCCCGCCGGACGTTTCAGCGGGTGATCGCGCGAGGATCCCGGCGCTGACTATCGTGGCGGTGGTGTCAGAGAGTCAAGTGGGAACGGATGTTCATATCCGGCACGGGAAGGAGATAGAGCGGCTGAGACTGAAACATGACGGCTCCTCCGAGTCTTGACGCGCTCGTTCTCTTGCGGCGCGGGGGCCGCGGCGTTCGGAGATCGCCGCGACCCTCCGCGATCCGCCTCACTTCAGGACAGCTTCGAAGGCGAACGGCACCTCATATCGTCCCATCGTCTCCTTGAAATGGTCGAGCCGACCGAAACAGCCGGCGTCAGAAACGACACGCCACGTGTCGGCTGCGACCCGGTAGACTGCAATGCATTCTTCGATTTCGATCTGGTAGAAATCCTTTTTGCCACCGCCCCGCAGACGACACAGCACGGTTCCAGTGCCGAGCATCGAGTTACCCACCGGTAGGTCGAGGAACTCGGTCGACGAATTCACTCTCACCTGGAAATTTTCGCATTGCTCGTCGAGCCCGGCCGGTGCGATTCGGATCTGACCGTCGCGCGAGTCGATGCCCGGCCCACTCTTGACGGCTATTTGATCCTGCTTAGGCTCCAAGTCCGCCAAGTAGACAATGGCACCTTCGCCGTCCACGTAGGTCCCGGCGCCCTCGCTGAGCACCGCATCGCCCATCCTGTCGTCGAGCGTGATCGCCATTGAGTAGATGTTCATCTCGCTTGGACGCGGCTGCGGAGGTTTGACCTTGGCAGCGGCAGGGGTCGGCGAGGTGATCGAACGGCTTGGGTCATCGCACGCGACCAAAGCAAGGCACAGAACCAGTCCAGTGCAACAACTGAGCACGAGGTTCCTCCGCGACTTGGTCATGGTATATCTCCTCAAGACGGGTGACACGCGAAACACATAGTCATGAGCGTGCTCACCGACCCTCGTTCGTGCCGCCGGCGCCCGGGATGTTCTGTATCTTCCAGATCTCGGCCTTCCACTCGCCGGTAGAGTAGGCGATCCGGGAGCCGTCGGGGTGGAAGCGCAAGTGTCTCCAGTCGTAAGATCCGGGTAGCTCGACGAGTCGTTGGGGCGCTCCTCCCGCGCTCGAGATATTCCACGCGGCCCCGGGCTCTTCATCGCTGATGAACACGATGTGACGGCCATCCGGGGTCCAGGGAATCCCCATTCCCACTTCGATTGCGTATATAGATTCCGCGCGGTACAGCTCTCGCACTTCACCACCCGAGGTTGGGACAGTCAGCAGGCGGCTCACCCCAGCCGAGCGGTCTACGTCGTTGATGGCGAGGGTGAGTCCGTCGGGCGAGACGGAGAGGTTGAGTGGCGGGCGGACAGATGCGATCTGCCTCTCCGCACCGCTGTCCATGTCGAGCGCGATGATCTGCGCCTCACTCATCATGGGGTCCCCACGCGTGAAGTAGAACGTCCTTCCGTCGGGGGAGAACTCACCGTAGCGTGGGTCCCCCTCTATGGTGGGCTCTGAGCAGGCGTCGAGATCGAGCAGCCCGAATGTGAAACACAGCACTCTCTCCAACCTGCCAGTCGCCAGGTCGACCTGAAACAGCCCGTCGCGCAACTGGACGTTCCCGACGATCATCACGGATTTGCTGTCCGGCGTCCAACGGACCTTCCTCACACTGCGCAGCTCGAGCGGGAATTCGCGAGCGTCGTCACCCGTGACCGGCCTGATCACCAGCCGCCAGCTCTGGACCAATGGGTCGTTGGTCACGTACGCCAGGTACTGTCCGTCCGGCGACCAGTCGCCGGCCGCGCTCGTACCTTCGGAAAGATCCTGAACCGGTGTTGGCGTCCGGAGGAAGCGGCCGGCGGCGACGTCGACGGCGCCCGTGTAGACCTGCGGTTGCTCGATGGGTACGCCGAAGAAGTACGCATCGCGCGAGAACCCGATCGGCAGAAGTCTCCACACGTCGGCTCGTAGTAGCTCGGGCTCGCCGGCGGCCAGGTCGGGTCCGATGGGCAGCCGCCAGATGCCCTGGGTGACCTCGCGATCGCTGTAGAAGAGGATGCTCTTGCCGTCGGGCGTGAAGCCCATGAACCGGTCGTCGCTCGGGCCGCTCAGCAGTCTGAGCTCACGCCCGTCGGCCAGCGAGATCGCGGAGATGTCGCCGTCCTTCGAGCCCTCTCCGGACGGATGCGTGAAGGCCACATAGCGGACGTCGGGCGAGAACGCGGCCAGCGGTGTGTATTCCGACCCCAGGCTCTTGAGGACCTGGATCGAGCCGTCCGCCGTCGAGACGAGCGCTAGCTGAATCCCTTCCACGCCGACGACCTGGACGAGCAGATACCTTCCGTCGGACGACCAATCGTCGATGAGGAAGTAGACCCAGTCTTCACGTTTAGGGAGGAGAACATGCGGGTTCGTTCCATCAAAGTTGATCACCCAGATCTCATAGCCAGCTTTGCTGTCACTAAACCACGTGTAGGCGATCTGACTACCGTCAGGCGAGAACACTGAGGATTCTGCCCACGTCAACGAGTCTGTCCACGATCCTTTGTTGGTCACGCGGCGCAACTCACCGGACAGTAGATCGACGACCGCGAGGTTCCCCGTCATCCAATCGATATCGGTCAGATAGCGGCCGTCGGGGGAGGGCGATGAGGCGTAAAAGTCGACCTCTGTCCCCGTCCAGACGCGCCGGAGTAAAAGACCGTCCTCGTCCTGTGCTGCGGCAGACTGTTCCTGCACGGCGGCAGCCGCCGTCAGGACCCAGGCGAATCCCGCCGAATCGGGCCCGCATCCCAGCGGGGCGACGGCGAGCAGGGCGGTTGCCAGTGCTGCGGTCAGGCGTTTCATGGCTCCTCCTCCGAGCGGGGATTATTCCAGTTAGTCACCAGGCCTCCAATCAAGGAGCGTACCGCAGAGGGAATGGCAGCGCTTTTCGGCGTGGCTTCTACGAGTTGGCCTGATCGGGCGATGGCGCAGGAGGCAGATCCCTGTATCAGCTTGTTACAAACTGGACCTCAGTATTACAGGGCTCTGCCCTCTGCTGCGGCGGCGAGCGGCAGGCGAATCTGGACGCTGGTCCCTCTACCGCTAGCGCTTTCGACGTGGATGTCGCCGCCGGCGGCTCGCGCTATGCGACGGGCGATGGTGAGGCCGAGGCCCGTCCCGCCTTCCTTGGTGGAAAACAGCGGATCGAAAACTCGCTCGATTACATCTGCCGGAATCCCGACGCCGTCGTCGCGGACTGTGACGACGGCTGACTCGCCCTCACGGTCGACCCGGACCACGGCCGCGCCGCCGGGCTCGAGCGCCTGGGCCGCGTTCTGTATCACGTTGAGGAATAGCTGTTCCAGCGCGCCGGCGTCCCCCCGCACGCTCAGTGGCGGCTGGGGCTCGGCCTCTGCCGTCAGGGTCGCGCCGCGCGCCTCGAAGGCGGGACGGGCAGCACGCGCGGCGGCGCTCAGCGGATCCGACAGTTCGACCAGCTGCGAGCCTACTTGCCCGCGGCGCGCGACCTCGAGCGTGTCCTTCACCGTCAGGTTGAGTCGCTCGATTTCCGCCAGCGCGCTCTCCAGCGGCTCGCGCAGACCGGAGTCTTCCGGGAGCTGCTCTTCCACCGTCTGCAGGTCGACGCGCACGGCGGTGAGCGGATTGCGGATCTCGTGGGCGAGGGAAGCAGCGAACTCGCCGACGGCGGCGAGAGATTCGCGGCTGGCCAGCTGGCATAAGGTTCGCCCGAGGCTCTCGGTCATCGTGTTAAAGGCGCGGGCGACCTGTCCTACTTCGTCGGTGCCCGGCCTTTCCACCCGCTGCTCGAGGTCGCCGCGACTCACAGCGGCAGCTGCCGTCGTCAGTTGCCGCAACGAGCGGGTCATGCGGCCGGTCAGCAGAAACGCCAACGCGAGTCCGGCCACGGCAACGACTACCAGCAGCCGGGCGCCTCGGCGTGCCGCATCCTCGAAGGGCTGGACGAACGGGGTGAGCGGCGCCGCGAGGGCGAGATCGAAGGGCGGCTCGGAGAATGTCCGGCGCGCGCTGAGCCACTCGTCGCCGCCCCAGACGAAACGGTCCTGGGCGAGCAGAGCCGGGTCGAACGGCAGCGGCAGGAGGGGCAAACCCGTCGAGGACTCGAACAGACCGACTACCATGCCCGCCGCTGCGGGGGTGATCGATCCGGGCGGTAGCAGAACGTCAGCTCGAATGTCCGCCGCGAGGGTTCCAAGGAGCTCTCCGGAGAGGCGATCGCGAATGCTCAAGGCGGCGGCGATGTGGCTGTTGGAACTGCTAGATGCCTGGTCCGCGCTCGCCGTTCGCGTCAGCGTCCATACCGACGTGCCCTGTCGATCCAGCACGGTGACCGTGACGACGCCGGGATCGAGTTCATCGAAGAGCCGCCCCAGTGCAGAAGGGACCGCCTGTCGGCTCCCCTCGCGCAAGGCCTGGTGAACAGAGACCTCCTCGGTCAGGAAGAGTAGATCGTGGCGTTGTTGCACCCAGCGCGTCGTGATCCGGTCAGCCGTCTCGTCCAGCCCTTCAGCGAGCCGCGTGCGGAGCAGATCTTCACCAGAGTCTACGGCGGTGCGGGTGAGCCAGAGTCCGACCAGTCCGAGCGGTACCACCGCCACCGCCAGCACGAGCAACAAGATCCGGGCGCGAAATGATAGCGGCAGCATCGGGAGTGCCGGCTAGCGGGTGGGATTGGAGTCCGAACCCGGGTCGGGGTCGGAACCGGGTGCGGGTTCGCCGCGCCGCGGGATCAACGGACCGAGATCGTGTTTCTCGATCAGCCGATCGAGGCGCGGACGCGAGATCCCCAGTATCTCAGCCGCGCGAGACTTGTGACCGCGCGTCGCCTCGAGGACGCGTGCGATGTGGTCGCGTTCCGCCTCCTCCAAGCTCGTAAGGCGCGGGCCGGACTCGCCAACCGGCGCTCCTAGCTCCAC
>JBDHJU010000075.1:0-15021 GCA_039586755.1 Gemmatimonadota bacterium | reverse complement strand
AGTAATAAGCACAGCAGCAATCGAGGAACCATGATGATGGAGACGGTGGAGAAGAAGAAACAACCGAGCTATATGCTCATCTGGTTCGTGCTCCTCGTCCTGACGGTCGTCGAGGTGGGTATCGCCTACGTGAGCAGCCTGCCGCGGAACGTGCTGATATTGGTACTGGTCGGCCTGGCGGTTTGGAAAGCGACGCTCGTAGCGATGTACTACATGCACCTGAAGTTCGAGCGCCTACGTCTGATCCTGTTGGCGACGGCGCCGCTGCCACTGGCGATCATACTGGTGGTCGCCATACTTCTTGAGTATGCGCGGTAAGATTGTGCTGTCCGATCTCTGGTCGCTGACGAAGCCCGGCATCACCCGGCTGGTCCTGGTCACCACCGGTGTGGGCTTCTATTTGGGCGCCTCGGGGTCGCTGGATCTCGTCCTGATGTTGCACGCACTGCTGGGCACCGGGCTTTTGGCGGCCGGCACCAACGCGTTGAACCAGTACGCCGAGCGCCGGGCGGACGCCCAGATGAAGCGGACCAGGTTGCGGCCGCTGCCGGCCGGGCGGTTGAAAGAGTCGACGGCGCTGACCTTCTCGACGGGGATCTCGGTGGCCGGTGCGGGCTACCTGGCGGCGCTGGTCAACCCACTGACCGCGGCTTTGGGCGCGGCATCGCTGCTGATCTACATCTTCGTCTACACGCCGCTCAAACGACGAACGTGGCTGTGCACGGTGGTGGGCGCGGTGCCCGGCGCGATACCCCCGATGATGGGGTGGACGGCGGCGACCGGCCGACTGGACGCACTGGCGTGGGTGCTGTTCGGGATCGTCTTTCTCTGGCAGATGCCCCATTTCTTCGCCATCGGGTGGCTATACAAACAGGACTATGCCCGTGCCGGCTTCCCGATTCTCCCGGTGATCGATGAAGAAGGCAAGCGAACGGCGCGCCAGATCATCGCGTACACGTCCGCGCTCGTGGTCGTGAGCCTGCTGACCAGCGTAATGGGACTCACCGGTGCGATCTACTTCTTTGGTGCGTTGACCTTGGGGCTGGCGTTCCTGTTTCTTGGGTTCGCGCTGGCTACGACCCCCACGGGTCTCAGCGCGCGCCGTCTGTTCCTGGGCTCCGTGCTCTACCTGCCGGTCCTGCTGATTCTGATGGTTGTTGACAAGGTCTGAAGATGGTCAATTTTCACAAAGTCCTGATCTCGACTGCAATCGTCTTCACGCTGGGATTCGCCGTGTGGTCTGGTAAGGCCTACGTAGACTCGCGTGAGATCTGGGCCCTGGCGTCGGCAATCGGCTTCGGCGTGGCGACGATCGCGTTCGTATTGTACTTGAGGAACCTGAAGCGGTTCTTGGGCGAGGAGTAGGACGCCCGGGTCCGCAGACCTGGCCGGGCAGCTTGATCTCCGTCGGCGATCTTCCTGCGGTTAACGCCACACTCAACGGGACCAGCGCGCTGCTGCTGGTCGCCGGCTACATCGCCATTCGCAGGCGCCGCATCACCCTGCACAGGGCGTTGATGCTCAGTGCTCTGGGCACTTCGATTCTCTTCCTGGCCAGCTACCTGTTCTACCACTATCAGGTGGGCACGACTCGTTTTGCAGGTGAGGGCTTGGCTCGGACCCTCTACTTCGTCGTGCTCACGTCCCATACGATCCTGGCGATGCTCATAGTACCGCTGGTGATCGTGACGTTGTATCTTGCTATACGTGAGAGCTTCCCCCGCCACCGGCGCATCGCCCGCTGGACCTTCCCTCTGTGGCTCTATGTCTCCGTTACCGGCATCGTGGTATATGTCATGCTTTACCATCTATTCCCGACGTCGTAAGTGGTTGGGGGGCAGGGCGTAGGAGGCGAGGAGCGGAAAGGGGACCGACATGTCGACAAGGTGGTTGGCGGCTGTGACTGTGGTTGCGCAGCTGAGCGTGACTCCAGGTTTAGCGCAAGAGAGTAGCTCGATCGAGCTGGGTGGGTTCGGCTCCTACACGTTCTTCGATAGCAGTCTCAATTTCGATGACGGGATCGGCGGGGGCGGCTGGCTGGGCTTCTATCTGCTCTCGCGTCTCGCGTTGGAAGGCGAGGCGTCGTACAGCACGGCGGACTGGGGCGGGTCCACCATATCCCACGTCCCGTTCCGCGCGCGTCTAGTCCTTAACCAGCCGTTGTCCAGCAGCTTCGCGTTTCTTCTCGGGGCCGGCTTCGTGCATAACGAGTACGGCCAGGATATCGAGGGGGCGGACAACGGTGTGACCGGACTGGCCGGGATCCGGCTGGGGCTGGGAACGACGATTACCGTGCGCCTTTCGGGAGCCGCCGACTACATCTTGAAACCGGCGAACGCCGAAGACAACAACCTCAACATCGGCGCTCAGGTCGGGCTCAGCGTTACCCTCGGGCCGCTGTTCGGTCGAGGCGCCGGGGGACCGCGGGATTCCGATCGGGACGGCGTCCCCGATCAGTTCGATTCCTGCCCCGGTACTCCGGGCGGCACACGCGTTGACAGCAGCGGCTGTCCGCTGCCGACGGATGCCGACGGCGACGGCGTCGCCGACTCCGACGATGCGTGCGCGAACACTCCGGCTGGCATGCGCGTCGACGTCCGTGGCTGCCTGCTTCTCTTCGAGGAGGGCGCCACCCGGATGGTTCTGGCAGGCGTGACGTTCGTTGCAGGTGGCGCGGAGTTGACGCCCGAGGCTCGCCTGGTCCTCGACCGGGTCGCCGAGTCGCTCACCGCCGACCCGACGCTCCGGGTAGAAATCGGTGCTCATACGGACGACACCGGGTACCGTCCCTATACGTTGAGCCTGTCGCAGACACGGGCGGCCGGCGTAAGAAGGTACTTGATCGAAAGAGGTGTTGCAGCGGAGCGGCTGGTCGCGAGGGGCTATGGGCCCGACGAACCGGTCGCCAGCAACGAGACTCCGGAAGGCCGAGCGCAGAACCAGCGCGTCGAGCTACGTCGGTTGAACTAACCGACGAACCCGGCTCTGTAGTCGCGTCCGCGCGCCCGACCTGTGGGTCGCCCGAGCTATGCCGGCTGACGGTCCAGCGACGGCGAGCTCGCGTGCTGGAGTGCCAGGGTCGCCCAGACCACGAGCGCGGCCCACAACGCCACGCCGAGGGCCAGGTGCAGGCCCCGGAGGTCGGCGGGCAACTGGCGGAGCACGAGGGCTGCCGCCACCACTATCTGCATCACGATCAGGATAAGCGCGGCCAGCGACCAGCGCGGGATCGGCGGCGGCGCTTTTTCACGTACGGTCTTGGCCGTCGCCAATATCACCAGGACCAGCATGGCGTAGGCCAGCAGCCTGTGCGTCCAGTGCAGGTGCACCAGGCCGCCGCCTTCGGGGAAGATCTGGCCATTGCAGAGCGGGAAACCTTGGCACAACGGCCCCGCCCCGGTATTGGCGACCAGGCCGCCAAAGAATAGGAGCACGAAGCCGAGGGCTGCCGTGGTCACCGCCCAGCGCGGGTAGCTGGCTGCCCCACCGCCGGCCTGAAAGGCGGGGCGCGCCTCCGCCCTGGCCTGGAGCCCAGCGACGATCAGCACCGCCAGCAGCGCCGAGGCGACGATCAGGTGAAGCACCACGGTCGCCGTCGGTAGTTCCAGCCAGACCGTGATGGCCCCCACCAGCACCTGGACCACCAGCAGGACGAGCGCCGCGATGGCGAGTGCGAGTGCGCCGCGGGCGCCGCTGAGGGCGCGCCGGTTGCGGAACGCGTAGATCGCCACGGCGAAGACGAGCGCGCCAACGAACAAAGCCGCTAGCCGGTGGCCGTACTCGATCAGGGTCTCGAAATCCATCGGCGGAATCAGTTGGCCGTTGCATAGCGGCCAGTCGTCGCCGCACCCCATGCCGGAGCCCGTGATCCTCACCACGCCGCCGAAGACGATGAGCGCGTAGGTGAAGAACGCGGTTACGAAAGCCAAAGAAGTGAAGCGTCCCAGCGTCGCGCGCGCCGCCGGTTCGGATTGCTCGGACATGATCTCGCGCCTCCTGCTCTTTCTGCAGCTGTGTGGTGGGGCAGGGCAAATATGGCCCTGCAGAAGCGAGGCGCCAGAGGCGCCCGCCCACCAAGACAGACGACCGCTTCTCGTCTAGATTAGTGGCTAGCCATGAAAGAGAAGAAGACCGGCAAAAAGCTGCGCGTGCCGCCCATCCAGGTACCGCTGTTCGTCTTCCGGCGCCTGGGGCCGCGGCTCTACCCCCACCGCTGGGCGCTGACAGGCGCGACGGTCTTTCTGCTGCTCAGCGGCGCTATCGGATTGGCGTTCCCGGCGGTCGTCCGCTACCTGATGGACGCCGCCTTCGTCGAAATGGACCGGGCATTGCTCAATCGCATCGCCCTGCTACTGCTCGGACTGTTCACGGTCCAGGCGGTCTTCAGCTTCAGTCAGGTCTACCTGCTCGGCGCGACGGGCGAGCGGGTGATCGCCGGCATACGGAAAGACCTGTTCTCGCACCTGCTCACGCTTTCACCCGACTTTTTCACCGAGCGCACGACGGGTGAGCTGACGAGCCGGCTCACGTCCGACGTAGTGAGGCTGCAGGGAGTCCTTAGTTATCAGATCTCGGAACTACTGCGTCAGCTCCTCTACCTGGCCGGCTCGCTCGTCCTACTGACCTTGATGCATCGACAGCTAACGGTGACGACGCTGGCAGTGGCTCCGGCCGTCGTCTTCTTCGCCATGCTGTTCGGCCGGCGGCTGCGTCGGGCGAGCACCGAAGTGCAGGACAAGATCGCGGAAGCGAACACGGTGGCGGAGGAAGCGATTGTTCAGATCCGCACGGTGCAGAGCTTCGTGCGCGAGGTGTGGGAAGCGGGACGCTATTGGCAGGGAATCGACTCGGCGCTGCGCGCGGCGCTCAGGCGGGCCTTGACCCGCGGCGTCTTCTTCGGTGCCATCACGCTGGTCACCTTCGGCGGCATCGTCGCCGTACTCTGGCAGGGCGGGCGCATGGTCCTGTCGGGCGACATCACCGGCGGCCAGCTCGTGTCATTCCTGCTATACGCGGTCATGGTGGCCGCGGCCATCACTTCGCTCGCCTCGCTGTGGAGCGGCTATCAAGAGGCACAGGGCGCCGCCGAGCGTGTCTTCGAGCTGCTCGACCAGGAGCCGACGGTGGCCGACCCAGCGCAGCCGGCGCGGCTGGAGCCGGGACGCGGCTGGGCTCTCCGGTTCCAAGACGTCTGGTTTCGTTATGAAGAGTCGCTGCCCTGGGCTCTGCAGGAGGTCGAGTTGCAGATCCCGCCCGGCGAGGTCGTGGCCTTGGTCGGGCCCAGCGGAGCCGGTAAGTCTACTCTGGCCGGCCTGGTCTCGCGCTTCTGGGACCCGACGCAAGGGGCCATCAGTCTCGACGGGATCGATCTTCGCCAGCTGAAGCTCGCCGACCTCAGGTCGGCGGTCGGTATCGTGCCGCAGGAGCCGATGTTGTTCGGGACGACTGTTGAGGAGAACATCGCTTACGGGCGTGACGGCGCCACGCCTGCAGAAATCGAAACGGTGGCGCGGGCCGCCCACGCAGCCGAGTTCGTCGAAAACCTGCCCAAGGGATACGAATCGCTGGTCGGCGAGCGCGGCGTGAAGCTCTCGGTAGGACAGCGGCAGCGCATTTCGATAGCGCGCGCTCTACTCAAGGACCCGGAGATCCTGATACTCGATGAGGCGACCAGCAGCCTCGATACCGAGAGCGAACGGCTGGTCGAGGAAGCGTTCGAGCAGTTGATGGAAGGGCGTACGACGTTGATCATCGCGCATCGTCTCAGCACCGTGCAGCGGGCCGATCGCGTGCTCGTGTTGGAGCGAGGGCGGATCGTGGAGAGCGGTACGCACGCAGAGCTCCTGGCGGCAGACGGGCTGTACGCGCGGTTGTATCAGCGCCAATTTAGAGATGAGGATATCGTTAGGGTCATATGAACGACGAGAGCCAAAACCAGAACCAAGGGCCGAGGCCCGACGATCGGCGCCGGCCGGAACCGGGCGAACCGGGGAGCCGCCGAGCCTACATGATGGTCGTTTATGTCGTCATGGCGGTGCTGCTCTTCGTCGGTCTCAACTACGTGCTCTCCGATCGTCCCGGCGAGGAGATAAGCTATTCCGATCTAAAGGCCAAAATCGTCGGCGGCGAGGTGGTCAAGCTCACGATCAGTGACAGCCGGATCGTGGCCGAGCCTACGGAGACGGCGATAGCTGCCGGCGCGCCGGAGAGCTGGGTCGCCGTTCGCGTCGACGATCCCAACCTGATCGACCTGGTGGAGGAGCAGGGGATCGAGTACGAGGGCGCCATCACCGATGGTATGGGTTGGATGCTGAATCTCCTGCTACCGCTCGGGCTGCTGTTCGTGCTTTGGTTCTACCTGCTGCGTCGCATGGGAGGGCCGGCCCAGAGCGTGATGACCTTCGGCAAGTCACAGGCGCGGTTGCAGGCGGAGGGGCATACGGGAGTCAGTTTCGGTGATGCGGCGGGCGTCGATGAAGCGAAGGAGGAGCTGAGGGAGGTCGTCGAGTTCCTCAAGCGGCCGGACAAGTTCTTGCGACTGGGCGCCAAGATCCCCAAAGGCGTCCTACTGGTCGGGCCGCCGGGAACCGGCAAGACGCTGCTGGCCAGGGCCGTGGCCGGTGAGGCGGGTGTGCCGTTCTTCAACCTGTCGGGCTCCGAGTTCGTCGAGATGTTCGTCGGTGTGGGCGCAGCTCGGGTCCGAGACCTCTTCGCCCAGGCGAAACAGAAGGCGCCCTGCATCATTTTCATCGACGAGCTGGACGCGCTGGCCAAGGCACGCGGGATCGGCGGACCGGTGGGCGGCCACGACGAGCGCGAGCAGACGTTGAACCAGCTGCTGGTGGAGATGGACGGGTTCGATCCGCGCGCCGGCGTCATCATCATGGCGGCGACTAATCGGCCGGAACTTCTCGACCCGGCGCTGCTGCGAGCTGGCCGCTTCGACCGTCACGTACTGGTCGATCGTCCAGACATGAACGGACGGCGGGCGATCCTCGAGGTGCATGCGAAAGGTATTCGCCTGGCGGCGGACGTCGATCTCGATGTCGTGGCACGGCGGACACCGGGGTTCGTCGGCGCCGACCTCGCCAACCTGCTGAATGAGGGAGCGCTGCTCGCCGCGCGACGCGGTGGTGAAGGTGTCACGATGGGTGACATCGACAGGGCGACGGACCGGATCGTCGCCGGGCTCGAGAAGAAGAACCGCCTGATCAACGAGGATGAGAAGCGGATCGTCGCCTTCCACGAGGCGGGTCATGCGCTCATCGCCCAGTGCGTCGACCACGCCGACCCCGTCCATAAGATCTCCATCGTCCCGCGCGGCATCGGTGCGCTCGGCTACACGCAGCAACTCCCGACGGAAGATCGCTACCTGCTCACGCGCGCCGAACTGGAAGATCGCATCGCCGTTCTCTTGGGCGGTCGCGTGGCGGAAGAGATCGTCTTCGACGAAATCTCCACCGGCGCGCAGAACGACCTGAGCCGCGTCGCCGAGTTGGCCCGCAGCATGGTCCTCGAGTACGGGATGAGCGAGTCGCTGGGGCCGCTCACCTACGAGACGCGCACGCGCAATATGCTGGGAATGCGCCAGATGGGTGAGGCGGAACACAGCCAGCACAGCGAGGAAACGCTGCAGGAGATCGACCGGGAGGTCCGGCGCATCGTCGATGAGGCGCACGACCGGGTAATCAAGCTGCTGACGCGGGAGCGCAAAGCGCTGGACGAGGTGGCGGAGCGGCTGCTTGAAAAGGAAGTCATCGAAGGTGCTGAGCTGGTCGAGATCCTCGAGCAACATGCCCCGAAGCATGGTCGGAAAAAGAACCGTGGTAAGACGGCGGTGCAAAAGTAGCTCGGCCTAGATGAAGATCACGGAGATCTTTCTGTCGATCCAAGGCGAGTCGAGCTGGCAGGGCCTGCCGTGCGTGTTCGTGCGCACGACCGGTTGCGATCTGAGGTGCGTCTGGTGTGACACCGACTATGCGTTCTTCGGCGGTGGCGACATGTCGGTCGAAGAGATCGTCGCCGAGGTCGAACGGATCGGCCGCGGCTGTAGGCTTATCGAGCTAACGGGTGGGGAGCCGCTGCTGCAGAAGGAGATCGGCCGACTGGCGGAGGAACTGCTCGCGCGTGGGTATTCGGTGCTCTGCGAGACGAGCGGTAGCATCGATGTGGGAGTTCTGCCAGCGGGTGTCGTGAAGATCATGGACATCAAGTGCCCGGGCTCAGGCGAATCGGAGAGCAACCTCTGGGGCAACCTGGAGAGGTTGGGCCCCGGAGATGAGATCAAGTTCGTGATCGCGGACCGCGCCGACTACGAGTGGGCGCTCTCGGTGATCGACCAGCGTGACCTCGCCGGGCGAAAGCTGCTGTTCGCTCCTGCCTGGGGTAGGCTGGGGCTGAAGAAACTGTCCGAGTGGATGCTGGAAGACAACGCGCCCGCCCGCCTACAACCGCAGCTACACAAGTATATCTGGGACGCCGACGAGACCGGGGTCTAGCATGCAAGTCGAGCTCTGCCGCAAGTACAACATCGCCGCCGCACACTACCTGCCCAAGGCGCCGGAGGGTCACAAGTGCAAGAGCCTCCACGGCCATTCCTACGAGATCGAGGTCGCGGTGCGCGGAGCCGTCGACCCGGAGACCGGGTGGCTGCTCGACTACGGTGACATAGACGAGAAGGTGAGGCCGGTGATCGCTGAGCTGGACCACCGGACGCTCAACGAGGTGCCCGGCCTCGAGAACGCGACCAGCGAGATCCTCTGCGGGTGGCTCTGGGAGCGGCTGAAGGATCGGCTCTCCGGGCTGCAGCGGATCTCGATCGCCGAGACCTGCGCCGCCGCCTGCCACTATTACGGGGAGTGAGCGGGCCGCTCTAGCCCGGTGGGCCGATCAGGCCATGACAGTTGTGGGCGGCCAGGGTGGTCAGAGCGGCGACGGCTAAGACCATTGCGAGCCTGAAGATGTGGACCGAATGGCCGCGGACCCATCCGCAGGCGGCCAGCGGAATCCTCGGCATCCTCGGTGTACCAAGCACTCTCGACGCTCCTCGCAGAGTCCCTACCACAACATGATACGGCCCACACGGGGGGACGGGAACCCGCTGGGCTCCCAGCCTGTTATGGGCTACGAATTGCGCATTCTTGGCCAGACCCCAGAGGCGAGCGTACCGGACGCCGGGCCCCCCGTGGGGGGCGCGGTCTCGGCGCAGCCAGAGCCTCCTCTCCGGTGTGGCCCGGATTGCTCACGTGGCACCCATACCACACGCCGAAGGAGGGATGGATTGTGAACGCCCCAACCAGCGGGCGGCTAATGGCCGCCTCGATGTTCCTGCTGGCCGCCTGTGGCGGCGGCGAACAGGCCAGCCAGCAGGCCGCCTCGAATCCTTGTGCGGCGGGTAACGTCTGTAACCCGTGTGCCGCCAACCCGTGCGCTGCGGCGAACCCGTGCGCTGCCGGCCTGGCGGCGAAGATCGAGCAGGGCGACCGGGCTCTCTACAACGGCGGCCGCTCGTCGGCTGAGCTGATCGCCATGGGCGAGCAGCTGTTCAGTGACAAGTCGTTGAGCTCGGCAGGCACGACCTCGTGTTCTACCTGCCATACGAATGGCACCGGCATGATGGAGGCGACGTTCGCGGAGCCTTACCCGCACTACGTGAAGATGGCGGAGGAGCGTGCCGGCCTGAGCGAGGTCACCGCCGCCGAGATGGTGCAGCTTTGCATGGTGATCCCGATGCAGAACGATCCGCTCGACTGGAACTCGGTGGAACTGGCGGCGCTGACCGAGTATGTTGTCTCGGTACAGGCCGAGTTCGATGCGTCGATGGCCGGCGGCATGAACCCGTGCAATCCGTGCGCGGGCAAGAACCCTTGCAACCCGTGCTCGGGCGGCAACATGAATTGAGCTGCGAAACCGCAGACAAAGAGGTGACAGTTTGAGGGCGTCTAACGGACGCACAGAGTGGAGGGCCCGGTCGCCAGCGACCGGGCCCGCTCTCGTGTTGGGTGCCTGGTTGGCGTCTCTGTCCGCCTGCGCCGACTCTGGGGCGCGGGTCGACCCGGCATCGCTGCCGACCGAGAGCCGCCGGTTTCATGAGCTGGAGGAGTTCGTGGCCGACTATTGGCTGCGACCGGTGCCGTTGCAGGGTGATGCACCTGAGGGTGCGTCGTCGCTGGAGGCATCGCTGGAGCCGGCGACGTGCGGGACGTGCCACGCGCCCCAATACCGGGATTGGCAAACGACAATCCACTCCGGGGCCTTTTCTCCGGGTCTCGCGGGTCAGCTGGTGAATTGGGAGAGCTACGACTACGAAACGGTGCGGAGCTGCCTCGCCTGTCATGCACCGCTCTCGGAGCAGTCGGCTCAGGTTCCCGATACGAGCGGGGCGCTGGTTCCCAACCTCATGTACGATGCGGAGCTGCAGGGGAGCGGGCTGGTATGCGCGGCGTGTCATGTGCGGGGCTGGCAACGTTACGGGCCGCCGCGTCGCGACGGCTCGCTGACCCCGGCGCCGCCGGGCTCGCCGCATGGCGGTGCGACACGTACGGCGTACTTCGAGGACTCGCGTTTCTGCGCGGGTTGCCACCAGTTCGAGGCACCCGCCCCCAACGGCAAGTCGCTCCAGAACACGTTCGAGGAGTGGAAGGCGAGTCGCTACGCGGAGCAGGGGCTGGGATGCCAGGGCTGCCATATGCCGGACCGGCGCCACCTGTGGCGCGGCGTGCACGACTCGCTGATGGTCGCCGGCGGCGTGACGGTCGAGTGGGTGACCGGTTCCGCCGGAACCGTCGAGTTGCAGGTGATGAACTCCGGGACGGGGCATCGTTTCCCGACGTACGTTACACCGGAAGTGATCGTGGGCATCGAGCTGCTCGACGCAGATCGGCGAGCCATCGAAGGCAGCGCGGTCGATGCGGCGATTCGTCGTGTCGTCGAGTCGCGGAACGGAATCTGGGTCGAGCTGTCGGACACGCGCCTCGCCCCCGACAGCAGCTTGAGGCTCTCGAGGGGAGTCGAGGACTCGCGGGCCCGCTTTGCCCGCGGTACGGTTGTTGTCTATCCCGATGCATTCTATCAGAGGATGTTCGCTCGAATGATGGCGGGCTCGCTGAGCGATACGTCGGCGGTTCTGATCGCGGAAGCCTATCAGCGAGCGAGTGAGAGTGCGTTCACTGTCTTCGACGATACGATACGGGTACGGTAACGGAGAGCCACGCGTCCTGGACCCTGGAACCGCTACCGGTGTAGGTTCGTATTGAGTCAATCATGGATGCTGTTCTCCTACTGAAGATCGCCGGCGCCGCCCTGACCTTCGCCCTCGGGATCTGGATCGGCCTGGGAATGCCCGGGCTCAAACGGTCCAAGCCTCTCCGCGAGTGGCAGTCGTCCGACCGGCTGCGCGCTACCTGGCTCAACCGGGTGTTCTTCCGCATGGACCGCTCGGAGCGCCGGTTCGGGTCCGGCCTCATCACGCCAGGGGATAAGCCGGGCGAGGGCGGCGAGGGTGAGCAGGATGGCGAATCGGAAGAGCCGCCTGACATCGTGCGCCTGCGGCGCACGTACGAGCGCTGACCGGTAGCGGTGTGTCACTCAGCGGGGCGGACGCGGAGGGTGCGCAGCCTGCCCAGCGCGGCGGCGAGCTCGTGGATGCGGAATTGCGCGTAGTCGCCGGGCTGCCGCGAGTCGATCGAGTCGAGTCCCTTCTGTTCGATCTCTTCGAGCAAACCTTCTAGCGCCTCACGCAGTGTGCGCTGACCGTCGAGCCAGCGGCTGGGGGCGTGAACCATGGCCTGGGCGATGGCGCGGACCTGCGCCTCCTCGACGAGCTGTTCCAACGCGCTAAGCTCGAGTTCTTGCGTCCCGAACAAGACGCGGGTAGGGGTCTGCACTTTTATGGATACCGACTTTCGGCCCTTCTCAGCGTCGATACTGGCCGGGTCCGGGACACGCTCCAGGGGCGGCGACCAGGGTCCGCCTTCGTGGGCGCGCTCGGTGCGGAAACGTTCGGCGATCAGCCTGGCCCCGGATGTCATGTCGGCCGGCAGGTACCGGCGCATACCGATGACGGTGTCGGCGACATCGAAGTAGTCGCCGGCGCCGCCGACGACGATCACGGTGGATACGCCGAGTTCCTCGTAGAGCTGCCGGGCGCGGTCGATGAACGGTGTAATCGGCTCGTCGGCATCGTGGACCAGTGCCTGCATCCGCGCATCGCGGATCATGAAATTGGTGGCGCTGGTGTCCTCGTCGATCAGCAGACAACAGGTACCAACCTCTAGGGCCTCGACGATGGCGGCCGCCTGGCTGGTGGAGCCGCTGGCGTTCGTTGTGGAGAAATGGGCGGTGTCCTCGCCGCGGGGCAGGTCGGTGATGAAATTCGATATGTCCACCGAGGAGACGGCGCGGCCGTCTTCGGCGCGAATCTTGACGGCGTCCGGCACGGTCACGGCCAGCTCGCGGCCGTCCCCCTCGATATGATCGTAGATGCCGCTCTCGATGGCGCGAAGCAGAGTCGATTTCCCGTGGTAGCCGCCGCCGACGATGAGCGTGATGCCTCGAGGCACTCCCATGCCGGCTACCTGTCCCCGGTTCGTAGCCTCGAGGGTGACCCTGAGTCCGTCGGGTGCCTCGAAGGCTACGGCCTGTGACGCGGCGAGCGGGCGGTCATCGACACCGCTGCGGCGCGGGAGGACCGCGCCGTCAGGGATGAAGGCGATGAGCCCCCGCTCTTCGAGCCCGTCGCGGAGCGCCGCCGAGTCCTCGGCCAGTAAGGCGTGGCCCCGCAGCGCATCGAGTTCGCCGGTCGCGGGTGCCAGAACGCTGCGCAGGGCGCGGGGGATGTCGCCGAGCAGCATCTCGGCCGCCTGGCGGCCTAGCACGCGGCGGCCGGCGGCGGGAAGTCCTGCGGTGAACCGAGCGACGATGGTGCCCGCCTCGTCGATCTGCAAGCTGGTACGCTCGAGGATGCACTGTCCCGGTCGCAGGATGCGGATGGCCCCGCTCTTACCGCTCCCCCGGTCGCGGCTGATCGAGCGCAGCTGGCGGTTAAGGCGCCGATTGAGGAAATCGGCTGCCGCCAAGCGTCGGATAGCCGGCTGCAGGATACCCGCGGGCAAGCTGGTTATCTCTGGGGGGAAGACAGCGCGCAGCCGACTGGGCGAGGCGAAGGGGTCACCCTGGACGTAGTCTATGTGTAGGGTGTGGTCGCCGAAGTCGAAGCGGCCGGCGATCTGCTTGTAGGCGCCGTAGCCTTTGCCGTCGATCGCGGCGAGCGTGGAACCCAGGGTATCCTTGGCTTTGGCGGTCATCTTTCCACGCGGCTGCTTGCGTGTCGTCATTGGCTCGACATATTGCCTGACGTCGAGTCGGTCTGCGGATCACGCTGACAGCAGTGACAAGCGCTGCACCTTCTAAATGGAACAGCTCCTGGTTGGGCCGCTCGGCCCCATACTGATCTTCCTGCTGCGCATCGTGGATGTCTCACTGGCGACGCTGCGGCTGATATCGGCCGTGCGAGGCCGGAAGCTGCTCGCCGCGTCGGTCGGGTTCGTCGAGATCCTGATCTGGATAGTGGTTGTCGGCACTGTGGTTCGCAATCTCAATTCGCCCTTGTTGGTACTCGCCTACGCCGGCGGCTTCGCGGCCGGTACTTGGGTGGGAATGACGATTGAGGAGAAGCTGGCACTCGGTTTGGCGGAAGTACAAATAATATCTCGCACTGCTGGAGTCGAGATCGCCGAGGCTCTGCGCGAGGCCGGGTTCGGTGTCACAGAGATTCTGGGTCAGGGACGCGAGGGTCGAGTGGAGATCGTATGCACCGTCCTGAAGCGGCGCTCGCTTAAAGATGTCTCTCGTGTGGTCGAGGGCTGGGACCCGGAAGCGTTCGTACGCGTGGAGGAGCCGAGTTCGATCGAGCGCGGCTGGCTTCTCAGTCGTCGGCGCAAATGAGCGCGTGGTGGAGTAAGAGCGCCGCGGTGCGGCCGCCGGGAACGCGCAGGCCGCGGGAATGGGATGACCTGGAGCGGCAGCGCCGGGTCAGGCGGATTCTCTTCTGGATCCTCTGGGCCAACCTGGCGCTGGTCGCCGTCAAGGTGGCGGTGGGTTGGGTGATCGGGTCGCTGTCGGTGTTGGGTGACGCAGCCCATTCCGGAACGGACGCGCTCAACAACGTGATCGCGCTGACGGCCATCTACTTTGCAGCCGCGCCGCCCGACGATACCCACCCATACGGGCATGGGAAGTTCGAAACGCTAGGCGCCTTCGTCATCGCTGGTTTCCTCTCCGTCACCTGCTTCGAGTTGCTGAGGTCTGCGACCCTCAGGCTGATGCGCGGATCCCCACCGCCGGATCCGGGCACGACCGCGATGATCATTCTGGCGGCGACGATGCTGGTCAACGTGGCCATCGCGTATTACGAACGCCGCCGCGGCAGTGAATATCGAAGCGAGCTGCTCATAGCCGATGCCCGGCACACGCAAGCCGATGTATGGGTGACACTGGCGGTGCTGGTCGGGCTGGGGCTGGTCCGCTTGGGCTGGGGGCAGGCCGACGCCGTCCTGGCATTGGGCGTGGCGATCATCGTCGCCCATAGCGGTTACCAGATCCTGCGCAGAACCGTTCCGGTCCTGGTCGACCAGGCTGCCGTCGACGCGAGTCGTGTCTACGAAGTCGCGTCCACTGTGGAGGGCGTCGAGACCGTGTCGGGCGTCCGCTCGCGCGGCCGGCCCGGCGAAGGATTCGCCGAGCTGACCGTGCGCGTCCATCCCGCCACCCAGGTCCGCCAGGCGCACGCCATCGCCGATGAGGTCGAGCGACGCGTCGCCGCGGAGCTCAACCTAGAAGACGTCGTCGTGCACGTGGAGCCGAGTGAGCTGCATTGAGCGATCCGTGCCGGCGTCGGCCTTTTCTGTTCTTGGATGGATGGTTGGCGTAAGGCATGAAGTGACCGGTGGTCGGTGGTCGGTAACCGGTAACTGAGAACGAGTGACTGCCAGAACAACCGAACACCGGCTACTGGCTACCGGC
>JBDHJU010000155.1:0-3600 GCA_039586755.1 Gemmatimonadota bacterium | reverse complement strand
ATCGCCGGCTGGGTCCGCTTCACCCCCTCGGGTGTGATCTCCAGCGCCCAGGCGAGGACCAGGGCGATTGGGAAGCCGAGGAACGTCACGAGGATGACGAAGGTGAGGGTCCAGGCCGGGAGGTTGAGGCCGGGTACCGCAATCTCGGCCACCTGCCAGATGACGAAGGCGACGGCGGCGTAGACGATCGCGACGCGGTAGACCCTGCGACGCTTCAGTTCGGCGAAGAGGCCTTTCATCGCTCAGACCCCTGTGCGTCCTGTGACTGAGCGGCCAGCCCGACTCGTTCAATCAGCGCCATGAACCGCGGCTCCGCGCGGAGGTTGTCATAGAACGGGTAGTAGTGGAGGCTTATCAAGTTCGGGTTGCGCTCCTCGAACGCCTGCTCGAGGAAGTCGAGCGCCCGGTCCGTCTCACCCAAACCCGTGTGGATAAGCGCGAAGCCCATCGGTGATACATATTCTCGGTTCGATCGCTCGGACAGTTCGGCGAGTATCTCGCGCGCCCTAATCGCATCGCCGTTGAGTCCATAGGCCCAGGCGAGAGACGGGACGAACCACAGGGATTCACCGGATAACTCGACGGCCCTCTCGAAGTGGATCACGCTCTCGGCAACCCGAGAATCGAACGCGTCGGCCTCGCCCAACAGCCAATGTGCGAGCGCGAAGTCGGGATTCAGTTCGATCGCCCTCCTCAGTCGCTCTCTCGCCTCGGCATAGCGGCGCGCGCCAATCAGCTGCCAACCGAGGGCTACGCTCTCATAGACCGACAGGGGGTCGATTTCCACGGCACGTCGGGCATGGTCGATGGCATCGTCGAAGCGACCCAAGACCAATAGGGCCGACGAGTACCAGTGGTGTGCCTGAGGCGAGTTGGGGTTGAGTTCGAGGGCTCGCCGGTACTCCGCAGCTGCTCCTAGCGCATCCCAATCGTAGAATAGCTTGACGAAACCCAGCGACGTGTGTGCCTCGTCGAGCCCCTGATCGATCTCCAGCGCCTCGAGCGCAGCCGCTCTGGCTGCGGGGAACGCCTCATGCGGTGGGAGGTAAAGGTAGAACCCGAGCAGACTGTAGCAGTCGGCGACGCCGGCGTGGGCACGGGCGTAATTCGGGTCCTTCTCCAGCGCCTGCTGAAAATACTGCAGGCCTCGCCGCAGCCCCTCTCCCCGCTGGCTCCAGAAGTGGCGGCCCCTCAGGTAGAGGTCGTAGGCTTCGAGGTTCTCGGTCGGCGCTTTCCCAATGCGCTCCGTTTCATCTGCTGTGAGCGTCGCCTCGAGAGCGGCGGCAATTTGCTGTGCCACATCGCTCTGGATGGCGAAGATGTCGGTGAGCTGGCGGTCGTACTGCTCTGCCCAGATGTGCCTGTCGGTCCGCGCATCGATGAGCTGCGCGTTGATCCGCACGCGCTCGCCGACGCGCTGTACCCCTCCCTCGAGGACGGAAGCGACGCTGAGCTGCTCGCCGATCTGGCGCGCGCTCAAATCGGTGTCCTTGTATCGCATTACAGAGGTGCGCGAGATGACCTCGAGCTCGGCGACCTTTGACAGGTGGAGGATGATGTCGTCGGTGATCCCGTCGCTGAAGTACTCGTTGTCGGGATCGGCGCTCATGTTGGCGAAGGGGAGGACCGCAATCGACTTGGCTTCGGGCGCGGGGGCCGAGCCTCTGTCGTGGAGGGCGAGCCAGGCGGCGGCTACGGCCAGCGCCAGGACTACGACACCTGCGATCATCGCGATGGCGTTGTTTCCGGGCTCCGTCGCCTTCACTCCTCCCGGCGTGATGTCGAAGGCCCAGGCGAGTACGAGGGCGATGGGGAAACCGGCGATCGTCAGCAGGACGATGAGTGTGAGTGCCCACTCCGGGAGCCGTAGGGCCGGTACGGCGATCTCGGCCGCCTGCCAGATGACGAAGGCGACAGCAGCGTAAACGATCGCGACGCGGTACACCCTGCGGCGCTTCAGTTCGGCCAGGAATGCCTTCATGCTCCAGATCCTACGCTGTCTACGGTGCGCTCATCCCGCCGAGAATCTTCCACTCTCGTACTGTGCAGCCTTTGTCCTTGAAGGAGAACGAAGAGGTTCGCGCGGCGACCTGCAGGTCGGGGATGCGCGTCAGGACGTTGAGCACCTCCTCCGCCACCCCGTCACCGAAGTATTCCTGATCGTGATCGGGGCTCATGTCGGCGAAAGGCAGGACGGCGATGGAGCGTCGTTCGGTACCGACGTCCAAGTCGGGTGTGCGCTTGACGCCTGTCGGCGTAATGTCGAACGCCCAGGCGAGAGCGACGGCGACGGGGAAGCCGAGGATGGCTAAGGCGACGACGAAGGTGACGGTCCAGTCTTGGAGATGTAGCGCCGGGAACAGGTTGTTCGCCGCCTCGACCACCACCAGGCCCACAACCACGTAGACGATGGCCACGCGAACGACCCTGCGACGCTTCAGCTCGGCGAGGAACGCCCTCATGGCACGAACCCCAGCTTGTCCAGAATAGCGCCGAACCTGGGTTCGGAATGCAGCGGCTCCCAGAACGCGTAGCGGATGTGGAAGACAGCGGGGCTGAATTGGGCCACGGTTGCTTCCAGGTAGTCGAGGCCGTCGTCCAGGCGCCCGACGTTTGCGCAGATCGCGGCCAAGGCGACCGGAGGAACGTACTCGCGCTGCGATCGGTCTTCGAGTTCTTGAAGGATGGCCTGAGCCTCGCTCATCATCCCCGCTCGCCCGTAAGCGGCACCGAGAACCCCGAGGATGAACGCCATCCTGTGCGACAGAACCGCCGCCTTCTCCAGGGCGGCGAAGGCCTCTTCGTGTCTTCCGACTGCGCTGTAGCAGGCCCCGGCACAATACAGAGCCAAGACGTCTTCCGGGTCCAACTCGAGCGCCCGCTCGAGGTACCGGATGGCATCCTGGTGCCTACCTGCCCAGGCCGTGGCAATACCGGCGCAGGCTAAGATGTAGGCAGAGTCGGGAGCCAGGGTCCGGGCGCGCTCGGCCTCAGCCAGACCTTCGTCTCGTCTAGTCCCCACAACGATGAGAACGAACGCCCTCCAGACGTGCGCTTTCGCGAAGTTTGGGTTCAGCTCGATGGCCCGCTGCAATGCCCGGTCGGAACCGTCATAATCCCGGGAGAAGAAAAGGACCAGGGCCGTGGAGAAATGAGCTTCGGCTAGCTCGCGATCGAGCGCCAGCGCTTTCTCGGCCGCCGCTTGGGCTGTGCTGCGGGCTTCGTCGGGAGGGATTAGCCCATAGATCCCCAAGACCGTGTGAACGTCGGCGATGCCGGTATAGGGAGGGGCATAGTCCGGGTCCGCATCGATGGCACTCTGGAAATACTCCAGTGCCGTCTGCAGCCCGACCTTGTAGCGTCTGGACCAGTAGTGCCGGCCCTTGAGGTACAGGTCGTACGCCTCCGGGTTCTTCGTCGCCGCCTTGACCAGCGGTCTGTCCTGCTCGCCCAGCAGCTTCACCCGCAGCGTGTCCACGATGGCGCGGGCGATCTCGTCCTGGATGGCGAAGACGTCCTCCCTGTCCCGTTGGTAGGTCTGGGACCAGAGATGGTAGCCATCGGCGGCGGTGGTGAGCTGGGCGGTGATGCGCAGCCGGT
>JBDHJU010000074.1:0-15476 GCA_039586755.1 Gemmatimonadota bacterium | reverse complement strand
TAGTTCCAGTCCTGACTCCGTAGGAACCCGTAGCCCTCCGGCAGGATCTCCAGGACGCCTTCCGCCCTGAGGATCACGTCGGAATCGAGCAGGTTCTGTTCGATTCGGAAGATCAGGTCTTGCTTGCGGAGGGAAGAGTAGTTCTGGATGTTCAACTCTTCCGCCATCTCGTGGAGGTCAGCGACTGATTTCGCTTTCAACTCCGCGATATCGAGCGACGTGGGTGCAGTACTCATTTGTTTCTTCTGTGGTTGGCTGCATGCTTGGCCGGGGGAGCTGCGAAGATCGGGTCGTGCGCAAACTTGATTGGCGCGCCGGCAACGCGTACGGCCAGCAGCGATATGTTGTTAGATTACTTTGCTTTACGCTTTCGGTAATGCTCTAATGGGTGCAGTAAGAAATCGCGGCGGACTTCTGGCTGGTGACACAGGATTCTAATAGTCAGCAAACGTACGGTCAAGGGCCGGCGGAATACCTGGCGATCTTCGCCTTCTGCCGGGTGGAGACCGTTCGCGCCGGCCGCCTGGTGACGGGTCGGCTACTACCGGGATTGACTCCCCAGTCGCCGCAAGTGAAGGAGGTTCTGGCGAGCTGGCCCGGGTCGGTGGGTGCGCGCGAGGAGCCGCTGGGCTGGGAGCTTTTCCTGTTCGAGCCGGCTGAGCGGCGCGAGCGCTGGTGGCTGCACATCCTTTTGCTCGGCGCGACGGTTTTCAGCACGGTGGTAGCCGGCAGTCTATTGATGGGGCACTGGCCCATCGGGTTTCAGCCCCTGCCGCTGTTTAGCGGTTGGTGGGTTCCGATCCCGGTAGCTGTCCATGCGGGGGAACTGGTTCCGGGTCTGCCGTTCGGATTGGCGCTGGTGGGGGTGCTCGCGGTACACGAGGCCGGGCACTATTACGCGGCGCGTCATCATCGGATCTCTGTGTCACCGCCGTTTTTCATTCCGTTCCCGCCCTACCTGTCGGTGATCGGAACGCTGGGTGCGTTCATCCGTTTGCGCTCGCCGGTGCTCAGCCGCTCGACGCTGCTCGATGTGGCGGTCTCGGGCCCGTTGCTCAGCTTCCTGGTCTCGCTGCCACTGGTCTGGTGGGGGCTAGCGCATAGCCGTGTCATCGCGGTGGTCAACGCGCCGACGGAATATCTGGTACCCTTCGCCGACGACCGCTTCTGGTTGGGCGGCTCGCTGGCCATGTCGTGGCTCACGCGCTTGGTGCTCGACCTGCCCGGGGTGGGTCACGTTGTGGAGATGCACCCCATCGCCTTCGCTGGGTGGCTGGGCCTGTTCGTCACGGCCCTTAACCTGCTTCCGATATCGCAACTGGATGGCGGTCACCTGCTGTACGCGCTGCTCGGTTCGCGCCAGCGGCTGGCAGCCTGGGCGTTCTTTCTGGCGCTGATCCCGTTGGGCTTCCTCTGGGCCGGCTGGTGGTTGTGGGCGGTCCTGGTGGCCGGGGTGGGGCGGGGTCGGATCCGGCACCCCCCGCTCTACAATTCGGAGCTGGGTCCGGGCGCCGTTCGCGTGGCCGTCGGGCTGGCTGCGGTTCTGGCATTCGTGCTCTGTTTCGTGCCGGTGCCGTTCCGGCTCTAGGTCCTCGTGGGGAGGCGCCTTGACGCTCATGCGGTATTAAAAGAGATTGTCCATCCTTCTCGAGACAGTTTTCGGACGCGTCCATACGGCCCTTTGGGGGGATTGAGCCTGCGATGGCCCGGCATAACCGCGACGGAGAGGGCACAGACCAGCACGGTGCCAGGTACACGATAAGCTACCAGCCGGACTGGCTGCGTCAGATCAAGATCTCACGGACGCTATCGGGGAGTAATCGCCAGTCTACGAAGACGCTGTTCCGCAACCCGGCCACCTGCGCCGAGCGTTCGCCCGGCGACCGAGTGCGGACCCGGGTCAAGTCGGCGGACGGCAAGCTCGATTTCGAGATTACGGTGGCGGACAAGTCGCGGCGTGTGGATCAGATCGTGGTCACGTCCCGGGCGGCAGACGGCAAAGGCGAGATCACCTTCATCATCGACGGCTCGCTCCCGGGGCCGGGCGACCTCGGGAAGGCGCGCCGGCGCCGGCGCCGCGGACGCTAGGGTCGGCCGCCGCCTCGTCCTCCCAGCGCCGCGAAGTCGGCCTTCAGCTCAGCCAAAAGCGCGCGCGTTCGCTCCAGCTCTTCCGCCAGTGCCTCGTCGTAGAGCAGGCGGCCGAGCGAGCCCCGTCCCGATTCGACCCGCTCGCGGATCAGCGCCACCGTCTCCCCGATTCCGGCCAACCGGGCGGCGAAGAGCGTATCGCTGGCGAACCCGCCTGCGGTCCCGCTCCTCTCATCCGAGAGGCGGGCCAGCTCCTGGATACGAGGTCCGATCCGCTCCAGCGCCAACCGCACGTCCTCGTCGGACAGCAGGTCGGCCAGATTGCCGGCCGCGCTGCCTATGGTATCGAGCGTCGCGGACGCCTCGGACAGGTTGGCGCGCAGCTCACTCAGTTCGGCGGGTCGGCGCGCCATGCGCGGCAGGGTGCCATCGCCGTGGCGGACCTGATCCATGAGCTGCTGCCAGCGATCGGTCACGGGGGGCAGCGAGTCGTAGAGGCCCTCCAGTCGTGCCGTTAGATGGGAGGGATCGAGCTCCGCCGCTGTGGGCAGTTCGTCCCCGTCCTGCAGCGGTGGAGCCGGTTCCGCCGCGGGCAGGATGTTGACGACCACCTCTCCCAGCATGCTTGCCGTGGTGACCTGAGCTACGGCCCCCTCGGTGATGAAGGGCTGCGCATCGAGGCTGATGTGGAGCTCGACGACCAGGAGTTCCGGAGCATCGCTGCGGGGCCGTTCCAGGCGAAGCCCACTGACCTGCCCGACCGGCTGGCCCGCGAGCCACACAGGCGCCCGCGCGCGCAGCGCCTGGGTCGTGAATGTATGAAAGTGAAGGGTGTAACGGCCCTCGACGGCGCTGCGGACGTCGTCGATGAAGAAGATCAGGAACGACGCGCTCGTTACCACCAGGGTCACCAGAACCCCGATGCGTAGCTGGGACCAGCGCACGCCATAGGCGCTCATCCCAGCCGCCTCCCGGGCGGCGTTGCCGTGGCTGTCCGCCTTGTCTTAGCTTCCCGCGACACGTGGCATAGTGGTATGTGGCAATGGCGCGGCGATCCGAGCCCCTCGGCCGCCGTGGCTGTGCCCAAGATAACAAGGGAGCGCTGATGGCCGCACCCCAGGCCGCTGAGATCGAGCGTAGCGCCGGTGGCGTGATCTACCGGCGGCGGGCCGACGAGGCGCTCGAGGTTCTGCTCATCAGAGATGGCTACGGCAACTGGGGGTGGCCCAAGGGACACGTCGAGGCCGGCGAAACCGTCGAGGCGGCCGCGCTGCGCGAATGCAGCGAAGAAACGGGGCTGTCCCGGCTAGGGGTCAGGGAGTGGGTGGGGACGACCGACTGGTACTTCCGGTCCGGCGCCAACCTGATCCACAAGTTCTGCGACTACTTTCTGGTGGAGGCCGACCCGGCGGAGTTGACGTTGCCCCAGCGGGCCGAAGGGATACAGGCCTGCCGCTGGCTGCCGGCGGAGGATGCGGGGGGGCTGCTCACCTACACCAACGCGCGCTATGTGCTCGCCGCGGCGCTGGAACGGCTGGTCAGGGCCACGGCCGTGGCTGGCGGCGAAGCGCTTGCGCCGGATCATTCGCCGGGACGGGCGCACGGCAAGTGAAGACCAGGGGGCCGAGGGCGATGAGCGATAAGACAGGTTCAGAGCTATCGGTGTTTCTCACTGGCGGCACGGGCTTCGTCGGTCGCCACATCGCCCGGCGTCTTGCGGAGCGCGGTCACCGGCTGCGTGCCCTGGTTCGCCACCGGTCCGCGGCCGGGAGCCTGACCGAGTTGGGCGCCGAGCTGGTCGAGGGGGATGTGACCAGGGACGAAGAGCTCGATGAGGCGATAGCCGGTTGCGACGTCGTCGTCCACCTGGTCGGCATCATTCGGGAGCGGCCCCCGGAGCAGACGTTCGAGAACGTCCACACCCGGGGTACCCAGCGGTTGGTGGAGGCGGCGCAGCGGGCGGACCTTGGCAAGTTCATCCTGATGAGCGCCCTGGGCGCCAAGACGGACGGTACCGCGTACCAGCGCACCAAATACGAAGCCGAGGAGGTCGTCCGCAGGTCGGGCATCGCTTACGTGATCTTTCGCCCTTCGGTGATCGTAGGGCCCGACGGCGGGTTCATGCGGCTGCTTTTGCGATTGGTGCGCGGGCTCCCGCTGATACCCGTGATCGGAGATGGTCGCTACCGGCTGCAACCAGTAGACGTCACCGATGTGGCCGAGGCTTTCGCCCAGGCGGTGGAGCGTTCCAACTTGAAGGACGAAAGCTTCGATATCGGTGGACCCCACAAGCTCACGTACAATCGCCTGCTCGAGATCATCTGCGAGGAGCTAAGGCTGAGGCGCCGGCTGATTCATGTGTCGCCAGGTTTGGTACGACCGCTGGTCGACCTGGCATCGAATTGGCGCCTGCCCACCCCGGTAAGCTCCGATGAGCTCACCATGATGTTCGAGGAGAGCATCATCCCGGGGGAAGGGAACGTGCTGCGCGAGGTCTTCGGGCTCGAGCCGACGCCGTTTCGCTCGGTCTTCGGACAGCTGGCCCGGTGAGGGCGCCGGAGCGACCTCGCGGTCGGGATGGCGGTTGGGTATAGTAGCCCGCGCCCAAAAGCAGGGAGGTAGAACCGGAGGGATGGGGGGAACTTTCGAAAAACCCGCGCTGGCGAAGCTGCCGAACCTGATCTCGGCACTGCGCCTGCCCATCGCCGCCGCTTTCGTCGCCGTCGACGGGCTGCTGTGGCGCGGCGTCCTCCTGTTCCTCGGCGCCCTCACCGACGCGCTGGATGGCTGGCTCGCCCGCCGCCTGGGCGTTGAGAGCAAAGCGGGCGCCATCATGGACCCGCTGTTCGACAAGCTGTTCGTTCTCATCACCCTGGCGGCTTTCTTGCCGGGGCCGTATCTAGGGTGGCGGGAGTACTTGATTCTGGTTTCGCGAGATCTGTATGTGGGCACGGGCTGGCTGGTCGGCAAGGGGATGGGAATCAACGTCCCGGCCCAGTCCCGGCCCGCAGGCAAACTGGTGACCGCTCTGCAGGTGGTGACGCTGTTCGTGCTACTCCTGGCGCCCGAGCGCATCGCCGTGTTCATCGTAGCGGTCGGCGCAGCGTCAGCCATCGCGATCGTCGACTACACGTTCGCCGGGCTGGCCGCATTACGACGGTCGAGAGCGGCCTGAAGTTCTGAGGTCGCCCGTTCTAGGTGAAGGGGGAGACAATGTACAGGAGACTCGGGGCCGGAATCGCCGCTCTGGTTCTGATCGCCGCAGCGGCGTCGGGTTGTCAGCAGGATGCGTCCCAGCAGCCGGCGGACCTTGTGGCCGTCGACAGTGTGCTCTCCGAGCTCGGCGGTACGCTCACCGCCAGCCTCGAGCGGGGACAGCGGTGGCGAATGATCAGCTCCATCGGCGTCGGCCTGCCGCCCAACGACTTCCGGCCCGAGGACCTGCCCGAGCCGGGCTCACGAGGCGCCGGGCTGCTGCAGGTCTACTGCATCCAGTGCCACTGGCTGCCCACGCCGCAGATGCACAGCGCGGTCGAGTGGCCGATACTGGTGAAGCGCAACATCCTGCGCATGCAGCAGCTCAGTGATCGGCTCGGCGGCCCGCTGACCACAGGCCTCATCGGCGACGTCGTGATGGCCGGCTACGAGAGCGTCGAGATCCCCTCCCAGGCGGACACCGACACCATCATCGCTTATCTGCAGCAGTACGCGCTTCCGACACCGGAGGCGGGCGAGTTGACTGCGGGCCCGGGAAGGGAGCTGTTTCAGCAGAAGTGCTCGGTCTGTCACGAGCTGCCGGCGCCCAGCGCTCACACCGCGACGGGTTGGGACCGGGTCGTCGGCCAGATGCAGGCCTACATGGCGCTGTTCGACGTCCAGCCGCTCAGCGACCGTGAACTGGACGCCATCACCGGCTATCTAAGGGAACGCGCGGCCCGGTAGAGAGATAGGGCTGAGAGCTTGCAAAATCAGCGTGAGTAGTGTATAGTGGCCGACAATAACGGGCTCCCCCGCGCCAATCCACTTGGGCTCACCGTGCCGGAGGCACAGACGCCAGTGGTCGAGCGCTTCAGACCCATACGCTTCTCTCGAGCCGGCATCCGCGGGCTCAAGGCATCCGCTACCATCGCCATCAACGACCGGGTCCGCGAGATGTGGGCCGCGGGCCAGAACGTATACCACCTGGCCTTCGGCGAGTCCCGCTTTCCGGTGCACCCGAAGATCGCCGAGGCACTTTGTGCCAACGCTGACAAGCGGAGCTACACGCATCCGCTCGGTATCGAAGAGCTGCGGAAGGCGGTAGCGACGCACTACGCCGCGCGGTTCGACCTCGATGTCGCGCCGGAACAGGTGGTGGTCGGGCCGGGCAGCAAATCGCTCATCTTCTCGTGCCTGATGGCGCTCGGTGAGGAAGTCATCCTGCCCCAGCCGTCGTGGGTGTCCTACGCCCCGCAGGCGCACATCCTGGCCAAACCGGTGACCTTCGTTCCCACGCGACCGGAGACGAACTACGAGCTGGAGCTGGATGTGCTCGAGGACTGCATCCAGGAATCGCGGCTACACTGGGGGAACCCCGAGGTTTTCGTCACGAATAGTCCGAAGAACCCAACTGGTACCATGACCAGCCCGGAGAAGGTCGAGGCCCTTGCGGGCTTTGCCCGGGAGCATGAGCTGATGGTGCTGAGCGACGAGATCTACGCGCATACGGCGTTCTCCAGCATCCCCCACGTTTCGGTTGCGAAATACTACCCCGAGGGTACGGTGGTCTTCGGGGGGCTCAGCAAGGACGTCTCGCTCGGCGGCTGGCGGGTCGGCGTGGCCGTTCTCCCCGGCAAGAACGGCGGGCGCGCGCTGGCGCATGCCATCTCGAACATCGCCTCCAATATCTGGACGTGCGTGGCCGCGCCGGTACAGCACGCGGCCGTGGTCGCCTACAGCGACGACCCCGAGATCGAGGAGTACATAGCTCTCTGTGCGCGGATGCACGCCTGCCGCACCCGCTACCTCTACCGGATTATGCAGCAGCTGGGGATCCCCTGCGTGGAGCCGGCGGGCGCCTTCTATGTCTTCCCCTGCTTCGAGAAATGGCGCGAGCCGCTGGCGGCGCGGGGGGTGCAGAACGACGAGGATCTGGCCCTCTTTCTCCTGGAAAACTACGAAATCGCCACGGTACCGGGCTCGGCGTTTCACTCGGTACAGGACCTGTGTCTCCGGATCTCCTCCAGTTACATCGACGCGGCCACCGACGAGAGGGCCGACGCCCTTCTGGCGGCGTTCCAGGAGGATGACGACCCGGAGCGGTTCATCCTGAACCACCACCCGTTTCTGCAGAAGGTGGCGGAGCGCTTCGGCGAGTTCATCATGGACCTCGAGAAGGAGTCCGAGAACGCCCAGCTGCACCCCGAGTTGGCCATCTCCTAGCACCGGCTGAGGACACATGCGCGAAGTCGTCATGGTGGACGCCGTCCGCTCACCGATCGGGCGGCACAACGGCTCCCTGTCCAGTGTGCGTCCCGACGATCTCCTGGCCGAGGTTCTCAACGGCCTCGCGCAGCGTGTCGGGCTCGACCCCGCGCTGGTCGACGACGTGTACGCCGGGTGCGGCAACCAGGCGGGGGAGGACAACCGCGACGTGGCCCGCATGGCCGTGCTGCTGGCCGGCTGGCCGGTGGAAGTGCCCGGGGTCACCGTCAACCGCAACTGCTCGTCGGCCCTCGAGGCGGTGAACCAGGCTGCCAAAGCGATCATCGCCGGGGAAGGCGACGTCTTCGTGGGCGCCGGCGTCGAATGCATGAGCCGGGCGCCCTGGGCCATCCCCAAGCCCGAGCGCGCCCAGCCCATGGGGCATTGGACCATGTGGGACACCACAGTGGGCTGGCGCTTCAACAACCCGCGCATGGAAGCCCTCTACCCGATCGTCAGCCTGGGCGAAACGGCCGAGAACATCGCCGAGGAGATGGGGATCTCGCGCGGGCAGCAAGACGCCTTCGCGTTGGAGAGCCACCGTCGGGCTGTCGAAGCCATCAACGCGGGCAAGTTCAAGGACGAGATCGTTCCCATCCCCGTGCCGCAGCGCAAAGGCGATCCGGTCATCGTGGACACCGATGAGCACCCTCGCTACCGCCGCGAGGATGGCCGGCTGATCCTGGACACGAGCCTCGAGCAGCTGGGACGACTCAAGCCCGCATTCCGCAAGGACGGCACGGTTACGGCGGGCAACTCCAGTGGGGTGAACGACGGCGCGGCAGCAACCCTGCTCATGAGCGCGGAGAAGGCGCGGGAGCTTGGGCTCACCCCGATGGCCCGCTGGATCGGATCGGCCGTGGCGGGCGTCGACCCCGGCGTCATGGGCTACGGGCCCGTGCCGGCGACCGAGAAACTGCTGCGCCGCGTGGGGCTCACGCTCGAGCAGGTGGGTCTGATCGAGCTGAACGAGGCCTTTGCGGCGCAGGCGCTCGGAGTCATGCGCAAGCTGGGCCTGCGGCACGAGATCACCAACGTAAACGGCGGCGCCGTCGCGCTGGGGCATCCCACCGGCTGCTCCGGTGCCCGCATCCTGGTGACGCTGCTACACGAGATGAAGCGCCGGGCGCCCCAGGAGTCGCGGCCTTACTACGGACTGGCTACCCTTTGTGTGGGGGTCGGCATGGGAGTCAGCACGCTGGTAGAGTACTTGGGGCAGTAGGCGGAAAAGGAAAGCGAGCTGGAAAGGAGCAGACTTGGCCGGCGAAGCGCAGCGACCACTCTCGGGAATCCGAGTCATCGGGCTGGAACAGTACATGAGTGGCCCCTACTGCACGATGCTCCTGGCCGACGCCGGCGCCGAGGTCATCAAGATCGAGCGCCCAGGCAAGGGTGATCCTCGCCGCAGCATCCCTCCCTTCGCCAAAAAGAACGACGCCAGGAAGGCCTTCGGCTACATGGCTTATAACCGCAACAAGAAGAGCCTCGCCCTGAACGTCCAGAGCGAGCAGGGTCAGGAGATCGTGCGGCGGCTGGCGAGCGTCTCCGACGTCGTGGTCGAGAACCTGCGGCCCGGCTCCATGGCCAAGATCGGCCTCGATTACCAGGGACTCAAATCGGTCAATCCTCGCATCATCTACGCCATGATCTCCGGTTTCGGCCGCCTCGAGGGGTACCGCAGCGATTACGCCGACCGCCCCGCATTCGACATCGTAGCAGAGGCGATGAGCGGCGTGATGGACCTCATCGGCTTCGAGGACAAACCGCCCACCTTCACCCTGTACGGCCTGGCCGACGTGTACTCCGGCATGATCGCGGCCTACGGCGTCATGCAGGCCCTGTTCATGCGAGAACGCACGGGCGAAGGCCAGGTCGTGGACGTCTCCCTCACAGACAACATGCTCGCACTGAACGAGCGGATGGTGGCGCTCTACTCCGTCACTGGGAAAGAGCCGCAGCGCGGCAAGCTGGAGCACCTCTGGCCGCGCGGCGCGTTCCGCTGCAAGGACGGCTACGTGGCGCTCAATGTACCTGACGACATCGTGTGGGGCCGGCTCGCCACCGCCGTGGGCCGACCCGACCTGGTCGACGACCCGCGCAGTGCCGACGGCACGAGCCGCGCCGCCAACGCTGACCTGCTGCAGCCGATCATCGAGAGCTGGATGGCCCACAAGACCCGGCAGGAAGTTGTCGACGCGCTGAACGCGGCGGGCATGCCCACCGGCCCGGTCTACACCGCCAAGGACGTCTTCGCCGACCCTCACTTCCGCTCCCGCGGCATGCTCGTCGACATTGACGATCCCGAGGTCGGCACCTACACGTTCGCCCGTTCCACGCCGCACCTGTCGGCGGCACCCGAGATCGCGAACGAGCCCTCCCCGGCGCTGGGCCAGCACACGCGGGAGATCCTGGAGGAGCTTCTAGGCTACTCGGCGGAAGGGGTAGAGCGGCTGGTCGCGGACAACGTCGTGGGAGTGGCGTAACAGGTAGGGACCTGAGGATCACTTCCACCCTCGCCGAATCCCCGAAACCCAAATCTGACTCCCCTCCCGCTCCTGCGCCTGCTCGCGCTGGTCATCGTACTCGTGGTCGTAATCCGGCTTACACGGAGTACGAGTACGATGACGATCACGAGCAGGAACGGGGGGAGGGGTTGCCCGAAAACGAAGATTGTTATACTATACCCCAGTATAGAATAGGAGGCTCCATGTCGAAGCCCGCCCACGCGATGGGCATCGCAGACAGCACCAAGCGCGATATCCTCAAGCGCCTCGCCCGGGCCCGGGGCCAGGTGGAGGGGATCCAGCGCATGGTCGAGGAGGAACGGTACTGTCCCGACATCCTGCAGCAGTTCGCTGCGGTGCACTCGGCGCTGAACGGGGCGGAGAAGTTGCTTTTGACCAATCACCTTGAGGGCTGCGTAACCCACGCGATCGAGCTGGGCGGCGAGCCGGCAAAGCAGGTGAGGGAAGAGATCGTCGAGCTGCTGTATCGGTACGTGCGGTAGGGGGCCCGTGAGCGGGTCAAACCGGCGATGTAGGGAGCGCTAACGTTCGGGGGTCGGTAGGTGTCAGTGTATACGAGTAGCACAGACACAGACCACCGAATGGAGCGTGGCTCATGAAGAAGATACTCGGATTGGCGACCTTCCTGACGTTGGCGGCCTTGCTGGCCGTTTCGGGGACGGCACTGGGACAGGAGGCGGACACGACTCAGACCCGAGGGATGCGTGCCCGACGCGGGATGCACTCGAGGATGATGGGTCAAATGCAGGGGCAGAGGAACCTCGGCAGGGCGGGGATGCGTTGGCCCGGTCACATCGGGCCGCACATGCTTATCGGCTTCAAGGATGACTTGGAGCTGAGCGAGGAGCAGATCGGCCGGCTCGAGGAGCTCGGCGAGGGCCATCAGGCGCTGATGCAGGCGCAGATGGAGCGGCTGCAGGAGCACCGCGAGGCGATGCGGCAGGCGCGTGCCGAGAGCGACTATGAGGCGCTCGAGCGGTTGATCGATGAAGGTGCCGAGCTCCAGGCCGGCGTGGCCCGAGGTCTGTTGAACGTCGAGCGAGAGTCGTTGGACGTCCTGACAGACGCGCAGCGCGAGAAGTACACGGCCTGGCGCGAGGGCATCGAGATATTCCGCCGTCAGCAGAGGGATCGTTGGCGGCAAGATCGTGAAAGCGGGATGAGGGGGCGTGGAATGCGGCAGCGGCAAAGGGTGCCGCAGCCGCCACCGCCTCCGGGCTCGTAGCACCGCCGGCGCAGGCCGGTCAGCCCTCTCAGACCCGGGCGTGGGAGCTCCCTTTCGGAGCCCTCGCGCCCGCGATCTTTTTTCTGAAAACCCAGGCCTGAAACAGAAGATGACGGTGACCTGTGAGCAAAGCTGACGATGGTGCGCAGGCGGTAGCGTCGGAGGAGAAGTCGCGGCCGCAGAAGATCGTCCTCGATATCGAGGGGATGCACTGTGCCTCGTGCGCGCAGTCGGTGGAGAAGGCGCTCGCGCAACTGGAGGGCGTGAGCTCTGCGGCTGTCAACATCGCGACCCACAAGGCGACGGTGGAGCACACACCGGAGAAGGCTCAGGTGCGTGACCTGCGACGCGCGGTTGAGGGGGCCGGCTTCGGCGTGGCCGCGGTGGAGCGCCCCGGCGCCGAGCGGCGCTTGGCCCGGGAACGCGAACGACTGCAGGAGGATGAGCGCAAGGTCGAGCGCGCGCGCTCGCTCATGGTGTGGGCCTGGGCGTTCACCGCGCCGATCATCGCCTGGATGATCCCCCACATGTTTTTCGGTGTGATGTGGCCTTCGGCCCTCGCCTTCGACCTGGGGATGATCGTGCTCGCCGCGCCCGTGCTGTTCATCTCGGGGTGGGAGACGGTCCGCGGAGGCTATCGCAGCCTGCTCAACCGCACACCGACGATGGACACCCTCATCGCCATCGGCTCGACGGTCGCGTTCGCCACCGGCTTCGTGGCCGTTGCCTACGATTTAGGCTACGCGCCCAAGCTCCTCAACTACGCGGGCGTGGGTGCGATGATCATGGCGATCCATCTCACCGGCCGCTGGGTGGAGACCAAGGCCCGGGGCCGTACCTCGGCGGCGATTCAAAAGCTGCTTTCACTCGAGGCAAAGACGGCGCGTGTCGAGCGCGGCGGCGCGGAGGTCGAGGTCCCTATCGAGCAAGTCGATGTCGACGACGTCCTTGTGGTCCGACCCGGCGAAAAGATCCCCACCGACGGTGAGGTGATCCGCGGCTACAGTTCGGTGGACGAGTCGCTGGCCACCGGCGAATCGATGCCGGTGGAGAAAAAGGAGGGCGATAAGGTCATCGGCGCGACCATAAACAAGGAGGGGATGCTTCGTGTCCGTGCCACCGGCGTCGGCGAGGACACGTTTCTCGCCCACGTGATCCGCATGGTGGAGGAGGCGCAGGGTACTAAAGTCCCGATCCAGGAGTTCGCCGACCGGGTTACTGCGGTTTTCGTGCCGACGGTCCTCGCCGTTGCGAGCGCGACTTTCATCGCCTGGCTCCTCTTCCCCGGCTTCTTCCGCGGAATCGCCGAGTGGGCTTCGGCGTTCCTGCCCTGGGTCGATCCGAGCTTGAGCCGTCTGTCCCTGGCGATCTTCGCGGCGGTCGCCGTGCTGGTGATCGCCTGTCCGTGCGCGCTGGGACTCGCCACGCCCACGGCGCTCATGGTCGGCACCGGTATGGGCGCCGAGAACGGTGTACTGGTGCGGAGCGGCGCCGCCATCCAGGTATTGAAAGAGATCGACACCATCGTACTCGACAAGACGGGCACGATCACCCGCGGCCAGCCGGGTGTCACCGATGTGGTTCCGGCGCCGGGTTGGCGCGAGGCGGAGACGCTGCGCTACGCGGCGAGCGCCGAGTCGGGCTCCGAGCATCCCTTAGGCGCCGCCATCGTCGCCGAAGCCGTGTCGCGTCAATTGACGGTCATCGAGGGTACGGGCTTCGAGGCGTTGGTTGGGCGCGGCGTGCGCGCGCTAATCGACAAGAAGCTCGTGCTGGTGGGTAACGCGCGTTTGATGGAGGAAGAGAACGTTGCGGTCGGCGAGTTGGCAGCTGACTTGACGCGTCTGGAGAGCGAGGCGAAGACCGCCATGTTCGTCGCCGTGGCCGGCCGGCCGGCGGGCGTCATCGCCGTGGCCGACACTCTTAAGGATGACTCGCGGGCTGCCGTGGCCGAGCTAAAACGCTACGGCCTCGAGACCGTGATGCTCACCGGCGACAATCAGCGAACCGCGGGTGCGATCGGCCGCGAGGTCGGCATCGATCATGTGATTGCAGAAGTGCTGCCGGACCAAAAGGTGAACGAGGTCAAACGGCTCCAGGAAGAGGGTCGCAGGGTCGCCATGGTGGGGGACGGCATCAACGACGCGCCGGCGCTCAAGCAGGCCGATGTGGGAATCGCCATCGGCACCGGCACCGACATCGCCATCGAGGCGGCGGACGTCACTCTCGTACAGGGCGATCTTTCGGCGGTGGTGCGTGCGATCCGACTCTCGCACGCCACCTTTAGGAAGATCCGCCAGAACTTGTTCTGGGCCTATTTCTATAATGTGATTGCGATCCCGGTGGCGATCCTCGGGTTCCTGCACCCTGCCATCGCCGAGGCGGCCATGGCGATGAGCTCCATCAACGTGGTGACGAACGCGAATCGTCTACGGCGGGTCGATATCCGCCGTTGATCCGCTCTCCGCCTCCTCAGACCTCGCCAGCCCGGTCCCCGATTGACATATCAGGGAGCACGTGATACTGTGTTGCACAGTATCACGTGCTAGTTGAGGATTCTATGAAGGCCAACATCACACTTAGGCTGGACGCGGAGCTGATCAGGGAGGCCAAGGTTTTGGCGGCGCAGCGCGGATCATCGGTAAGCAGAATGCTGGCGGAGCAGCTCGAGGAGTTGGTCCGGCGCGAGAAGGACTACGAGGCCGCGAGGCGGCGGGCGTTGGCCCGGCTGGAGGCCGGATTCGACCTGGGTTGGAAGCCCGCTGGCTCGCGGGACGAGTTGCATGAGCGCTAGGGCGTTTGTCGATACGAACATCCTGGTCTACGCCCACGACCCGAGATCTGGCGCCAAGCACGATCGGGCGAAGGCGCTCGTGACGCGCCTCTGGGACGAGCGATCGGGCGTGGTCAGTACCCAGGTGCTTCAGGAGCTATACGTCAATTTTCGCAAAGTGGCAAAGAAGCCGATCCCCCGGGCCGAGGCGAAGCGGATGTTGGCGGATTACCTGACGTGGGAGTTAGTGGTAAACGACGGCGAGTCGATTCTCGAAGCCCTCGAGTTGGAGGAGCGATACCAGATTTCCTTCTGGGATGCGCTGATCGTGCAGGCGGCCAACGCTGCAGGTGTGGAGAGTCTATATTCGGAAGACTTCAACAATGGTCAGACGTACGGCAGCGTCATCGCGGTGAACCCCTTTGCGGAGGTCTAACTGGAGACCAGTTGCGCTTCTGCTGCGCACCCCCAGCCATGAGCTCGATCAACGTGGTCACCAACACCAAAGGCTTGCGGCGTGTCGAACTCCGCAGCGGCTGATGACCATGTTCCGCTGATATCGCGCGGTCCAACCCCCAGCGTTGACAGACTCGATCTCTAGCCCATCTTGCTACAGCATTTCCACGATAATCCGGCCCGCTACCAAAGTATGTCCAGCACTGGAGGGACGTATGCGCCGACCGGCATGGCCCGAACGGGGTTTTCTGTTGCTACTGCTGTCTGGAGGGGCCCTCGCGGCGGAAGCGCAGGGGCAGGGGCAGGAACCCCAATATTCGATCGGAGGAGCCTGCGACTTCAGCGGCCTGCCCGGGATGGTCTGGCAAGGGACCGATCGGCATCTGCCGCTCGAGCGGCTAGCCTCTTATTTGGCGCCTGTCTACTGGTTCTCTCCCGACGAGCCGCTGCTCAACCAGGCGGAAGGGGACTCGATCCGCATACCCGAGGCGATGCCGTTTGAGACGGCACCGGATCGCCCCGTGGTCTACTACCAGTTCGATGAGCTGCTGTTCGACGAGACGATGAGCTGCTGTTCGACGAGAGGTTGCTGGAAGGCGCCTTCGTCCGCGACGATGAGGGCATCGGCAACTCGATCGTCGATCTCGAGGCGCTGGCCGCCTTCCATCTCCACTTCTTCGCCTACTTCCACGCCGAGGTGGGTCTGGGTGCGCACGATCACGACCTCGAGGCGGCCGAGTTCAAAGCCGTCGTGCTGCGCTCCGGCGGCGAGTGGGTTCGTGAGAACACCGACGCGCAGTGCGACGAGCAGACGTACATCGTGCTGGTTACCCGGGTCAGCGCCAAGGCGCACGGCATCATCTGGTTCTGGAACGTCATCGACACGGACGAGGAGACCCGGTTCCCCATGCACCTGTTGGTCGAGGAGGGGAAGCACGGGTTGGCC
>JBDHJU010000073.1:0-24801 GCA_039586755.1 Gemmatimonadota bacterium | reverse complement strand
GGGTCGCATGGTCAGGCTGGCGTATCGGGAAGAACGCTGACCTGGGAATCAAAGACCAGCGACGACTTGCGATCGCTTCAGGTGATCGTCGATTCACGCAACGAACGCACGCGAATCAACATCGAGGAGCGCCTCAGTGGGCTTGCCTGGGCCACCCACGGCGGGATCATAGGTGGTGGCGGCCTCGGGGTGGGCCTGGGAGTCGGCCTCGGAGTAGGAATCGGCGCACTGGGGTCGGCGCTTTTCGCCATCGCCGTTCCTATCGCCTCACTGAGCGGTGCAATCCTCTTGTCACGCACCATCTTCAGGTCCGCCGTGCGTCGCCGGCAGCGCGTTCTCCGTGAGCTTCTCGACCAGTTGACCGAAGATGTGGAATCTGCCGCCAGGGTCGAGTCTGGGCCGGCTCAACAACAACTTCCCGGAACATAGATCGGCAATAGGCGATGAATCCTTGGGGGTGGGGATAGTGGGTCTCGCCGATTACTTCAATACCGTGGCAACTGGTCCGAAGCGCCGCCGAGAGTTCTTGACGCCGCTCGGATTCCTGATCTTCGGAAGCACACTTGCGGTCGTGATCGTCGTCGGCCTCTACACGGATCGTTGGCTGGGACTCCCGACGCTCATGCCAGGCATCGTCGGCGCGGTGGTCGGCGTTCTCTTCCTCACTGCAGGCGCATCGCTGTGCGGCTGGTGCGTCGCTCGCTTCCTGAAGGCGGGGGTAACGCCCGTGCCGCTGAATCCTCCCGATGAGCTGATCGTGAGCGGGCCGTACGGTTGCCAATGGTCTCTTTGGGAGCAGGAGGTCCCCGGTGGAGACTCGCGCCGCGCGCAGGAACGCGCGGCCAGCGGCATGAAGGCGCCTGACGGCGCCTTCAACGCGAATCCGGGCGCCCCGACTATATCCCACGCGGTCTTTCGGCCGATCGGCCGAGCTTGATGGAATGGTCACGTGACCTACCGACGTGACCTTGCTCGCAGCCCAGAGTGAAGGAAAGTGTAGGGGTCTAGCCGTACCTCTCAGACGCCGCGGACGGATAAGCTGCGCCGGTCACGGCCCGGCGTCGTGATGGCGACGCAGTTCCTCCATCTGCTCCAACGAGAAGGTGTTTAGTTGCACTACCGTGGCCTGAGATCGGAAGTCGGGTGGTACAATTTTGAGGGCATCGCTCTTGCTATCTAGCTCGACAACTATCCAGGCCTTGTGCACCCCGTCCTTGCATCCCCAGTCTGCTCGCGTGAGAAAGTGGGATCCGGTCCTGAGAAAGACCTCGACTGCCCGTATACAAGAATCGACTTCCGATCCGTGCGACACTTCAATGAGGAATCTTGCCATCGAAATCTCCTCCTAGTTCGAAGCGACCAATCGCCAGTGCCAGCTAAGGTAGCGCCAAACGAAGCCCTGTCACAGTCAGCGCTGGTGTCCAGGCTCTTTCGAAGCGAATCCCGGCGCCGCAATCTACCGTAACAAGCGCACGATCATGCCACTGGCGGGAGCAACGAGAAGTGGATCAGCACGGCCACGTACGCCAGGGCACAGGCTCCCGTCACGGCGAACAGCATGCGGTCCGTGAGTGGCACGGACGACTTATAGCGCCACGAGGCCACGGCGATCGCAGCGACCGTCGCGGCGCAGGGGGCGATCGCCCACGGCAACCAGAGCAAACGCTGGAGTGCTGGCGGAAGACCGTATGCCAGCGTGATAGGGTCGTTCATGGCCATCGCGTTAAAGCGCGCGAGAAACCCGAACCCGAACACCAGCACGCCGGCGGTGGTGCCCGCGGTGAGCAGGAGTCCAGCCTTTCCCATCGCCGTGCGGGCGGGCCTTCCCGGGCGTCGCCGTAGGAGCCCCACGCCGGCAATGAGCAGCCACACGATGAGCGCGATGGCCGGGAGACCTGCCGCCCAGGATAGCAGCTCGTTGATGAACCGCGGCTGCATGACGCCAGGCAGCCGCTCGTAGCTGGCCGGGAACCGCGCACCGTTAAACACCTCCGCGGCGTGCACGGCCACCACCCGGCCGGCGGGATTGCGCTCAAACGCCATCATCCCGATGCCATCGACGTCCGCGAACAAGTCGTCCTCCACGCGTCCATACCGGCGCACCCGGCCGGCCTCGGACCGCGTCAGGTAGCCGTCGGCATCCGATCCGATCGCACGGCTATACAGGAATCGCCCGGGCATGCTCTCATAGCTGCGTCGAGCCGCTCGGCCAAGGAGGTAGACGCCGCTGTACTCGTCGAGCTCGGCAGCGGTGAGCGTCACTGGCGGACGACCGCTCCGGCCGGAGGCGCCGCCCAGCAGCTGCTCGAACTCCGTCAGCGCGGCGACTCCGAAGCGCGACGACCCGCCCGTCGTCACCACGAACAGTCCCGCTCCGGCATCGGGCACGAGCACGAGCAGGCTCAGGTATCCCGAGCTGGCGCCGGCATGCACCAACCCTCGGTATCCCGCGATGGGCTGCTCCTGCAGCGCCAGAGCCAGGCCCGGCATCTCCCGCTGAGCGCTCCACGCGCGACTCGTGAGCAGGCGCACCGTCTCCGCGCCCAGCGACGCATGTCCTTCGTCCAGAACCGCGAGCATGAAACGGCCCATGTCGGAAGGCGTTGTGACCAGCCCCCCGGCCGGCGGCGCGTTCCGGTAGTCCCACGGGACCGGATCGCAACCCTCGTCGCTGCATCGGTAGGCGCGCGCCAGACGGTCGGTGAGCTCGGGTGGCAGGGGCTGGGCGAAGGACGAGCTGCCCATGTCCAGCGGTTCGAGAATCAGCCCTGCCACGGCTGCATCGAAGGGCTGCCCCGTGGTTTCCTCGACGACCAGGCCAGCCAGTGCTGCCCCTTGGTTGCTGTAGCGGGCCCAGCGACCGGGCACGCTGGTGCGGTGCGGCATGTGGGCGCGCAGGTAATCGCCGAGCGGTATCACGTCGTCGGCCTCGCGGGCGAACATGCCCACGGCACGATCATCGAAACCCGCCGTGTGGGACAGCAATCCCCGCAGTGTCACGGGCTCCGGTCCAGGGGCCACGGCGGCCAGCCAGGGTCGGTCCCCACGGAGGTCCGCATCGAGCGACAGCGCTCCGTCGGCCACCAGGCGAGCCGCCGCAGCGGCGGTGAACACCTTGGAGACCGAGGCGATACGGACCACCGTCTCGGCGGTAACGGGATCGGCCCCGTTTCGCGTCCCCAGTGTGACGACGGCCTCGACCCGTCCGTTTCGCACAACGACCGCCGCCCCGCCGGGCACATCTGCCGAGTCGGCTAGAGCCCGGAGCCGGGTCGCTAGCGCCGCGGTATCCAGAACGGCCCCGGGTGCGGGTGCCTGGGCCCCGGCCGAGCCGCTGACGGCTCCCAGGAACGCTAGAGCTCCAACGATCCGCTTCACACAGACGCTCCTTGCTGGAGGAATCCGACTCCGTGAATTACGGAGCCCGGGTCCTCCGGGTTTCACGGGTGGGCCCTCTGCCTTGGCATCGCCTCAGCGGCTAATTCGTTCGCATCGGGTCGACCGAAATTGCAGAACGCAGGGGCCATGCGGTCCCAATAGGAAGGCCCAGGCTGACTGGCCTGGGCCTGAAAGAGCTTTGCCCCTGGGGACAGGATTCAGCCATAGAAATCAGGCAAGCTCGAAGCGATCCCTTGTCCCACGCAGCCACGAAATCACGCACGAACTTCTCCTGCGCGTCGTCACAGGCATATACTTCGCCGATAGCTCGCAGCTGGGAGTCCGAACCGAACACGAGATCAACGCGGGTGCCGGTCCACTTGAGCACCCCCGTCGCACGATCGTACCCTCGAACACGCCTTCGGAGGACGCCTTCCACTCCGGGCCCATGTCCAGCAGGTTGACGAAGAAATCATTGGTCAACGTCTCGGGCCGATCGGTGAAGACACCCGGCCAGGAGCGTGAGGGGCCCATCCCTACCACCTGACGGGAGCCCTTGCTGTGAGCGTAGCGTATGTGAGAGAGAGGAGCGCGGCTGCGGTGCGCGGACCATGCCAGCGCCACATAAAGTGCTCTTCTCCGTCTGCGATTGTAAGTATCCATAGAACAAGTACTTATTGGCTTTCGCCTTAACGGGGATCGAGGCACGAAGGGCGTTGCGTCTCGGAATCGGTTCTCAGAGAATCCACCGGTGAGGCAGGGTCGCGTCTCGGGCGCAGACGGCTTTCCCCCTCGGTTCGGCGGCTGTTCGCAGGCTGTGGCGTCGTCGCTATCTTACGCTACCCCTTGTCCGTCGACCGTGGTGGCTCGATGATCACTACGCTACATACGCGCGCGCTGCTGGTAGGGTGTGAGACTGTCAGTGGCAGGAACCCCGCCGATGGCTGCAAAAGCTGACTATGACTTTCTGATTATTGGCTCCGGCAGTTCTGGCGGAGTTCTGGCGGGCCAGTTGCAGCAGGCGGGTGCAAAGTGCGTCCTCCTCGAGGCCGGCCAGCGCTACACTGCGAAGTCCTTTCCCCAGAACGAAGCCATCGGTTCCGCGCAGTTACTCTGGAATGGCGGCCTCGATTTGGACACGCGCGGGGCCATGGCCTTTCTGCGTGGCCGCTGCGTGGGCGGGGGCTCCGTCGTCAATCAAGCTTTGATGAACCGCCTTGATAGGGAAGCGCTGGAGAGTTGGCGCGCTGTCAGCGGAATTGACTCTTTCAGCGAAGCCCGCATGGACCGATGGTATACAAGGGCGGAAAACGGGCTGGCGCTTCGAGAAATCGGCGGTTCCGATCGAAATCGTAACGCACGCATCTTCGAAGAAGGTCACAAGAAGCACGGGCTGGACTATGTCAGCCTGCGCCGGGCCCAGTCCGACTGTGCGACGGATAGGGGCAACGATTGCATGGCTTGCCTGAACGGTTGCCATCGTGGTAGCAAGCAAGACATGTCGGTCACCTACATCGCGCGCGGAGAGCAGGCCGGTCTGAAAATTGTCAGCGAGTTTCTTGCCGAGCGACTCGAGTGTGGTTCGGATGTTGTCACGGTCTATGGCCATCGCGGAGACCGAATCGAGGAGTTCTCAGCAAAGAAAGCCATCCTGGCGTGCGGTGCGCTCGGCACACCGCAATTGCTTCTCAACTCCGGATTTGGTGAGAGACTGCCCGCGCTTGGCAGGCATTTCACGGCGCACCCGCAGCAGATGTGCTTTGGAATCTTCGAAGAGCGCATCGATGCGCATAAGGGGGCGTTTCAGGCCTTGGCCAGTAGCGGTCCAGAGTTCAAGCGCTGGCGCTTCAAGCTCGAGAACGTATTCGCGCCACCGGGCGCCGTGGCGATGATCGCGCCGATGTACGGCGCTGAATTACTGCACTATATGAAGAAGTACAGGAACTTGGCCTGCATCGAGGTGGCTTTGCGTGCCGAGACCGAGGGCACCCTCAGGACCGACAAGAGCGGCCGTCTGCAGATCGAGTACTCGCTCTGCGATGCCGACAAAAGGCGCGGCGCCGAAGCCGCAAGACTGGTCACGCAGATGCTCGAGGCGAGCGGGGCAGAACGAGTGGTGAAGACGTGGCTGCAATACTGTCTCCACCTCATGGGAGGCTGTGTGATCGGAACGGACGGCAAGGACGCGGTCGTGAATGAGCAATTCCAGGTGTATGATCACGAAGACCTGTACATCGCCGATAGTAGCATCTTTCCCAACGCACCGGGCATTAATCCGGCGCTGACAATCATGGCCCTGTCACATCAGCTGGCCGATGCCTTGAGTGGTTAGCGGATGGCGAGCAACCCGAGTGTGAGTGGACCTTTCGGGCCCTTGGAGAAGAAAGCTCTGACGCGCCTGGGTGACGTTATGGTTCCGGGTGGTGAGGGGTTCCCGAGCTTTTCGGAATTGGGCTGTATCGATCACGTCAATGACTTTGCCTGCGTGGCCCCTCTGGAAGACATCAGGGCGCTGTCGCGAGTGCTGAAGGCCTTGGCCATCGCGCCCGGATTCTGTCTGCGGGCCTTGTGCTGGGCGATGCTGAACGCGGACCGATTCCCCTTCTTTCTGGCCACGCCATTGCGCCAGCTCAATATTGGGCTGCGCGGGCTGATCGTGACGCCCTACTTCGCCAGTCTCACGAGCTCGGATTTCACCGGTGCCACGCCGCACGAAGTCATGGATTTTTCCCTCAACCGTCTTAGGGACTAGAGGGAGCTAGGACGCTTACCTCGACTCTATAGACGCTTCCAGCCACCGACCATAAGGAAGTATCGAGTAGCTCGCCCGGTCCGGTAGCGTGGGCTTAAAGTCGACGGCTCTCTTGGTTAAGCTGTACGATCGGCGGGGCGTGGCGCAGTCCGGTAGCGCGCCCTTGTTGGGAGCAGCAGGTCCCCGGTGGAGACTCACACCGCGCGAATGACGCGCGGTGTTCGGTATGGAGGCGCCTGACGGTGCCTTCAACGCGAATCCGGGCGCCGCAATTCTCATGGCCAAAGGCATCACGACTGGTTGTCGCGATGCCTTTTCTTCATCCCGGTCCCGCCGTCGTTGCCGAGGAAGACGTCCCTGCTGGGCACCACCTCCAAACCGGGGGAGCAGGGGGGCGGGAGCCTGATCTGGCCCCCGACTTACTGTGCGTCCTCGATCTCAGCCCCCAACCCACGGATCTGATAGGTGGTCTCGGGTCCCGTGACGCTGGCAGGATCGAACTCTTCCCCGCGCTCTTCGGCATGGTGCTGAGCCTGCTCCACGGCCTCTTCCATAGTGAGCTCGATCTTTTCCACGACCCCCTCGACGCGGGCGTGCAGGCCCATGGCGGTCATAGGGAAGACGATGACTCCGTCCTCTACCTTCACCCGGATTTGCTCGCCGACATTCTCGCCGGCCAGCTCAATCCAGCAACCCATATTCTCGCATACGCCGACCACCGTGCCCTCCACACGAACGTGCTCATCCAAGAAGGCTTCGGGGTCGGCGAGAATGGCAGAGATGCTCGTTGTCTCGGTCAGTGTGAGAGCTTCGCCGTACTCGGTGAAGGAAGCCTCGGGTGTGGCGCAAGCGCCAACGACCACGAGAAACCCAAAACCAAGCAAAGCGGGCAAACGTTCAGACATATTACCTCCAGTTCCAAGTTTTCAGGCGAGTTCGAAGCGATCGAGATTCATCGCCTTGTCCCACGCGGCCACGAAGTCACGCACGAACTTCTCCTGCTAATGTTTACTACCACGCACACATTCGGAATGTCAACCAGTCAGCGCAGAATCGCCACGGCGACGATACGCTGGATTTCCAGTCGAAAGGCACCTTCCCGCTTGTCCCCGATCAGAAGACCGAGTTGACGGATCGTGCCCGTGTCCAGCGGCGGTGCGTTGCGCGGAACGTATCCGCGAAACGTCGGCACAAACGTGTCGAATGGCAGGACCACCGTGATCCAAACGTCGGGCTCGGTGTCGAACTCTGCCCGATAGGCGAGCCCGTCGAAGCCGCTGTCTGTGCGCAGGCGCAGCTGGTAGCGACGGCCATCCCCCCGAACACGGAGCGCCAACCCGGCAAAGCCTGAGAGATCGCTCGCTGCCGGGATGGTGCGGACCGAAGCGAATCCACCGTTGTTCTCGAGGGACAGATGGCCCGCGAACACACCGGTGCCGTTCGCGGTGACTTCCATGCTGCTGCTGGAGATGCCGCCCATGACGCCGTCGTTGACCACAAACCAGTCGGCAGCCGTCGAGCTGTGAAAGTCGACGAGGACCAGGGAATCCGGTTGCTGGGGCGCAGGCATGGAGCCGAGAGTCACAAGCAGAGGGAGTGTGAGCATGGTGTGGTACGTACGATGGATTTTCGAGTTGCCGGGTTTAGGCATTGTGGATCTGCTCGCTTGAGTCACCGTGTTCGCGACGAGCTTGGACGGACCCTTGCACTCCTTTACCTCTTCTCCTGCAGCGGCCGGGTGTAGACCACCTCGCCACCGATAACCGTCATGTCCGGTTTGATCTTCCAAATGTCCTCAGCCCGAACCGTCATGTAATCGACCGGGATGACAACGAAGTCAGCCAGCTTTCCTACCTCGATGGAGCCGAGGATGTCTTCCGCATGCATGGCGTAAGCGCCACCCATGGTTGCGGCACGCAAAGCCTCTTCTCGGGTCAGGGCCTGTTCGGGGAACCAGCCGCCGGGAGGATCGTTGTCCCGGTCCTGTCTGGTTACCGCTGCATGGAGTGTGTAGAACGGATTGTAGGGTGATACGGAGTAGTCCGTCCCCGTTGCGAACGGCACACCAAGGTCCAAGAGATCGCTCCAGTTGTAGGCAGTCTTCATGCGCTCCGGTCCCATCCTGGCTTCGGCGAAGTTCATGTCCTCGGTGGCATGCAGCGGCTGCATGGAAGCGACGATCCCCAGCTCGACCAGTCGGGGAAGGTCCTGCGGCGTGAACATCTGAGCATGCTCCAGAGCGAAACGGGCGTCTTTGCCATCGATCCCCGTCGCCTGCAAGGCCCGCTCGAACGCGTTGATCGCGACATGATTACCACCATCTCCGATGCAGTGGACCCTCAAGTTGAAGCCCATCGGCAGTAGCTCGGTGGCTAGCTGCGCCATATCGTCCTCGCTCATAACCGCTTCGCCGAAGTATCGCGGATAGTCGCTGTACTCCTCCAGCATCAGGGCGCCCCTCGAGCCCAAGGCTCCGTCTGCGAACGCTTTGACGGATTGCACGAAGTACTTGTCCTCGAGGTTCAGCGGCTCACCCAGCTGCCGCGCCGCGCTCTCATTGACCATCTCGTTGATTCTGATCCTCAGCAGGCCCACCTCGTAGAGCTTGATCCGTCTCTGAACCTCCGAGTAGCCCGTCCTGCTGGCGCCGTGGATCGTGGTGAGGCCGCTGGCCACTGCCAGCTGCGTCCCTTCTACGAGGTTGCGGCTCCGCTCATAGTCGGTCAGAGGAGGCAGGCCCGGGATCAGCCTGGTCAGCTGCGGCGGAGCCCGTTCGACGAACTCGCCCGTGGGCTCCCCATTCTCGTCCTTCTTGATGTGGCCCCCCTCCGGATCGGGGGTGTCGCGTATGATGCCGGCCAGTTCCAGAGCTTTGCTGTTCGCACCGCTGCCGTGTGTATAGCGGGAAATGAAAACGGGATTGTCCGGAGCGACGGCATCGATCAGCTCTTTGTGGAAGACCGGCGGATCCCACACATCCGACATCCAACCCCTCAGTACTATCCAGCGCGGCTCGGGCCCCGGGCGCATGCCTTCGCCGGTCGCCAGGGCGTGCCTGATGACTTCCTGCATCCGTTCCACCGACGCCCACTCGCCGAGTCCCGCCCGGATGTCCGGCGTTCGTGGATAGAGGTCCCTCTCTCCGTACCGGATGTGAACATGGGCATCGTGCAAACCGGGAATGACCGTCTTGCCTTCCAGGTCGAACACAAAAGTGGTGGGACCGATATGGGTCTGAACTCCGGCATCATCGCCCACGTAGATGAACCGACCCTCCTTTACCGCGAAGGCAGAGGCGGTAGTGAAGCCTTCATCGACGGTATAGACGTTCCCATTCAGGTATACTCTGTCAGCTTCTTGAGCGTGACAGATCGCGGCCGGCGCCATGAGGAACGGCACCAGCGCGAATAGAACAGCAAACACACCGGATGATCGTCTGGGCGTATTCATCTCAGCTTCCTTACTTGTGTGTAGGATGTTGCTGTCTCTGGTGCCAACAGTATGACACCCGACATTGGGGCTGTCCAGTGGCGTTGGGGCGATTCTACACGGCGGCGAGACGGGCCGCCTGCTTCGTCGGCCTGATTCGCCAGGCGACGACTAGCCCGACTATCGCCCAGCCCACCACGCTACTGCTAGCGAGGAAGATGGAGTAGTTGAGTGGGTATAGCTCGGTTCCCCAGAGCTGTATGTCCGCCGCGAGGGCCAGGAATACACCGAATAGTGCCACTGTGGTTGCCCGGGCCCCAAACCCGAGGCCGCCGTTCCGGCACAGGCGCCACACGAGCGCTGTCGGGATCATTGGCGCGATGAACAGAGCGAGGATCGATACTAGAAAATGGGGTGTCCCACCTGCTCCACGGCGAAGCGAGTGGATCCGGAAGATCGGGCCTTCTGAGTACCGTGCCCTGAACAAGGAATCGGGTGGTGAATGACCGGGAACGATGTAGAGGCCGGTCCCAGGAAGGTTTGCGTCGAGGGTGCTGAGGACCCTCTCCTCGTTCTGAGCGTCCTTGTAGCCGAGTTCGTCGCGAATGGGAAGGAGCCCCTGGGACACCACCTTCCATCCGAGAAACACGAACCCAGCCAGCAGGCCAGTGGTGATCAGTCTGCGATCCATCGGATCCCTCCGGGTGATCTGGTCTGGATGTGCCCCGTTACCGTCGGCTGCTAAAGCGACACTACGAAGGTGGACAGCGGAGCGTTTCTGGGGAGCGCGCGAACGTACCAGAGGAAGAGCCGGAGGAAGTAGTGCGCTGGAGCCCCCTGAATTCCGCTTGAGAATCGTTGCCACGGCTCCGGCTGGGTAGCATGTTGGTGGCGAGCCCAGACACCCAACCTCAAGGGCACAATCGATGAGCAAGCGAGTGCTGGTCCTCGGAGGAACGGGAACGCTTGGAAGTCCTGTGATACATGCCCTCGCCGAGCGGGGCCACACGGTACGTGTTCTGGCAAGGAGCGCTGAAAAAGCCGACCGGATGTTTGGAGTTACCGCGGAGGTCGTTGAGGGGGACTCGACGGAAAGAGATCAGATACGGAAGGCCATGGCGGGATGTGACGCAGTGCATATTAGCCTGCCTATGGAATCCGAGCTCATCGCAGTGCAAAACGTTATCGATCTGGCCGCAGCCGAGAATCTGGAGCGGATCTCCTACGTCTCCGCCACCAGCGTTTGTGAGGAGAACCGATGGTTCGAGATCATCGAGGTGAAGCTGCGGGCCGAGGAGGCGCTCCGGAGCAACGGTATCCCGCATACCGTGTTCTGCCCGACCTGGGTCATGGAGGTCCTTCCCAATTTCGTCAAGCGTGATCGGGCCGTAGTGATCATAGGCAAGAACCCTCCAGGGCTCCACTTCTTCGCCGCGGCAGACTTCGGCAGAATGGTTGCGACGGCCTATGAGGATGAGCGGGCCCTCGGCAGGCGGTTGTACATCCACGGCCCGGAGGCTATCCGTCTGCCGGATGCGCTGGAGACGTTCATAAAGGCGTGCCATCCGGACCTCAAGGTCATGCGTCTCAAGCTGTGGCAGGCTAGGCTGATCGCCAAGCTGACGGGCCAAATGGACTACGTGTCTCGGTTGATCGGCTTCTTCGATCGAGTGGGAGAGTTGGGGGATCCGGCCGAAGCAAATGCCCTGCTCGGTGCCCCCTCGACGACGTTGAGCGAGTGGATCAATAGCCAGAGAGGGCGGGAATAGTGGGGCTCGCCGATTATTTCCATTCCGTGGCAACCGGACCAAAGCGGCGACGCGAGCTTTGGACGCCGGTCGGACTCCTGATCTTCGCAAGTTCGCTTGCGATAGTGATCGTCGGCGGCCGCTACACGGACCGTTGGTTGGACCTCCCCGGGCTGCTGCCAGGCGTGGTCGGCCTGGTGGCCGGCGTCCTCTTCCTCACGGCGGGTGCATCGCTGTGCGGTTGGTGCGTTGCCCGCTTCCTCAGGGCGCGGGGAACGCCCGTGCCGCTGAATCCTCCCGACGAGCTAATCGTGACCGGGCTATACGCGTGGGTACGCAACCCGATGCTCACGGGTGTCTTCGGAGGTCTTTTCGGCCTCGGCCTGTTGCTCCATTCCGTTGGCATCGCCTTGATTTGGACTCCGGTCTACGTGCTGGCGCACACGGCCGAGTTAAAGTGGGTCGAGGAGCCGGAGCTAGCACGGCGATTCGGTTCCGCCTATGACGAGTACAGGGCACGGGTCCCGATGTTTATCCCCCGGCTGCCGCGCCGCCGGGGTGAGGCGGGGGAGGGGGCGGGCCGATGAACACTCGACGCGTACTCGTGGCCGGAGCGACCGGATACGTGGGCCGCTTCGTGGCCAAGGAGTTCAAGTCCAGGGGTCACTATGTCCGCGCCCTCGCCAGATCGCCACACAAGCTTGACGACATGAGGGACGAACTGGATGAGATCGTACCGGGTGAGGTCACGGACCCCGAATCGATCAAAGACGTGTGCGACGGCATGGAAGTCGTCTTCTCATCGGTCGGCATCACCAAGCAGAAGGGCAAACTGACGTGGAAGGATGTGGACTTTCAGGGCAACAAAAACCTGCTCGACGTCGCACGGCGGGCGGGTGTGAAGAAGTTTATCTACGTGTCGGTATTCAACGGGCCGAAGCTTCGGCACCTGGAGATTGTGAAAGCGCATGAGGACTTCGTTGATGTCCTCAAGGCCTCCGGTATGGACTACGCTGTCCTTCGCCCGACGGGCTTCTTCTCGGACATGACGGAGTTCTACAAGATGGCGGCGAGGGGCCGCGTCTATCTGTTTGGGCGTGGCGAAAACAGGGTCAACCCGATTCACGGTGCGGACCTGGCGGTCACCTGCGTCGATGCTGTCGACGGTGAACGGCAGGAAATCGATGTTGGCGGCCCTGAGATCTTCACGTTCAGCGAGATCGCGGAGCTTGCCCTCCGTATACAGGGCAAGCCGGCCAGGATCTCATCCGTCCCTCCTTTCGTTGTGAAGGCGATTGGCTCAGTGATTCGCGTGTTCAACAGACACCGGGGCGAGTTGCTGGCTTTTATGATGACTGCGATGACCAGTGACGTGGTGGCTCCCTGCACGGGCACGCACAAGCTGGAAGCCCATTTCGGGGACCTCTATGGCCCGTAAACCGCGGACACGATATGGACGCGCCGGCAAGTAAGACGATTCTCGCCCTTCAATCCCAAGCGCCGGACATCGAGAGGGAGACGGTTCGACGCCTCGGCGCACTCTGCCTGCTGCTGGGGGTGGCCAAGCTCATCTCGATGCCCCTCATGCTGCTGTCAGGGGAATTCCCATATGCGCCGATCGACTACGTGCTGGGTGTCGTCTTCGTGGTCATGAGTTTCAGCCTCTACTATCTCGTCCGAGCCGCGAAGCTATCGCCCTCTGTGATCTTGGATCTCGGTTACGCGTACGCGGTGGTGAGCGCCTTCGTGCTCGGATTGGTGATTAATCGCCTCCCGGCTCCGGGCGTCCTCAGCGCAGCCTGGTCACCGGTGGCCGTCTGGGCATTCATCTTCGTTGTCGTGGTCCCGGCGCAGACGTGGAAGACCGCGGCTGTGGCGTTTCTGATCGTCGCGATGGATCCTCTTAGCTTGCTGATTCTCGTGGCGAGCGGGCAGGTGGCGCCACCTCCCGTGCGCGCGGCCAGTTACATTCCCCATCTGTCCGCGATCATCTTGGCCGCTCTCGTCTCGCGGATCGTCCACCGTCTAGGCGTTCAGGTGACCGAAGCGCGGGAGATGGGCAGTTATCAACTGGAGAAGTTGCTGGGACGGGGAGGGATGGGCGAAGTATGGCGGGCCAGACATCGGCTCTTGGCTCGCCCGGCGGCGATCAAGGTAGTCCACCCGGAAGTGCTGGGCGGCGATGCCCTGACCCAGCAGACGGGCATCCGGCGCTTCGAACGTGAAGCGCAGGCGACGGCGCTATTGCGCTCCCCTCACACGATTCATCTCTACGACTTCGGTATGGCGGATGACGGGACGTTCTACTACGTGATGGAACTGCTCGAGGGATTTGATGCAAGGACGATGGTGGAAAAGTTCGGACCTGTACCGGCCGAGCGCGCGATCTACTTCCTACATCAGATCTGTGACTCGCTCGGTGAGGCCCACGAGGTCGGATTCATTCATCGCGATGTAAAGCCCGGGAACGTCTACGTGTGCCGCTACGGACGGAAGGTTGATTTCATCAAGGTCCTGGATTTCGGGCTCGTCAAGTCGAGGGGAGAAGACGAGACGGGAGATGTCATGCTGACGGCAGAGGACGCCGTGAGCGGTACGCCTGGCTACATGGCGCCGGAGCAGATCGTGGGGAAGGGACCGCTCGACGGGCGCGTCGACATTTACGCCCTCGGCTGCCTGGCGTACTGGTTGGTAACAGGTGAGCTCGTGTTTCGAGGTGCCACGGTGATGGAGACCATGGTACAACACGTGCGCGAGCAGCCGATCCCGCCGTCACGGAGAACGGAGCTCGATGTTCCTGCATCACTCGAAGACGTGATTCTACGCTGTCTGGAGAAAGATCCCGACAGGCGGCCTCAGAGCTCCGATCAGCTATCGCAGCTGTTGCGAGCCTGCGAGGTTAACGGTCGGTGGACGCAGGAGCGTGCACGCGAATGGTGGGGCGTGCATGCCTCGTCCGGCGGCGCTGAGCGGCTCGCGACCCGGCAGCAATGACAGCGCTTTCGCGGGCCACCCGCCCGGGCGGCCCGCTTTAGAACTCCTTGCAGCCTAGCATCGCCCACACGCATCTTAGGAATGGGCGGTTGTGTGGCGTGTGGACACTGCCCTCTTACCAGAGCCATTCCGATGGCGTCTAAGATCAGCGTCTTCTTCGTGACAATGTTGGCACCGAAGCGCCTCTGAATAAGGGGGCATCATGGCATCGAGATCCGGTTTGCCAGCGGTACTTCTGCTCACCCTGTTTTGGGCCAGTCCCGGCTTGGCACAGGAGCAAGACGTGAGCGGAGGCAAGGACCATCCGCTCCTCTCGCGGATGGACGGGTTCTACATCTACGACTACAGCGAGTTCGAGTACGAGTCCGAGGATTTCTATGATGCCGATGATAACGAATACAACATCGCGGGTCACAAATGGGTCATCGAGTACAGCCTGCGCGAAGGCTTGACGCCGCCCGGCCAGCTCATGGTACAGCAGAACTACATCAACGCAGTAAGGGCGATCGGTGGCGAGATCCTCTACGAGGATGGCGTCTACATGAAAGTGGCGGGCGAGGGTAAGGAGACCTGGATAAACCTCTGGGTCGACGACGACGGCAGTGACTACACGCTCACTATCGTGGAGACGTCTGCGATGAAGCAGGAAGTCGTGGCCGATCCGGCGGCGCTGGCGGGAGATATCGCGAGGAGCGGGCACGCGGCCGTCTACGGGATCTTGTTCGACCACGACAGTTACGTGATCAAGGCCGAATCCGAGCCGACGCTGCAGGCCATCGCCGAGTTGCTCTCTGCAGACAGTTCGCTCAATCTGTACGTGGTAGGGCACACCGACATGACAGGCTCCGTCGACTACAACATGGAGCTCTCGACTAACCGCGCCCAGGCTGTCGTCGACGTCCTGGCGGAGAGCTACGGCATCTCGGCTGACCGGCTGACGGCGAAGGGCGTCGGCCCTCTGTGCCCCGTCAGCAGCAATCGGAAGGAGGAAGGCCGGCGACTGAACCGTCGCGTCGAACTTGTGGAGATGTGACCTGACCGCGGCGCTCGGTCGCCGCAGACTAGGGAGGGATTGAAAAATGCGTTACGTAGCACTCGTTCTGGCGGTCACCGCTTTTCTCTGCGCCTGTGCCTCGGGTACTGGGGGTAGTGGCGCGAGGCCGCAGGAGAATTTGATCACGGCCGAAGAGATCGCCGAATCGCAGGTGAATTATGCTTACTGGCTGGTGTGGCGCCCCGGGAGGTCTAGCACGGATCCGAAGCCGCTGGTGCCCGTAGCCTTCCTCGACAACACCTATCTCGGCGACCTGGATCAGCTCTGGACGATAGTCGCGAGCGAGATCCTGGAAATCCGCTACCTGAACGATCGCGAGGCGGTGTATCGATATGGGACGACGTACAACAGTGGGATAATCCAGGTCATCAGACGATAACCGAAACCTCATCGTTGCTCGCCGTGTCGGGAGTCATTAAGGCGAGAGGGTTTCCATGACACTCCACCGCCGCACCGTGCTGAAGATGGGTCTGGGAGTTGGAGCGACGCCGCTGCTGGCTCGCCTCCCCTTGGCTTCGCAGCAGCTGGATGGTGGGTCGGAGACTCGCTCGGAAGAACTGCTCCGGGCCCGACCCCTGCCTCTGAGCAGCGTCCGATTGCTGGGCGGGCCTCTCAAGCGTGCCCAGGACTTGAACGCCGAGTATCTGCTCCGGCTCGAGCCCGATCGGATGTTGGCGTACTACCGCGAGCGTGCCGGGCTGAGGCCGAAGGCCGATCCCTACGGCGGTTGGGACGGGGGAGGTAGGAATCTCACGGGCCACATCGCGGGCCACTACCTGTCTGCCGTGAGCCTGATGTGGGCGGCCACCGGGGACGTCCGCTTCAGGGAACGCGCCGACTACATCGTCCGGGAGCTGAAGCAGGTGCAGGACAGGCACGGCGACGGCTACTTGAGTGCGCTCGAGGGCGGTCGGGTAGCGTTCGGTGCGCTCGCCGGGGGCGAGATCCGTTCAAGGGCCTTCGACCTCAACGGCGAGTGGTCACCGTGGTACACGTTGCACAAGACGTACGCGGGTCTGCGTGACGCCTACCGTTATGCCGGGAACGGCACAGCGCTGGAGGTCGAGGTCAGGTTCGCCGAGTGGGCCGAAGGAATCCTCTCCGGGCTCGATGACCTCCAGATCCAACAGATGCTGAACACCGAGTTCGGCGGCATGAACGAAGTGTTGGTCGACCTCTACTTCGACACCGGTGACGATCGGTGGCTGGACCTCTCCTACAAGTTCGAGCACAGAGCTTTCGTCGAACCGCTGCAGCGTCACCAGGACAACCTGGCCGGCAAGCACGGCAACACGCAGGTCCCCAAGCTCATCGGCTCGGCGGATCGCTTCGCCTATAACGGAAACGCGGCTGACATCATGGCTGCCAGTTTCTTCTGGGACCGGGTGGTCCAGCACCACAGCTTCGCCACCGGCGGCCACGGCAAGGACGAGTACTTTGGGCCGCCGGATCGATTGAGCGACCGGATCGATGGACGCACGGCGGAGACGTGCAACGTCTACAACATGCTCAAGCTGACGCGACGTCTGTTCGCGCTGCGACCCGACGCACACTACGCCGACTTCCACGAGCGAGCCCTGTTCAATCACATCATGGCGTCGATCGACCCGGAGGATGGGAGGACGTGCTACATGGTGCCGGTGGGGCGGGCAGTGCAGCACGAGTACCAGAACATGATGCGCAGCTTCACTTGCTGCGTGGGCTCGGGGATGGAAAGTCACGCCCTGCACGGGGACGGTATCTACTACGAGCACGGCGATCGATTCTGGGTGAACCTCTACGCACGCTCAACGGCCGAATGGTCCGCAGCGGGTCTCTACCTCGCCGTAGAGACGGACTTCCCGGAAGGCGACACGGCGAGGCTCGCGATGACGCTCGAAGCGCCCAAGGAATTCACTCTGGCGCTGCGCCGTCCCCACTGGGCCGGCCCTGACTTCTCGCTGAGGCTCAACGGTCAGGCTGTGAGTGGCTCCGTCGTTCAAGAAGAAGAAGCGGCCGAGTCAGAGGGCGGCCGCCGATACTACGATTGGCCGTACGTCGCTAGCTCGTTCGTCGAGCTGAAACGCACCTGGAGGAGCGGCGATACGGTGGAGCTCACCATGCCCAAATCGCTTCGCCTAGAGCCTTTACCTGACAATCCGCGCCGCGTTTCCATCTTGTGGGGGCCGCTGGTTCTGGCAGGTGACCTGGGGCCGGAGGTCGAGCGGGGAAGTGGTAGCCGAGAGACGACTACGCCGCCGATGGTTCCTGTGTTTGTCGCGGCCGGGCAGCCGCTGTCGTCGTGGCTCAAGCCGCTGCGCGGCGAGCCGGGAACCTTCCGCAGCGAAGGCGCGGGGAGAGAGCCCGATGCTGTGGGCCGGGTGCAGGACGTCACCTTCACGCCCTTCTACCGCCTGCACCGGCGGCTGTACTCCACCTATTGGGACCTGTTCACGCCTGCCGAATGGGAGGAGCAGCAGGCCGCCTACGCTGCCGAGGCGGAACGGCGACGGCGGCTCGAGGCGGCTACGGTGGCCTATCTGGAGCCCGGCGAAGTCGTCTTCGAGCGCGAGTTCAACTATCGGGGTGGGGAAGACGCCAGGCCGCAGAGGATCATGGGTCGCCCGGGGCGCAGGGGTGGAAGCTGGTTCTCCTACGACGTTCCCGTGGACCCGGCTCACCCGGCGGCCTTGCTCATCACGTACTACAGTGATGACCGCCGGGGCACGCCCGCCGAGTTCGAGATTCACGTGGATGGTCAATGGCTGGCCGACCAGGAACTGCGGCTATCCGAGCCGCCTCGTTTCTTCGACGTCGAGTATCCGGTTCCAACGGAGTCGATGCGCGGAAAGGAAAAGCTGACCGTGCGCTTCCAGGCCAAGCAGGGCAGCCAGATCGCGACGGTTTTCGGTCTTCGGATGATTCGCGCCGACGCTGAACGGTGAGGCAACCAGTCAGAGGGAATCGACGATGGGACCCGAGGAATTACGAGCGATAATGGACTTCCTGAGGGGGCGGGTCCACCTCGAGGCTGGAGACATAGCCGACCCGTTGGTCATCCGATTCGACGTCCCCTCGCTGGCCGATATGACGGCGGCCGGTCTCGACCCCGAAGGGAGTCAGAGCGTATTGACGGCGCCCTGGTGGGACGAGATGGTGACCGACGTGGTGGAGACACCAGAGATGTGTGAGCCCGAGGACACACCCGAAGAGGTTCTGGATTACGCCAGAGACGTCGTCTCGGAGTACATCCGCAAACGCGCGACACTGTGAGGTGGAGCGGCTAGGCAGGAATTCTCTCGATCACCTCCGCTATTCGATCTGGAGTTGTCTCGCCCCGACCCTCTAAGCGAAAGGCGACTGCTCCCGGAAGGTGAGCTTCGGCAGCCCACCAGGCGACGAGCTTCGCCTCCTCCCCGCAGGCCCGAAGGATGAGCTCGAGTGAGACCCACCCGCCGGCTGAGGGCTCCACCGTGAAACACACGTTGAATTCGCCCTGCGGGGCCTGGCCCGGATCTGGATCGACGTGCCCACCGCAGCTCGAGACGATGTGTATGCCGGGGCACCCAGTCAGAGCGGCGACGAGCCGCTCCATGTTTGCATCCACTTCGAGGCGTTCGCTGTTCACGCCACCGCCTCCTCAAAGCCCGGGGTCGTCCCGGGCGCAAGCCTGAAGCTCCGTCCCACGGCCGAGGCCATCTCATTCCTGCTCAATCGTATCGGGTGATGGCGGGTTGGGCCACCCAGGCCGCACTGGCGTCTCCCCCTCTGGCAAGGGGAGCTAACGCTTGACCGCCGCTTGACCGGGTCACGCTAGGATGCTGCCAGAAGGATAAATCAGTAATAACCCGAGAGGTAAACAGAGATGCTAAATAGAGTCGTTCTCGTGGCGGCCACGGTAAGCGCGGCGGCGGCGTGCGGCGTACAACCCAGCGGTCCTCCTGCTCCCACGGGCTTGAGACTCCGCATCACTCACTGGGAGTCCGCCCCCGGGCAGGCTTCAGAGCGTGGAGCGCCGGCAACGCACGAAGGCAGGCTCATCTTCGCGTCGTACGATAGCGTCGTGGTCTACTCGCTCAGGGAGCGGCGTGAGGTCGCCGTTGCCGTGCAGGAGATCTCGAGGCTAGAGATCTATCGGGGCCAGAGAGGCAGCGCCGAGGCGGCCGTAAAGGGCGCGGGGAAAGGCGCGCTGCTGGGCGCAGGAGCCGGCGCAGCCGTCGGGGCCAGCACCGCCGTGATGGGTGCCATCCTGGGCAGGGGCGAGGATGCTGGCAAGCAGATAGTCGCAGGAGCGGCGGGCGGCGCTGTGATCGGCGCTGCTGGTGGAGCATATGCCGGGGCGACCGAGGGAGACCCCGTGTGGCAGGAGATAACGATTCGACGGTTACTCCAGGACCTCTGCCGCTGTCAGGAGCCGGAGCGGGCTCGCCCAGACACTACGATAATTGCAGCGCCGGAGACCAGTTGACGGCCCGATTGGGGCGCCGCGCCGAGAGTGAGATCCGGGTGGTGACTGCCCCACCCGGATCGTTTGGAGTCGGCTCAGCCGCCCTCCGCCATATGGATGTCACTGTGTGCGACACAGCTCTGCGACCGGAAGTCTCCACTCGTCGGATCGACCTCGACGTCACAAAGCCAGTACTCACCTTCCTAATCGACGTACACTTTGATGGGACGCGAGCCGGGGGCGGGGCAGCGGCGTCGAAGGGGAACCGCTGGATCGGGTATGCGCGTTGGCATGGCGAGGGAACGGAGAACTTCTGAGGAGGTCCACCTGGACGAGGCACGGTCAAAGAGATTATCAGGCTCCGACCCCTGGCCGAGCTTGGCCTTGGAGGAGTGGCGGGACACGTACGCGACGTTGCACATGTGGAGCCAGATCGTCGGTAAGATCCGGCTGGTGCAGACGCCGTGGGTCAATCACTCGTGGCACGTCACCCAGTACGTCACCGCGCGGGGCCTCACGACTTCACCGATACCGTACGGGAGGCGCACGTTTCAGATCGACTTCGATTTTATCGATCACCAGCTCTCGATTCGCACCAGTGACGGGGCCGGCCGTATGGTGACGCTCGAGCCGCGCACGGTGGCGGATTTCTATGGGGAACTGTTCGCGAAGCTGAGCGAGCTGGGCATCGAGGTGAAGATCCGGACACTGCCGAACGAGGTTCAGGACCCTATCCCGTTCGAAGCGGACGAAGAACATTCCTCGTACGACCCCGAGTACGTCAACCGATTCTGGCGGGCGCTGGTCTCGACGGATCGCGTCTTCAAGGAGTTCAGGGCCCGCTATCTCGGCAAGTGCAGCCCCGTGCACTTTTTCTGGGGCAGCTTCGACCTCGCCGTGACGCGCTTCTCGGGCCGCACGGCTCCCGAGCATCCGGGCGGCATACCGAACCTTCCCGATTGGGTGGCGCGGGAGGCCTATTCGCACGAAGTGAGCAGTGCCGGTTTCTGGCCCGGGGGTGGACCCATACCGTATCCGGTCTTCTACGCCTATTTCTACCCCGAGCCGGAGGGCTTCAAGGAAGCGCCTGTGAGTCCAGCCGGAGCGTCCTACAACACGGATATGGGCGAATTCGTTCTGCCGTACGAAGAGGTCCGCACAGCTGATTCGCCAGATCAGATGTTGCTGGAGTTTCTGCAGAGCACCTACGCTGCCGGCGCGGGCCTGGCGGGTTGGGATCGCCGGGCGCTTGAGCGGAGCCAGCGCTAGCAGGTTACGCCTAACTGACTCTGTCTTGGTCTGGTTACGCGGGGAGCGGCACCTCGCCTACTCCTTCTCCCCGTCCGTTTCGGCCACACCCTCGACCGGGGTGTCCTGCTCAGCCAGTTCCTTCTTCAGCCGTTTCTTTTCGGCCTTCTTTTCTTTTTTCTTCTGCTTCTTGAGCTCCCTCTGCCTCTTCTCGAATCCGTAGTTAGTCCTTCTAGCCACTCACTCACCTCCGTTGCGTGTGGACTCGCCTCACGATCTGTCGCACACGAGGACGCTAGCAATGTAACCACTTGATACAGAAAAACGAGTACCGGCGTCTCACGGTCCAATGGCGCTCGTTGCTCCGGACATGCTCGCTTTGCATCTTGCTGTACCTTTCGATCTCGAGAGTCGCTACGTGAAGAGCAGGGGGGACGATGAGCAAGACCATCCGCTTCACACTCAACGGCAGCCCGGTGACGCTGGATAGCGAGGCCGACCGGACGCTGCTTTGGGTGCTGCGCACGGATCTGGAGTTGACCGGCGCCAAGTATGGCTGCGGCGCTGGCCTTTGCGGGTCCTGCACCGTGGTGGTCGACGGCGAGGCGGTCCGATCGTGTCTGAGGAGCGTCGGCGATGTGGAGGGCAGGGAGGTGACCACGATCGAGGGGCTGGCTCGGAACGGGGAGCTGCATCCGTTGCAGGAGGCGTTCCGGGAGCTGGGCGCCTTACAGTGCGGCTATTGTGCGCCGGGCATGATCATGAACGCCTACGCCCTGCTTCTCAGAGATCCGAGCCCCGGGCGCGATGAGATAATCCAGGGCATGGAGAAGAACCTCTGCCGGTGCTCCGCTTATACGAGGATAGTCGAGGCGATAGAGACTGCCTCCGCCCAGCTGGGAGGTGGCCATGAGTGACATGCGGCCGATGGATCGGCGCGAATTCGTGAAGCTCTTGGGCGGCGGCATCGTCGTCGTCGTGAACCTCGGGCCTCTCACGCTCTTCAACTCTCGGGACCCCCTCGATTTCCAGCGTGGCTATCCCGAGGACATCAACGCCTACCTGCACATCGCCGAGGACGGGAAGGTGACCCTCTTTTCGGGCAAGATCGAGATGGGGCAGGGGGTGATGACGTCTTTGACCCAGATGGCGGCGGAAGACCTGGGCGTGTCCCTCGAGACCATCCACATCGTCATGGGAGACACCGATACATGCCCGTGGGACATGGGCACGTTCGGGTCGTTGACGACCCGCATGTTCGGGCCAGCGGTCCGTGCCGCCGCCGCCCGGGCTCGCCTGGTGCTCACCGATCTGGCCGCCGAGCGACTCGGCGTGGCGCGAGCGGCGCTGGCCGTCGAGGACGGAGTGGTTTACGCGAAGGCCGACCGGAGCCGGCGAGTGTCCTACGGTGAGCTGGCCAGGGGCCAGGAGATCACCCACACGGTGGACGAGGAGGCGGTCCTGCGGGCCGTGGAAGAGTTCAAGGTGATGGGCGCCTCCCCCGAGCGGCTGGACGGCTACGAGAAGGTGACCGGCGCGGCGAAGTTCGCCGGCGACATCCGCCTTCCCGGGATGCTGTATGCCCGGCTCCTGCGTCCTCCAGCGCACGGTGCGACGCTGACGCGGGTCGATACCTCGGCGGCGGAGGCGTTGCCGGGTGTCACCGTTGTGAACCAGGGCGGGCTCGTGGCCGCTCTGGCAGCCGACCCGGAGACGGCGGCGCAAGCCTTGGGCCTTGTGGAGGCGGAGTACGACGTGCCGACGCCTTCCGTGGACACAGAGAGCATCTTCGACCACCTCGTGGCTGCGGCTCCAGCTCCCAACACGACCGAAGCTGAGGGCGACCTGGAGGCCGGCCGGGCTCAGTGCGCGCAGAAGTTCGAGGCCACCTACTACAACAGCTACGTCGCCCACGCCCCGATAGAGCCCCACACGGCGGTGGCCGAGATCAAGGAAGGGAAGTTGACCGTTTGGTCTTCCACCCAGGCGCCGTTCAGCCAGCAGCGCAGCATCGCTCGGGAGGTCGGATTCGATGCCGAGGACGTCCGGGTGATCACCCCTTATGTGGGCGGCGGCTTCGGCGGAAAGGTGTCGGGTCAGCAGGCGGTCGAGGCGGCGCAACTGGCGAAGATCACCGGTACCCCGGTGCAGGTCGCCTGGACCCGGGCCGAGGAATTCTTCTACGACAGCTTTCGACCGGCCGCCGTGCTGAAGGTGGCCTCGGGCTTCGATGCCGACGGGAAGATCAAGCTGTGGGACTTCCAGGTATACGGGGCCGGCTCGCGCGGGTCCGACGTCTTCTATGACATCCCGAACCGCAGCGTCAGGGTCTACGGCGAATGGGGTAGGGCACCCCAGGGGCTGCATCCGTTCGCGGTGGGAGCTTGGCGCGCACCGGCGGCCAACAGCAACCGCTTCGCGGCCGAGCAGCAGATGGACATCATGGCCGCGGCGGCGGGCATCGATCCGCTGGAATTCAGGCTTCGCAACACGACGGACGAGCGGATGCTTGCCGTGTTGAACAAGATGGCGGAGGTCTACGGCTGGGAGGCGGCGACCGCCCCCCGGAGTGACGGCCGCGGTAGGGGGCTGGCCTGTGGGATCGATGCGGAGACCTACGTGGCCCTGGTTGCCGACGTTACGGTGGACTCGGCGACGGGCCGTGTGCAGGTGGACCGGATCGTCTGTGTCCAGGACATGGGGCTCGTGGTGAACCCGGACGGGGCTCGCATGCAGATGGAAGGGTGCATCGCCATGGGGCTGGGATACGTGTTGGGCGAGGAGGTGCGCTTCGAGGGTGGAAAGATCCTGGATACAAACTTCGGCACCTACGAACTGGCCCGCTTCTCCTGGATGCCCGAGATCGAGACAGCGTTCGTCTCCAACGATGCGTTGCCGCCGAAGGGCGGAGGAGAGCCCGCCATAATCAACATGGGGGCTGTGGTGGCGAACGCGATCTTCGACGCCACGGGCGCTCGGGTTTATCGGCTACCGATGACGGCTGACCGGGTTCTGGCCGCGATTCGCAGCACTTGATGGCATCCCAGTAGCGAATCCTGATCCTCTTCGCTCACCCGGCGCTCCAGAAGTCGCGCGTGAACCGTGTACTGGTTCAACGTGTCCGCGACCTGCCGGGCGTGACGTTCCATGACCTGTATGAAGAGTATCCTGAGTTCGATATCGATTTGCATCGGGAACAGCGACTGCTCTTAGACCACGACGTGATCATCTTCCAGCACCCCCTCTTTTGGCACAGCACGCCGGCCATCCTCAGGGAATGGCAAGATCTGGTCCTCGAACATGGTTGGGCGTACGGCCACGTCGCGCAGAGGGTGGAGGGTCACTAAGGGCTGCCACAGTCGCGTCACTCGGCCCGCATCACCTCCACCGGATCGACGCGGACGGCGCGCAGCGCCGGCACGGCGCTGGCAGTCACGGCGACCAGGACGAGGAAAAGCGCGGCTCCGATAAGGAAGCTCGGGTCGAGGGGGCCGACGCCATAGAGCAGGCTGCCGACAATATCGGAAGCGACGATGGCTCCGATTAGCCCGAGAACGATCCCTACCAGAGCTAGGCGCAGGCTCCGCCCCAGAACCAGTCTCACCACCCCGCCACGGCTGGCGCCGAGCGCCACGCGCACTCCCATCTCGTGAGTGCGCTGCCGCACGAGGAACGCCATCACGCCGTAGGTCCCCGCGGCGACCAAGGAGAGCGCGACGAGGGCGAAGAGACCGATTAGTTGCGTTGTCAGACGACGCTTGGTCGCCACGAT
>JBDHJU010000072.1:0-16116 GCA_039586755.1 Gemmatimonadota bacterium | reverse complement strand
CTCGACCGCCCGCGCCCCTGGCCGCAGCGCGCTTGCGGGCTACCTCGAAGGCGTAGCGGCAGGCGCGCTCGCAACCCTTCCAGGTATACAACCCGTTGACCAACGCTACTTCGTCCGTCGTTCCCTTCTTCAGGTGGCCACCGATCTGGGAATAGAGTCCCTCGGTGTTCTCACGTACCACCACGAACTCGACATCCTCGGGCTTCTTGCCCTTGATCGGGCAGAGGTGTTCGGAGTAGAGCTTTATGGGGCGGAGGTTGATGTACATGTCGAGGCCGAAGCGGAGGCCGAGGATCACAGAGCGCTCGACCAGCCCCGGCTCCACGTCGGGGTGGCCGATCGCGCCCAGCAGAACGGCGTCGAGGGTGCGCCACTCGTCGATCACGGCGTCGGGCACCAGCTCTTTCGTCTTCAGGTAGTACTCCCCGCTGTAGGGGTAGTCCACCAGCTCGTAGCTGAACCCGTCGAGCTCGGCGGCCGCCGCCAGGACCTTCAGACCCTCGCGGGCCACCTCGGGCCCGATGCCGTCACCAGGGATCGATCCGATCTTGTACGTCATGCGTTCTCCAGCCTGCTATGGCCTCAATCGTCGTGTGAGAATCGTAAGGTAGCTCGGTCTCCGAGGTTATCAAGCGAGCCTGGATCCCGGTCGACGCTCGGATAGCCACCGTGGCCGCGGCGCGCTACATTTCCCGCCGTTCACCATATTGCCCTAGCCTCTCTAAAAGCCTGCTGCCAGCTCACGGAGGATACTATGTGCCGCCGGGACGTATTGATCGTCGCTGTGCTTCTGCTCGCCGCCGTCCTGCCGCCCCTGGCCCACGCCCAGCAGAACGATGAGGAATACGGGGAGCGGATTCGGCAGTACACGACCGACCCGCGTTTCTTGAACGAGCTGGTCGACCACCTGCCCAGCTCGGCGACGGTGCCGACGCCGCTCGAGTACCTGGGCGAGGCCATCGGCGCGCCGGAGGTTCTACACAACACGCAGGAGATCTACGGTTATATGCGGGCGCTGGCCGCAGCGTCGCCGCGCGTCCAACTGCGGCACATAGGTACGACCGAGGAAGGCCGTGACATGATCGAAGTCATCGTTGCCGACGAGGCGACGATCCTCGACCTGGAGCGTTACCGTGGGTATCTGAATCGGCTGTCCGACCCGCGGACCCTCTCTGAGGAGGAAGCGCGGGAGATCATGGGGCAGGCGAAGCCGGTCTACTATTTGGGCGGGGGCCTGCACTCGGGTGAGACGGGCGCGCCCGAGATGTTGATGGAGCTGGCCTATCGACTCGCCGTGGAAGAGTCGCCCTTTGTAAGTGCGATCCGAAACAACGTGATCACGGTCATCGTGCCGGTGCTCGAGCCGGACGGCCGCGATCGAATGGTGGATTCCTACAACTACTCGAAGGCGAACGGAGGTGTAGGACCGGGGCTACCGTACTGGGGCAGATACGTTGCCCACGATAACAACCGAGATGGATACGGACTCGCCCTGGCGCTAACCCGGAATGTGCTCGGTGGCTTCAAGCATTGGAAGCCGACCGTCATGCACGATCTCCACGAGTCGGCTAACTACCTCTACGTCTCGACCGGGACCGGGCCTTACAATGCCGAGCTCGACGCCCTGACAATCGACGAGTGGCACAATCTGGCTCACGAGGAAGTCACGCAGCTGACCAAGCGTGGCATGCCGGGCGTCTGGACGCACGCTTTCTACACCGGTTGGGCGGCCAACTATCTGTTTTGGATCGCCAACACGCGCAACAGCATCGGCCGTTTCTACGAGACCTTGGGCAACAGGGGCGCAGACACGGTGGAGCGCGAGCTCCGCCCCTCGTCCACCGCGACGCGGTGGTATAGGCCTAACCCGCCGCTCGAGAAGGTGCTCTGGTCGATACGCAACAACACCAACTACATGCAGAGCGGGGTCCTTGTCGCCCTCAAGTATGTGGCCGACAACGGTGACGAGTTCCTGGACAACTTCTACCTGCGCGGCAGGAGGGCGATAGAGCGCGGTACCAGCGAGGCGCCGTATGCCTGGGTCATTCCGCGAGACCAGCGTCGGCCGCTTGCCACAGAGGATCTCGTCGACCTGCTCATGACCCAGGGTCTCGAGATCCATGTCGCGGACGAGGACTTGAGCTGGTCCGAGGGAGGAACGGAAAAATCGGCGCCGCAGGGGTCCTATATAGTACGGCTCGATCAGCCGTACCGTATTCTCGCACTCGTGCTACTCGGCGTGCAGCAGTTCCCGCGCGACGAAGACCCGCCGTACGACGATACCGGCTGGACGCTGCCTTTCCTACACCAGGTGGACGCATACCGGGTCGATGACCCGACCATCCTCTCCGCCAGGATGACGCTGGCCGCCGAGCCGCTGGGAGTCGACGGCGAGCTCGAGGGTAGGGGGCGCAACTTCTATCTGGTCAACAACACTACCGACGACAACTTCGCCGTCTTCCGCTTCAGGCTGAGCGATGTGCAGATGTCGGCCGCCGAGTCGGACTTCGAGGCGGGTGGCCGCGACTACGCTGCGGGGAGCTTCGTGATCCCCAGGGAGGGTAACCCGGAGGACTTGCCCGATCGTCTGGAGTCGGCGGCCCGAGATTTTGGGCTCAGCGTGCATGGCGTTCGCCGCGAGCCGGATGTGGCGACTCACGAGGTCGAGGTTCCGCGGGTTGCGCTGGTCCACACGTGGGTATCTACGCCGCAGGATGCCGGCTGGTGGAGGCTCGCCTTCGACCGGATAGGGATTCCCTACACTTACCTGTCGGAGCAGGACCTGGCCGCGCTCGATCCGGCCAGCCTCGATGTGATCATCATGCCACGGGCCAGGGCGAACCCCCAGACGCTGGTAGCGGGGACAAGCGGTGCCGGCGATCCGATTCCTTGGATGCGAAGCGAGGAGTACTCGAGCATCGGTATCATCGACGAGACAGATGACGTGCGCCGCGGCATGGGCTATGACGGGCTGAAGAACCTCAAGGCCTTCATCGACGCCGGTGGTGTCTTCGTCACCGAAGGTACGACCGCAGCGTTCCCCATCGACATGGCGATCACCCGACGGGTCAGCATTCGACGGACCAGCGAATTGCTGGCCCGCGGCACGGTTCTGAAGGCCGTGGTCAAGGACGGGTCGAGCCCGATCGCTTACGGGTACCCGGATGAACTGGCCGTGTATTTCAGCCAGGCGCCCGTTTTCAGCGTCAGCGCTGACCTAACCAGCCCCTTCATCCCTGATTGGCTGAAGGATGACATATGGGAGAAAGAGGTCCCACGTGTCGTATTGAGCTTTGCGGATGAAGGGGTCTTGATGAGTGGGATGCTCCGCGGTGAAGGGGAGATCGCCGGCACGCCGGCCGTGATAGACGTGCCGGTCGGCGAAGGACACGTTGTGCTGTTCGCCAACCGACCGTTCTGGCGCTGGCAGACGCACGGCAGCCACGCTCTCGTGTTCAACACGATCCTCCACTGGAACGACTTGCGGGCGGGCTGGCCGGCCCGACCGAGGCCGGAGGAAGAGACCTCGACGACGGACGCGGAGGTTCAGTGAACGACTTCGAGATCCCGCACCCCGGTCACCCCGGCTCAGGCGCGCTGCGCTTGGGCCCTGAGTGGACCTCAGCCCACGACTTGGTCAACCTCTACCTCGGGATCGCTCTGCTCGCCGATAACGATCTGGATCCCGAGGAGCAACGCACCTTCATGCGAAGTTTCGGGCAGTGGATGCCGAACGTGGCGCTGGAGGAATTCGAGAAGGTCTGGGGTCAGGTGACGGCGTTGCATCGTTCGCTGGAGTCCACCGAACGCCGCTATGGACTCTACCTGCAGTCCACGATCAACGTGCTCCACTCGTTCGGCGAAAACAAGGACAAGCTGCGCTCGATAATCCGAGATCTGGTGGACATCGCCGGCGCCGACAGGAAGTTGCACGAGAACGAAGTCACCCTGATCAAGGCCGCGGCGGTCACCTTCGGACTCAGCGCGGACCTGCGGGTCAACGTCAAGACCGGGCGAGTCGAGCTCGTCCTCAAGGACGCGAACTGACGATGGAGGCTGGAAAGATGCAGCTGTCACGGATGAGAATTGCGGCGGCCGGTCTGGCTCTCTGTGCTGTCGCCTGCGGCGAGTTGGGAGTCGGGTCTGCTGATCTGCTGCTGCTGAACGGGCGCGTGTACACGTTCAGCTGGGACGACCCGGCGCTCGACGGAACGCCGGCGCCTGACGCGCCGTTCGACGCCGAGGGCTGGCATCCCGACGCCCAGGCCGTCGCCATCCGTGACGGCAGGGTCGTCTTCGTCGGTAGCAACGATGGCGCGAGTGCCTACCGTGGAGCTAATACCGAGGTTCTCGACCTGAATGGGTCGACCGTGCTGCCCGGCCTTGTGGACTCGCACGTCCATATCGCGGGCTTGGGGGCCAATCTCGAGCGCATCGACTTGATGGGCGTAGGCTCGGCGGAGCAGGCGATCGAGCTGGTCGCTGCTGCAGCAGCAGAGGTCCCAGAGGGGGAGTGGATCATCGGCTGGGGTTGGGACGAAGGTGCGTGGGCGAACGACTATCCGGATAACCGGCTGCTCAGCGAGCGGGTGCCGAACCACCCCGTCATGTTGCGGGGGCTTCACGGGTTCGCGGTCTGGGGGAACAGGCTGGCCTTCGAGCTCGCCGGCATCATGGCGGAGACCGAGGCGCCTAGCGGCGGCGAGATCCTCAAGGACGCCGACGGGGAGCCCACGGGCATTCTCGTGAACAACGCGACCCGGCTCCTCGAGGCTGCGCTTCCGGAGCTGAGACAGGAACAGCTGGAATCGCGCGTCCTCGCCGGGTTGGAGGCGATGGCGATATCGGGCTACGTGGCGGTGCATGAGGCCGGAGCCGCTGCCGAGCTTATGGATGCCTTCGCGAACCTCGAGGCCATGGGAGTACTCCCGATCCGCGTCTACGCGATGCTGGCGGGTAGAGACGAGCCGTTGCTGCGCGAGTGGCTCGAGCGCGGTCCCGACCGCGACAACGAGCGCATGCTCATCACCCGTTCGGTGAAGGCGTTCTACGATGGGGCCCTCGGTTCCCGGGGAGCGGAGATGCTCGAGGACTACTCGGACACTCCCGGCCATCGCGGTGTGGGCGGTGATCGCTACGGCTTCAACGAGGAACTCTTTTCAGAGATGATGGGCGCCGGTTTCCAGATCTGCATACACGCCATCGGGGATGCCGGGAACCGCGCGTCGCTCGATTTCATCGAAACCGTATACGGGGCGCACCCTGACGCGCGGGATTACCGTCACCGCATCGAGCACGCGCAGATCGTTCATCCCGACGACTTCGCCCGCTTCGCGTCCCTTCGTCTCATCGCTTCGATGGAACCGCCCCACGCGGTCGAGGACAAAACCTGGGCCGAGGATCGAGTCGGCCCAGAACGGATCAAGGGTGCCTACGCTTGGCGCACGATGCGCCGGACCGGCGTTCCTTTAACGTTCAATTCCGATTTGCCCGGCTCGGACCACGACATCTTTTATGGCCTGCATGCGGCAATCACGCGCCGCGATCCGGAGTTACAGCCTGAGGGCGGCTGGTACCCGGAAGAGACGGTGACCGCGGAGGAGGCGCTGCGTGCCTATACCGTATGGGCAGCGGCCAGCGCCTTCCTCGAGGGTGAGACCGGTATTCTGGAGCCGGGCAAGTGGGCGGATGTCACGGTGATTGACATCGATCCGCTCGTCGTCGGCAGCACCAGGCCCGGCGATCTGTTCGACGGTTCTATCGAGATGACGATTGTCGGCGGGAGAATCGTTTACTCCAGCGGCGGGGGGAACGATGGAAGGTGAATGGAGCTACGCCCACGATCTGGTAAACATGTACCTCGGGATCGCCTATCTGGCGGACCATAAGCTCGACCCCGAAGAGGAGCGGACCTTCCTGGTCAAGTTCAAGGAGTGGATGCCCCATCTGTCCGTCGATCAATTCGTCGAAATCTGGGGCGAGGTCCAGGGTTTGTACGATACGCTCGGCTCGGATGAGAACCGCTATGCGCTCTACCTGCAATCCACTCTGAACGTGGCGCGCTTGCTGGAGGACAGTAAGGATCAGCTCAGGTGTATCATCCAGGATCTGGTTGACATCGCGGCGGCCGATGGCGTGCTGGACGACAGGGAAGCGACGATGATCAAAGCTTCGGCCATAGCATACGGGCTGAACATCGAGCTGTCGTTCGATGAGGATGCGAATCGGGTACGTCTGAGTTTCGGGGATTGAAGGAAGGTGCCGTGGGCTATCCGCGTCCCACGGCACCCTTTCGCAGACAGCTAGATCTTTGTCTTCTTCTTCTTCTTCTTCTCGTCCCCTTCTCCCTCGCCGCCCTGTCCGGCTTGTTCGAGAATCATCCGCAGGATCGTTTCCGGATCCAGTTCGCCGGGGTCTGTTCCCGTCTCCATCGTCTTGGCGATGCGGGGATTGCTCAGGTCGACGGCCGGCAGGTAATTGTGGAGGATGCGCGAGAACTGCTCCTGCGTGACCGTACCGTCCATGATCCAGTGATCGGCGTAGACCACGATCTCGCCGTCGGACTCGTCCCAGCCGAACTTCGCCAGACGAAGCCGGTAGTTGAGCCCACCGAGTACCTGGAGCACCGCCTTCAGGTGCTTATGGTCGGCTGTGCAATGCTGATAGTTGATCGTCCGGAACTGCATGAACTGGCCTTCCAACTCGAGTAGGATCATGAACTGGTATTGCCCCGCTATGCCCTTGGCACCCAACATCAGTGCATCGCGAGTCGGGTCCCGGAAATAGCGCATGCCTTCACCTTCGACCAACTTCTCCAGCTGAGCGAGCTTCAGAGCCATACTCTTACCCTCTCTTATTAGGCTAGATTGATGATCAGCGTATCGCCCTGCAGCTCCCGCTCAGCCACTCCGGCAAAGCGGCGGGCCTCTCCTTCGTCCGTCGTGTCAAGGACCTCCAGGTAGATCTTGGTGACTCCCTTCAGCTCGCCCTGCGCATCGGCCACGCTGAGCTGCTCTTCGATGCGGTTGCGCAGGATCGTTGTTAGGTGTCGGACGCCGAATCGTGGCTGCCACTGAGAGCTGAGGTAGGAGACGATATCTGTATCCCACGCCAGCTCGTATGCCATCTCTTCCGCCTTCTGGCGCAATCTGTCCAACTGGATCTCGATTATCTTCTCCACCGAATCGACCTCCAGGCCCTGGAAGCTGAACCAATGGCTGATCCGGCCGAGGAACTCCTCGCCGAGGCCCACACCCCGGAGCTCGGCTTTCAGCGCTTCCGTGTCGACCCGCGGAGACACCACCGCCGACGCGCCTGAGCGGTCGAAGCCGAGCTGGTGGCTATCGTAAACGCAACCGGCGTTCGTCGTGAAGATGATGAACGCGCGCCGGAAGTCGAGGAAGTTCCCGTCGTTATCCTCGACGTTGCCTTTGTCGATGATCTGCAGCAGCACCTTGCCGACGCCTGCGTGCGCTTTTTCGATTTCGTCGAAGAGCACTATCGACTCAGGGTGGTCACGCACCCTGGATAGTACTCCGCCCTTACCGGGTTCGTAGCCGATGTACCCGGGCGGTACACCGAGAAGAATATTGAGAGCCGGGCCCGGGTCGTGTACTCCTTGCAGCGTGTTGCAGTCGACTCGTACAAGCGATTCTCTACCGCCACCGAGGATCTTGCTGAGCAAAACGGCAGTCTCGGTCTTGCCCACACCAGTTGGGCCCCCGAAGAAGAACACCCCGCGCGGTCGCGTCTTTTTGACCCAGGCGCCCAGCCCGGCGACGAACGCCCGGGCGATGCCTCGAAGTGTCTCGTCCTGGCCGATGATTCTGGCGCTCAGCTTCTCGTACAGCTCCTCCTCGTCGATCTTCTCGGACCGCACGATGCTGTGCCCGATGATGTCTTCCAGCGCAGTCCACAGCGCCTCCTCGCCCACCTCCTCGGCCGGCGGCTCCGATGTCACGCAGTAGGCGCAAGCCTCATCTAGAAGCTGGATCGACTTATCCGGCTGGAAGCGGCCGGGGACGTACTCCTCCGTCAGCTCGACCGTCCGCTCGAGTGTCTCATCCGGTATACCGAGCGGGCTGTAATACTCGAGCATCGCAGGACGACGGGCCTGGAGAATCCGCATCGTCGCTTCGGCTGAGGGCGGCTCGATCTTGATCATGCTGAAGCGCCGGGCCAGCGCCGTGTCACGCTCGATGAAGAAGCGGTACTCCGACGTCGTCGTACACCCGATGCAGGCGAAGTCACCGCGTGCCAGAGCGGCCTTGAACGTCTCGTTCTCCTGGGTGAACGGTCCCCGCGCTTGCATGCTGCTCTGGAGTAACGAATGGATCTCATCGACGAACAGCACGACCTTGGGATGCTCCTGCAAGATCCCCAGCAGCTTCTTGATTCTCTTGTCGTACTCGCCGACCACACCGGCCCCGGCGCGCAGAAAAGCCGGCGACAGCTCGAAGACATCCAGGTCCCTGAGTCTTCGCGGGATCGACTCATCTCGACGAAACAGGCGCCGTGCGAATTCGTAGACCAGCGCCGATTTCCCCGTCCCGGCGTGCCCGATCACCATTGCGTTCCGGCGCCGCATCTTGCTCAGTGTCCGAATCAGTGAGCGCAGCGGCTTCTCCATCTCCACCATGCCGCGCGACGGAAGCTCCGTCGCCGTCAGCATGCGCCCGAACTGGCTGAGGTCGTCGATCACCGACTCGCGCTCCGGCGAGTCGCGCCAGTCGGAGCCGCTCAGGCCCGCCCCGCCAAGAGCGACCATTATTGTGTCGATGTCCGTCTCGCTCATGCCCTTCGACATCAGAAACTTCTGTCCGGCGTCGCTCTCGATGAGCGCCGTGAAGAATTCCTCAACCGTGATCGTGTCCGGGTCCTCCTGCAGGTCGGTCATAATCGGTTGCAGGGGCTCGGCCAGATCCACTTCCTTCGGCGTACGCTTTCGGGCTTCCTCAGGCATCTCCAGATAAGGTCCTAGCTGTGGGAACCGCTCCTTCATCGCCGTGCTGTGGTACAGCGCCGCCAGCAGTGTCCCCACTTCCAGCTCGCCGTCCTTTGGAACGGCCCGCTTAGCTAGATCGACCGCCTCCTGCGACTGCGCATCGAAGTTCATGCCCGCTTCTCCTACTCGTTTAGCGCCAGACTGAAGCTGTCCGCTAGGAGCTCTGCCTTCGGTGTGTTGAATGGGATTTCCTGCAAGGTGGCAGGCTTCTCTGCCGTGTTCAGGAAGACCGGCCAATTGGCCAGGCCGGCCGCTAATACGGAATAGTTATCCTTCTCGTATTCCGTATTCCTGATCTCCGCCTCCTCGTAGGCGTAGGAGAAACGTGTCTCTCGTTCGCGCTTCATACAGAACCTCCCGTCATCTGCGCGGGCAGGGCGCCGAGGAGCATGTTTTGGGTTGGGGGTCCTACAATAGTAGGAAAACGCTCCGCAAAACAGACTCGCCCGCCCGCCCGCTGGTTCGTCACTGGCGCTAGTTCTGACTCTTCTCCTCGGACGCGGGAAACGCGCTGAGATGAACTAGCCCGCATGTGTCAGTTAGCTCTCCGCCCATCACGCTCTTGGAGAGCACCTGGTATTCACCTCGCCCTACTGTGGGCGCTCTGGTTCGAGTCGCCCGCCTGGCTCTTTCCACGAATGACTCACCGGCGTCGTGGGCTAAGCGGCTGCTTCGGGTGGGGCCCGCCGTGAGCGCGTCCATGACGTAACCTCGTACTAGCTGCTTGTGCAGCCGGGCGTATAGCCGGTGGCCGCCGATCATATCGAGCCCCAGCGGTCTGTCTCCCAGAAAGGCGACCAGGCCTATCTGGTCGTCCACCCATGGAAAGCGCTTCGTCCACTCGTCCAGGTCGCGCGCCTTGTGCTCGTACAGATCGTCCAGGGCGCTGGTGGGCGATCGACCGCCCGACCTTTTGAGGCTGTCGGCTATTTCGCTCCACACTGCTCCTTGGGCACGCGCCAGCATGGCCGGGCCGGCGGCCATCATCGACTCGGTACACGCCACCTCGGCCGCCCTCGCGTGGCGGCGTACCTTCGACGGCGAGTGATCGCCCTTGTGTGCGAACCGTCCGCTGGTAAAGCGCCAGCGCCCCTGCTCCATGCAAGAGACGGGGATTGCGGTCGTCGCGTGTGCTGGGAGGATTAGTGTGCGGCTCACCGCACGATTCTGTTTCGCCCCCACCAGCTGCTCTCCGTCCAGGACGAGGACGTCCTCATCCCCGCTGTTCTCCACCGCTACCTCGGGCACAACCCCCGTGCCAACCTCTGCCACCTGCACGGTCCCCGCTTCCAGGGCATCCGCCAGTAGCCGGTAGGGCAGGTGCCGCGGCCCTCGGTGGATCACCGGGAATACGGTAAGCCAGTGGTGCTGCTGAGCCGAACCCAGGGCGATCTGCCTCCATTCGGGATCCGGCGTTAGCCAGGCCCAGCCACCTGTGTACGTCTTCTTGTCCGGCATTGTACACACCTTCCGCATGGATTGACGGTGTCAAGTTGACATTGTCAACATACTCGTGTATATTGACGCTGTCAACCCCTGGGGAGGAGGTGGATGTGGGTAGGGAGAAGAAGGAAGCGTCCGACCTGAGAACCCGGTTCATCGACGCCGCGCACGCGATCCTGCGGGAGGAGGACGCGTCGTACAAGCTGGAGCTGCGCAAGATCGCCCAGCGAGCCGAGGTGAGCCGGACGGCACCGTATCTGGTGTTCGGCAAGGAGCGGGAGGGTGGGGGACTGGTGGCGCTGCAGGCGGCGGTGGCGGCCGACGGCTTCCGGCAGCTGAGTGCCGTCATGCGCAAGGCCGGGGACGGGGCGACCGACCCCGAGATGGGGCTCCGGGCTCTCGCGACGGCCTACCTGGCGTTCGCCGCGGGGAACCCACGGCTCTACCGGCTGATGTTCGGCGCCGAGCTGGCAGGCAGGCAGGACCTGGAAGGTTTGGGGGAGGAGCGGCTGGAGATGCGGCGGACCGTTGAGTCGGCGATCAAACGTTGCCAGGCCGCAGGGGTCGTGAAGCCGGGCGCGGCTCCGATCTTGGCGCTGAGCGCCTGGGCGACGCTGCACGGCTACGCGACGCTCATGCTGGACGAGGGGTTCGAGCGGGTGTCGGCGGGGAGCGAGCCCACGGAATTAGGGAAGACAGCGGCCGAGCAGCTGCTTGATGGACTCGGGCCGCCCTAGTGACGCTCCGCCTTTCGAGAACCAGCCCGGACCGTTGCGCCGGTGTGGTCGATGTAACATTCTGAGCCCGGGAGAGAATTGCAGGGGTGGTCCCGAACGGCCCTTCATGTGGGACCCAGCCACATGCCAGCACACAATAGTCTCACCTGTCGGCACAGCCTGTCGGCCATTCAGTTGGCTGACGGCCACTGGGGGCGAGTGCGATGAACAGGCCGAAGTCCACTGTCTTCGTGATCATGCCGTTTGCAGACGAGTACAGCGCCAGTTTCAGGGACGTTATCCAGCCGGCGGTCGAGCGCGCCGGCATGTGGTGCGTCCGCGCCGACCAGGACCCACAAGGCGACATCCTCAGGATGATGTTCGAGCGTATCTTCGACTCGCCGGTGCTGATTGCAGACATCTCCGGGGCCAATCCAAACGTCTTCTACGAACTCGGGGTCTCGCATTGCGTCGGCGAAAAGACGGTTACGATCAGCCGGGAGGACTTCATGGATCACGTGCCGTTCGACCTCGGCACGTACAGAGTACTCGTGTATCCCAAACCTCCGGGCGAATCCGATGACGAAGAGCGCAAGGCCGACTACTCGGCGAGAGTGGATGAGGCCGTCGATAAGCTAGCGGAAGAGCTTGCGAAACTCGTGCAGGGTGACTCGGCTAGGATCCCTAATCCCGTGCAGACTTTCCTGCATTCGCGATCCCCGTTGACCTGCGTGGAGAGCCGCCACCTCGAAGAGCTCGGCGGCCGTTGGGAAGAGGAACTTCTAGGCCATACAGAGGAAGAGCTAGTCTATGTGTCGCTGGCAGGCTCACATTTCGCGGGCATGCTGAGCGCGTACGCCGATTCCGGCCGCCGAGAGACACCGTTACATGTGAAGTTTCTGCTCCTCGATCCTGAAGACCGCGAGGGCTGGAGTTTCGTCTACCGTCTTAGAGGGGGGCATCCGGTCGCGGAAAGTGAGGTCGAAAAACTTATCGCGCAGGACCGTGTAATGCAGGAGCGCACCGAACAAGTGATCGCACGCCTGGAGCGGGCCGCTAATATCTCAGGTGAGGTCGAGTACTACCGAGGTGTGCCACTTTTCTGGGCGTACTGGATGGACCGCAACCGGATCATCGTTGGCCATCTCGCCGCGGGCCGGCTGAGCGCCCGCTATCTCCCCGTCTCGGTGATCGTCAAGGACGATCCGCGCACGTCGGTTCTCTATACGTACTACAAATCGGCCATCGATGCGTTGGCAGAGCGCCGAACCTATGAGTAATTTTCACCGCGTCTTCTCGCAGCAACATGTTGTTCTCCCGGTGGTTCACGTCGAGAGCGAGCACCAGGCTCGGAACAACGCCGATCTCGCACGCCAGGCAGGTGCCGACGGCGTCTTCCTCATCAACCACTTCTCCGATTGCGAGGATTTGCTGGATATCCACCGGAAGGTCTCGGAGGACCATCCCGACTGGTGGGTAGGCGTCAATTGTCTGGACGTTGATCCCCCTGACCTCTTCGAGCTGGTGAGCGATAGGGTTGCCGGGATCTGGGTGGACAACGCCGGTGTCGACGAGCGCAGGGACGAGCAACCGCTGGCGGAGGAGGCTACCGTCGCCCGGGAGCGGAGCGGCTGGAAGGGCCTCTACTTCGGCGGTGTGGCCTTCAAGTACCAGCGTCCGGTCGAGGACCTGACGCGGGCCGCGCAAATCGCCGTGCGGCATATGGACGTTGTGACCACCAGCGGCCCGGGCACCGGCATCGCAGCTGCGTGTGAGAAGATCGCGGCGATGAAGGAGGCGGTAGGTGATTTCCCGTTGGCCATCGCCAGCGGCATCACGCCCGAGAACGTCGGCGATTATCTCGAGGTAGCAGATTGCTTCCTCGTGGCCACGGGAATCAGCCGCAGCTTCACCGAGTTGGACCCTGTTAAGGTGCGCTCGCTTGTCGAGCAGGTGAGCGCACGCGGGGGGCGGTGAAGGCGGAAACGGCGGCGCCATGGCATCAACCGATGAGGCCGATCATGCAGGCATGGTTTCGTAGGGCCAAGACTTGTGAGCAGGCACCCGGGGAGACCCCGCTGACGACAGATGCAAGCCGCGAGGAAGTCCGTAAGTGGCTTGCAGGGCAAGTCGAACAGTACAAGAAAAAGCAGCACCCGCGTTACGTTCGCTATGCAGAGGTGCTGGGACAGGTGCTCCGGCTGGCGGGGAAGGACTTGGCTCCGCTGGCGATCGTGCAGACCCGGGAGAAGGCGATCGCTAGTTTCGCCGAGAAGGCCCTGCGCAAGATGCACAAATACTCGGACCCGGTTAACCAGCTAACGGACCTATGCGGCGCTCGGGTGATTACGCGTACCCGCTCAGAGGTCGACGCGTTCTGCGAGTACATCAAGGACCATTTCGAGGTCGATTGGGACAACAGCCTGGACACCAGTCAGCGCCTCACGCCGTCCGAGTTCGGCTATCGCTCCATCCATTACATCGTGAAGCTCCGGCGCGAGGAGGACTATGGGATCACGATCCCCGAGGAAGTCTTCTGTTTGAAGGCCGAGATCCAGGTTCGGACTCTCGTCGAACACGCCTACGCCGACTTCGGGCACGACCTCACCTACAAAGGAGCCTTCACTCTCCCCATCGCCTGGCAAAGAGAGCTGGCCAGTGTCGCCGCTGCCCTGGAAGAAGTCGATCAGACCTTCTCACGCATCGAGGACAGGTTGCGCGAGTACACCACCAGCTACGGCAAGTATCTCTCAGCGGAAGAGCGACAGCGCGAGATGGATCGGCTCGAGATAATCCTCGAGCATGTCCCCGATGACGCAGGGCTGGCGGCCAAGCTCGGCAAGCTGGCCATAATCAAGGAGGACTGGGACAAAGCCGAAGAGGTTCTGGCGCGGTTCGTGGACCCAAAGGAGCCGGAAAAGGCGTGGCAGCCGATTCTCCGTGATCTGGGCGTAACCTACTGCAAGAAGTACGCGCCCGGCACTCCAATGTACACGCAGGGGCAACGCTACCTGGAGATCGCCAGCGCGCCCGAGCATGGTGACGTCGATGCCATGTGCTCGCTGGCGGGGACCTGGAAGGAGATAGATGAAGCGAAGGCAGGCGAATACTATCGCCGGGCCTTCCAGGCGGACCCGCACGATGCCTACGCGCTGGAAAACCACCTCGAGCGCGAGCTGGCCCACGGACCGGCGGTGCTGGAGACGGCTCGGCCGCTGATTCAGAAGGCCGCCGAACGATGCGAGGCCCATATCGCGGCGGGCATCAACCTGCCTTGGGCTCTCTACAGCCTTGGTAAGCTGCGGCTACTCCTCGGTGAGCCGTTTCAAAGCCTGGATGCCTACGCGAAGGCGATTCAGCTGAGCCCGGCCGAGTGGATGATCAATACGTCGTTGCACTCGCTGAACCGACTCGGCGCGGCGGGCCTCGACCTGGAAGGCTTCGAGTGGATTCGCCGGCTGCTCACCCTCGGTCTGGCCGTCCGGTTCGATTCGACGGATGCGCTGGAAGATCTCCGACAACTCGCTACGGCCGATCGCCCGACGTTCCGGTTGCCTGTGCGGATCGTTGCAGGCGGCACCGACCCCAGGGTCCAGGCGCAGATCGGCGAGTACTCGCACCTGCTGATGGAAGGGCTCGCCGGCTTCGACGGGACGATCATCTCGGGTGGTACCAAAGAGGGCATATGCGGCCTGGTGGGAGACGCGGCCCGGCGGTTCGGCGATCGCATCCGCACCGTCGGTTACATCCCGGGTGCGGGGTTTGGCGAAGCTGCCGAAGCGACGGTCGACAAGGACCCCGAACGCTATGGAAAGCTCTGCTATACCGATGGACGGGGTTTCACGCCGGTCGAGGCGCTCCAGTACTGGATCGACCTGGTAGTCTCGGAGGTGCCCGCGCGCGATGTCCGCGTCGTCGGGATCAACGGCGGGAGGATAGCCGGCGCCGAGTACCGTATCGCACTGGCACTCGGTGCCGTTGTGGGTGTTATCGCGGAGAGCGGCCGCGAGGCGGGAAGAATCCTGACGGACGAGCAATGGTCGTCGCTGGAGAGGCTGATCACTTTGCCTCGTGATGCACAAACCGTCAGGGCCTTCTTTGGGTCAAAACTCTTCGAGATGGAGGAGCGTGATTGCGAGACTATCGCCCAGGCCATACACGAGAAGTTCCTTGCCACCAAGGCGGCCAGCGCCACGCCGAAGGGCCGAGCCATTGCCCCTTGGGAGTTGCTCGATGATGACTTCCAGGAATCGAACCGCGCTCAAGCCCGGCACATAGAGGAGAAACTCCGCGATATCGACTGCGTTGTGGTCAGCGCTGAACCGGCCGACGAACCCGTGAGCTTCACGCCGGATGAAGTGGAGCGCATGGCCGAGATGGAGCACGGCCGCTACAACGCGGAGCGACTTCTCGAAGGATGGACGTGGAGTGAAGTCAAAGATGACGATCGCAGGACCACCCCCCATCTGGTCTCGTGGTCCGAGCTACCCGACGATGTACGCGAGTACGATCGCCAGACCGTCCGCGAGATCCCCGAGTTTCTCGCCAAGGTCGGGTTGACGGTGCGCAGAAAACCGTAATCCAAGAGGGGATTCCATGGCCAAAGACCAGTCGATCGCACGACCGGTGCCCGTCGTCAGGTTGATCGTCCCGGACGAGGAAGGGAAAGTCCTGATCCTGAAACGTGCCCGGACCGCGTACGGGGAAGGCGGCTGGTGCTTGCCCGGGGGCAAGGTCGACTATGGTGAGCTGGTGGAACAGGCCGCCTCCAAGGAATTGCGGGAAGAGACGGAGCTCGAATGCGAGAGCGCTCGCTTCCTGTTCTACCAGGACAGCCTGCCTCCCGAGCCCGGGAGCATGCACTGCATCAACTTCTACTTCGAGTGCTCCGTTACCGGGGGACTGACGATAAACCCGGAGTCGAGCGAGTGGGCCTGGATAGGCCCCGATGAG
>JBDHJU010000071.1:0-19295 GCA_039586755.1 Gemmatimonadota bacterium | reverse complement strand
TCAACTTCGAGCGCGACCGCCACCAACTACCGACCCACCGACCACCGACTACCGGCCTCAGTTCGTTGCGCCCCCTCCCAGCTCCATCCCAAGGCTCTTCACCAGGAACGCCCAGCGGTCGGCCTGCTCCTCGATGACCATCGCCGTCGGCTTGCCGCCGCCGTGACCCGCTTTGGTCTGGATACGGATCAGCACCGGCGCGTCGCCCATCTGCATCTCCTGTAACCGAGCCGCGAACTTGAAGGAGTGGCCCGGCACCACACGGTCGTCATGGTCCGCCGTGGTGACCATGGTCGGTGGGTAGTCATGGGGGTGCAGGTTGTGATACGGCGAGTAGGCGTACAGGTACCTGAACCCCTCAGGATCATCGGAGGATCATCGGAGGACCCGTAGTCGGAGACCCAAGCCCAGCCGATGGTGAACTTGTGGAAGCGCAGCATGTCCATCACGCCCACGGCCGGCAACGTCGCACCGAACAGCTCGGGCCGCTGCACCATCGCCGCACCCACCAGCAGGCCGCCGTTCGAGGCCCCGGCGATGGCCAGCTTCGACGGCGAGGTGTAGCCCTCATCGATCAAGTATTCGGCCGCGGCGATGAAGTCGTCGAACACGTTCTGCTTCCGCTCCTTCATCCCCGCCATGTGCCACTCCTCGCCGTATTCGCCGCCGCCCCGCAGGTTGGCCGACGCGTAAATGCCGCCCATCTCCAGCCAGACGGCGATGCTGGTGGAGAAGTACGGCAGCGTCGAGATGTTGAACCCACCGTAGCCGTAGAGGTACGTGGGATTCGTGCCGTCCAGATCGATACCCTGCTTGTGGGTGATGAACATCGGCACCCGGGTGCCGTCGCCTGACGGGTAGAAGACCTGCACCGTCTCGTAGCCGCTGGGATCGAAGTCGATATCCGGAGCCCGGAAGACCGTGCTCCGACCCGTCTCGAAGTCGTAGCGGAAGATCGTGGACGGATAGAGGAACGAGCTGAACGAGTAGAACGCCTCGGTATCTTCTCGCTCACCGCTGAAGCCGCCGGCCGTCCCGATCGTCGGCAGCTCGACCTCGGTGTCGAACGTGCCGTCCATGTCGTAGATGAGGATCTGCGTGTGCGCGTCGTGCATGTAGCTGGTCACGAACTGGTTGTTGACGATGCCGACACCCTGCAGAACGTCATCGCTCTCGGGGATGACCTCGCGCCAATTCTCACGCCCCGGGTTCCGCGTATCGATGGCGATCACCCTATTGCGGGGCGCCTCCAGGTTGGTCCGGAAGTAGAAGACCGGGCCATCGTTGTCGATGAACCCGTAGCTCGCATCGAAGTCATCCAGCAGTTGCACCACCTCGCCTTCGAGATTGGGATTCTGCGGATCGCCGAGATCGACATAGTAGACCCGGTTCCGCTCATCCGTCCCATGCCACACGCTCATGATCGCGTAACGTCCGTCCTCTGTGACGAACGCTCCAAAGCCCCACTCCGGCTGATCTGGCCGCTCATAGATCAGCTGATCAGCCGACTGATCGGTGCCGAGCCTGTGGTAGTAAAGCTTCTGGTTACGGTTCGCCTCCTCGTAGGCGTCTCCTTCCGTGGGCTCCGGGTAGCGAGAATAGAAGAAACCTTCACCGTCGTGGGTCCACGAGGCGCCGGAGAACTTGATCCACCGCAGATGATCGTCCAGGTCCCGCTTGGACGCGACATCCCTTACGATGAACTCGCGCCAGTCGGAGCCACTCGCGGAAACGCTGTAGACGAGCAGCTTCCCGTCCTCGGTGAAGTCGAGGACGCCGGCGGATACGGTGCCATCCTCCGAGAGCTTGTTGGGGTCGAGTAGCACCTCGGGCTCGGCCTCCAGGCTCGACTGCATGTAGAGGACCGACTGGTTTTGCAACCCGTCGTTCTTCCAGTAGAGGTAATAGTCGCCTTCCTTCCACGGCGTACTGTAACGCTCGTAGTTCCAGATCTCGGTGAGCCGTTCTCTGATCCAAGCGCGCCCGGGAATCGACTCGAGGTACCCGAACGTCACTTCGTTCTGCGCCAGGACCCATGCCTTGGTCTCATCGGAGTCGACGTCCTCGAGCCAGCGGTAGGGATCGGGGACTATCGTTCCGTGGTAGTCGTCTACGTGCTCGATCTTTTGGGTCTTCGGGTACTCGATCTGCGCCTGTGCCGGCAAAGCGACGAACAGGGCCAGGACCGCCAGGACCGCGATACCGATTGATCTACGTGCCGTCATATTATACCTCGCGAGTAGAGTCCATTCCGCCGCGTGGCCGGCTTTACCGAGCTTCCTCGAACAGTTCTATCCAGAGCCCGCGGGTCAACGGCGGCTGAATTAGGAAGGCACCACCGTAGAAACCCGCGTGCGGCATCAGCCGGCTGGCGATGCCGGGTGCCATGACCTCGCGGGCTCGCGCCAGCGAAGCGACCTGCAAGCTGACGCCCATGATCCCCTCGCCGCGTGCCTCCATGAAGCGGGCCGTGAACCCGTCCTCTTCCGTGGGCTCGAACAGCAGGATATCCCCGTGTCCGGTCTCTATCTTCCGCACCCGGTCGGTGAAGAAGTTGCGCTCGAGCACCGTGCCGGCGGGGAGCCCCACCGACTCGAACGACGCGGCGGCAGCGTGCAGGTCGCTCACCGCGATCCAGACCGCCTGGATGCCCAGCGCCGTATTGGGGTGCGACATGTACTGCTGGGGCGCGTAGACGGGATGCTGCTGGGCCAAAACGTCCAGGGTGGCCCGGTCGTACTCGATGAAGAAGATCGCGTCCGCCGGCACGGCCGGCTGCCCGAACATGACATAGTGCCACATGTCCGGGGGCGGCTCGTCCATCCCCTCTAAGGCCGCCGATCCCGCCAGCGGGCCCATCATCTCGAAGCCGCGCTCTGACAGGTACTCGACGGCATGCGTCGCCGACGCGACGTCGAGCCCCAGGTACATGGCGCCCCGTTCATGGCGATCGAGGAACTCAGGCAACTGTGGCATGAACCCCATCGCCCGCTCCCGATCGGTAACGGTGATCAGTTCCAGGTAGGTAGTGTCGGAGAACCAGAACTCGGTATTCGCCACGCCGGGAAACCGCGCCAGCGGCGCCCGGCTGAAGCCCAGCGAGTCAGCGAAGAAGCTCAGGCTCGCCTCGAGGTCCCGCACCGCCACCACCACGTGATCGACGCCGTTCCCCTCCCCCAACAGGTCGGCACCGTAGGCGCCGAGCTCCGTGCGGCCGCTCTCACCACAGCCAAACAGCGCCAGGCAGGGGGCCAACAGCGCCGCGACTACCACCTTGTTCATGAGCTACCTCCGGTATGCAGATCCGGCGATTCAGGACGCCATTGGGGAACCGGAGGAAGATACACGACGGCGCGGCGTGGCGCACGAAGCGTGTATCTGCCAGGATCCACCGACCGCCGCCGCACCGCCGTGTCAATTAGGAGACGCATGGGCGGCGAGCACTTACACATGGCGAATGAGGTCCTATGCCTTTTCCGTCTCGAACAGGTGCACGTCGCGCTGCGGATACGGAATCGAGCAGCCGGCCGCCTCGAGCCGTTCCTTCAACGTCCGCATTAGGTCAAACCGCATACCCCAATAGTCTTCCCTTTTGCACCAGGGCCGCACGACGATGTTCACCGACGAGTCGCCCAGCTCGGAGACGGCGATGACGGTCTCGGGCTCGGCGAGCACTCGCTCATCGGCGTCCAGCACGTCTTTGATCGTCGAGATGGCGGTTCCGATATTGTCATCGTACGAGATGCCGATTGTGATATCATTGCGACGCGTCGGGTTGGCCGCGTAGTTCTTGATCGTCGACCCGTAGACCTTCGAGTTGGGCACGAGGATCCTCACGTTGTCCGGCGTGTTGAGTGAGGTGCTGAACATCCCGATCGCCTCGACCGAGCCGGCCGTGTCGCCGGCTTCGACGTAGTCGCCCACCTGGAACGGCCGGAATACGAGCAACATCACTCCCGACGAGAAGTTCGACAGCGTACCCTGCATGGCCAAAGCGACCGCCAGGCCGGCGGCGCCGAACACCGCCAGCAGCGACGTCGTCTGGATGCCGACCATCCCCAAGACCGCCACGACGACCACCGCGAGCAGGACGTAGTAGGCCAACCCGGAGACAAACGGTACCAGGGTAGCTTCCACTCGCGCCCGCTCCAACCCGCGGCGCGCGGCGCGGCGTGCCCAACCCGCCACCATCCGACCCGCGACGAGCAGGACGAGGGCGCCCAACACCTTCAATCCCCAGGTGCTTATCAGATCGACTACCACTCCAGTAGTCTGCTGTACATAAGCATCGATACCTTGCACGGTGCCTCCCCAGTTTGCGTCCGGCGGCGCAACACCTTCGCCGCTCGCGTCCCAGCGCATAACAGCTCAGCTCTCGACCGCTATGAGTCCCGGATGATAAGCGAAACCGAGCCGCTGTCGAGGCCGGGCGGCCAGTTGACGGGGCACCGTTTTCCACGTTTAGTTGTAGCCTAACGTGACTACAGATTCGCCGGTTCCGGCGGAATAACAGGACCTCGGGAGGCCCCAATGAGATTGTCACGCTTCTTCGCATCCGCCGCGCTGCTCGCCCTGCTCGCGCTACCCGGACTCACATGGGCCCAGGGCTTCGAGGGTACGATCGAGACGCGCGCCGCCTCACTCGACGAGGCGGCACTCAGGTACCTGCTCGGCCCCGCCGGCGAAGGCGATGAGTTCGACGCTTCGGGGATCTTCGACGTATCGATCCTGCAGATAATCGAGGCCTCGCCTGAGTTGGGCGGGATCGATGTCGAGGTGCTGACTTACCACTTCAAGGGCACGATGATGCGTGTCGACGGGGGCCTCGAGGAGGAGATGCCCGGCTACGCGATCCTCGATTTCGGCCTAGGGTCGTTCTCGCTCGTCAACCCGGCCGACCAGATGGTCCTGGAGATGACGGCCGAGGATTTCGAGGAGATGAAGGAGATGATGGAGGAGGAGGAACCGACCGAGCCCCGAGCCAAACCTCAGGTCCGCCCGCTCGGACGTGCCAAGCAGATCAACGGAATGAACTGCGAGGCGTTCGAGATCAAGTCCGAAGAGGAGACGACGGTCGCCTGGGTGACGCAGGAGCTGGCCGACGTAGTCGAGGTCTTCCTCGAGCTCGAATCGCGCATGAAGAGCATGGGCATGTTCGAGGAGGATGATGAGGACACCGAGGTGTTCCTGCTCCTCGCCGATCACGGCTTCCCGGTCGTCGAGCAGACCCTGACCCGCTATCCCTGGGGCGAGTACGCATACGAGATCTCGGCCGTGATCTCGGTCGAGCGGATGTCCCTGGCGGACGACATGTTCGCCATCCCCGAGGGTTACGAGCGCCACAGTATCCTGGAGATGATGAGGATGTTCGGCGGCGAGAACTGAGCGACGCTCCGAGCTTCGAAGGGTGCAAGAGCCGGGGGCGGCGAGACCGTTCCCGGCTCTTTCGTCTGGTGAACCCTCCGACCTCGTTTGACACGTAGTGAGAAAGGGAGCCCGAGCCCTGGCGGCCCGAGCCGTTCGCCATGACAGAAATTAGCCACTAAGTTGCCGCGACAGAACGGGATGCGCATCTTGCTTCCGGTATGGACACGATAATGAACTTCCGACCCGCCGCGGGAACCGTATGGCCAAGTCGCGCCTGAAACGCTGGATCATCGAGATCCACCGGCGCTCGTTATGGCAGGTGCTGGCCGTCTACCTGCTGGGCGCCGCGGCAGCCTACCAGGTGGTCCAGAGCCTGACCGAGGGGCTCGGCCTGCCTGAGTGGTTCCCCGGTTTCGCCATCGTCCTCTTTATAGCGCTGCTACCCGTCGTACTGGCGACCGCCGTCGTCCGGGAGCAGGCGCCACCCAAGGGCGCACCGCCGCCAACGCCGGATACGGATGCGGAGACAGACGCCGAGGCCCCCAAGACGAGTCCTCCGGCCGCGGGGCCGGACCGCCACGTCCTCGCCTGGCGGCGCCTGGCGTTCAGCGTCGTGGGGGTCTTCGCGCTCTGGGGTGTCGTCGCCGCCGGCTGGCTGGCCCTCGGCGGCCGCCTGCCCGGGCCAGCCAGCGACGAATCGACCGCGCCGAGGATCAAGCTCGTCGTGCTGCCGTTCGAGAACCTGGGGCTGCCGGAGGATGAGTACTTCGCCGACGGCGTCACCGAGGAGATCACCTCGCGGCTGAGCGAGATACCGGATCTGGGCGTCATCTCCCGCACCACAGCCATCCAATTCAAAGGCAGCGAACGCAGCGTCGGCGAGATCGCCGCCCAGCTAGATGTCGACTACGTGCTGGAGGGCTCGGTACGCTGGGAGCGCACGCTGGGCGCCCCGAGCCAGGTGAGGGTCACTCCGCAGCTCATCCGCGTCTCCGACGACACCAACATCTGGACGGAGCGCTACGACGCCGTTCTCTCCGAGATCTTCCAGGTGCAATCGGCCATCGCCGAGAACGTAGCGCTGGCGCTCGATATCACGCTGCTCGGCCCGCAGCGTCAGGCGATCTGGGCGCATCCCACCGAGAACCTGGATGCGTACGACTATTTCCTGCGCGGTAACGACCACTACGCCCGGCGTTTCATCGAGGAGGAGGCGTGGAGCGCCGTCGAGATGTACGAAGCAGCGATCGGGCTGGACGCCGAGTTCGCGCACGCCTACGCCGCGCTGGCCCGGGCGCTCGTCTGGCTCAACCAGCAGTTCGAGCGCGGGGCCGCGCTGCCCCGGGCGCGTGAAGCAGTTGACGAGGCGCTGCGATTGGCGCCGGACCTGGCCGAGCCGCACATGGCGCTGGGTGATTACTACTACTACGGTATGCTCGACTTCGAGCAGGCGTTGGAAGAGTATCAGTGGGTGCAACGTCGCCAGCCAAGCAACTCGGACGCCGTCGCGCTCACCGCCTGGATCCAGCGGCGGCTGGGCGATTGGGAACCGTCTATCGCCAACGCGGAGCTGGCGCTGGGACTCGACCCGCTCAATACCGTGTGGCTGATCGGACAAGCGCAGAACTACTTCTACACTCGGCAGTACGAGGAGGGGGAGCCGTACTTCCTGCGCGCCATCGCCAACGCCCCCGACGTGCCGTACTACTACCGTTGGGCCGCATGGTTCTACCTCGCCTGGGACGGCACTACCGGCAGGGCACACCGCCTACTCGAGCAGGCCGTCTTCAGGGTCGATCCGGGGCAACTGCTGCTGGGGGGAGAGTCGTCCTGGATCATCCTCCACGTCTTCGGCGATGAATACGGACCGGCGCTCGAGCGTCTGAGCCCGGACTCGGCCGACGTCGACGCCGGCTACTACTATCTGGCCCGCGGGTACCTGAGCGCGCGGGGTGGGAACGACGACGAGGCACGCGCCTTCTACGACTCGGCCCGCGTGGTCTTCGAGGCGCGAGTACTGGAGGGGCCCGAGGCTTTCGCGCCCCGCAACGCGCTCGGCCTCGCCTACGCCGGACTCGGGCGATCCGAAGACGCGATACGCGAAGGCGAGCTGGCGGTGCGACTGCTGCCGCTCTCCCGCGATGCGATGACCGGCACAAACAGAATCCGTGACCTGGCGCGCATATATGTAATGGTCGGCGACCACGAGGCGGCGCTCGACCAGCTCGAGCAGCTGCTCTCCATTCCCTCCGAGTTCTCGGCCAATCTGCTCCGCGTCGACCCCTTCTGGGACCCGCTGCGCTCCGACCCCCGCTTCGAGTTGATGCTCGACATGTACGATCGATCTAACCAGGGGGGGAGGATCCCGCGAAGCATCACCGCGTAGCCCCTTCTTTCTCCTTGTCACAACGGGCACCGACCGACATCTTGTAGACAGGCTTACCGAAGTCCGGGACCGCTGATCTGGCGTCCTCGAGCCTTGGGGGTGGTGTGATGACGACGATGCGATCCTGCCCGACTGCGCTCTTTCTCCTGATGATGCTGGTGACCGCAACCTCGCTGGAGGCGCAGCGCGCCGACAAAGGGCGCGACGGCTTCGAGTTCGAGGCATACGCCGGCGTCTTCTATCCCAAAGAGCCGGCGTTTGGCGCCGGCGAGGTTCAGTTCACGCTGGACGAGCGACAGCTCACCTTTGGCGCACGTCTCGGGTGGACGTTCGGGTTCAACCTCTTTCTGCAGGCCGAGGGCGGTTACGTGCCGCTGACGATGGAGGAGGAGGGCGGCCCGGCGCGTAACATCAACACGCTGCTCTACGGCGGCAGCCTCGGATACAACCTGCAGTTTTCGCCGGAAGCACAGCTTTTCCTTCTGGTCGGCGGTGGGATCATCCACTGGGATCCCGACGGACTGCCGCAGGAGAACCAGTTACGAGGACACTTCGGTGGCGGGCTCCGCATCTTCTTGACCCGCGGGGTGGCGCTGCGCTTCGAGGCACGCGACCACCTCGTGCCCAAGACGCTGAGCGAGACGCGGGGCAACCTGAATCCAAGCCTTACGATCAACGACGAGTTGACGCACAACATCGAGATTAGTGGCGGTATCACGCTCTTCTTCGGCGTGAACCGCGACGACGACAAGGACCGCGTATTCAACGAATACGACAGCTGTCCCGCCACGCCCGGTGGTGCGCCCGCCGACGCCCGGGGCTGTCCCCTCGATAGCGATGAAGATGGGGTGATCGATCAGATCGATCAGTGCTCCCACACGCTTCCCGGCACGCCGGTGGACCAGCGAGGCTGCCCCACCGACAGCGACGGCGACGGCGTGCCCGATGGGATCGATCGCTGTGGCAACACCCCGCGGGGCGTCCAGGTGGATGAGTTCGGCTGCCCGTTCGACGCCGACGGCGACGGCGTGCCCGACGGCCTCGACCGCTGTCCCAACACGCCGGCCGGTGTCCACGTCGACGACACCGGCTGCCCGGTGGACGCCGACGGGGACGGCGTCCCCGACGGCCTCGATCGCTGCCCCAACACGCCGGCCGACCGCGAGGTCGACGAGGTCGGCTGCACACGCATCCAGGCGGGCATCGAGGCCGGGCGCCTGGTGCTGTCGTCGATCTACTTCCGCACCAACAGCGCTGAGCTGCTGGCCGCCTCGCGCCGCGTGCTGAACGAAGTCGGTCAGGCGCTGCTCGACCGGCCGGAAGCGCAGATCGAGATCCAGGGGCACACCGACTCCAGCGGCTCGGCCGGCTACAACCTGCAGTTGAGCGAGCGGCGGGCCCGCGCCGTATTCGAGTACCTGGTCGGCACTTATCCGGGTCTGGAGCGGCGCAGGTTCACGGTCCAGGGCTACGGCGAGTCGCGGCCAATCGCCTCCAATGACACCGCCGACGGCAAGGCGATGAACCGGCGGGTCGAGTTTGTTGTGAGGAACCCCTAGGGCGGTGGCCCTTGGCAGCTAGCCCGGAGGATAGAATGAATACGCGACACGTTGAACGAAACTTGGGTACGTCCCGGGCGGTACCGCTGGCGATGTTGGTCGCCGCAGTGCCTCTCGCAGCGCTGATCGTGATCAGCGAGAGCACGGACCCGGCGGCGGCGCAGGAGAGCGACGGCAACTGGCTGCTCGAGCTGTTCGACCACCGCGGCGAAGACATCGGCGAGGGGATCCCCATGTGGGGCTACTCGGCGTTCGTCCGCTACGAGGGCCACACGATCCTGTTCGATGGCGGGACCAGCGCAGCAGTTCTCGAGCACAACGCCAGGACCTATGGCGTCGACCTGCGCGAGGTCGATTTCGCAGTGCTCTCGCACGCCCACGGGGACCACACGGCCGGGCTCGACCACCTGTTGGAGATCAACCCGTCGGTCCGTCTGTACGTGCCCCAGGACGGGTCGCTGGGATACGATACGCAGGACGGTAGAGAGTACCGGCCCGGCTACCGGTATGCGACCGACAACATGGAGTTCGTGGCCGCGAACAGAGAGGTGGAAGAAGGCGCCCACCTCATCTTTACACGGTCACCGCACACCGGCTACTTCTCCCGTTATCCACCGCACCAGGACGAGCCACTGCTCATGGGGCTCCCCGAGCTGTCGCTCGCCCTGGAGACGGAGAGCGGCGAACTGGTGTTGATCTCCGGCTGCTCGCACAGCGGAATCGAGGAGATCGTCAAGGCGACGAAGCAAGCTATCGGCGCCGACCTGGCGCTGGTCACCGGCGGTTTCCACCTCGGCCCCTACTCACCCGACTACATCACACAGCTCGCCATTACGATGCGCGACGAGCTGAAGGTCCGCTGGGCGGCGCCGACCCACTGCACGGGTGACCAGGGCGTCGCAATCTTCGAAGAAGTTTTCGGCGAGTACTGCGTGGAGGCGGGCCTAGGAACGCGGATCGCGTTTCCGTCTTAGGGTTGATCAGAACCGCGTTGCTGGTGCCCTTTCGACGTCGGACAGCCGACAACCGATAGTCGATTGTCGGCTGTCCGACGTCGAGCTGTTTGCAATCGCTGCTCCGGCTACTCGATCTTCTCGGCGCGGCTTCCCTGTACCATGAACGCTACGACCCGGCCGCCCTCTCTGACGAACGTCAGACGGTTTCCGACGTCACGCGTAAACCACACCGAATCCGACTCCGGCAGCAGCTCGACGCGCTCGACGAAGTCCGCCTCGGCCCACAGCCGAGCGTCGACGTACTCGAGGGTCACAAGGCCGGCGCCCGGGAAGTTGTAGCGGCCGGCAAGTTCCTCGTAGACCGCAGGCTCCAATTGCGCGATGGTCCGCACGTCCTGCTCGAAGCCCGGCCAGCCGTACTCGATCCCTATATTCAGCAGGATCTCCTGTACCAAGGCGCCGCCGTTGTCCGAGTTCGTCATGATGACGACGCCCTGGCCGCCTTCGATGAAGGCTGTGAACGTGCAGCGGAAGCCTTCGTTCGAGCCGCCGTGCCCGAAGCGCGTGCCATCTGCCTGGATCGCCGGCCCCAGCCCGTGGTTGCTCATGCCCGGCGTCAGCATCTGCTTGGCCATCTCGGTCGACAGTACAGCCTCCGACTCGCCGGCGTAAGCTTCCTGGATCGCGATGGCGAAACGGGCAAGGTCGGTGGGCGTGGTCCAGAGGCCGGCGGCCGCCATCTCGGGATAAACGTGCCATTTGCCCTCGACCTCGTCCCCTTCCGACCGGTAGGCCGTCGCCGCCTGCTCCCAGCGCGCTTCCGGTAGCGGCTGCTCGTATGTGCTCTCGCTCATGCCGAACGGCTCGAGCACCGTCTCCCGCATGATCTCGGGGAACGACTTGCCGGCGATGTCAGTCAGCAGATGCTGCATCGCCGTATAACCGCCGCCCGAATAACGCCACTCGGTGCGCGGCTCCATGTCGACGCGGATGGGATCGGTGTTCCCTTCCCCGTCCAACACCCCAATCGTCGACGGCACCTCTTCATCGCGGGCGTAGCCCGGGAAACCGTGCACGGTCATGCCCGCCGTGTGCGTGACAAGGCCGCGGAGTGTCACCGGCTGCGCTTCGGTGAACTCGTTCTCCGGCACCTTCCAGGTGACAAGTTTGCCGTTCACGTCTTCGTCCAGGTCGATGAGGCCATCCTGGACGAACTTGAGCGCCGCGGTCGCCGCCACCGGCTTGCTGATCGAAGCCGCCTGGAAGAGGGTGGTCGCCGTGACCGGCCGCCCACTCTCGACGTCGGCCAGCCCGTAGCCCCTAGCCCACTCGATCTCACCGTCGTTGATCACCGCGATACTGACGCCGGGCACGTTCAGCGCCTCCAACCGCTCAGCCAGCGTCGCAGTCTCCACCGGCTCGCCGCGGATGGCGAGGCGCGGCTGCATCTCGTTCTCGATCGCCGCGATATGTGCCTCGACTTCCCGACGGTCCTGCATAGCCTGGCAGGCCACCAAGCCCATTATTAGCAGCGCCCATAGCCTGGACATGACGTTCTCCCGTTTGAGGCCTTTGATTCTCAGAGTATGGGATTCTAGGTAGCGATACGAGGGTCCGAATGGCGCTGTTTCAGGCGCATTAGGCCGGGCGACGCGGCAGCAGGATCTCCAGCGATTCCCCGGGCTCGACGGTAGGCAGTCTAACGCGCAATCCACCGGCTTCGTAATGCGACTCCAGGATGATGTCGCCAAGCTCCGGCGCCGCGAAGGTCGTGGCGTCTTCCGGCAAGTAGACGTGCAGCCAGGCCGACTCGACGGCCAAAGCCCCGTTGTTGCGGACATGAAATACCGCGCTGCGATCGTCGCGCTCGCGCACCGTGAGCACGAGCTCCGCCCGCGCGAGCCACCACTCGGCGATCTCGCCGGTCCTGGCGAGCCATACGTCGCCGGCGTCTCGGGCGGCTTGGGCGGCCGAGGCGACGGCTTCGACCTCGCGGCGCGAGTCGATGAGCTGGCTGTGCGTGGTCACGAGGCTCAGGCCGCCCAGCGAGCGCATCTTTTCGAGGCCGGCGACGAAGGCGGCGCGCAGCGAATCGGGCCGGGTCTGGCCACGGGAAATGATGATGGTGTAGTCGTCGTCGACTACGCGGGGAAGCACCACGACCCGACCCGATCGCATATCGAAGATTCCGGGGGCGGCGCTACGCGCGCCGTTAGAGGCGGCCAGGTAGAGTCCGCCGCTCATGCGCCACGCTTCCAAGGTAAGCGAATCGAACAGCTCACGCGGCGGCCGGAAGCCGGACGGTACCTCGCCGGACCAGGCGGTCATGTCGGCATGCGCCTGATTGATGGCGGCGACCTGTGTGCCCCAGGCGCGGCCGGCGATTTGACGGTGATCGACGCTGTGGCTACCCAGCTCGCCGGCGCCTGCCAACACCCCGGCCAGCTCCGGGTGCGCACGGGCGAGCTGAGTAACCACGAAGAAGGTGAGAGGAACGTCGAGCTCGCTCAGACCCTCTGCGAGTCGACGGCTGTTCCTGAAGCTGTGCTCGACATCTTGGGTCACTGCCATGGCGGCCCGGAAGCCGTGGGGCCATGGTTCGACCTCGGCCAGCAGGTGACCGGCGGCCCAGAGCGCGGCGTTTTGGGCCAGGCGATCTAGGAGCCGCTGGTCGTGTGGGCCGGCGGCGACATCGAGACGATAACCGAACCAGGCGACACGGGTGCCGGACGGGGTGGTGTGGGTTATCGCCCCGCTACCCACACCACCCTCGGGCGCTGATAGGGGATTCAGCGCCCAATCCGACCAGAACAGGTTCGCTGCGCCCGCACGTAGCGTGATCCACGGCTCGGTTCTTAGTTCCAGGCGAGAACCAGGAGGTAGTCCGGCCGCGACCACGCTGCCGTGCGGGACGACTATATATGTTGGGGGCTCGCCATCCAGGGTCCCGACCGTTTCCGCACCGGTCAGGTCACGCAAATAGTCGAAGCCCAGCCAATCGCAATTTTCGTCGCGGGCGCCCAGCGCCCAGGTCACAAGTAACGGGCCACCGTCGTCGACGCGACGACGGATCGCCTCACGTTCACCCTGCTCGAGACAGACCGCCGCCGGGACGACCAGCAGTTCGGTGGCGGGCAACGCCTCGATGCTCGCGGCGCCGCTCAACAGGCCGACATCGGCGCCGATGCCGACGAGGGTCGATTCCCAGCGGTCGATGAGTGCGGGATAGTAGTAAGGATCAGGGAAGAAGGTCGCCGAGGACTGCGACATATATATATGAGCGGTCCACTCGGCGGTCGCAGGCAACTCGGGTAGCGGGACCTCGGCGGCGATCTCTTCTACGGCCGGCGGCGCCTCGTTGCTGGCCGCCTCGATCAGGGTGTCGACGTCTATGTAGCGCCAGAGCAGGATCGCGGCGCCGATGAGCCCGGCGACCAGCGCCCCGAGCAGCAGGATCGCCGCGCCCCAGGTAAAGGGGGTGCGTGGACGGGGCGGCTCAGTAGCCGGTACCGCCATTACCACCTTCCGTCATCGGCGTGAAGCCCGCAGGGCGTGGCCTACGAAGCGGGATCGGGCTATCGATCTGCGTCGCGTCCACCTCGCGGCTTTCTCCGACGGTCTCGTCATCGCCGTTCGGCGAGTAGCGATAGAAAAAACGGGGCGCCGTATCGATCTCTTGCGGCTCGTCCGGTCGCCTACCGCGTCGCAGCCAGTAAGCAGCATACGACGCCACACCGAGTATCACCGTGACGAGAATCGTCACGATGATAATCGTCACCATTATCTGTATGATGCTCATATTCTCCCCGCCCTCTCCAGTTTCCCCCACGTCATCCGCATGTTGAGCGCTTCTTCCAGCGTCGAACATAGCTTCGCCACATCGATCAACAGGATGAAGAAAAACCTGTAGATCAGAGCGAACGGCACGAGCGACAGCTGTTCTTCTTCCATGCCGACGGTGGCCAGTGCCGCCACCAGGTCGAGCAGCGTCAGCAGTATCCACCAGGCGAGCAGCATATCGCTCATCCCGAAGGCGACCGCCACGTAGGCAAAGAACAGGTGGCCGTAAACGTTCATGATCGGCCAGACCGTCGCCTCGAACCCCATCTGTATCAGCGAGAGCCAGAGCGGCAGGTCGGGCAACGGCAGCAATAGCGTGCGCCGGTGCTTGCCGAGCGCCTGCAGGATGCCGCGTGTCCAGCGGTAACGCTGTTGGATGAGGTCGATCAGGCGTTCGGGCGCTTCGGTCCAGGCGACGGCGCGCGGTTCGTAGCGGACCTTCCAGCCTCTAGTCAGGATCTTGAGCGTGACGTCGGCGTCCTCAGCGAACGTGTCGCGATCGTAGCCGCCGATGCTTACCAGCACATCGCGCCGGAAGAGCCCGATCGGGCCGGGCACGATGTTGACCGCGGCGAGGAAGCCCTGGGCGCGGCGCGCCATGTTGAGCCCCTCGATGTACTCGAGCGCCTGTAGTCGCGTCCACAGGTTTCGCCGGTTCACCACCTTCACATTACCGGCCACGGCACCTACCGACGGGTCGTGGAAGTGAACGACCGCCGACTTGATCGTCTGAGGTTCGAGCCGCGAGTCGGCGTCCATACAGAGCACGATCGGGTGCTCGGCCATCGCCAGCCCCGAGTTGAGCGCGCTCGCCTTGCCGCCGTTCTTCTTCGTCGTCACGCGGATCCGGCAATGCCCGTAATCGCCGGCCATGCCTGACGCATTGGCCAGCGTGTCGTCGGTCGAGCCGTCGTCGACGACGATGATTTCGTAGTGCGGGTAGTCGAGCTCGAGCAAGCTGTCGAGCGCCGACTCGATCACCACCCCCTCGTTGTAGGCAGGCACGATGAGCGACACCGGCGGATACTCGGCGCCGTTCTTCTTGGTTTCGCCGCCCGACTCGAGATGGTGCAGATAGCCGAACCAGAGCAGCGTGAAGTAGCGACCGATCAAGATGATGAGGAAGAGCACGAGCGTGACGACCGAGACGCGGACGATGAACGACTGGACCGCGAGCGGGGCGCGGGCCGCCCAGACCAGCAGCAGCGCGCCGATCGCAACGACGATCGCCGCGGCCAGTGCCAGCAGCAACGGTCTCCTCTTCTTCACCGATTCTTACTCCGCATTCTTCTCGTGCTCATGCTCGTGATTATGATCGTAATCGTGATCCTAATCGCCTCGATTACGACCAGGATTAGGACTACAACCACGAGTGCGAGTAGCAGATTCATGATCAAAACCCGCGTGTTAATCCGACACCGAACCGGAAGGTCCGGTAACCATCCAACCGACTCTGCCCGTATCCCGCGTTCCCACCGATCGTCCAATCCCCGATCCGTCGTGACACGTCGAGCGACCCGCTCAGTTCGAAGACCGCTGCCGCATCCCGGTCACGCTCCTGCAGCCAGGCGACGCCGGGGACCGCCCGCGCCTCCAGCTCCCAACCCGAGCCGAACTCGCCGGCCCAGCCCAGCACCGCCGAGTGCGTCCACGACCATTCGGGATCCCAATAGAGCCGCAGTCCCGGTACCGGCGCGGGATCGCGGAAGCTCAGGGCGCGACTCTCGTAGCCCAGCGTCCAGCGATCGTCGGGTCGGTAGAAAAATGCGATGGCGGCGTCAGCCCGCAGGTTGGCTTCGCCCTGCCCCGAGAGCCACGCAAGTCGCGCCGCCATCGACATACCGATTCGTTCCGCGATGGAACGGTAGTACCCGAGACCCGCCACGTCGGCGCCCAAACCGGCCAGCGTCGCCTGCAGCGTCGCCGTCTCCCTGAACGCCGGCTCGTGCCGGTACTCGAAGCGGACCGCCGCACCGCCCAGGTCGGGCGCCACGACCGTCAGCTCGGCGACGGGCTGGAATTCGGCGCCCGCACCGGGGGCCCAGACGCCCAGCCCTGCCGTCGTCTGCACCCGTCCCTGCAGCCACCAGCGCTCGGCCGTGGCCCGGGTGTCTAGGGCCGTCACATCGGCCCGTCCACCCGCCGGCTCGTAGCCGGCGAGCTTCTCGAGCGTAACTTCGACGCCGGTCCGTATCCGCGGGCCACCGCTCGTCCAGGCTCCGCGCCAAGCGGCGACCGAGAAGCCGTCGGAGTCGGTGAAGAAGTCGGCGGGCGGCGAGGCCTTCAACAGCCGTGACCTCTTCCGGGGCGAGGTCGAGCGACTGCTGATAGGCCTGCGCCGCCCCCACACGATCCCCACTCCAGCGGCGCAGGTCGCCCAATAGTGCCCATGCTTCCGCGTCATCCGGTCGCAGCGCGACCATCTCTTCCGTCTCGGCTTCCGCCTCGGCCAGGAAGCCGTTCCAGACCAGCAGGCGAGCCAGTCTCATACGTACGTCGCGATCGCCGGGCCGACGGTCCAGGTAGGCACACAGGTAGGCGATCGCGCTGTCCGGTTCGTTCGCGCGGTACTCGAACACGTCCGCCATCTCGACCAGGGTCGAGTCGGCACCGGAGTCCTCCAGCAGGATCACGCGATAGAGCGCCAGCGCCGAGTCGGCCGCGCCCGCCATCGCCAGTCCGCGAGCTCGTTCCAGCAGGCTCGGCTCCGCGTCGGGGGGAGGCAAAGCGACTGCGATAGCGGCACGCAGCGAGTCGACGCCGGCGCTCCGATATTCAGGGGGGAGGTGAGCCAACACCTCATGTGCGCGTTCCGGTCTGTCGGACCAGTAGAGGACCCGTGCCCACTGCAGGCGGAGCTCCGGGTCCCCAGGCGCGAGTTCACCGAGCCGGGCGTACACACCCTCGGCGTGGTCGTAACGCTCGGCCCAGGTCGCGACCTCGGCGAACTCACGCAAGAGCTCTCGGTCGCGTGGTGATTCTTCGGCAAGGACTTCGTACATCGCCAGCGCGCTGTCCCATTCCCCCGCAGCCGAGTAGAGCCGCGCCAGCTCGAGCCGCACCCCAGGCTCGGCGCCGAGCGCCAGCGCATCGTGGTAGGCGTCGATGGCATCGTTCAGGCGGCCGGCCCGCCACAGCTCGCGTGCGTACTCGAGCCGCGCGCCCAGGTCATTCGGATACCGATCGAGGTAGCGGGCTACGAGCTCCAGCGCCGCATCGTGCTGGCCGCTACCGACGAGCGGCACGTACTCGGCCCAGAACCGTTCGCCCGGCCCGCGCGCGATGGGTCGGCGGACCTGGGCCGGCGGTGGCGGCGGCGGAACGGGAAGCGGTGGTCTTATGACCGGGTAGGCGAAGCCGCTCTCCGAGAAGTCGAGCTCCAGCAAGAACCTCTGCGGGAGGAACCCGAAGACGAAGAAGAAGAGCAGACAGAGCGACGCGGTGGCGAGCGTCGCGAACCGTCCCCAGTAGGACCAGCGGGGGAGTTTAGCCATCCTACCTACTATCTCATCACCTTTAACAGTCGCTCACGATCGGTGGGCGACGTGTACACCTCCGCGTCAACTTCGTTGAACGGATCGATCATTACGCGTTTCAAGAACTTCTCGGCGTGGCTCGACATCGCGCCGTGCAGGTAGACCTCGACCTGCTGGCCGTTCACGCACATCCGATCGCCGGTGTCCTGGCGCATCTGCTCGGCGACGTGGGTGGCCAGCGCGTGCAGGCCGCGCCCGTTGGCGGGCTTAAGGAGAACGAGCGAAAAGATCGGCGCGCCCGGCGCCTTCAGTTGGATGCGGACCGTGTCCCGCACCTCCTGCGGGCCTCCGCTGACGCCCGAGCGAGCCGCGTCTTTGGGCTCTGCCGCTTCCGGCGGCCCGACTTCCTTTCCGTCCGGCGCCACTTCGGTGCGACCGCGGCGCAGCAGCGCCTCCATCCGCGACGCCAGCTCTTCGGGGTTGAGTCCGCCGGAAACGAAATCGTCCGCCCCCGAACGCAGCGCGATCGCCCGGTCGCTCGCCCGGACGACGACGCGCGAGATGAGCAGGATCGGCGGCCGGCCGGCGGCGCGGCGTAGCTGTTGCATGACGTGCAGGCCGCGCTTCACCGTCCGGCGATCGACGTGTACGACGACGAGCCCGAACTCGCGTTGCGCCAACTCGGGGAACGCATCGACCGCATCCGTCGTGTGGACCAGCTCGAACGTCCCCTCGAGCCAGAGCCGCAGTTCCTCCGGTAGCTCGCCGGTGATGTCGAGCAGTAGGACCCGGCGCCGCACCTCGGGCGTTACATCGCTGCGACGCTTCCGACGCACCATATCTGGCGGGACCATCCCGAGGCCCTCCCTGATGTCGAACGTTATCGGACCCGCCGACCGCGACGGGCCCACCGTCTTACGCACCATGATCTCGCGCCGACCCTCGGGACTCAGCGTGAAGTGCAGGATCAGCGAGGCGCGCTGTGAGATGAGATCGAAGCTCGAGTCGAGGGCGCCGGGACCCTCCGCAGCGAACGTCAGCATCACCATCGTACCCAGCTCGCCCAGCAGGTCGACCAGCATCTCCGCACCGTTGCCCGACTCGCGCGTCTCGACCAGCGGCCCGCAGGTGTCGATGACCAGCCGGTCCGGCACGCCCTCGTCCCTGACGAACGCCGCCAGCTCTTCGAACACCTCTCCCGGCTCGATGCTGCGCCGATACCGCTCACGGAAACCCGACCGGTAGCCCAGCAGCAGCCAGCGACCCACCCGCAAATGCTCCGTCAGGTCGATGCCGATGGACTGGGCCAGATCGATCACGTCCGCCGGTCGCGCCTGCGTCAGCATCGCCACCCTACCACCGGCCCGGATCCCCTCGCGCAGGAACTGGAGCGCCGCCACCGTCTTCCCCGTCCCGGGCCCGCCGATCACAGCGTGCAGACCACCGCTCACGGGCCCGCTAAGACGCTCGTCGAGCACCCCGATGCCGAACGTTTCGCTCTTTTGGATCAACTCGGATTACCCACCCGGCACGGATGACGCGCCGGACTCCTGGGTGACCGGGGGGAGGTCAGTGGGAGGTCAGCCCAACAAAAAAGCCGCCACGCGGGCCATAGGCCCGACAGGTGGCGGGATCTGTCGCCGACCAATCTAAGGCCCCGGCGCCCCGCTGCGCAAGCTTTGCCTAGGAACAAATGGCTGTGCCGTGCGCC
>JBDHJU010000070.1:0-16251 GCA_039586755.1 Gemmatimonadota bacterium | reverse complement strand
TTCGACTGCACCTCCGTGATCGCCGCCACCAGGGTCGTCTTACCATGGTCCACGTGGCCGATCGTTCCCACGTTCACGTGCGGCTTCGTCCGCTCAAACTTTGCCTTCGCCATGCTCTCCTCGCTCCTCGTTAGCCGCCGGGTGTCTCTAGGACCCCACCGCGACTGCCGCGGCACCGCGATTCAGAATCTCGTCCGCCTTAGCCTTGGGAACTTCCTCGTAGTGAGAGAACTGCATGGTGTAAACGGCGCGGCCCTGGCTCAGCGAGCGCAGGGTCGTGGAATAGCCAAACATTTCCGCCAGCGGGACGCTCGCACCTACGACGCGCGCTTCTCCGCGCTGGGTGATACCGCCCACCTTACCTCGTCGACTGCTGAGCTCACCGACGACCGTACCGAGATACTCCTCCGGCGTGACGACCTCGACGTCCATGATCGGCTCGAGCAGCACCGGATCGGACCTGCGCACCGCTTCGCGCAGCGCCATCGAGCCGGCGATCTTGAACGCCATCTCGGACGAGTCGACTTCGTGGTGGGACCCATCGATCAGAGCCACCTTGAGATCGACCATGGGATAACCGGCCAGCACGCCGGCATCCATCGCCTCGCGTACGCCCTGCTCGACAGACCCGATATACTCACGTGGGATCACCCCACCGACGATCTTGTCCTCGAAGATCATCCCCTGACCCGGCTCTGCCGGCTCGAGGTCGATCACGACGTGGCCGTACTGCCCGCGACCACCGGTCTGGCGGATGTACTTGCCCTCCACCTTCTCGGCGGGCTTGCGGGCGGTCTCGCGATACGCCACCTGCGGCCGGCCGACGTTGGCGTCGACCTTGAACTCACGCTTCAGCCGGTCGACGATGATTTCCAGGTGCAGTTCGCCCATACCCGAGATGATCGTCTGCCCGGTCTCCGGGTCGGTGTGCACCCTAAAGGTGGGATCTTCCTCGGCCAGCTTCGCCAGCGCCTTGGCGAGCTTGTCCTCGTCCACCTTGGTCTTGGGCTCGATCGCCACCGCGATCACCGGCTCGAGGAACTTCATCGCCTCGAGGATGATCGGCTGGGCCTGATCGCTGAGCGTCTCGCCGGTCTTCGTCTGCTTGAGGCCGATCGCCGCGCAGATATCGCCCGCGAAGACCTCGTCCCGTTCCTCACGCCGATTGGCGTGCATCTGCAAGAGTCGCCCGATCCGCTCCTTGCGACCGACGTTCGCGTTATAAACGTACGATCCGGCTTTCAGCGACCCGCTGTAGATACGGATGTAGGTCAAACGTCCGACGAAGGGGTCTGTAGAGATCTTGAAGGCAAGGGCACTGAACGGGGCGTCATCGGCGGTCTCACGGTTCACCACCTGCTCATCGTGGTGCGGCAGATGGCCCTGGATGGCCGGGACGTCGAGGGGCGACGGCAGGTAGTCGATGACGGCGTCGAGTAGCTGCTGAACGCCCTTGTTGCGGAACGCCGCTCCACAGAGAACAGGGGTGATCCAGTTGTTGACCGTGGCGTGACGGATCGCCTCGCTCACCTCGTCCTCGGTGAGCTTCGATTCGTCCTCGATATACTTCTCGAGCAGCGTCTCGTGGTGCTCGACCGCGGCCTCGATCAGGTTGTGGCGTAGCTCCGCCGCCTTTTCCCTCAGGCTCTCGGGGATCGGCTCCTCCGTCCATTTCGCTCCCAGCGACGCCTCGTCGTAGACCAGTGAGACCTGACGAACCAGGTCGATTAGACCGGTGAACAGCTCGCCTTCTCCCAGCGGGTACTGGATTGGGTGTGCGTTCGCTCCCAGCCGCTCGCGGATCATGCCGACGACGTTGTCGAAGTCGGCCCCGATGCGGTCCATCTTGTTTACGAAGGCGATACGCGGAACGCCGTAGCGATCAGCCTGGCGCCACACGGTCTCCGACTGCGGCTCGACACCGCCCACAGCGCAGAACAGGGCGATCGAGCCGTCGAGCACCCGCAGGCTTCGCTCGACCTCCGCGGTAAAGTCGACGTGGCCAGGCGTGTCGATGATGTTGATCCGGTACTTGTCGTGAGAACGCTCCCAGTAGCAGGTCGTCGCAGCGGAGGTGATCGTGATTCCCCGCTCTTTCTCCTGCTCCATCCAGTCCATCACGGCGTCGCCATGATGCACTTCGCCCATCCGATGCACCCTACCGGTGTAGTAGAGGACGCGCTCGGTGGTCGTCGTTTTACCGGCATCGATGTGGGCCATGATGCCGATATTACGGAGCCTCTCTAGGGGTACCTGCCTGGGCATACTGCTACACTACTTCTCTTATCTCTCGTGTATCGCGTTTTTGGATTGTCCCGCTAGGCTACCACCGGTAGTGGGCGAACGCCTTGTTCGCCTCGGCCATGCGGTGCACGTCCTGTCGCTTCTTGACCGCTGCGCCTTCACCCTTCGACGCCGACATGATCTCGCCGGCAAGTCGCTCGGCCATCGTGTTCTCGCTGCGCTCGCGCGCCGCGCCGACCAGCCAGCGCCGCGCCAACGCCTCGCGCCGCCTGGGCCGCACTTCCACCGGCACCTGATAGGTCGCACCGCCCACACGACGGCTCTTGACCTCGAGCACCGGCTTGGTGTTGCTGAACGCCTGGCGATACACGTTCATCGCCGGTTGACCCATGCGCTCCTCGACTATCTGCATCGCGTCGTAGAAGATCCGCTCGGCAATCGACTTCTTGCCGTCACGCATGAGCGCGTTCACGAATTTTGTGACCGACTCGCTCCCGTATACGGGATCGGGCATCGCCTCTCTCGGGACTGCTCGCTGTCTTCTCGCCATCGCTTTTGCTGTTCTACCTTGGCCCGTTCGCTTTAGACCGGCGCTAGGCCTTGGGCCGCTTGGCCCCGTACTTACTCCGACTCCTCTTACGATCCGCTACGCCCGCGGCGTCCAGCTTGCCGCGGATTATGTGATAGCGCACTCCGGGGAGGTCCTTCACTCGACCACCACGGATCAGCACGATCGAGTGCTCCTGCAGGTTGTGGCCTTCGCCAGGGATGTAGGCCGTGACCTCGTACCCGTTCGTCAGACGAACACGTGCAACCTTGCGCAGCGCCGAGTTCGGCTTCTTCGGCGTCGTCGTGTATACCCGCGTGCACACGCCCCGCTTCTGAGGGTTCCTCTCCAGAGCGGGAGCTTTGTCTGCTTTGCCAGCCTTCTTCCGGCCCTGTCGGACCAGTTGGTTGATCGTCGGCATACCTATCTCATGTGGTTCACGTTCGCCCCAACCGCGCGCCGGTTACCCACGAAAGAAAGGCCGGAGGACGTACGCCGCCTCCGACGCGTTTAGGGTGTTAAGGACCGGATCGTTGATAGACCAACGAACCTACGGAGACCGGGATTTTGCGTCAAGCCTCGATCCCCGTTCCACCGCTGCTCTTCCGCAGCTGTCTGGGGCGCCAGAAAGCTATCCACGAAGCCAAAGATGTCAACGCCTTTCGGCGGATTTGCGAGTTCCTGAGGGGGGCGGCAGGCGAGGGTCGAGCGGGAGCCGAAGAAAGACCGAAGATTCGAGCTCGAAATTCGCCAGCCGACATTCATCGACCGGCGTTCGGCTCACTTCTCAGCCTTCGATGTCCGACGCCCGACGTTCGGCGTGGCCGTTGAACGTCGGGCGTTGGCAGTCGAGAAGTGAGCCCGCCGTCGAGGGTGGGCTGTAGGCTGTTGAATGTCCTCCTAATCGCCCGTTCCTGCTCCCGACTCCGTGGTGGGGCTGGAGGCCCCCCTAACCAAGTCGGCCAAGCTGACCTCGGCTTCCTCCTCCTGTTGCGGCTCGGCGCGGGAGTCGGCGAGCTCTTCGATCTGCCGTTCGATCGGCGCGCCCTCGACGAGGAACTCGACGTCGGAGTAGCGGTGGATGCCTGTACCGGCAGGTACGAGGTGTCCGATGATGATGTTCTCCTTGAGACCGAGCAGGTTGTCCTTAGCGCCCCTGACGGCGGCGTCGGTGAGAACCCGCGTGGTCTCCTGGAACGAGGCGGCGCTGATGAACGACCGGGTAGTCAGGCTTGCCTTGGTAATGCCGAGCAGGAGCGGCTCAGCGCGAGCCGGCTTCTTGCCGCCCTGGCGCATCTTGGCGTTGGTGTCGAGGAACTCGACCCGGTCCACGTGCTCGCCCTCGAGGAACTCGGTGTTACCGGGATCGACGATGCGCACCTTCTGGAGCATCTGGCGTACGATCACACCGATGTGCTTGTCGCTGATCCTGACACCCTGGAGGCGATAGACCTCCTGGATCTCGTTCAGCAGGTACTCCTGTACGGCGCGCGGGCCTTTGATGCGCAGAATATCGTGCGGGTTCACCGGGCCTTCCGACAACCGGTCACCGGCCTGGACTCGGTCGCCCTCGTGGACCCTCAGGTGCTTGCCGACGGGGATCTCGTAGACCTTCTCCTCGCCCGAGTCGGAAGCGACGACGACCTCGCGCTTGCCGCGCTTGATCGCGCGGAAAGAGACTATGCCATCGACCTCGGCGATCGTGGCCGGGTCCTTCGGCCTACGGGCCTCGAACAGCTCGGCCACCCGCGGCAGGCCGCCGGTAATATCCCGGGTCTTGTAGACCTCGCGGCTGATCTTGGCGAGGGTCACCCCGGGCTCAACCGTGTCGCCGTTGCGGATCACGAGCTGGGCACCCACGGGCACGATGAACTCCCTGATCTTCTTGCCGTTCTCCTTGATACTGATCTGCGGATGCAGCTTCTTCTCGCGATCTTCGATGATCGTCAGCTGCCGTCGTCCCGTGGACTCGTCTAGCTCTTCGCGAACCGTCTCCTCCTCGACGATGTCCTGGAACTCGACCGTGCCACCGACGTCGGCGACGATCGGCTCGGAGTAGGGGTCCCAGCTGAACAACAACTCGCCGGTATTTACCTCTTGTTCGTCCGCAACGTGCAGAGTGGCCCCGTAGGGCACGGTGAGCCGCGAGCGCACCTGCTCGTCCAAGGTCAGCATCTGAATTTCACCTTCGCGGCTGGTCACGATCTGCTCCTCGTCTTTGCCGACCACGAAGTTAATGCGCTCGAACTTGACCTTGCCGTCGACCTTGGATTTACGCTGTGTCTGCGCGGCGATGCGCGCGGCAGTTCCACCGATGTGGAAGGTACGCAACGTGAGCTGAGTGCCCGGCTCACCGATCGACTGGGCGGCGATGATGCCCACGGCCTCTCCCAGGTCGACCATGTCCATGGTGGCGGGGTTTCGGCCATAGCACTGCAGGCAAACCCCGCGGCGCGACTCGCAAGTGAGCACGGAGCGAATGCGGGCCGACTGAATTCCGGCCTCCTCGATCGCCTCGGAGGCCTCTTCGTCGATCAGGTCACCGGCCTTGACCAACCGCTGGCCATCGATCGGGTCGACCATCTCTTCGAGTGCGACGGTCCCGACGATGCGGTCGCGCAGCGGTTCGATGATATCCTCGCCTTCCTTCAAGGCCGATATCTCGAGTCCGAGGATCGTCCCGCAGTCCTCTTCGCAGACGGTGACGTCCTGGGCGACATCGACCAACCGACGCGTGAGATATCCGGCGTCTGCGGTCTTCAGCGCCGTGTCCGCCAATCCTTTGCGGGCCCCGTGTGTCGAGATGAAGTACTCCAACACGGTCAGCCCCTCACGGAAGTTGGAGAGGATGGGGCTCTCGATGATCTCGCCGATGCCGCCGGTGAGTTTCTTCTGCGGCTTCGCCATCAGTCCGCGCATCCCAGCCAGCTGCCGGATCTGGTCGCGTGAACCTCGCGAGCCCGAGTCGAACATCATGTAGACCGGGTTGAAGCCACGGCGCGATTCCCTCAGCGCGTTGACCATCGCGTCGGCGACATCGTTGTTGGCATGCGTCCAGGCGTCGATTACCCGGTTGTAGCGCTCGCCGTTCGAGATAACGCCTCGCTCGTAGGCTTTGGTGAAGCGCTCGGTGTCGGCACGAGCCGAGCCAATGATATCGGCTTTGCGCGGCGGAATCTCCAGATCCTCGATCCCGATCGACGTTCCACCGATCGTCGCGAACCGGAACCCGAAGTCCTTTAGATCGTCCAAGAAGTCGGTTGTACGCTTTAGCCCGACGTTGCGGTAGCAACGGAAGACGAGATCGGAGAGCGTGCCCTTGTTAATGGCGTGGTTCACGAACCCGAGCTCCACGGGAACAATGTCATTGAACAGCGCGCGACCGGCCGTTGTCTTCAGCCAATTGCCCTTATGGCGGAAGTGAATGGGCGCATGGTAATCGAGCGCGCCGTCCGGCCTGGTGAAGCAACCATTGGCCAGCGCCAACTCGACCTCGTGGATCGTCGAATAGCGCGGCGCCTTCTCGATCCGCTCTTCGAAGTCGTCGGGCAGTTTCATCAGGTAGTGGATGCCAAGCACCATGTCCTGACTCGGCGTGGCGATCGGCTTGCCGTCCGACGGCTTCAAGACGTTGTTCGACGACAGCATGAGGACACGACACTCGAGCTGTGCTTCGAAGGAGAGCGGTACATGTACCGCCATCTGGTCACCGTCGAAGTCGGCGTTAAAAGCGGCACAAACCAGCGGATGGATGCGGATCGCTTTGCCCTCGACGAGAACCGGCTCGAAGGCCTGGATCCCCAATCGGTGCAGGGTCGGTGCCCGGTTGAGCAGCACGGGATGGTCCCTGATGATGTCCTCGAGAACCTCGTAGACCCGCGGGTCGTCGCCGCGCTCGACGATCTTCTTGGCGCGCTTGACCGTCTCGGCCTCACCGCGGCGCTCGAGCTCGTGGATGATGAACGGGCGGAACAGCTCCACGGCCATCACCTTGGGCAAGCCGCACTGGTGCAGTTTGAGCTCCGGGCCGACCACGATCACCGAGCGGCCGGAGTAATCGACTCGTTTACCGAGCAGGTTTTGGCGGAAGCGACCCTGCTTGCCCTTGAGCATATCGGAGAGGGCCTTGAGCGGTCGCTTGCCGCGCCCGCGGATCGCCTTACCGCGGCGTCCGTTGTCGAACAGGGCGTCGACGGCCTCCTGCAACATCCGCTTCTCGTTCCGCAGGATGACCTCTGGCGCCCTCATCTCCATCAGCTTTTTCAACCGGTTGTTACGGTTGATGACGCGGCGATAGAGATCGTTGAGGTCGGAGGTCGCGAAGCGGCCGCCGTCGAGCGGTACCAGGGGGCGCAGGTCGGGCGGTAGCACCGGGATGACGTCCATGACCATCCACTCGGGATGGTTGCGGCGTTCCGGGTCGTCATCGCTGTTACGGAAAGCGTCCACCACTTTCAGTCGCTTGAGGTGCTGCTTCTTGCGGTGCTGGCTGGTCTCGGTTGCGACCTTGCGCCGAAGGTCCTTTGCCACCTCGTCCACGTCGACCTGTTTGAGGAGCTGGCGTACTCCTTCCGCACCGATCTCGGCCTGGAACTTTGAGTCGCCGTTCTCTTTCGCCGCGGCCTTGAGCTCGAAGTACTCCTCTTCGTCGAGGAGTTGCTTGGCCTTGACCTTATGCTTACCCGGCTCCACCACCACGTAATTCGCGTAGTAGATGATCTTTTCCAGGTCACGCAGCGTCATGCCGAGCAAGTAACCCATCTGCGACGGCAGCGTCTTGAAGAACCAGATGTGCGCTACCGGGACCGCGAGCTCGATGTGTCCCATCCGCTCGCGGCGCACTTTGGAAAGCGTCACTTCCACGCCACACTTGTCGCAGATGTGGCCGCGGTAGCGAATCCGCTTGAACTTTCCACAGTGGCACTCCCAGTCCTTGACCGGACCGAAGATGCGCTCGCAGAACAGACCATCCCGTTCCGGCTTGAACGACCGGTAGTTGATGGTCTCCGGCTTCGTCACCTCGCCGTAGCTCATCGACCTGATCTGCTCCGGCGAAGCGATCTTCAGCTGGATGAAGTCGAACTCCGTAGGACGAGTCTCGCGATGCCTTGGGAAGTCGATCATGTCTATCCTCTAGAGTCCAGGGCTCACTTAGATCCCTTCGTCACTTTCACCGAGCTCCACGCTGAGGCCCAGCGACTGCAGCTCCTTCACCAACACGTTGAAGCTCTCGGGAATGCCGGGGTCGGGCAGGTTGTCGCCCTTCACGATCGCCTCGTAGGCACGTGAGCGGCCGGACACGTCGTCCGACTTGACCGTCAGCATCTCCTGGAGCGTGTGGGCCGCCCCGTAGGCTTCCAGTGCCCAGACCTCCATCTCTCCGAACCTCTGGCCGCCGAACTGGGCCTTTCCGGCCAAAGGCTGCTGCGTAACGAGCGAGTACGGTCCGATGGAACGTGCGTGAATCTTGTCGTCCACCAGGTGGGCCAGCTTCATCATGTAGATGTTGCCGACCGTCACTTCCATGGTGAAGACCTCGCCGGTCCGCCCATCGCGCAGCCTCATCTTGCCGGCCGGTGTCAGTCCCGCCCGCGAGATGAACTCCGAGAGCGCCTCGTCGAGTCCCTCCTTCGACGATCTCTTTTTCGCCAGATTGGCCGCCGCGTTGAAACCCGCCTTCTCCAGGTTCGGCTCGTCGGAGCGCTGCGCTAGCTCGTTACATGCGTCGACGACGTAATCGCGCAGCTCCTGCAAGTAGTCGTTGACTATCCTCGAGTCCGTCTCCGAAGCCAATGAGTCGATTGTGCGGCCCAGGCCCAGATTCGAGCCCGAGGGACGGGTGCCATCGCCGTGCCGGGCGCGAGCCCGCGTCGCATCGCCGCGCAGCGCGTTGATGAACTCGCGGATGTGGGCGTCGCTCAGCACGGGTGGCCGAGCGGAGCCGATGTTCAGGCAGTCATGTGCCCAGCGGACGCCGGCCAGCTTGAGCAGCATGCCGACCTCGTCCTCGGTGGCGCCGTGGAAGACCGGCGTCTTCGCCTCGAACCCGAAGATCCTGGCGCACCAGCCGAGGTGCGTCTCGAGGATCTGGCCGACGTTCATACGCGACGGCACGCCCAGCGGGTTGAGGGCGATGTCCACCGCCGTGCCGTCGGGCTGGAAGGGCATATCCTCCTCGGGCACGATCCGAGCGATCACACCCTTGTTGCCGTGGCGGCCGGCGACCTTGTCTCCGACAGCCACCTTGCGGCGCTCGGCGATGTAGACCTTGACCAGCTGCACAACGCCGGGAGACAGCTCATCCGGCTGCAGGACCTTGTCGATCGACTCCTCGGTCTTTTCCCGAATCCGTTCGATTCGCTGGCGCGATTCCTCGATCACGCGCCGGACCTTTTCGTTCGCTCCGGCGCTCTTCACCTTGAGCGCCGTCAGATCGAGCTTGGTGAAGTCGAGCTCCTCGACAACACGGTCGCCGAGCTTCTTGCCCTCCTTGAAGTAGGGCTCGATGGTCCCACGCTTCAGGAACAGCTGCACCGTCTGGCCCGTGAGAAGCTCGCGCAACTCCTCGTCACGCACCTCCGTCACACGGGAGATCTCATCACGCTCCTGTTCGCGCAGCAGTCCGATCCGTTCGCCGTGCTCCTTCTCGAGCAATGCATCATCGATGCGCCGCGAGAAGATCTTCACATCTATCACGGTACCGGCCATCCCGGGCGGCACCCTCAACGAACTGTCTTTTACGTCTTTTGCCTTTTCGCCGAAGATCGCGGTCAGCAGTTTTTCCTCCGGCGACAGCTCGGTCTCGCCCTTGGGCGTGATCTTGCCGACCAAGATGTCGTTCGGCTTGACGGAAGCACCGATACGGACGATTCCGCGCTCGTCGAGGTCCTTCAGCGCCTCCTCAGAAACGTTGGGGATCTCACGGGTGATCTCCTCCATGCCACGTTTCGTGTCGCGCACGTGCAGCTCGAGCTCCTGGATGTGAATGGACGTGTACTCGTCATCCTTCACCAGACGCTCGCTGATCACGATGGCGTCCTCGAAGTTGTGGCCGTACCAAGGCATGAACGCGACCGTCAGATTCCGGCCCAGCGCCAGCTCGCCGCGGTCGGTCGAGGCGCCATCGGCGATGATGTCGCCCTGTTCGACCTGGTCGCCGACGTTCACCAACGGCCGCTGGTTGATCGCCGTATCCTGATTGGTGCGCCAGAACTTCTTCAGCTTGTAGCGGTCGAACTGGCTCAACTTGGCGAGCGGCTCGTCACCTCCCGGCCTGCTGATACCCGTGTCGATCATGATCTCGTCCGCCCTCACCTGGGTGACGACACCGCCGCGCCTGGCGACGACGACCGCACCCGAGTCGCGGGCGATCTTGTCCTCGAGACCGGTGCCGACGAGCGGTCGGGCCGGGAAGAGGAGCGGGACGGCCTGGCGCTGCATGTTCGAGCCCATCAGCGCGCGGTTCGCGTCGTCGTGCTCGAGGAACGGGATCAACGCTGGCGACACCGCGACGAGCTGATCGGGCGAGACGTCCATGTAGTCGATCTGTTCCGGCGGCAGCAGCGGGTAGTCGTCCGCCTGCCGGCAAAGAGCCAGCGGGTTGACGAACGTGCCGTCCGGGTTGAGCTCGGCGTTAGCCTGTGCGACGGCGAACTCTTCCTCCTCGTTTGCCGTGAGCCAGATCATCTCGCCGCTGACCTTGCCCTGCTCGACCTTGCGGTAGGGCGTCTCGATGAAGCCCAGGCTGTTGATCCGCGCGTAGGTCGATAGGCTGGTGATCAGGCCGATGTTCGGGCCTTCCGGCGTCTCGATCGGGCACATGCGCCCATAGTGCGAATAATGGACGTCGCGGACCTCGAACCCGGCCCGCTCCCTGGTTAGTCCGCCGGGACCCAGCGCCGAGAGTCGCCGCTTATGCGTCAGCTCGGCCAGAGGGTTCGTCTGGTCCATGAACTGGCTCAGCTGCGAAGAGCCGAAGAACGACTGGATCACCGCGCTTACCGTGCGGGCGTTGACCAGGTCGTCGATGTTGATCTGCTCCGGGTCGCTGGCGATCGACATGCGCTCGCGCACGAGACGCGCCATCCGCGACAGCCCCACCGAGAACTGGTTGGCGATGAGCTCGCCTACCGACCGTACGCGTCGGTTGCCCAGATGGTCGATGTCATCGACGTAGCCGCGGCTTTCGTGCAGCTCGATCAGGTAGCGGATGATCGCGATGAAATCGGCGACCGTCAGAATCGTGATTTCAGGAGGCGGCGGCTCCACGCTCAACAGCCGGAAAGTGTCGCGCAGCCGCTGGTTGATCTTGTAGCGTCCCACCCGGCCCAGATCGTAGCGTTTCGGGTTGAAGAACAGCCGCTCGATCGCCGTGCGCGCGGTATCGAGGTTGGGAGCTTCGCCCGGCCGCAGCAGCGAGTAGATCGCATAGAGGGCATCCGGCTCGCCGTGGGTCGGGTCCTTTTCCAGCGTGTTCTTGATCAGCGGAGATTCACCCCGCGCGCCGCCGGTGAACACCAGGACGTAGCGAATCCCCTTCTTGGCCAGCTGCTCGAAGAGTTTGCCGTCGAACGCCGTGCCCGCCTCGGCCAGTACCTCTCCGGTGCCGGCATCGACGACGTCGGCGGCGAGCCGCGGATCCTGGCTCCAGTCGCGGCGGTTCGCCAGGTCCTCGTAGCGACCACGCAAAGGGATGCGGATCGGCGTCGAGTACACCCTGATCTTATCGACCTCGGCGCGCTCGATCTGACCGATCATCTCGGGCGTAACCTCCTCCGCCCGGTGCCCGAGGAACGAGTCGGCGTCGCGGTGGATCGGCGCCTCTTCGATGCCGACCTCGATGAGACGGTTGATGAGGTCAGCGTCGATAGGATCACCCAGACCGCCCAGCAAGCGCCCGCTCTCAGGATCGCGCTGATCGCTGGCCAGCCAGGCCTGATCCTGCTCGAGGTCGAACCCGGTCAGCACGATGGTCTCGGGCTCACCCTCGTAAGCGGGGTTCGCCACCGACGCGGCGAGCAGGGTGCCGGCGGCCTCGCGACGAAATGCCCGTTCATCGCTCACGTCCGAGACCGTCAGCTCCCGAACGCCGTAGAACAGGTCCAAGATGTCCGGGTCGCTACCGTGCCCGAACGCCCGCAACAACGCCGTCGCCGGGAACTTCTTCTTCTTGTCGATATGGACGTGGATCACGTCGTGGATATCGATGGAGAACTCGACCCACGACCCCCGGAATGGAATGATCCGCGCCGAGAAGAGCTTGGTACCGTTCGGGTGGATCGTCTCCTCGAAGACCACACCAGGCGAGCGGTGCAACTGACTGACGATTACACGCTCGGCACCATTGATCACGAAGGTCCCCTGCTCGGTGAGCAGCGGCAGTTCACCCAGGTAGACTTCTTTTTCGAGTATGTCGCGCGGCCGCTTCTCACCCTCGACATCTTCATTGATGACCAGGCGAAGCGTCGCCTTGAGCGGAGCGCCGTAAGTCATGTCGCGCTCCATGCACTCCTCGACGGTATACTTCGGCTCGCCGAGCGCGTAGCTGACAAACTCGAGCAGGAAGTTCTGCTTGCTGTCGGCGCTCGGGAAAATCTCGTTGAATACCCGCTCCAGCCCGAAGTCGCGCCCCACCCCCTCGTCGACGTCCCGCTCGAGCAGCGCGTCGAACGCCTCGCGCTGAACGTCAAGCAGGTTCGGCATCGCCATCGCCATGACGAGGTGCGCGAACGAGATCACCGGCACATCGCCGTTCCCGTTAGCGGCCCCAGCGGCCAGGGCATCGCGGACCTTAGTCTCCGGAATCATCGTGTTGGCCAACGTCTATTCCTCCAAGGCAAGTGCACAGCCAGCGTGTGCGGCCGGCCACGGTGGAAGCTTCGAAATCCCATGGCGGCGCCAATTCTCAATCGACAGAAAGCGTAGAATGCCGGAAAAAGCACACAATCCCCCGTCGTCCCGTTGGGTCGCGGGGTTCTGTGTTTTTAGGCACAAGTTGTGTTCACGCCACGCAAGCGGCATAGGCAGAGGAGCTGTCACCTCGTCTTCAGTGCACCACTTACCGACGGCACCACACCGCCGGAGCTTGAACCCCTCCAGTCCTACTTCAGCTCGACGGTAGCGCCCTGCTCTTCGAGCTTGCCCTTGATCTGCTCGGCCTCCTCCTTAGATGCGGCCTCTTTGATGGTGCTCGGAGCACCATCGACCAGCTCCTTCGCCTCCTTGAGGCCAAGGCTGGTCACCTCGCGCAGCGCCTTGATGACCTGGATCTTCTTGTCACCGACGCCGGCGAGAACGACGTCGAACTCGAACTTCTCCTCGGCCGCCTCAGCACCGGGAGCGCCCGCCGTCGGGACGCCAACCGCGACCGGGGCGGCAGCGCTTACACCGAACTTCTCCTCCATCATCTTCTTCAGCTCCGACGCCTCGAGGACGGTCAGCGAGCCGATTGCGTCTAGGATTTCTTCGACCTTGCTCATTTTTCCCTATCTGGTTCTGTAAAGTGATCAGTGATCGGCAGTCAGTGATCAGGATCTACTGATCACTGACTACTGACTACTCATTACCCTCTTGTTTCTTCGCCACCTCTTCGACTATCGAGGCGATGTCGCGGATGAGTCCATTCAGAACCACCACGATTCCCGACACCGGTGCGGTCAGCGAGCCAACGATCCCTGCCAACAGCTCCTGGCGCGACGGCAACGAGGCCAAAGTCATGACCTCGTCGGCCATGACCACGCGCTTCTCGACCACACCGACCTTCAGGGTCGGCCGATCCTCGTTCTCCTTGGCGAAGTCGCGCAGCATCTTCGCCGGTTCGACCGGGTCCTCGGCACCGACGACAAAGCCGGTGGGACCCCGCAGGTACTCCGTGAGGTCGGGCAGGTCGAGCTGCTCGATCGCCCGGAGCGCCAGGCGGTTCTTGACGACCACGAAGCGGTGGCCCGCCTCGCGGAACCGGCGCCGGAGCTCGGTAATCTCCTTGACGTTGAGCCCCGTGAAGTCGGTCAAATAGAGGACATCCGAGCCGCCGAGTGTGTCGACGAGCTCGGCGGTCAGCTGGATCTTCTCCTTCTTCGTACGCTGCGCCATGACCGCTTAGTTCTTTCCTATATGTGCCGCAGCCGCACAAGCAGCTGCAGCTCGTCAGCTCACGTTTCGCCGGCTCAGGCCGTCTTGCGGAACTGCGTCGGCTCGATCTTGATTCCGGGGCCCATGGTGCTGGAGACCGTTACGGCCCTTACGTAGCCGCCCTTTGCCGCGGCGGGCCGGGCCCGAAGCACCGCGTCCATGAAGCCTTTGAAATTCTCCTCGAGCTTTGCAAGGTCGAACGACGCCTTGCCGATGGGCGCGTGGACGTTGCCGGTGCGATCGACTCTGAACTCGATGCGTCCGGCCTTGAGCTCCTTGATCGCCTTGGCGATGTCCATCGTCACGGTGCCGGCTTTGGGGGTCGGCATGAGTCCCCGGGGTCCGAGAACCCGCCCCAGCTTACCGACCTCCCTCATGGTATCCGGCGTCGCCACGACGGCGTCGAATTCGAGCCAGCCGTCTTGGATCTGTTTTATGAACTCCGTGCCCACGAAGTCGGCGCCCGCCTCCTGCGCCTCTCGAGCCTTATCGCCTTCGGCGATAGCCAATACGCGTATCGTCTTACCCGTGCCGTGCGGCAGGTTGACGGTGCCGCGGACGATCTGGTCGGCGTGTCTCGGGTCAACGTTGAGACGAACGGCGGTGTCGACGGTCTCGTCGAATTTCGCCGTTGCCGCCTGCTTGACGAGCTCCAAAGCTTCGCGCACGCCGTAGTACCGGGTCGCTTCGCGCGAGTGCGCTGCCTCGCGATACCTTTTTCCGTGTTTAGGCATCAGTCTGCCACCACAATTCCCATCGAACGCGCCGTGCCCTCGATCATCCGCATGGCGGCCTCGACCGAGGCGGCGTTGAGGTCCTCTTTCTTGATCTCAGCGATCTTCTTTACCTGATCGCGGCTCACCGTTGCCACTTTCATCCGATTCGGCTCGCCGGAAGCCTTGTCTATCCCCGCCTCCCGCTTCAGCAGCACCGCCGCCGGCGGCGTCTTGGTGATGAAGCTGAAGGTGCGATCGTGATAGACTTCGATCTCCACCGGTATCAAGATGCCGGGTTGCCCCTGCGTCTTGGAGTTGAACTGCTTGCAGAAGTCCATGATGTTGACGCCGTGCTGGCCCAACGCGGGGCCGACGGGCGGTGCCGGGGTCGCCTGACCGCCGGGGACCTGCAGCTTGATGAATCCGATTACTCTCTTCTTGGGCTTTGCCACGGGAACCTCAGTACCCCTTCAATTGCGTATAGTCCAACTCGACGGTCGTCGACCTGCCAAACAACGAGACCTGGACCTTGACCTTCCCCTTCTCCTGGTCGATGTGCTCGATCGTGCCGGCGAAGTCGGAAAACGGACCGTCTGCGACCTCGACCGACTGTCCCACGTAGAAAGGAATCCGTTGCTCTTCCTCGAGCTCGGTCTCCTGCACGGCGGTCTCGATGCCGAGGATCTTGTTAACCTCTTCGTCCCGCAGCGGCTGCGGCAACGCGCCGCCGCCTACGAACTTGATGACGCCCTGGATGTTGTTGATCTCGTGTACCGTCCTCTCGTTGAGGACCATCTTGACCAGGACGTAACCGGGATAGAGCCGTTTGCTCTTGGCGACCTTCTTACCGCCTTTGACCTCTACGACATCGTGGGTCGGGACGAGGACTTCCTGGATCTCCTTTTCTTCGATGGAGTCTCCGTCCTCCTCCTCGATCTTACGAACGATCAGAGTCCTGACTTTGTTCTCGTGGCCCGCGTATGTCTGGATCGCGTACCACCTGGCATCTTGCTCAGTGGCCTGATCGTTCATTCAGCCTCAAGCACCCAGGGTGCTGATTATTACATCCACGACCTGGCGGAATACGAGGTCCATGAGACCGATGATTCCCGCCACAACCAACACGAAAATGATGATGACGCCCGTGGCGTTGCGGAGCTGATCGAAATCCGGCCAGGTGACCTTTTTCATCTCCGGCGGCACGGTAGCCAGGAACTCGCGAAACTGACTGAGTCGCTCGAGCATCGCGGTGACCGTTATTTCGTCTCTTTGTGCTTTGTGTGCTTACCGCAGCGCACGCAAAACTTCTTGTACTCGACCCGTTCCGGGTGCTTCTGCCGATTCTTGGTCGTGTTGTAATTGCGCGATTCGCACTGCGTGCACGCGAGCGTGATCTTAATCCGATTGTCAGCCATAGTACTGCCGGTTGTCAGTGGCCGGTGGTCAGTGGTCGGTGATCATATCTACCGACCACCGGCTACTGGCTACCGACTACCGGTTTTACTCCAAGATTTTCGTCACGACGCCGGCGCCGACCGTGCGACCGCCCTCGCGGATCGCGAAGCGCAAGCCTTCCTCCATCGCGATCTGCGTGATCAGCTCGATCGTCATCGT
>JBDHJU010000154.1:0-5056 GCA_039586755.1 Gemmatimonadota bacterium | reverse complement strand
AAGTAGTGCGGCGGTACTTCCGGTACGCGTGCGAACGCGCCATGGGGCTCGCCGATGGCGACTCGGTGCAGCGGATCGAGCTACTGATGAACGATCTCGGGATAAGGCCCGAAACCCGCCAGGTCGTGGGACCGGCTCGCGATGCAGCGCAGCGCGCCAAGCACACAGGCAAGGGCAACGACGGTATCTACTGCGGCGCAGCCGTCGAGTTACCGGACGGCTCGGTGGTGACCGGCTGCAACTCTCCGTTGATGAACGCGGCGAAGCGGCTCGCCGGCATACCCGAGGACGAGCACCTGCTGCCTGCGTCGGTCATCGAATCGTTGGGACACTTGAAGACGGAGGTGTTGAACGGCAGGCGCGTTAACCTCGACGCCGAAGAGGCACTCATCGCCCTCGCCGTGAGCACCACGTCGAACCCGCCTGCCAAGGCCGCCCTCGAAAGACTCAGGGAGCTACGCGGTTGCGAGGTTCACATGACCCACATGCCGACGCCCGGCGATGAGGCCGGACTTAGGAAGCTCGGCGTGAATCTCACGAGCGATCCGGACTTCGCCACTAAGAACTTGTTCATGGGGTGAGGCGGAAATGGCCCGGCGGTTCGCCGCCCGGTCTGCCTCGAACATCATCCCCTCAGGAGACCTGGCTCGGCCGGGAGCTGGAGTGTCCCGGGAGCGCTTGCCACGCTCGGTTGCTCTCTGGAGTTCAGACGCCCTCAGGCGCGAAGTCCGCAGCGCCTGCGAGCGTTGGGGCGTGAGTGCCCGGGCGCAGATCCTGCAGGCGTTCTTAAAGCCTGGCGAGGGGGTCGCACGTCACCGGTTGGATGTTCTGGGACCGCCACCACAGGGGGGACGCCGAGAACACCGATCCTAGTGGAGGTAGCAACTGGCGGAATCGCTGTTACTCACCTCCTGTGCTGCACCATCTCCTCCCGCTTTTGAGTTCGCCTAATTATTGCGATCTTGTAAGGGTAAAAGTAACGTCTACATCTGTTGAATGTCCATCAGGATAGATGATCGTCATTTTCTCGGCTGTAAAAGTCACAGTAAGAATCTTGGTCCTTCTGTTGTATTCCTTCTCACCGCCTCTTATTTCAATAAAATAGATTTCCGCTTCCTGTTCTTCCCACCAAAACTGAACTATGTAATCCCATTGAGCTTTTCGGCCAAAGCTGTTCATAAAGATATTGCCGCTATGTTCTCCGCGTATTTCCTCCGGGAATACGTCTGATAAAGTCATTGTGTATGCCGGAAACGGGCCTGAATTCGGACAACAGTCTGGAACTCTCTGTTCACCCGCCAAGTCTCCGACAAAGGTTATTAACTCAGCCTCCTCTGGGGGTTTTTGGGGATGTGGTTTTTTGCTCGATAATTGCGTCTCTACATCCAATGTACTCTCAGTTAGTTGACTCCCATTCTCGCAGCTTACGAAAACTAATGCTATTGAAAGCATTAGAACTGAAGTTACTAGTGGAGTCTTCATGATGTACGTCCCTTTCTTTGGTGTTCGACAAGTCCTCATCGTGTAGGCGTGTTAGGCTGAACCAGATCTCTTCACTTCGACATCCGGGAACGGGATTCACGGGGTCCACGTCAGCTCGGTTCGTGATCACTCGTCCTGGTTGCCCGGGGTTGAGGCCGGATGCGGGGTTTGCTTGCACCTTCGGGATTGCCGGTCCTATAGTAACTGCGCATTAACAACCGATTTTCGAGTCCGTATCAACCGCTGGCGGGAAGTATGAGATGACTTGCCTGAGGTTCCTCGGCGGCGCGGCTATTCAGGGCGCCCATGGAGCCCCTGGCGGCAGAGCGGGCCAGGCCCGCCGTGTTGCCCTCCTCGCGCTTCTTGCCACGGCCCGAACCAGGGCCGTGACCCGGGAGAAGCTGATCGCCTACCTGTGGCCCGAAGCCGATGCGGAACGAGGTCGTCGTCTCCTGTCGGAATCCCTCTACGTTCTTAGGAAAGCCCTGGGTGCCGGCGCACTTGTGTCTGAGGGCGACAGCATCCGGCTCGATCCCGAGTTCGTGTCCTGCGATGTCCCGGAATTCGAGGCAGCGGTCGAGCGAGGGGATCTGGAGAGCGCCATTTCCGTCTACGCGGGAGCGTTTCTCGACGGTTTCTTCGTGAAGGACGCGCCGGAGTTCGAGCGCTGGGTGGAATCCGAGCGGCGTCGGCTCGCCGACTGCTACGCCAAAGCGCTGGAGCAGCTGGCTGAGGGTGCGGAGGCGGCGCAGGACCAGCCGGGCGCGGTTGGGTGGTGGCAGCGCCTGCTCGCACACGACCCCTACAATTCCAGGTACGCGCTCCGCTTGATGCAGGTGCTGGCGGCAGCCGGCGATCCGGCCAACGCGATCCAGCAGGCGGAGGAGCATGCGAGTCTACTCGAGCGTGAACTCGGGGTGGGAGCGCCCGAGGATATTCTTGCCTACGCTGAACAACTGAGGCGCGAGCGGCTGCCGGCACACGGCGAGGTCGGGCTCGCACGTGTCCAGGGAGTCCCGGCTACGGCGCTTCCGGAGGTTCGGGGAGCGGCGCCGGTGTCGGTGGGGACGCACCGCAAAGTACGTCGCCGCCTGTGGGTGACGTTCCTCGCCGTGGTAGCCGCGGTCGCAGTTGTCACCATCTGGCCGTACGGTCCCCGACCGGCTGAGCACAACGCCCCACCAGGAATCGCCGTCCTGCCCTTCACCGTCCACGGCGAGGGCCTGGATATGTGGCGCGAGGGGATGGTAGTCCTGCTCTCCACCGATATGAACGGCGTGGGTGGGCTGCGGACCATCGACAGCCGCACGCTACTGGCCCGCTGGCGCGAACAGGTACCAGAGACGGGTGAGGCGGACCGCGCGACGGCCTTAGAGGTCGCGCAGGCCGCGGGGGCCCGCTACGCGCTGCTCGGCTCGGCAGTGGCGATCGGTCAGGAGGTGCGGCTATCGGCAGACATCTACGATACCGAGGGCGGAGCCCAGATGGGCACCGTCCAGGTCGAGGGCTCGCACGACAGCGTCCTGGGGCTGGTGGACCGCCTGGCCGTCCAATCACTCGGCGTCGTGTTGGGGCAGGAGGCGAGCGAGCTACCGCAGCTCGATCTGGCGGGTGTGACGACGGCGTCGATCCCGGCGCTCACGGCATGGGTGGAGGCCGAGGCGCTATTCCGCCGCGGCGACTACGAGGCCGCCGTCGCAGCGTACGAACGGGCCGTGGCCGCCGACTCGACCTTCGCACTCGCCTTCTACGGGCTGGGTAATGCCTACGGCTTTTCAGGGGGCGAGGGTAGCGACCGAAGCGACCGATATGTCGAGGCCCTCGAGCAGGCCATGCGCTTTGTTGACAGGTTGCCGGCTCGCGAGGTGGCTCTCGTGCGGGCGGTGCACGCGTGGCAGCAGTGGGCTCTCCAGGAGGCGGAAGAGCTCCTCCAACGACTCTTGCGGAACTACCCCGATTACGCCGAGGGCTGGTTCATCTTGGGCGAGGTGTACTGGCACGATGGCCCTAATTTCCCGGTGAGCCTGGAGGATGCACAGCGATGCTTCACGCGGGCGGTGGAGCTCAATCCCGAGTTCGCCCCGTATCGTGTGCACCTTATCGACATGGCCTTTGTAGACAATCCGGACAGCGCGGAGGCCGCTCGTCTTATCGAAGAGTACAAGCGGCTTAGCAGCGCCAGTGCGCTCCACACTCGCCGTGTCGAGTTCGGGTTCGACCTCGCCTTCGGCGATCAAGAGCAGCGCGAACGGGCGCTCGCGAGCCTCGACACAGTGGATCTCGAGATACTCAGTTACCTGCCAAACGGCCCCCCTCTCAACCATCCGCGCTTCTGGCCCCAGTGGGAAGCGGTGTGGCTGGCACTGGAAGGGCGTGCGATCTGGCGGACCGCCAGTACACGCAAGCTGTTCCAGGGCGCCGCGATGGGCCGCGGCTACCTTAGGAAAGGCCTCGCGTACCTCGATCGACCGCAGGCCAGCAGCTTGGACCGCACCTGTCTGCCAGTGAATGCCCACATTAGCGGGTTTCCGGTACCCCCGGACCGGCTGGAAGAAGCGGCGGCCGTGCTGAGCCAGATCGACAGCACGAGCCATCCGGCGCTTGTGTATCTTGCAGCGTTTGTGGGACCTCTGGCGCCGGGAAGTCGATGCCGGTCGTTCGGGCTCCTTCACGAAAGCCTTGGCCCTAGCCGTGGAGGCCTACGGGCTATGGCGAGAGGGCGATCCGGAAGCCGCTCTCGGGAAGCTCGAGGAGGTCAGGCGCTATCAAGCCACCAACAGTGTACGCTGGGTTCTGGGTCAGGTCCTCATGGAACTGGAGCGCTGGGAAGAGGCCGTCCCCTACCTGCGTGCCTGGCCGTATGACACTGACTCCCACGTGCACTACCACCTGGCCGCGGCCTACGAGGGGATGGGGGAGTACGGAAAAGCCGCCAAGGAGTACGCGTTCTTCGTCGAGGCCTGGGAGGACGCCGATCCCGAACTGCAACCGTGGGTCGAGGACGCGCGACGAGCGCTGGCCCGCCTGGCGCCCCACCGCTGACGGGCCACCTCCTGCGCTACCACCCGCGCTGCCACACCCTGCTGGAGAAGCACCAGTAGTAGCACTGATCGTGGTGTCGATTACGGTGTCGATCGATCACGGCAAATCACGACATCTTTCAGCGGAAATGCAGGCAAATCGCGTCATCTGTCGGTGAAATCTCGCCAAGATGTCGGGATTTGGGGGAAACTCCTCGCCTGATAAGGGCGGGGTCGGTGGCTGAGATGATTTCAGTTCTGCGGCGCCCTGGATTGTGTCTGTCGAAGCGGATGCTCAAGAAAGAAAGCCCACATCTCACTCGAGGCATGGACGCTGTTGCTCGTCGAGCCAGCGAACCATTCCGGCGGCGGCGCGCCGCCGGGCCAGGTATGGCCCCCTCACTACTCCACGTGCCGTACGCGAATCTGTCGCAGCGCGGGCGGCAAGAGCTCCGTGTAGAGTACCGTCAGCAGCAGCAGGTCTGCCCAGAAGATGAAGCTGACGAAGCCGTAACCGGAAAAGCTGCCGAAAAGATTGAAAAAGAAGATGTTGG
>JBDHJU010000069.1:0-16756 GCA_039586755.1 Gemmatimonadota bacterium | reverse complement strand
GGTCGTCACCCTCCTCCAGCGATTCCGCCGGGAAGTCATCATAGTCCTCACCCCCATAGGTCGGCGTCCTCTGCATCTCGAGGGCGCCCTCTCCGCGGCCACCCAACATCACCATATCGTTGGCCACGATCTCGGTCGTGTAGCGCTTCTGGCCGTTCTGGTCCTCCCACTGGCGATACTGGATCCGCCCCTCGATATACACGCGGTCGCCCTTCTTCAGGTACTGCTCGACGATCTCGGCCAGCTTGTTCCAGGCGACGACCCGGTGCCACTGGGTATCCTCCTGCATCTCGCCCTGACGGTTCTGCCAGCGACGATTCGTCGCCACCGAGAGCGTGGTTACACGGCTCCCCTGCGGCGTGGAACGGATCTCGGGATCGCTGCCCAGATTGCCGATTATGATCGCTTTGTTGACACTGCGTGACATGGCTCCTCCACTGGGACGGTTGGCGTCGGTACGGCCTAAACTGACGCCAGCCAAGATTATACCCGCCCGTCAACTTATTGTCAACGCGTCGCTTGCTGGCCCCGGCTTACAGCAGAATCTACTCGCCGGAGCCCAGATCGAGGCACATGACACGGGCGTCCTCGACCGGCGCCCGATAGTAGCGCCGCCGGACGCCCACATGCTGGAATCCACTCCGCTGATACAGTTCCTGGGCGCCCCTGTTGCTGACACGGACCTCGAGGTAGATCCGCTCTGTGCCGCGCCTGCGGGCCTTATCGAGCACCCAGTCGAGCAGGTAGCGACCGAAGCCGTGGCGGCGCCAGCCGGAGGCCACCGCCAGGTTACCCAGCTCGGCCTCCCTTAGAACGTACCATACCACGGCGTAGCCCACGACGTTCCCGTCTACGGCGGCGACCCAGAGGGAGGCATCATCGCGGCCGAGCAGATTGGAAAAGCTGGCGCGACTCCAGGGCGTGGAAAACGAGGTGCACTCGATCTCCATCACCGACTCGAGGTCCGATTCCTCCATGCGGCGGACCTCGGGCACCGAGAGCCGCTCGGCCGTGCTCATTCGCTGCCCCGCTCGTCTGGAACCCGCCAATCACGGACGTAGAGCGGCTCCCAGTCAGCCGGCTGCGGGACGTGCCCCAGCTGAGGGGCAACGGAGCGCAACCAGAGGAGGCTGGCGGCGCGAGGAAGGGCCAGGTGCTCCGGCAGAACGACCGCACCGGTCAGAGCCTCGGCGATTCTCTCGCGGTGGGCCGTCGCCCCATCACCGACGAAGGTCGGTTTGAGATCGTGCCGGGCCAGCTCGTCGAGGAGATGCTCGAGCCGCCAGGCGGCTGGAGCCAGACGCTCTGAGGCTCCCTGCTCCGACACCTCGTAGCAGGCCGCGTAGACCTCGGCGCGGCGGGCATCGAAGGCGGCGCAGACGGGTCCGCTCACCCCGGTCCCGGCGGCGAGCGCCAGAAGGCTGGAATAGGCGAAGAGCGGCGTGCCGCGCGCCATCGTCCAGCCCTTGGCCATCGAGGCGGCGATGCGCACACCCGTGAACGAGCCCGGCCCACTGCCGACGACGAGGGCGGCGACCTCTTCGGGGGCGGTCCCCGTGACCTGGAGCGCGTGATCGACGGCTGGCAGCACACGCTCCGAATGCGAGCCCCGGATGTTGAAGCTGCACTCGATGGCCAGCCCGTCACGCCAGACGGCGACCGAACCGACGGAGGTAGCGGTCTCGAGGGCGAGCCAGATCTGCGGCTCGGGCCCCCCTCTGAATTCGTTCTCTCGGCGGCCGCTATTCACCATTCCACCAGCTCCGGCGCCGAGCCCAGGCGTCTCACCCGGACGACGCGCTGCTCGGGCGTCGGCCCGTAATCGATGTCGACCTCCCAGCGGTCCATCGGCTGCCTGTCACCGGCGCGCTCCGCCCATTCCAAAAGTACGAGGCCCGAACCGCCCAGCAGCTCCTCCCAGCCCAAGGGTTCAATCGGGTCGCCGGGCTGCAGACGGAACAGATCGACATGGTGAACCGGGAAGCTCCTCGGGCTCGAGTAACCCTGGACGAGGGTAAAGCTCGGTGAAGGGATATGACCGGTGATCCCAGCGCCCCGACAGATGGCCCGAGCCAGGACGCTCTTCCCCGCCCCGAGTGGGCCTTGCAACGCGATCCACAACGGCGGCTGGATGGTTGCACCGACGCGCTCGCCCCAGCTAACCAACTCGGGCTCGGACAAGTCACTGGGGCCCAGGGTGGGGATTCGGGGATCCATGTTTATCAGCCGCGGTCCTTCTTTGGGCTACTCCCTTGCGTTTCCATCTCCGCTTTGATCTGGAAGATGTGATCCCGCAGCTCTGACGCCAACTCGAAGTCGAGCTCTTCCGCCGCACGTTCCATCTCTAACGTCAGACGCTCGACCAGCTCTTCAGGCTCCAGATCGGGCAGGCCGGCCAGCGTCTCCACCGCCCGGGTCCCTGGGTCGAGGCGCGAATCGGCGACTGCGGTGGCGCGCCGCACCTCATCGGGCGATTTGCGTATCGAACGGGGTATGATTCCGTGCTCCACGTTGTACCTGTCTTGTATCTCGCGCCGGCGATTGGTCTCCTCGATACACCGCTGCATGGAACCGGTCAGCGTATCGGCATACATGATCGCCTTGCCGCGCTCGTTACGCGCCGCCCGACCGATCGTCTGAATCAGGCTCTTGTCGGAGCGCAAGAAACCCTCTTTGTCCGCGTCGAGTATCGCGACCAGCGACACCTCCGGCAGATCTAGACCTTCGCGCAGCAGGTTTATTCCAATGAGCACATCGAAGAGCCCCAGGCGCAGACCACGCAGGATCTCGACCCGCTCGATGGCATCTATATCCGAGTGCATGTACCGAACCCTGATCCCCATCCCCAGCAGGTACTCGGTGAGGTCCTCGGCCATCCGCTTGGTCAGGGTGGTGACCAGCACCCGCTCGCCGCGCGCCGCGCGCTCACGGATCTCGCTCATCAGGTCGTCCACCTGGCCGCGTACCGGTCTGACCTCGACGGCGGGGTCGATGAGCCCGGTCGGTCGGATGACCTGCTCGACCACAACGCCACCGGAGCGTTCCAGCTCGTAGTCGCCCGGGGTCGCCGAGACGAAGATCGCCTGCGACACCAGCGATTCCCACTCCTCGAACCTGAGCGGTCGGTTGTCGAGGGCGCTGGGCAGGCGGAAACCGTAGTCGACCAGCGTCCGCTTGCGCGAGCGGTCGCCCTCGTACATCCCACCGATCTGCGGGATGGTCGCGTGCGACTCGTCTACGATGACCAGGAAATCCTCAGGGAAGTAGTCTATCAGGCAGGCCGGACGCTCGCCCTCGGCACGACCCGAGAGGTGGCGCGCGTAGTTCTCGATTCCGGCACAGTACCCGACCTCGCGTAACATCTCGAGGTCGTAGCGGGTCCTCTGCTCGAGTCGCTGCGCCTCGAGCAACCGCCCATCGCGGCGCAACTCGAGCAGGCGCTCGTCGAGCTCGGTCCGAATCAACTTCCCAGCCTGTCTGAGCGACCGCTGTCCTATGGCGTAGTGGGTGGCGGGGTAGATCGCGGCACGGTCGAGCTCGGCGATCACATCGCCGGTGAGCGGGTCGATCTTCGTCAGCCGCTCGATCTCGTCGCCCCAAAGCTCGATTCGCACGGCCTGTTCCTCGTAGGCCGGGAAGATCTCGACGACGTCGCCGCGCACCCGGAAGGTCCCGCGCCGGAAATCGAGATCGTTGCGCCCGTACTGCACATCTACCAATGCCGCGAGAATATCGTCGCGACGAATCTCCTCGCCGCGCTCGAGAATCACCAGCAGGTCCTTGTACTCCGCCGGGTCTCCGAGACCGTAGATGGCCGAGACCGAGGCCACGACGACGACATCATCGCGCTCCATCAAGCTGGAAGTCGCGCGCAGGCGCAGTCGGTCGATGTCCTCGTTAATCGAGGCATCCTTCTCGATATAGGTATCCGTCTGCGGGACGTAGGCCTCGGGCTGGTAGTAGTCGTAATAAGAGATGAAATACTCGACGGCGTTCGCCGGGAAGAACTGCTTGAGCTCGCCGTAGAGCTGCGCGGCAAGCGTCTTGTTGTGACTCATCACGAGGGTCGGGCGACCCCAGCGCGCGATCACGTGCGCCATCGTCAGTGTCTTACCCGAGCCCGTGACGCCCATCAGCGTCTGCCAGCGCTCCCGGCGCTCGAGACCGCCGACCAGCTCCTCGATGGCCGTCGGCTGGTCGCCGGTAGGCTGAAAGGGCGAACGCAAATCGAAATGGGCGCGCTGCGCCGTCTTACGAATCAATGACCGACGCTCAAAGTCCAGGGTTAGATGTTAGGGTGTCCGCTCGGGGGTGTCCGAAGTTCGAAGTTCGAAGTTATTCCTACGACATCACCCTTCGAGGCTATCGAACCAGGCGTCGATCTTGTCATCGGACACGTCCTGGTCGCCCTCTGCCCCGGCGGCAGAATCGACCTCGGGCAGCTCTTCCGCCAGTTGCCGAGCGCGAGCCAGCATGGGGGCGGCGCCAAGCTGCTCGAACAGAACGACCGCGCGTTCTGCCGCGACCCGCGCCTCCGCCGGCTTGGCCCGAGCCAGGACCTGGGCCTGGTGGTATTGCAGGAATCCTTCGCCGTAGGGATCCGTCTCGGTCGTTTCGCCGATGCCCTGCTGGGCGACCATGCCGGCAAGCCAGGCGTCGCTGTCGAGATCGATGACCCGGATGCGGACGGCGTCGCCTTCGGCGCGGCGCTCGAACCAACCCTCCTTACCCTGGTAGAGCTGCTCGAGCCGCGCCGCCTCCTGCCACGCCTGCAGCTCGTCGCCCGTCTCGAGGTACGCCAGCGCGCGGATAGCGGTGGTCTGGAAATCGGCCTTCCAGGCGCCGCTCGGGGGCAGGAGCTCTCGAATCTCTTCGGTCATCTTCAGCACGGAGGTGTACTCGCCGCGCTCGAACTCGAGCCGCGCGATACCGATCCTACAGCGCAGGGAGAGGGAGGGGTCTTCCAACTCCTCGGCCAGCTGCAGCCCCGAGTTGAACAGGTGCGTAGCCCGGTCGAATTCGCCGCGCAGCGTCAACAACTCTGCGATGTTGGCCTGCATAGCGATCTTCTGGTCGGCCACGCCGGCGACCTCCATGCTCTCCAGTGCCGACTGCCAGTGGTGGAACGCGCCGTCCCACTCGCCGGCCCGGAAGTTGGCCAGCCCCAGCAGGTCGTGACAGACTGCAACACCGCCCAACTCATCGACTTGGCCAAACACCTCGAGAGCACGCTGCGCCAGCTTGCGACCGTCCTCGGGACTGCCCCAGGAGACATGGACGCGCGCCAGTCGATAGGCGGCCTGCGCCACGGTCTCGGCGTTGCCGCTCTGCTCGGCCACGTGAAGCGCTTCCTCGGCCATCAGCAACGCTTCTTCGGCCCTTCCCACACGTTCGGCCACCACACACGACAGATCGAGGGCCATCACCAGCTCCTCGTTCATCTCCGCCGTGCGAGCGCGATCGACCAAGCTTCCGGCCACCATGGAGACTTCCAGGGGCTCTACACCGCGCTCGAGTTGAAGCCAACCGAGCATCACGCCGGCGGCCACCTCGGTCTCGAGGTCGCCCAGCTCGTGCGTACGCTCGAAGACGTTCTGAAGCAGCGCCTCCGCCTCGGGCTCCCTGTCGGTGGCGGCGTAGATTCTGGCCAGGCGGTTCTGGATCTTGAGGCGCTCGAGCTCGTCTTCGCTGGTCTTTGCCGCAGTGCGCAGGAACTCGTCCACTTCGTAGAGCGCGTAGAGTCGTTCGGCGAGATCGGCTGCCTTGAGAGACCACTCGAGCTTCTTGTCGTCCGCTTCCGAGGTCAGGTAGAGTACAGCGATCTCGTCGGCGATCTCTTTCGAACCACCGCCCGCCAGTTTCTCGAGTGTCTCTGCGGCGCGGCTCAGCAAGTGAGCCCGGCGTTTGCCCGAGACCCGCGCGCGGATCACGCGCCGCACCAACGGGTGACGGAAGCGGTAGCGCACCGATTGGCTCCCGGTCGCCCAGCGACGCTCGCCGATCCTGCGGATCAGTCCGTGCCGATCTTCGGCCTTCCGCAGTTCGCCCGCCACCTCGTCCAGTTTCTTGCCTGCCTGCGCGGCGACGACGGTCGAATCGATAATGGATCCGCAGAGCGCTGCCGCCTCCAGGGTCCAGCGGACGTTGGGCTCCAGCGAGTCGAGGCGACCGGCGATGACGCTGTCGATCTTCGCCTCCGGACTGGGCAGTTCACCTTCGCGCACAGAGTACTTGAACAAGCGTTTGCGAAGGATCTGACGTTCAAGCAGTCCGCGCAGCAACTGTTCCGCCCGCAGACCGTTGCCCCGTGCAGCGCCGGGCAGCCAGGCACCTAGCTCATCGCCGAACGAGCCCTCAAGCAGTTCCTCCGCGAACTCGAGAATCGCTTCGTTTTCCAGCTCGCGGATCGCCAACTCGACCGTCGCCGGACCGAGCCGGTGCTGAAGCGGCTTGATGGAAACGGAGCCGGGCGACTCGGAAGGCTCATAGGTCGCCAGGATGAGTACGGGCAGCGATCCCAGTGCAGCACCGAGGCGCGCCAGCAGGTCTAGTGACGAGCGATCGCTCCACTGCAAGTCATCGATGAAGAGCACCAGAATCCGCTGGCGCGTGATGGCACGGCAGAGAGCGATGAATTGGTCGAACAGGGCATTGCGCCCCGGGGATGGCGCGGCGCCAGGCATCCAGCCGGGCACTTCTCTGCGCACGATCGCGGCGAGGGTCGCGTCACCGGTCATGCCCATGAGCTGGGCTAACAGGTCCCTAAACGGCCCGTAAGGTCGATAGGACGTCACACCCTCGACACATGCTGCTCCGAGAACGACCGCGGAGGGGTCCCCGTCCCTGAGTCGGCTGATGAACGCTCTGGCCAGCGCCGTCTTGCCGACGCCGGCAACACCGCTCAGCACGACCAGCCGGCCCCGAGCGCCCTGCTCTGCCCGGAGGTCTCGCGCCATCCGGTCGAGCTGAGTAAGCTCGGTAGCCCGGGCTACCAAACGACCTGCGTCTTCGTGCTCGCTCGCTCCCATTGCGCTCGAGTGGTCAGTGCGGCCTCATTCGTCGATCCTAGGGCCGCGACATCTCGAGGATCCGCTTCCAGGTCTCCCCAGGGACAGGCATCACGGAGAGGCGCGGGACACGCACCAGCTCCCACTCCCGAAAGCTCGCCTCCGACTTGATGCGGGCCAGGGTAACGGGTCGCGGCAACCGCTCCTGCGGGCTGACCTCGAACACCAGCAGTCGTTCGTCCGCCTGCTCCGGGTCGGGGTAGGCCTCGCTTTCCAGACGGGCGATACCGACGATCGCCTTTTCTTTGCCCGTGTGATAGAAGAATGCCCGGTCGCCGGGCCGCGCCTGTCGCATGTGCTTGAGAGCCGCGGCGTTTTTGACTCCGTCCCAGACCGCGTGTCCTTCGCGCTCCAGATCTTCGAAGGAATAGTCGCCCGGCTCGCTCTTCAATAACCAGTAGGCCGGCACTACTCCACCTCCGCCTGCAGCTCTGACTCGATCAGTTTCTCGCGTCGCTCGACGCTGACGACGCCCTTCACTTTGCGCACCGCCTTGGTGACCTTCATCAGGTGGGTCAGGTTCTCGATTTCGACGACGAACTCGCCGCGCATCCCACCTTCCACCGCTTCCGTGACAGCACTCTGGATGTTCGTACCCGTGTTGCTGATCGCCTTGGCGATATCCGACAGCAAACCACGGCGATCCGTACCCTCGATACGAATGCGCACGAAATACAGGTGTGCCTTGTCGGTTCGCCAGTCGATCTCGATCCGCCGCTCGGGGTGCTCGCTGAACTTGAGAATGTTCGGGCAGTCACTTCGGTGGATCGAGATCCCACGGCCGCGCGTGATATATCCGATAACCTCGTCGCCCGGCACCGGCTGGCAACATTGTGAATAGCGGACCGCAACGTTGTCGATCCCCTGGATCTTCACGCCGCGGGGCCCGCCCCGTATCTGCTCGACCAGACGCCCGATTCGCCCCGGCTTCTCCACCTCGGCCGGTATTTCCTGGTCGGGCCAGAGATGTCTCAAGACGGTCGAGAGGGCGACATCGCCGCGGCCCAAGGCTGCGTACAGTCCTTCGAGGTTGGCGAACCCGGCCCGTGAGCCCGCCTCGCCCAGCTCGGCCTCACTGGCTCTCTTGCGGCGCTTGCGCAGCTCGCGCTCCAGGAACTCTTTCCCGATCTTGACCGCCGTACTCTGCTCTTCCTGGCGGATCCACTGGCGGATCTTGTTCCGGGCCCGAGCGGTGCAGACGAAGTTGAGCCAGTCAGGCGATGGGCTCTGTTTGGGATTGGTGATGATCTCGACGGTGTCGCCGCTGGTCAACTGACGAGTCAGCGGTGCGATACGCCCGTTGACCCGGGCACCGGCGCAGTGGTATCCCACCTCGGTGTGCACCGCGAAGGCGAAATCGATGGGTGTTGCGCCCTTGGGCAGCTGCTTCACATCGCCCGCCGGCGTGAAGACGAATATCTCATCCTGGTACAGGTCGATGCGCAGGAACTCCAGGAACTCCTCCGGCTCTCTGGTCTCCTGCTGCCACTCGAGGACCTGCCGGAACCACGCCAGCTTCTCATCGACTTCGTCGGGCGCCCCCTTATAGCCTTCCTTGTAACGCCAGTGGGCCGCGATCCCGAACTCAGCGGTGTGATGCATGTCGTGGGTACGAATCTGGATCTCGTAGAGACGGCCACCCGGTCCGAAGATCGTCGTGTGGAGCGACCGGTACATGTTCGACTTCGGCGTGGCGATATAGTCGTGAAAGCGCTCCGTAAGGGGTGTCCACATGTTGTGGATCGCGCCGAGAGCGTGATAGCAGTCTTTGATGCTATCGGCGACCACACGGATAGCCATCAAATCGTAGATCTCATCGTACGGTTTGCCCCGCTTACGCATCTTGTTGTAGATCGACCACAGATGCTTTGGGCGTCCCACGACTTCACAGTTGATGCCCGCCGCCTCGAGCTCTTCTGCGAGCGGCACGGCGAGCTGTCGGATCCACGCCTCGCGCTGCTTGCGCCGATCCTGCACCTGCTTGGCCAGCTGCTTGTACGCCTGAGGCTCGAGGTACTTGAAGGCGAGATCCTCGAGCTCCCACTTCACCCGCGCCATGCCCAAACGATGGGCCAGCGGCGCATAGATCTCGCGCGTCTCGCGCGCGATGCGACGCTGCGTACCGGACGGTAAAGCCTCGAGGGTCCGCATGTTGTGCAGCCGATCGGCGAGCTTGACGATGATCACCCGGGCATCGCGGGCCATCGACAGGAGCAGCTTGCGGAAGTTTTCCGCCTGCTGCTCGGTGCTCGAGCTGAACTCGACCCGACCGATCTTGGTGAGACCGTCGACGATCGTGGCGATCTCATGCCCGAACTCTTCTCCGATCTCCTCAGCCGGCGTGTCGGTGTCTTCGACCACGTCATGGAGGAAGGCGGCGCAGATCGACGCGGTATCGAGGTAGAGGTCGGCGAGGATCTTGCCGACTTCGACGCAATGGCTGATGTAGTCCTCGCCCGACTTGCGTTTCTGGCCGTGGTGGGCGCGCTGGCTATAGTCGAAGGCCTTGCCGAGGAGCTCGAGGTCCAGGCGTTCCCTGGTCTCCGCGATGGCGTCGATGAAATCAGGCGGCAACAGGGTGCCGTCGCCTGACGGTTCCCTGCCGGTGCTGGGCCGCTCGACCATGTCGGTGGTACGTTCCGACGCCATATCGATCTCTGTTGCAGGTTGCGGGGGAGGCAGGTGCGAAAATGGGTACACACCACCTTTAACTCCTACACAGAAGTGGGGAGCCGGTTTCTGCCTCCGCGAGGCTCACATTAGGTACATTCGCTAGATTTAAGCCGGGCCGCAAGTTACACCGGCGACGGCGACACGGCACCGGCGGGTTCGAAACCGTTGGCAGCTCAGTCGCTAGCGACCGAGGGCCGGGATGTGGCCCAGATCGAGGAAGCTGACGTAGCGCCCGTTGCCCACGATGACGTGGTCGCGGACTGGTATCCCGAGGACGCGGCCGGCCTCGACCAGCTGCCGGGTCACTTCGCGGTCGGCCGGCGACGGGGTGGGGTCACCGCTGGGGTGGTTGTGGACCAGGATCACCGCCGCCGCCGCCTCGGTCAGCGCCGGTGCGAAGACCTCGCGCGGGTGGACCACCGAGGCATCGAGGATGCCCCGCGTCACCATGACCTCCCGCATCACGGCGTTCTGCGTGTTGAGCAGCAGAACGTGGAACTCCTCCTGGCGCAGGTCGCGAAGCCGCAGCTCGAAGCGCCGATAGACGTCCCGCGGTGCTGTGACCCGGTCGTCTTCGTGGCGAACCTCCTCGGCGGCGCGCCGCCCCAGCTCGAGCGCCGCCAGGATCGCCACGGCCCGCGCTTCCCCGATACCACGCACCGCCATGAGCTGCGAGCCGGACGCGTTGCCCAGGCGACGCAGCGAGCGCCCGAAATGCTCATAGAGGCACTCCGCCACGTCGAGCGCGCTTCGTCCCCCCGAACCGCTCGACGTCAGGATAGCCAGCAGCTCGGCCGTGCGCAGGGCCGCCGCCCCGAGAGCCGAGAAACGCTCCCGTGGCCGCTCGTTGGACGGCCACTCCTTGATCGCCGGTTGCCGTGGGTCCGAAACCATCGGGGTCCAATCTGGAGAGGCGGATCAACAGATTCTCACTGTGGGAAGTCGGGATTCGGCGATTGGGGATTCTACAATGGCGGTGAACCGGGTCTCCCGTGGCACTTCTTGTACTTGCGGCCCGAGCCACAGGGGCACGGATCGTTGCGCCCCACCTTGTCACCGCTGGACACGGGCTTGGCCGGAGCCGGCCCTTCTGCCCGGTTGGTGACCAGCGTACCGGGCCCGCGGGCCGGCGCCGGCACACCGGCGGCCGCTGCCGCCGAATCGGATACGCCGGTGGGTGGTTTCGACTGGGCCGAGGCCGCCACCCCGGTGGGTGCGAAGCCGCGAGCGGCGGCGGCCGCAGCGCCCGGCGCGTAGCCCTCTTCCGTGGTATCGAGGGTGGGGCCACTGACGCGGGTGATCCGCGGGGCGCGCATCGGCTGCGGCGGCATCATCTGGGCTTTGAACAGGCGATCGGCCAGGGTCGTGCGGATGTCTCCCATCAAGTCCACGAACATCTCGTAGGCTTCCTTCTTGTACTCGACGAGAGGATCCTTCTGGCCCCAGGCGCGGAAGTAGATGCCGGCCTTGAGTTGGTCTAGGTCGTAGAGGTGGTCCTTCCACTTCTCATCGACGGTGTAGAGGAAGATGTAGGAGAGGATGCGCTCCGCTTCTTCGCCGAAATCCTCGACCTTCTTCTTGAAGGCGGCCTCGGCTTTCTCTAAGACGTAGTCGGCGACCGCATCACGATCTTCCCATTCGAGCGCCGTATCGAGCGAGCTCTCGTCGGGTAGCTCCGGGCAATGCAGGAAGAACTCGAGCAGCAGCCGGTTTTTGAGTCCGGCCAGGTCCCATTTCTCCTCGTGCTCGGTCTCCGGCACGTACTCGTCGAAGCGGGTGAGCATCGCATCGCGGATCATGTCCCAGACCTCGCCCTTAAGATCCTCACCACCCTCCAGGGCGAACAGTCGGAGATCGTAGATCACCTCGCGCTGCTGGTTCATTACATCGTCGTACTCCAGCAGCCGTTTGCGGGCGTCGAAGTTCGTCAACTCGACACGCTTCTGGGCGCGCTCGATCGCCTTGGTCACCCAGGGGTGCGTGATGACCTCCCCCTCCTCGGCGCCCAGCCTGTCCATGATCTTGGCCAGTCGCTCGGCCATGAACAGGCGCATCAGGTCGTCCTCGAGCGAGAGGAAGAAGAGCGACGAGCCCGCGTCACCCTGACGCCCAGACCGACCACGCAACTGTCGGTCGATCCGGCGCGAGTCGTGCCGCTCGGTGCCGAGGATCACCAGACCGCAGGGAGGATCATCGTTGCAGCCGAATTCCTTGGCCTGCACCCCATCGAGATCGGCCTCCTCGCGGAAGCGGCCGAAGGACGGCTGCTGGGCGTCGATGGCGCAGACGCTGCACTTCACGACACCCGCTGCCAGTTTGATGTCGGTGCCACGGCCCGCCATGTTAGTGGCGATCGTGACCGCGCCGGGCTGCCCGGCCTGTAAGACGATCTCCGCCTCACGCTCGTGGTACTTGGCGTTCAATACGTTGTGCTTGATACCGCGGCGGCGCAGCATGCGCGACACGGTCTCCGAGGTGTCGACGCTGGTCGTTCCGACGAGGATCGGCAGGCCCCTGTTGTGCATGCGCTCGATCTCATCGAGCAAAGCCGCGTACTTCTCGCGCTTCGTCTTGTAGACAACGTCGTCCTGGTCGATACGGCGAACCGGCCGGTTCGTGGGGATGACGACGACCTCGAGACCGTAGATCTCGTGGAACTCGCCTTCTTCCGTCTCGGCGGTCCCCGTCATACCGGCCAGCTTCTCGTACATGCGGAAGTAGTTCTGGATCGTGATGGTGGCGAGGGTCTGCGTTTCGCCCCTCACGGTCACGGCCTCTTTCGCCTCCACGGCCTGGTGCAGTCCGTCGCTCCAGCGCCGGCCGGCCATCTTACGGCCGGTGAACTCGTCGACGATGATCACCTGGCCGTTCTCGACCACATAATCCGCATCGCGCTCGAACAGGGTGTGTGCCTTGAGCAGCTGGTGGATGATGTGGATCTTCTCCGACTTCTCGGCGTACTCGCGCTCCTGGACGGCGACCTTCGCCCGCTTCTCGTCTGTGGAGAGCGATTCGTCCTTCTCGATCTCGTGGAAGACTTGGGAAAGATCGGGAACCACGAACGCCTCGTGGTCCTTGGGCGACAGGGTATCGAGTCCCTGATCGGTCAGGTGGACCTGGTGGCCCTTCTCGTCCATCGAGTAGAGAAGGTCTTCCTCCAACTCGTGCAGTCGCTTCTCGCGCATGTAGTCGGCTTCCACGCGCTGCATGATCTTGCGGACGCCGGGCTCCTGCAGCAGCTTCGCGAGCTTCTTGTTCTTCGGCATCCCGCGATGCGCCAGCAGCACCTTTTCGCCCAACTGGTACCACGCCTCCTGATCGCCTTCTTCGCCTTCCGCCCGCCCGAGCAGTTCTTCCGCCTCGGCGAGCAGGGCGTTCACAAGCCGCGCCTGCTTTCGCGCCAGGCCCGAGACCTGGGCATTGAACTCGCCGTACCGCTTGTTGTCCTCCCGGCCGACCGGGCCGCTGATGATGAGCGGCGTGCGGGCCTCGTCGATGAGTACCGAGTCCACCTCATCGATGATCGCGTAGTTGTGTGCTCGCTGGACGCGGTCAGCCAACCCGTGGACCATGTTGTCGCGGAGATAGTCGAAACCGAACTCGTTGTTCGTGCCGTACGTAATCTCGCATTCGTAGGCGGCGCGGCGCTCCGGGGTACCAGGCTCGGTGGCGTCGAGACAGCCCACGGTCAGGCCGAGGTACTGGAAGACCGTCCCCATCCACTCCGAGTCGCGCTTCGCCAGGTAGTCGTTGACGGTGACGAGATGCGCGCCCCTGCCGGGGAGGGCGTTCAAATAGAGCGGCATGGTGGCGACGAGAGTCTTGCCTTCGCCGGTCGCCATCTCGGCGATTTTGCCCTGATGCAGAACGATGCCGCCGATCAACTGCACATCGTACGGCACCATGTCCCACTGCATGTCGTGACCGCGCACGACGATGTCCCTGCTCAACAGACGGCGGCACGCCTCGCGCACCGTGGCGTACGCTTCCGGAAGTATCTCGTCCAGCACTTCCTGGATGGTGGCCTGCAGTTCGGGCTCGAGCTGACCGATCTGCATCGCCATGCGCTCGCGATCACTGGCCGACGCGGTCCGCTTCTTGGTCTCCTTGAGCTCGGTGATCTTCTCGTCGAGCTCGTGTGTGCGCTCGTGGATGATCTGACGGAACTTCTCCGTCTGGGCCTGCAGTTCCTCTTCGCCGAAGTCCTTGAGGCGATCCTCGTGCCGGTGGATCTCGTCGACAATCGGCTGGATCTTGCGAACGTCGCGCTCGAACTTGGTGCCCAGGAAGTTTGTGACTGCTTGCTTGATCATTCTTCGTTTATTTGGTTCCGGTACAACGAGCGTCTTGCGATTATGTCGTAAACCGGGGCCGGTACCAGGTAGCGAAAGGGTTTTCCGGCCCTGACCCGCTCGCGCACATCGCTCGAGGAGATCGCGATGTGTGTTACCTCGACGCTATCGAAGTCGACGTCGATCTTGGGCTCGAGCGCCGGCGCATCGGCCCGAGACATGACCGCGATCCGGGCGCGCTGTGCTATCTCCTCGACCCGCTGCCAGCGGTGCAACTCGCCAAGTATATCCGCACCGACGAGCAACACCAGGTCGGCACCCGGGTTCTCGGCCTGCAGCTCGGCGATCGTATCCACGGTATAGGACGGACCGGGGCGGTGGATCTCGCGACCATCGGGCTCGAACGCCTCGCTGGCCGCCGTAGCCGCCTCGACCATCTCCAGCCGCAGGTCGCCGGGTGCCTCGACGCGGGCATGCTTGAGCGGGTGATTTCCCGTCGGTACGAAGAGCAGGCGGTCGAGGCCCAGGGCCGCCACGGCGTCGTCCGCCACGATCAGGTGACCAACGTGAGGCGGGTCGAAAGACCCACCGAAGATGCCGAGCCTCATCTTACCGGCGAATTCCCGCGGAGCTCTCTCGCTTCAGGGCTATCCGGGTAATCCCGAAGTAGCCGGTCCCGGGTCTGATCGGCTTCGTCCGTGTAGCCGAGCTTCACGTAGGCCTCGTAGAGCTTCAGCAGAGCCTCGGGCTCTACCGTCGAGCCCCTATACGTCTCGAGCATATATTCGAGGTAGACGATAGCCGAGTCGTAGGCTTTTCGCCTGAAATAGTAGACGCCGTTTAGGTAGAACTTGCGCGCGATCTTATTCGTGAGTTCCGCAACGAGCTGGATGGCCAGCTCGGCGTACGGGCTGCCGGGATAAAGCAGCGCGACGGAACGACATTCGGTGATCGCCTGCTCGGTGTACTCCTGGTCGAGCTCCGGGCGCGGCGACAGCTCGTAGTAGGACTCACAGGCCCGATAGCGGGCCAGGTCGGCGAGCCGCCCGGCCGGCCGGTCCTGCGCCAGTCGCTGGAACTCGGATGCGGCAGTCAAGTACTGCTTCTGGTTGAAGTACGCTTCGCCGGTGAGCAGCTGCGCGCTATCGACTCTCGCGGCCCCGGGGTCCGCGAAGACGTACCGCTGCATCGCCTCGATGGTGCCGTTCCAATCGCGACTCTCGAACTTCTCGAGTCCGATGCGGTAGAGCTCGTCGGCCGGCAGGCCGGGCGGTAGTTCCTTGGGACACCCCAGAACCGCCGAACCCACCAGCAGCAGAAGCATCAGATGGCCCAGGTGCCTCACCCCTGCTCCTCCTCGATACTCCTGTAGCGGATGCTGCGAATTCGGTCCTCCGCCTGTCGGACTTTGCGGCCGACCCGGCTCGGGTTCAGCTCGAGTACCTGCTGATACGATCGCACTGCTTCGTCGAACTCACCCAGTGAGAAGAGGATTTCGCCGCGCTCGAACCAGGCGTCATCGAGCAACGTCTGGGGCGCACCGAGGCCGATAACCTCCTCGAAGCCGGCCAGCGCCTCCGTCGGTCTGCCGGCCAAGCGGTCCTTCTGCGCGAGCTGGAAGGCACACTGGCCGGCGTGCCAGCGCGAGTCGCGCCTCGCTTCGCCGCTCGGGCGCGTGACCAGAAACTCCCTGAAGTGCTCGAGCGCCCGGCCGCACTCCTCCAGCTCGTAGTATATGCGGCCCAGCTCGTAATCGACCCGCGGCTCAACACTGTCCGGCTGGATCGCCAAAGCGGCAAGATACAGCGGCAGAGCGCTGGTGTACTCACCCAGCTCGTAGTAGTAGCGGGCGAAGGGTAGCGCCAGCTCATCCGGTACGGTTCCGGGCCGCACCGTTTCCAGCTGCTCGAGGGCGCGCGCGAACCCCGCCCTGTCGTCACCTTCGAGCGCCCGCCTCGCCATCGCCAGGTAGTCGGCGACGGCCTGGTCGACGAAAGAGGAATCGGCGGCAAGCAATCGCGAGTAATAGTCGTTCGTCTCGTCGAGACGATCGAGATGCGAATAGCCGTGGGCGAGCCGCAAGAGTATCTCGGGCACCTCGCCCCGCTGGCGCAGCGCGACCTGGTACTCGGCCATCGCGTCCTCGGTTCGTCCCGCACCGAGCAGCCTGTCACCGAGCGCCAGATGGTCGCGCACGTCGCCGCGACAACCCGCGGTCGCGGACCAAGCCAGTGCAGCTACTGCGATGAAATTGACCGGAGGTCTCAGCCCGCTCCCTCCTCGCCGGCCACCTGGGTGCGAGGCATATTGAGGAACGCTCGGGCCTTGGGATGGTCGGGAACCTGCCTGAGGCAGGTTCGCCACTCTGCAGCCGCGGAGTCGTACTGACCGGCTCGGTAGTACACCAAACCGAGGGCGACACGGGCCTCCACGTACTCGGGGTTCTCGCCGAGAACGCCGCTCAGCTCGTGCACGGCGCTCCTGAGATCTCCCCGCTCCATGAGGGCGCGAGCCAGTTTGGTGCGGATGTCGAGGAAGTCCGGCCTCAAATTAGTAGCACTCTGGTACTGCTCCACTGCCTCCTTGTAGGAGCCAAGGTCGGCGTACAGGTCGCCGAGCTCCATGTGCAAATTCGAAAGGCGCGCCGACACCGAGCGGGAGAATGGCCGGCCGGCGGAATGGTCGCTATCCCACGCGAGTCTGAACGCTTCCCGCGCCTCTTCG
>JBDHJU010000153.1:0-4076 GCA_039586755.1 Gemmatimonadota bacterium | reverse complement strand
GCGATGAACAACTGATAGGCGATGGCCAGGATGACTGCGCCAAGGAAGAGCCCGATGATGCCCGACAACATCATCCCACCGATGGCGCCGAGCAGAACGACCAGCATCGGGACATCGACGCCGCGGCCCAGGAACAGCGGCTTGAGGAACGTGTCGCTGCCGCTGACGATGATGGCCCAGATCAGGAACAAGACGGCGGTCACCGTGCTGGCGCTCGAGAACACGTAGATGGCGACGGGGCCGAGTACGAGGAGCGGCGGAAGCTGGATGACGGCGAGGATCAGGATCAGCAGGGCCCAGAGGCCCGCCGCCGGCACGCCCGCCAGCGCCATGCCGATGCCGCCCATAGCCGATTGGATGAGCGCGATGCCCACCACGCCGATGGCCACGCTGCGGATCGTCTTCTCCGTCATGGTCGTGAGCGCCGCCCCCCTATCACCCGCAAAGCGTGTGGCGACCCTTACAGCCGCGCCCTTGCCGCCTTCCGCCATCGCCAGGAACACACCGGCGATGATGATCGAGATCACGAACTGAACCACGCTCATCCCGAGCCCAGCAACGGAGGAAAGAAGCCAGCGTCCAAAGGCCCGGACCTGTGGCTCGTATCCCTGGAGAGTCGCCTCCAGGTTGGCCGACGCCTGACTCCAGATGCCGTGCACATCCTCGCCGATCAGCGGCCACGTGCTCACGCCCTCCGGCGGCGGTGGCACCGCCAGCGTACCCGCATCCATCTGCTCCGCCACGGACCTCACCGCGTCGAAGGTGCCCCCGAAGAACCTCACGGATGGGACGAGCAGAAGCGCCAGGGCGAGAACAGTTATCAATGACGCCGTCAGCCGCCGACGACCGCCCAGCTTTGCAGTCAGGTAGCCGTACGCCGGGAATACGGCGACGGCGATGATGACACCCCACATGATCGGCATTATGAACGGCCGCATGATCATGAACGACCACGCCGCCAGCAAGGCCAGGACGCCGATACGAATGGCCGCCTCGACGGCCCTTCTAACGAACTGCGTGTCTTCCAGGGTCGCGTGCGAATCGGCCACGGTATCGTCCTTTCTTAGTCCACGCCAATCTCGAAACCGAACAGGAAGCGGAAGCTGCGGTATACGAACTTCGCCTCGAAATTCGGGTCCTCTTGACGAAGCAGGTCGGTGAGCGCCTGGTCCACCTTGCTACCCCAGCCGTATCCGACTCCCAGCGTGAGGCGAGCGGAACTGACCGCGAAGTCCGTGCCGAGGGTGACGGTGTTGAGATCCAGGGGCATCGTCGACAGAGCCGCGTCAGCCGCGTCGACCTCGTCGGTGAGCCCCGTCGCATCCAGGTAATACGACAGGTAGCCGCTGAGCTTAGGCGAGAAGGTATGCTCGAGCCCGACGCCCCAATTGAACACGTCGTCCAGCGCCTGGACGACGCGTACCTCTTTCACTTCCGGCGGCTCCTGCGCGACGAAATCTTCTCCTTGCATTACCACGTACGGATCGATGGCATCGTACCACTCGCCGCTGGCATGCAAACGGGTGCTTCCAATTCGCCAGCCCAGTCCGAATCCCACCGAGAGCGGCGACTTGAACTCCGCCGGCAGATCGGTCTGGACGGTGACGGCGAGCGCGGCCGCATCCGATGCGAACGTCCCCTGGTCGAAGCCCAGCTGGCCGCTCCCCGAGATGTGGATGCTCGGTGTGGTCACCGTCAGGCCACCGGTGAGCGGGCCAACCGCCGCGAACGCACCGAACTTGAAGAGCGTCCGCAGGCTGGAGTACTTGCCCCCGCGAATGTCGAGGATCGCGGCGCCCGATCCGTCGGTACCGACGCCCTGCGATACGGTCTCCGATCGCCGCCGCTGGCTCCGCAGTGCCCCGTACCAGGTCACCCCCAGGCCAAAGTGCGAGCCGAAGCTGTGGGAGTAGGTAAGCCCTCCCCAGAACTCATTGAAGCGCCCCTCGAACCGCGCCAGCGCGGCGAAGTGATCGAGGTTGTCTTCGGGAGGGATGTCCGTACCGGAAAGAACGATCAGGCCCTGGAGATCCTGCTCGCCACGCGTCCGGGTGAGGGCGGAATAGGCGAGGATTCCGGACCCGAAGAGATCCTCCTTGATCGTACCGGCGATCAACGACGGCCGCAGTCCCGAGCGGGCCGTGCCCAAATCCACACCCTCGCCGCCGCCATCCTCCAGGGCTACGACCGAGAACTCGAACACGTCGGCGCTCACGGCGAAAGCGAGATCCTCCGCCAGAACCAGAGCACCGGGGTTGTAGTAGGTGCCGCTCACGTCGTCGACGCTGCCGATCACCGCGCCACCGAGCAGCGAGGACCGCGGGCCGTAATGCAATGTCCAGTAGTGGGCATCCTGCGCAGCGGACTTGCCGGCAGTTAGCGGGAGAAGCACGATAGCGATCGCCGCAGCGGCCAGCAGGTCAAAAAGGCGACCCGTCATCTCATCAAGGTGCATCGACAGTGGTTTTAGCATTGCAGCCTCCATGCCTAAATCACGCAGGCTCTCATCCTTCGCCGAATGCCTCGTATTCGAACTTCTGTCCGCCCACCGACGCCTCGTACATGAGGCCGCCCTTTGTCATGGTCATGACGGCGACGCCGCCGTTGTAAGCGAGATCGGCCGAGGCCCCAGCCGTGAGGGCCACCGCAGAGACCTGGGCGCCAAACTCGAAGTTGCCCCGCGTGAAGTCGTCGAACGCCGTCTTATCCTTGAAGAAGATCACCTCGACAAACGACTGTCCGCCCGCCTGCAATCCAATGGTGACCGCCTTGAGCTCGGTCTTCCCAACGACGGTCCCGCCCTGGTAGACGAGTCCGTTGCCGTGGGCACCACCGATGCCCAAGCCCCCCTTCCCAACACTCGGGAACACTGCATACCCGTACGCGGTGTCGAACCATTCCTGCATGTCGGGGTCCTTGTCTACGAAGATCGCGATCACATTTTGAACCTCCTGCATCCTCGACTCGTCCTGCGCCCGTATCGGCGTCGCGACGAAAAAGGCCACCAATGTCATCGCACCCACAGTCATGAATCGTCTCATGAGTTTGTCCTTGTAATGCTCAACGCCCCGACCGTTGAAAGGATCTTGCAGTTCGCCAAAATGCGAGCCCGCGGGTCAGCTTCACTACCAGGCTCCGGCGCCGAACTCGAGCACGTAGGTCAGCCGGTCGATGTCGGTGAAGCCGTAGTTCTTGATGCCGGCGCGGAATCCCCAGAAGTCGGTGAAGAAGGTAAGGAACTTGAGCGGCGAAGTACCGAGCTGTACCCGGAACTTGAATCCGGTCTCGAGCACGAAATCATCGAACTTCTCCGGGGGGGCGCCTCTCGGCCCCTCCTCGTACCACTCATACCCGAGCGCGAAGTAAGTATCGAACCAGCGCGATGCCGACGGCGCGTACATCAACATCACGCCGAAGTCTCGCAGCTCTATGTCCTTCAGGTACATCCGCCAGACGAGGAACCCACCGCTGATATTAGTCTCGAGGTTCTTGACGATGAAGAAGGGGAATACGAAGGAGAAGCCCCAGTCGCCGTCGTTCATCAGCGAGATGGCCAGCGACTTGACCACCGAGCCCTCGTCCACCCAGTCGAGCAGGTCCTGCAGCGTCTCGCCCGTGTTGATCTCGGGCCAACCCGGCACCTCCTTGTCCACCATGAAGTGGTGGAGCCCCCGATCGTAGGCGCCCAACTCGGCCGGCGGGAGCGGCCGGATCTCGTATTCAATGTACGAGACATCGGGGTCGTAGTAGCCGCGTCGCGCCAGTCGCGCCCGACCCGGGCTGTCCTCCGGCAGCGGTGGGTAGACCCGGTGCTCGTCTCGCCGCACCTTGGTCATCCAGGCCTGGTAGCCGCCGGTGACCAGCTGTCCCGAGCGGATGTTGTCGCGCACGCCCCAGGCGTCGTTGATGTGGCGGCTCACGTCGTAGCCCGGCGTGAAGTAGCCATCACCGTTCTTGTCGGTGGCCAACCCGTGCTTCCCCTCCTCGACCAACAGGTGCATGGGGAACCGGGTCTCCTCGTCCGTGTCGATGACGTTCCAGAACCAGATGATGCCGTGCGCCTTGGCGCTGACCCG
>JBDHJU010000152.1:0-4077 GCA_039586755.1 Gemmatimonadota bacterium | reverse complement strand
GTACGGCAGGGGCTTGAGGATGACACCGTTCACCACGCTGAAGACGCCGGTGTTGGCACCGATGCCGAGGGCCAGGGTGACCACCGCAGCGACGGTGAAACCGGGGTTCCGGTGCAGGGTTCGAACGGCGTACCTGAGGTCATCCAAGAGGGCCCGGCCTCGGCCCCAGAGTGACAGCATTGGCGAGCTCCTTCCAGCGGACGTCACATGCAAGGGCTCGAGGGGCAACTCGCATGCCAACCAGGGTCCAGCACTTCTCCATGCTGATACGATCACCAAGCAAGGAGCTGAGCCTCAAATCGTCCGTTCTTGGGATCGACGTGTCCCGCAACCGAACGGATCTCGGCCGGGCAGCCATAACCCCGCTGTCACACTAGCGTTGGGCATCTTCTGATTCCTTCCGCTTGCCTGCTCAGTGCCGGCTCCTCGCCAGCCTGAAGCCGCTGGCGTCGCAGCGGTTATTGGCTTGCCACTGAAAGCGCTTCGCGATGCGCAGCTCGAACGCGTCTCCCCCCCAGCGTCCACCGCGCACGGCTCTGCCCCTGCCCACAGTTTGATAGGGATCGACCTGGGAGTCCTGGGGATAGGGTGCGAGGAAGTCGCTCACCCACTCCCACGCATTCCCCGCCATGTCGAACAGACCCAGCGCGTTCGGCGAGTGGCTGCGGATCGGCGACGTCCCGCGGCGCTGCGGTCCCCGCTCCAGATAGGCGTAGTCCCCAACGCCGGCATCGAATACAGCATGTCCCCCTTTGGCGACATCCGTGCCGTTACCGAACCGCACGGCCCGTCCCCCCTCGCGCGCTGCGAATTCCCATTCGGCCTCAGTGGGCAGGCGGTACCCCGTCACCTTGGTGATGTCCGTCGTAGAGTCGCCTTCCGGGTCGAGCAGCAGGCCATTCTCGACATCGTAGGCGGGCGGGAGACCTTCCAGCCCGCTGACCCAGTTCGCGTAAGAGGCGGCATCCTCCCAGGACAGACACACTGCCGGGTGCGCATCCGTCTGCTCGAATCGAAGGTTGGCCCAGTTGAGATGCTCGTCGAAGTCAAAGCCGCGGCGGTCCGGATCCCACCAGGCGCAGCCGCTGAAGCCGAGCGCTGCATCGTAGGCGGCGATGCGAATGAGGCTGTCCTGTGCGGCGCGGTTCAACGGGCCTTCGGCAGACGTACGGTACCCCGTTTCACTGACGAAGCGCCGGAACTGGCCCACGCTGACCTCGGCATCCGCCAGGTAGAACGGGGCTACCGTCACCTGGTGCACAGGCTGCTCGTCATCTTCCCCTTCCGCGAACACATCCCCCATGGCGAATGCGCCCCCGGGTACGAGAATCATTCTGGAGCCGTCCGGGGCGACCGCCCGATCCTGGGTCGCTGCGGCAAGCGCGAAACCAGCCAAGCAGACAACGAGGCAGAGAGCAACAAGTTCAGCATTGTTCAGGTCACGTGGCAGCAATCGGAAGCGAACGTTATCGACGTTTGGCATGGCACCTTCCCTCCTCTCTCGTGCAAGAGTGACTCTTCTTGCCGCACGGCCTCACAGCGCCTGACAGCGGAGACAAGGGGGCACTCCGAGGATCAACTCAACCGGCTCGACGACGCCGGAGGCCTGCGTCCCAATCTGAGCGGCGCTTCTCACCGGTCCAAGCGTCTTGCAGAGAGTGACACCAATCCGGCAGGGAAGGATCGGGTGGCGACCGCAGAGCGCCGGCCGCATTGGCACGTCGGGCGGCCGTTCCTGGTACGCCGGCTGCTTGCTATCGGGGCATCGCTGCAAAATGGGCGCGGTTCGCTGCAATTACGTTGTTCCAGCGACTTCAATCAGTGATCGTGCAGTTGACCGGGAGGCAGACAAACTCAGCAAGGCGACCAGGGGCGGGCCCAAAGCCTGATTCGCCATGTCGGACGAGGCGGCGTCTGACTCACATTAGCTGAGGAGATAGCTAATGAAGACTTCGGATGTTTCCCGTTTCAGGAAGCCCCTGCTGGTCGTAGCTGCCGTGTTGGTGGTTTGGGGAGTGTTGGGTGCCCTGGACATACGCAACCAGACCTATAGGGGCTTTGTCACCGACGGCAACAACACGATCACGCAGGTAACCGACGGCGGTCCGGCGGATGTGGCAGGGCTCGAAACCGGAGACTATATCCGCCGCATCGGCGGGATCGCCGTTGAGGACCTGGCCGCGGCCGTACAGCGATCACGACCGGAGGTCAACGAAGTACGCACGTTCGAGGTCGAGCGGGATGGGCAGGTTCTGAGTTTCGATCTCGCTTATGCGGCGTTGCCAGCGAGCAACGCGCTGGTGAGGTATGGGGTAGTCCTCGTCGGTTTCCTGTTTCTGGTGTTCGGCGTCTGGGCATTTCTCGCGGCGCCAACCAGGAGGACTATGCTTCTGGCCGCGCTCGGGATTGCGTTCTCGGCCGCCTTCATGGCCGGTCCGTACTTCGCCTCGGCAGCCGTGCGCACCGCCGTCGGGGTCGTCGTGCTTCTGATGGTCGTCGTCGGCTTCGCCATCCTGACTCATTTCCTGCTCGTTTTCCCAAGAAGGAAACGCACGCTCGAACGACGCGGTATGACCTGGATCGTTTACGCTCCGGCGGCCGTGGTGGGGTGCCTCTCAATGTGGTTCCTAGTGGCACAACCCGCGGCGACGAGCGCGGTCAACGTTTTCTTCCGAGCCTTGTTCGGGCTATTCGTGGTGCTCTACTTCGGCGCTTCTTTGATCGCGCTAGTACACAGCTACGTCAAGGCGGACGCCCGGGATCGAGCGGCCAGTGGGCTGAACCTGCTACTCATGGGAGCGGTGGTGGGACTGGGGCCGTCGCTGGTGATCTCAATCGTCGGCCTCGTCGCCCCCCAGATCGTGGTCCCCGGCGCGCAATTCTTCCCCCTCCTCATTGGGTTTCTTCCTGTGACGTTGGCGCTCGCCGCCGTGAAAGGGGAACGCAGGGCCAGGCCGTCCGCAGACGATCTCACTTCGGCTGAACTGCTAAAAGGAGCGGCGTAACCGGGGGTCCGCCACAATCACGGTTTGAACCGAGAGGACATCATGTCAAAGAACGACTGTAGTGGTTGCCACAACACCATCGGTCGCAGAGAACTGCTCACTCGCACCGCCCCGGCTTGTGCGTTTGCCTGTTTGGGCCTCGGCAGTTTTCCAGGGTTGGCCGGGTTGGCTCAGGCTCCTACACAGGAGGGCCAGCACAGATTCGACGTGCCGCAGGACATCTCCTTGTCCTCACGACAGCGTACACAGATGGCGTACAGAGGAGTGATTGAGTTCATTCGGGTGCTGAGAAGCGAGCTCGGCGAGCCGGAACTGGTCCGCCTGCTCAACCTGATGTCGGCGGATATCGGCAGACAGGTTGGCGCGCGACAGGCGCAGAATTCTCCGGACACGAGCTTTCAGACATTCGTACAGGTGTTCCGGCCGCCGAACTTCGAAAACAGCCTGACGCACGAGGTGGTGGAAGACACCGAGAAGGTCTTCGGTCTGGAGGTGACGGAGTGTGTCTCCGCCGATGTCCTGCGAAGCGCCGGTCTCGGCGGCGAGATCGGGCATGCCGCTGTGTGCAACATGGACTACTACTGGCCGGCGGCGTTCAATCCCAACTTCAAGATGGAGCGAACCAAGACGCTGATGCAGGGTGACGATATCTGCAACCACCGCTACATCGACACGACCTAGTCGCGGGCGGTTGTTCGCACGGGATATCGATAGGATGGCCTGAAGAAGGGCCTGGAGTGAGTCAGAGGGCTTGGCCCAGCCGGCGCTCCAGCACCTCTCGTCGCGCACGGGACAATGTCACCTGTGTTCCGTCGCTGAGGATCACGATGTGCGAGCCGCGAGCGAACGACTGGATTTCGCGGACACGATTCAAGTTGACGATCGCCGATCGACTCACGGCGAAGAATTGCGCGGGATCCAGTCGTGCCGCCAGGGACTTCATCGACTCGCGGATGACGTACGCTCGCTCGCGCACGTGGAGCTTGGCGCAGTAGTCTGCCGCCTCAATCCAATCGATCTCGTCTGTACTGACGAGCACGACGCGCCCTCTTTCTTTCACGACTATTCGGGA
>JBDHJU010000012.1:0-57234 GCA_039586755.1 Gemmatimonadota bacterium | reverse complement strand
ATGCTGCCGCGGGTACGGGGAGGCAACTGCTAAGGGTTCCAACTATCGTTATCGCATGAGACGCGACGCGGGTCCTGGCGATCGCTATGCCGAGCTTTTGCAGGCTGCCCTCCAACTCCATGCTGATCGCATCGACGCCGGCAACGAGCGGAGCCGACGCACGCCGGGCCTACTCGACTACTTCGGGCTCGACCGTCAGGGCGTAACCGGTGAGCGGATCGCGCAGGTCGTTCATGCGATCGGCGACCTGCGTTATCGTCGCCGTGTAGGTAACGTCGACGTCGGGCACGTCGAACTCGAGCAGCTCGCCCGCCGCGATGTCACCCGCGATGATCGCGCTGATCGTATTGGTGCCCTCCATAACGTAGAGCACGTGCTCGAGATCGAGTAGCGCCGGCGAATCGATGGCGCCGCCGCTCACCGTGAACATGATCGCGCCGTCGTCGAGGTTCGGCGTCGCCAGCGACACGATCATCGTGCCTGCCGTCGCCTCCGGCGCGAGGCCGGCGTCGTCGTCACAGGCCACACGCCGCGGGCGACCTACGCGTTCAGCCAGGCGCTATCGCTGAACCGGAACCACATCTGGGCCCGCGCTCAACTAGAGAGGTTACAAAGAAGGAACTGAGTATCGCGGAGCTTTCTTGGGGAATGTCGATTCGGGAATTCCCAACAGACTTCCCTCATTGAGAATTCCAAGTATCTACCATTGGACGGAAGCGCCGGATATGGTCGGGCGTGGTTCCGCAGCATCCGCCGACGACGCGGACCCCACTGGCGAGCAGCTCGGGGAGCGCCTCCGCCATGACCTCGGGGTCCTGCTTGTAGACGGTTTTCAAGTTCTCGAGGACGGGCAGGCCGGCGTTCGGCTGTGCCATGGTGGGTAGGTCACTGACGCTCGCGTAGCGTCGCACGGCGGCCGCGGCCCAAGCGGGGTCGATACCTTTCCCGCAATTGAGTCCTAGCACATGGGCGCCGGCGTCGGTCATGAAGCGGGCGGCGTCCTCGGGGCTGACGCCCATCATCGTCCGCAGGTCCGTACCGTCGCGGATCACATCGAACGCCATCGAGCCGATCACGCAGGGCGCGCCGGCCTCACGCGCGGCGGCGATGGCGATGCCGATCTCCTCGAGACTGCTCTCCGTTTCGATAATGATCGCGTCGACCCCTTCATCGACGAGCGTCGCCGCCTGTTCGCTTAGCGCCCCCCGCGCCTCGGCCTCAGACAGATCGCCCAACGGCTCGAGTAGACGTCCCAGGGGACCCATGTCACCGAGCACAAAGCCCACTCGGTCACCTAACGCCTGGCGGGCGATCCGCACACCCGCCCGCACGATCGCCTCGGCCTGGTCGGCGCACCCGTGTCCTTCGAGCATCACACGACTCGCGCCGAACGTGTTGGTCGTGAGACAGTCGGCGCCGGCCTCTGCGTAGGCGCTCTGGATCGCCAGGATACGGTCCGGATGCTCGACGTTCCACCCCTCGCCGCAACCGCCCGGCTCGAGCTCGCCTTTCTGGAGCTCTGTGCCCACGGCTCCGTCGGCCAACAGCACTCGCTCTCTCAACGTATCCAGAAACGACTCGTTCATGATTTCATCATTCTTCCGAACTCCCAGAACCCCCGCATCCCTACCGGGCGCCGTCCTTTCCCAGCCAGCCCATCATCTGCACGCCTCCCACGGCGACGGTCCCGTAATTTAGGAAGAGGCGCCAGACGGCGGTGTACGGCAGCACGAGGCCGGGCGTCAGGAACGGCGCCATGAGTGCGGCGGTCAGCAGCTCGCCGATCCCGGCGCCGCTGGGTGTCGGCATGAAGAAGAGGAGGTACTGGAGCATGATATGGAGCAGCATGACCTCCATGAACGGCGCTTCGGCGACGAAGCCACGCAGAACGGCATAGCCGAGCACGAAGCGCGCGCCGAAGTGGAGGACGCCGCTCAAGACCGCCGCTATGAATAGGAGTTTGCCCTCCTTCCAGTAGGCGACGATCCCGGCGTGCAACTCGTCGAACCCGTTGAGGACACGCTCGACCCGGGGATGCCCGGAGCCCATGATCCTCCGTATGGCGCCCCGCGCTACGTTCGGCAGCAACGCGAGAACGACGATCACCGTCACCGCGAACCCGAAGGCCCAGGCCGACCACTGAAACAGCGCGCCGGCCGACAGGTTGGCGATCGGTAATCTTATGTCGGCGACTTTGCCGCCGGCACCCAGCGCCCAGGCGAACAAGCCAGCCAGCGACAGGAAGATCACGTTCGACAGAAACGACATAGCGTTGATCGCCGCTGCGCGACCGAACGACAACCCCTGTCGCATGAGCCCATAGATCGTCGCCGGTCCGCTGCCGGTGGACGACGGCGTGATGTACGACATCGCTGTGCTGGCAACGCCGATCTGGGTGCACTTGAAATAGGAGAGGCGACTGTCGTGCGGGCCGACCAGTGCTTTGATGCGCAGACCGCCTCCCAGCCAGCTGACGATGGTCAGCCCGGCGGCGGGCAAGAACCACTCGGGGTTGAAGCGTTGGAGGCTGGCGAGGTCCTGGGCCCAGTCGCCCGAGAACAAAAAGGCGAGGACGAACCCGAGGACCGAGGCGGCGACGAAGACGATCAGTCCCCAGCGCAGCGCCGCGACCGGTATGCCGATAACGGTCGGCCTGCGCTTCTCCTCCGCTTCGTTCCTCGTGCTCAGCTTAGCCTACCGCCGCGGCCAGACCTGGTGGCCCGTGAGGTGCAGATAGAAGCGCAGCCAGAAGCCGGGTCGATCGTAGTAGCGATAGCGGATCGTGCTGCCGTCCGCCGTACGCAGGTTCACCGGCCGCCTACCGCGGAGCACGATCTTGTCATCGTGCCGTACATCGAGCTGCATCGGGGAGGTTCGTCGCGGCCTGGCTCGCCGGTAAGCGCGGCGCTCTACTCTGCGCTGGCGACGCTCTTCGCGGTGCCGCTGGCGTTCCTCTCGGATCTCCGCCGCGCGCCGGCCGATGGACTCGACGCGTTCGGCGAGGGCATCGCGCCGCGCCCGGGCGCCGGCGCGTGCCCGCTCACCGGCTTCTCGCAACTGCCGGGCTCCGCCACGTGCCCGCTCGCCGGCCTCCCTGAAGTGGGACTCGGTGCGACGGCGAGCTTCGCCGGCTGCCTCGCCGGCGCGTTCCGTGGTTCGCTCGACCGAGCCGGCGGCGCTATCGACCGCTTCGAGGAAGCGGTCGGCCACCCGCTCGACGAACGATTTTCTCCTGGTTCCGAACAGTTCTAGCACTTCAGTACTCCTCTCGGCTCTAAAGCAACCGCATCAACTGGCGGGGGTCCAGTTGCTCCCAGTCCATCCCAACGACAACGTGTGCCAGCCCGGACTGCGCGATCCTCATCTGCGCGGCCCGCCGGCCCCAAAAATAGGTAGCGATCTCGCCCACCGTCGCCGGTGTGGGCTGGTTCGTACCACGCACCGCCAGGTGCCGGACCGGCTTACCCTCGAAGATCTCTGTCTCGGTATCGAAGTCGACACCGTACATCAACCGGACACCGAACGACAGGTCGCGGACATGGTCCGGACGATCACCCGGCCAGCGGTTCCAGTCGCGCTCGAACTCGGCGATGTCGATCCAGTTGGCCCGCTGCTCGGCGAAGGTCCGGAGCTGGCGGGCGATGTGCCGGAGCTCGATGGCGCCCGGCGACAGATCGACGATCTCCTGCCCGATGTAGCCCGGCGGCCGGGGGTCGATAATGATCCAGTGGCTGGGACCGGGCTCTTCCCGGTCCGTCGAAAAGCGCATGACTTTATGGCTTTCTCGGTCGGGCTCGCACCTACAGTAATATAATTCGGGGCCGGTGGCCGCCCGGCAACCACCCCACCCATTACTACGAGCCGGGCCAAGGGGCCGTTTCCCAGGCCCGAGGGTTGACCAGGGGCGTGGCGGGAGGCCAGACTGCTACAACCTACCCTGAGCCTCGAGGAGCCTCGATGAGCGAAGCGCAAGGACTGGGAGCGCGCTGGCGCGAGCTGCGCCGCCACCCCGCCGTCCAGGCGGCAGCCGTCTACATCGGCGCCAGCTGGGCGCTCATCCAGGTGGCCGACATCTTCGTGCCCGACGAGAGGGTCGTACGCGGGCTGGGGATCGTGCTGGCCGTGGGTTTCGTGGCGGTCGTCGGGATCGCCTGGTGGACGGCGCGGCCGGAGCCGACCAGGGGCGCGGTCGCTACCGACGAGCCGGAGGCCTCGACGCCATCGGTACGGCGCCGCCGCCGCTACGCCTACGCGGCCGCCGCCCTACTGCTCGTCCTCGGCGGCATCTTCTGGTGGATCCGCCCCAACATCCTGGGCGCAGTCGAGCCCGACGCGCAGGTCATCGCGGTCCTTCCGTTCAACGCGTCCGGCCCCGGCGTCGAGCTACTCGGCGAGGGGATGGTCGACCTTCTGTCCACGAACCTCGATGCGGTGGGCGCGATCCGCACGATAGACTCGCGCACGGTCCTGCATCGCTGGCGGCAGCGGGCAGGGGACGGGGGCCTGGATCTGGACGGCTCGCTGGCCGTTGGTCGCGATCTCGAGGCCGGATCGGTCCTGCTGGGCAGTGTCGTATCCGTCGGACCCGAGGTGCGTCTATCGGCCGAGCTCTACTCGGTGCGCGGCACCGAGTTGGCCTCGGCCCAGGTGCAGGGGCCGGCCGACAGCGTGCTCTCACTGGTCGACGATCTGGGCGTCAGCCTGCTGCGGGAGATCTGGCTGGCGCACGAGCCGCTGCCCAACCTGCGGGTGAGCGCGATCACGACCAGGAACGTAGAAGCGATCCGCGCCTACCTGAAGGGACAGCAGCACTATCGGCGCTCGGAATGGGACTCGGCGTTCGCGGCGTTTCAGGATGCGATCGAGGCGGATTCGACCTTCGCGCTGGCACACTATCGGCTCGGACGGGTCTACGGCTGGAACGTGAAGCTCGGCGGATACGGGTCGGAGGGGGCGCGCCGGCACGGTGAGCTGGCGCTGCGCTACAGCGACCGCCTGCCGGAGCGTGAGCGATCGATCGTCGTCGCCAACACGCTATTTGAGGACGGAAAGGTCGCGGCCCACGATACGATACAGCGCTTCGTGAACCGATTCCCGGACGACCCCGAAGGTTGGTACCTGCTCGGCGACATCCGCTACCACGCTCAGCCGATTCTGGGGTTGGACCTCGAAGATCTTCTCGGACCCTTCGAGCGCGCACTCGAACTCGATCCCTCGCTCGCACCGGCCCTCGTTCACCCGTTGGAGTACAGCATCGCGTTCGACGACAGCGCTAGCTACGATCGCTACCTCGAAATGTTGAGGAGCACTGCAGCCGCCGAGTACACGGGTCGATTCGAGCGGGCGCGCGGGATATGGGGCGAACCGGACAGCGTCGTACAGCAGCTAGACGAGCTCGGCGGGGACGACGGAAACCTGCAGGATGAGCTCCTCAACAACCTCTTCCGCTCGCGATCGCTACACCCGGCTATGCTGCTACCCCTGCTGGAGCTGTTCGCTTCTTACCTCGAGGTTGGATCGTACACTTGGAAAGAGGTCGCCTCGGCCCACGCACTCGTCCTCTCCAGCCTGGGACGTGTTGCCGAAGCTCGGCCATTGTTCGACAGCCTCTGGGCGATCGCGGGTCCCCGGGACGCGGCGGCCTATTCCGGTCTGGGACCCCTATTCGCAGGACTGGCCGATCCATCGTACGCGCAGGGCCCGGTGGAGGGACTCTTCATCCTACCTGAGAATCCCGAGGCGCGGCAGCTCTTGTTGCGGACGGCGATGGTATTCGAGCTGAGCCAGGGTCGATCTGCGGAGGCGCGGCGTTTGGGCGAAGAAGCGCTCGCCGCCGACTCGACGCCCGAGTTCGATTTCATGCCGGCGCTCATCGAAGCGGGTTTCGGTTGGGCGGACATCATCGATGGCGACACGGTGGGAGGCGTGCAGCGGATGCGGAGCGCGCTGGACGAGGCGGGCTATGCGCACGGCCCCGTCGTCGTTTGGAGCCAGCAGCTGCGAACCGCCCTGACATTCGCTCTAGCCGCTCGGCCCGAGACCCGAGCGGAAGGGATCCGCCGGCTGCGCTACGCGCACACAATGACCGAAATCGTAAACCAAGGACTGTTCTTCCTGTCCCTGGGGCAGGCGCTGGAGGCGGAAGGCGATGTCGAAGGCGCCGTCGCGGCGTACTCGCACTTCTTGCACCTATGGGATAGAGCCGACCCGGAGCTACAACCGCGGGTCGAGACGGCGCGGCAGGCTCTCGAGCGGCTCGCCGCCGAGTCCCGCTGAATTCTACTCTTCCTCCGGCCGCTCGGCGGCCAGGGTGCGGATCTCCTCCACGACCTCGGCGTTCGCCAGTGTGGTGACGTCGCCCAGAGCGCGGCCGTGGGCGACGTCGCGAAGCAGCCGCCGCATTATCTTGCCCGAACGGGTCTTCGGCAGATCGTCGCTGAGGACGATGGCGTGCGGCCGGGCGATCTTGCCGATCTTGTCCGCCACGTGGTCGCGGAGCTGGGCGATGAGCTTCTCGTCGCCATCCCGGTCGGCGCGCAGCGTGACGAATGCGACGATCGCTTCGCCCACCTCGGGATGCGGTCGCGAAACCACGGCCGACTCGGCAACACCGTCGTGGTCGACCAGCGCCGACTCGATCTCGAAGGTCGAGAGTCGATGTCCCGCCACGTTCATGACGTCATCGATCCGCCCCAGCAGCCAGATGTAGCCGTCCTCGTCGTACTTCGCCCCGTCGCCCGTCAGGTAGATGCCGTGTCCGAAGCGGGAGAAATACTGCTCGACGAAGCGGCCCGGGTCGCCGTATATCGTGCGGAACTGAGCCGGCCAGGGGCGGCGCAATACCAGGTAGCCACCGGCCCCCCGTGAGACCGAGTTCCCTGTCTCGTCGACGATGTCGGCCACGACGCCGGGGAAGGGGCGGGTCGCCGAGCCGGGCTTGAGTGAAGTCACGCCGGGCAGCGGCGTGATCAGGATCATCCCCGTCTCCGTCTGCCACCACGTATCGACAATCGGACAGCGCTCGCCACCGATATGCTTCCAATACCACATCCAGGCCTCCGGGTTGATCGGCTCGCCGACCGTACCCAGAAGGCGGAGTGAGGTGAGGTCGTGGCGCTCGGGGTATTCGGACCCCCACTTCATGAAGGCGCGAATCGCGGTGGGCGCGGTATAGAGGATGGTGGTGCCGTATTTCTCGACGATCGACCACAGTCGGTCCTTGTCGGGGAAGTCGGGCGCGCCCTCGTACATGACGCTGGTCGTGCCGTTCGCCAGCGGCCCGTAGACTATATAGGAGTGGCCGGTGACCCAGCCGATGTCGGCGGCGCACCAGTAGACGTCGGTCTCGGGATGGATGTCGAAGATCAGTCGATGCGTTGTCGTGACGCCCACGAGGTAGCCGCCGGTTGTGTGCAGTATCCCCTTCGGTCGGCCCGTGGTCCCGGAGGTGTAGAGGATGTAGAGCGGGTCCTCGGAGTCCATCTCCTCGGGCCCGCAGGCCGCGCTCTGCGCCTCGACCAGCTCATGGTACCAGATGTCGCGCCCCTCGACCATCGGCACGTCCTGAGCGGTCCGCTTCACTACCACGACCTTGCGGATCGTCGGGCAGCCGTCCAGAGCCTTGTCGGCACTTTCCTTCAGCGGGACGACGCCACCGCGACGCCAACCGCCGTCGGCGGTGATCAGCACCTCGGCATTCGCATCGTTGATGCGATCCCTGAGCGAATCGGCGGCGAAGCCACCGAAGACGACGGAATGGACGGCGCCGATCCGCGCACAGGCGAGCATAGCGGCCGGGAGCTCGGGGATCATCCCGAGATAGATCGCCACACGATCGCCGCGGCGGACCCCGATCTGTTTCAGGCCGTTGGCGAAGCGGCACACGTCCTCGTAAAGCTCGCGGTACGTGATGCGACGTTCGTCGCCGGGTTCGCCTTCCCAGAAGTAGGCGACGCGATCGGGATGGGTCTCGAGATGACGGTCGAGGCAATTGACCGAGATGTTCAGGCGTCCGCCGATGAACCACTTCACCCACGGCGGGTTCCAGTCGAGCACCCGCGTCCAACCGCGGTACCAGTGAAGCGCTTCGGCCTGTCGGGCCCAAAAACCTTCCAGATCCTCATCCGCCTGCTGATAGATCTCTTCGCTGGAGACTAGAGCGTCGGCGCGGAAGCGATTCGGCGGATCGATCACACGGTGTTCTTGGAGCAGAGCGTCGATGTGAGGCAAGCTCGACTGGCTCACGGTGCCACTCCTTCGGTTGGGGCCGCGGGTAGGCGAGGAAACCGACATGCTAGAGACGCTGGGGGGGAGAGGCAAGTCCTATTCCGAAGCCGGCCGCACGGTCCCGGCCGAGCCTAGCGGTTTCCAGACGCCATCCTCGTCGCCTCGGGCAGGCCTCGCAGGCGGAGCATGGCGGCGATGCCACAGATCGGTCCCAACGCCAGGAAGGCGAACGCCCACTCCCACCCCAGGCGCTCGACCAGGAACGGGACGAGCCTGATCGTGAATAGAGTCAGCAGGAAGCCGAGGCTGGTCTGCATGGTGAGTGCCGTGCCGACGTAGCGCGAATCGCTGAGCTCGCTCACGGCGGCGCTGAACTGGGCGCTGTCGGCAACGACGGCAAAGCCCCAAACCAGGCAAAGTGCCGTCAACGCGGCGGGCGATCGAAAGAGCAGACCGGCGGCGAGCGCGCAGGTACCGGAGACGGCGAGGCTAATAGACGAGATCGACGTCCGACCCCAGCGGTCGGCCAGCCTCCCAGCGATCACACAGCCGAGGCCGCCGATGGCTACCGTCGCGAAGCCGGCGAGCCTGCCGCTTGCCTGACTCCACCCGGCGCGCTCGTAGCTGGCCAGCAGGAAGAGCGGCGCCCAGGTCCACATGGCGTAGAGCTCCCACATGTGGCCAAGGTATCCGAAATTGGCGAGCCGCAAGCCTCGCAGGCCGAGGGCGTGGCCGGCGTGCCGCGGCTGGAAGGGCGCGACCTCCGAATGGAGCGGGCCGGCCTCGATGAACAAGGCGGCGATCACGCCTGCGAGCAGAGCCGAACCCGACGCGATGAACAGAACCGAACGCCAGGGCGGAATCCCGGCCTGGCCGCCCAGTATAGGCACCGCGGCGAACAGGTGAGGCATGGCAGAACCGACTGTAAGCGCGCCGACCAGGAGGCCGATACAGAGACCGCGGTCCTCCTTGCACCAGGTCGCCATGAGCTTCATGCCCGGTGGGTAGACTCCGGCCAGGGTCATCCCGGTGAGGAAGCGCAGCACGCTGGCGGCGACTGGACCGTCGACGAAGACGGCGATGGCGGCGTTGAAGGCGGCACCCAGTAAGGCGCTCACAGCGAACAGCCAACGGGCCGGTAGACGGTCGGCCAGGTTCAGCACCGCGCTCAACAGAGCGCCCACGACGAAGCCCAACTGGACGCTCATAGTTAGCCACGACTGGCCGCCGCCGGAGAGCTGCCATTCGCCCGTCAACTGCGGCACGACCGCCGAGGCGGAGAACCAGAGCGCCATCGCCAGCATCGAGGCGAGGGCCAGCCACCACAGACTACGCCACTTTCGGGTCATGAAGCGGGAATTCTAGAAGGTTCAAAGCTCCAAGTCTACTGGGAATTCTCAAATGTCGATTCGGGGACCCGTGCAACAGGGGAGGTGGGGAAGCCGGAAGCATTTCTAAACTTCCCTACCTCCCTTGTTGTACTGGTCCCATGATCGAGGTTCGAGAATTCCCAAAGGGCTTGTCTATTGGGACTCCCCACCGCATAGTCGAGCACCTCACGCCGATACCGGAGGCTTCAAATGCGCCATGTTCGCTGTGTCCTGCTTCCAGCATTGCTGATTCTCCCGTCGCTCGGCTTCGCGCAGGGCGTGCCGGGCACTCTCTCCATGGAGCCGTGCCCGATCCCCGACAGCGAGGTGGAGGCGCGCTGCGGCAACTACACGGTGTACGAGAACCGCGCCCTCGGTGCCGGTCGAACTATCGACATCAACATCATCCTGATACCGGCCCTCAGCGACTCGCCGCGGCCCGACCCCATCGTACCGCTCTCCGGCGGGCCCGGCGGGGCGGCGACGAACGGGGCGCGCGGCTGGTCCCAGTCGTCGTTTCGCAGGGAGCGTGACATAGTCCTGGTGGACCAGCGGGGCACCGGGAGGTCGAACCCGCTCTTCTGCGAGGTCGCGGTGCAGGGCGACCTGCAGAGCTATCTGGACCCCGCCTTCACGGCGGAGAAGTTCGAGCGCTGTCGCGAACGGTTGGAGCGGCTGGCCGATTTGACGCAGTACACGACCCCTATCTTCGCCGACGATCTGCACGAGATCCTGCTCGCGCTCGGATACGATGAGGTCAACCTGACGGGCGGCTCGTACGGTACGCGGGCGGCGCTGGTCTACATGCGCCGGCATCCCGAGACGGTCCGCACTGCGGTTCTTAACGGCGTGGCGCCCATCGCGTTCCGCAACCCGCTGTACCACGCCTACGAGTCGCAACAGGCGCTGGAGCTGACGTTCGAGCGCTGCGCGGCGGACCCCGAGTGCCACGCTGCTTTTCCCAACCTGGAGCAGGAGTTCGCCGAGCTCATTGAGCGGTTGAACAGGGAGCCGGCGCAGGTGACGATGCCGCACCCGGAGACGGGCGAAGAGGTCACGCTCAGCATGTCGCGCTATGCGTTCGCCGAAGCGTTGCGCACCTCGATGTACTATCTGAATATGGCCCGGGCGGTGCCGCTGCTCATCCACCGCGCCTACGAAGGCGACTACGAGTTCTTCGTCGACCTCGGCTTGAGGAACAACATGGCGATCGTAGACGCGCTCGCCTTCGGGATGCTGCTATCGGTAACCTGCCCGGAAGATCTGTCGCGCATCGATGAAGCTGAGATCCCCGAGCTCACCGACGGCACCTTTCTGGGAGACGACCGCGTACGCAACCAGCTGGCCGCCTGCAGCGTGTGGCCGGCCCGCGAGCTGCCCGACGGCTACGGCGAGCCGGTGAGCGTAGATGTGCCGACCCTGCTGCTCTCCGGGACGATCGATCCGGTGACATCGCCGCGCTGGGGCGCCGAGGCCGCCAGGCATTTGCCGAACAGCCTGCACCTGGTTATCCCGGCGGCCCACGGGGCCGGCGGACCCTGTATCAGCATGATACGAAACGAGTTCCTGGAGAAGGGGTCGGTCGAGGGGCTGGACACCTCGTGCGTGTCCGAGATAAGGCTCCCGCTCTTTAATCTGCCGAGCCGGGGGAGATGACGGCGGGAATCGCCAGCGGGCGAATGAATGCGGCTTCCGGTGTGTATGATGGGGTGAGGGCGGATGCGGCCCTGCGGCCCTAGGCGTATCGAGTTGATCTTCATATATTTGGGGCTGCAGGTGCCTCCGGCGGCCGATTCCCGGCCGCGCGCCCGCGACAGCCTTCCCCTACCGAGAACTCACCTTCCGGCGTGTCACATCGCCAAGCGAGGGGTCCGTCATGACTGAGTTTCTAAGCGTCATCGAGTGGTTCGATGCTACGGGCCAGGAGATCATCCATCGCATCCCGCAAGAGGGGTCGGCGGAGACGAAGTTCGGCTCGCAGGTCATCGTACGGGAGAACCAGGCGGCGATCTTCTTCCGCGACGGTAAAGGTCTCGACGTGCTCGGCCCCGGCCGGCACACCCTGAGCACCGCCAACATCCCGATCGTCACGAAGATCCTCTCGCTGCCCTGGAACTTCACTTCGCCGTTCCGGGTGGAGGTCGTCTTCGTGAACATGAAGTTGTTCCCCGACCTCAAGTGGGGCACAGCGCAGCCCGTGGCGTACCGGGACGCGGACCTCGGTCTGGTACGGCTGCGCGCCTTCGGGAACTACGCGATCCAGATCCGCGAGCCGCTGGTCTTCGTCAACGCATTGGCCGGCACGATGGGCTCGTTCCTGACGGTGGACATCAAGGACTACCTGCGTGACATCATCGTCAGCCGGCTGAACGACTATCTGGGCGAGAAGCTGCGCACGATCTTCGATTTGCCCAGCCAGTACGATGAGATGGGGCAGGAAGTGCACGACCGGTTGAGCCACGACTTCCAGCGCTACGGAATCAACCTGGCCGACTTCTTCATCACGTCGATCACCCCACCGGAAGAGGTGGAGAAGGCGATCGACGAGCGGGCACAGATGGCGGCGCTGGGCGACCTGGACAAGTTCCTGAAGATGAAGGCGGCCCGCGCCCTGGAGGGCGGTGGTGGCGGCGGCGGTGGTGCCGCGAGCGACATGGTCGGGCTGGGCGCCGGGGCCGGGATGGGAGCGGGGATCGGCGCGATGCTGCCCGGAATGATCTTCGAGGCGTTCAAGGGGGGACCCGGCCAGGCGGCCGGGGGTAGCGGCGGCAGCGCGGCGGCCATCGCCTGCCCCGCCTGTCACACCGAGGTGGCCCCGGGCACCCGCTTCTGCTCGCACTGCGGTGAATCGCTGGTCGCCGGCGACCGTTGCGAGAAGTGCGAAGGGCATCTTGCGCCCGACGCCAAGTTCTGCGGCCGCTGCGGCGAGCCCGTCGGGGTGACCGAGCGCTCGTGCCCGAACTGCAACGCAAAGGTCCCGGCGGGCGCACGCTTCTGCATGGAATGCGGCGACCGGGTGACCGAATAGGAGTCATACTCCCCATCGCCATCGCCATCGGGATCGCCATCCTCGTTGACCTCTCGGGTTCGCTCGATGGCGATCGGGGTGGCGATGGCGATGGCGAACGGTGAGGAGAATGGCAGCGCAGCAAGCGCTCAACCCGAAATGCCCACAATGCGGCGGCCCTGTGGAAGTACCCGAGGGCGTCGCCTACGCCCGCTGTAGGTTCTGCGGCTCGGAATCGTTCGTCGATCTCAGCGGCGCGCTCATCCACCAAGTCATCCGTAAAACAGTGCGCGCTTCCCGAGTCCCCGGCCTGCTAAAGGCTCGGGCGCGTGAGGCCGGTTACGCCGATGCTACCGTCGTCAGGTTGAAGCTGGTCAACGAACCGGTTTGGGAGGTCGAGAGTCCAGACGGGCGGCGCTTGTGCATCGGCGCTCGGCCGGGCCCGGAGGGCCGCTTCTCCCAGGTGCGACTGCCCGGCGGCGAGCGGGCCTTCGTGCAATCGGAGCAGCGCGACAGTGCCGCCGAATGGGAAGAACCGGAACTGGCGCCCGAGTCGTTGCCCGAGGTGGCTGCGCGGGCCACCGGCAGACCGCTGGCAGTCAAGACGATCCGGCTCATCCATCGGCCTATATATAAAGGACTGATCCGCATCGGAGAGACGACGAGCAGCTTTCAACTGGACGGCGTGAGCGCCGAGCTGATCGACGTCGACTGGCCGGTGCGGCCCCGCTACTCGCGCCGCAACAAGGCGTGGCTGGCCAGCGCGATGATGATCGTCGTCGCCGCGCTGCTGCCGGCTAAGTTTGCGGCGCCGGCGGTGCTCGTGATCGGCCTCTACTTCATGACGGCATTGGCGCGGGCAGGCAAGCCGAAGAAGGCGACCTCGTGAACGAGCTCAAGCTCTACCCGATCAAGTGCCCTCAGTGTGGGGCGCCCGAGGTCGTTCGCGAGGGCACGCGTATCACTCCGTGCGAGCGCTGCGGGGCGACGCTCTGTCTGACCGAAGTGCACTCACCACGCTACGAGGTCACGTCGAACCTCAGTGCGGCGCAGGCGGCCTCGGCCGGGCGAGCCTGGATGGAACGGCAAGGCAAGGTCGGTATCTTCGGCCGGCCGGAGCTCGTATTCATGCCGTTCCACGAGGTCTGCGGCCGCCGGGTGGGCGTTTTCGAGCGCCGGGTGCCGGAACGGCATCGCGTCTACAAGGAACGCTATGACCCGGCATCGGGCGGCACGGTGATGGAGCCGACCTACGAGTACACCCAAAAGGAGGACACCAAGGTCATGGTGGCCGACGTCGAACACATGACGCCAGCGGCGCGTGCACCCTGGGACCTGGCCATGTTCGACGCGCGGGCGGCGCGCCGGCTCGCACCGCTAAGAGCATTCGACCTCGTCGAAGCGCAGCGCCGCGCAACCGTTTTCGCCGAAGAGCAGTCGCCCGATGCGACCGCGCACGAGCGGTTCGCCAAGAAGGACACCGAGATGGTCGCGGCTTCCGGGCGCACCCTATTCTTCCCATTCTGGTCGATCCCGGTGCAGACCGAGGCGGGCAGCTACGAGATCGTGATCGACGGCGTCAGCGGGAACATCATCGCCTGGCGCATGCCCGAGACCTTCAGGATCCCCGGCCTGGCCTGGGCCGCCCTCGCCGTGCCGGGCGCGCTTGCCCTCGGTCAGGCGCTTCACGCCACCTTCCTCGGCGACGCCTTCTTCGACCCGGTCGTGCTGTTCGTGGCCGGGATCATCGGCACCGTCACGGCCCTGGTACGCTCCAATCGCCCCGACTGGCAGATCCGTAGCTGGCCGGAGGCCGGGGCCATACCGAGGTTCGAGCGCAGTGAGTCATAGGGCGGCTGGGCCGCGGGTCATAGTGCTGCGCTGCAAGGCGTGCCGTACGGAGCTGCCGGCGGCCTCCCACGATGTCGCCTTCCGCTGTCCGCAGTGCGGCCGTGCCTGGGAGATCGAAACGGGGGGATTGATCGAGCGGCCGTCGTATTTCGTTGCAGCGCCGAGCGGGGTGCGCCAACCCATCCTCTACCTTCCCTACTGGAGCTTCACCATCGAGGCCGAGGTCAAAGCGGCGTTTTTGGCGGAAGGAGACGAGTTGGGCGCTCGGGACAAAGCGGCTCGCTACAAGCGCGGCTGGGTGGCGGCGTACTCGATACACCGGCCCACCTACGTGGGCGAGTGGGGCGCCGCTTACACGCGCATCAACCCCAAGTGGGAGGTACGCAGCGGCCACGGCCCCCGTGCACCGGGCGCGACGATCTCGGGCGTGGACGGCCAGAGCATCGTCGGCCACTACGTGCTCGGCGATATCGATCGCAAGGCCGACATCGGCGACCTCGACCTCGACCTCGAGGTCGGCGACCCCGAATTGTGGGCGATCCCCTGTTACGACCTGGGCGAGGTGGTCCGCTGCCCCTGGACCCGCGGCGAGCTGCCCGCCGCCTGCCTCGACGACCTCTCCGAGATCCGCCGCGCCCTCGAGCGGCGCGAGGCCTGATCCCACCTTACCCCTAGCCACCGGACCGGCTTCGCAAGAGATTACCCTCCTCCAACTACTCAGCCACGGAGGAGAAGCGACAAATGCGACAGCTCATTCGCCCCTTTAGTAGCGTCACCCTCATCGCTTTGCTGGCGGCCGGCTCGCTGCAGGCGCAGGACAGCGAACGACCGATCCCCTACCCCGTGATTCCGTCGGCAGGGTTCCAGCAGGCCGTCGCCAACGGTACGCGGACGACGACCGGCGAGCCGGGCCCGGACTACTGGCAGCAGTGGACGGACTACGACATACGCGCCCGCCTGCTGCCCGAGGAGAAGCGCCTCGAGGGTAGCGTCCACATCGTCTACCACAACCGGTCGCCCGACCCACTGCCGGTCGTCATCGTGCATCTGCTACAGAACCTGCACGCTGAAGGAGTGGTGCGTAACAGGCCGGCGCTGATAACGGGCGGTGTCGAGATAAAGCGCGTCGCCGTGGCGGCCCAGGAGCTAGACGAGACAGGAGGCGGCTTCGCACAGATGCTCGCCTTTCTTTCGCCGGAACAGATCGCCGCGTTCGTTGAGCGGATGGGGCCCGGGTATGCGGTGAGCGGAACGACCATGCCGATCCTGCTGGCCGAGCCGCTGCCGTCCGGCCAGGCGGTGGAGATCGAGATCGACTGGGCGTTCACGGTACCGCAGCGCGGTGGCGGCGGCCGCATGGGCTGGAACGCAGACAACCTGTTCTACCTGGCCTATTGGTATCCGCAGATGGCGGTATACGACGACGTCGTCGGTTGGCAGGCGGATCAGTTTCTGGGCAACGCGGAGTTCTACTTCGGCTACGGCAGCTACGACATGACGATCGAGGCGCCGGACGGCTGGGTGGTCATGGGTACCGGCGAGCTACTGAACCCGGACGAGGTGCTGCAGCCAGCGGTGCTGGAGCGTTACCGACAGGCGCACGACAGCGATGAGGTGGTGCACGTCGTGACGGCCGCCGACCTCGAAGCCGGGTTGGTCACGAAACGACCCGCGGATGGTTACTTGAGCTGGCGCTTTCACTCGGACACGGTGCGCGATGTCGCCTTCGGTGCGATGCGGCAATCGCAGTGGGATGCGGCGCGCACGCCGGTCGGCGATCGGGACGGAGACGGGACCACGGATTACGCGCTGATCAACTCGTTCTGGCGTTCTTCTGCTCCTCTTTGGGAGAGAGAATGGGAGTTCGCGGCACACAGCATCGATGCGCTCTCGCGTTATACCGGGTTCCCCTACCCGTGGCCGCACATGACGTCGGTCGAGGGCGGTGGCATCATGGGCGGTGGCATGGAGTACCCGATGATGACGCTGATGGGATCGTACGATTATCCCAACGCCAGCGAAGAGGGGCTTTACGGGCTCACCGCACACGAGCTGGGCCACATGTGGTTCCCGATGATCGTCGGGACGGACGAGCGGCGGCACTCCTGGATGGACGAGGGTACGACCTCGTTCAACGGCAGCTTCGCCGGGGCCGAGTTCTGGTCGCGCCCCGAGCCCGTCGCGGGCCGCAGCGGATATTTGGAGACGGCGCGCGCGGGACAGGAGGGCGAGATCATGCGGCTGAGCGACTACCACTACCCCGGCATGGCCTACGGCACAGCCTCCTACGCCAAGCCGCAGGCGCTACTGGGCACGCTCCGCGGCCTGCTGGGCAAAGAGAGCTTCGACCCGGCCTGGCGCAGCTACATCAACGCCTGGGCCTACAAGCATCCCAAGCCGTGGGACTTCTTCAACTTCTTCAACGCCGCGACGGGCACCGACCTCGACTGGTTCTGGCGCGCCTGGTACCACGAGACGTGGACGCTGGATCAGGCGGTAGGCAGCGTGACCAGCGACGGAACCACGACGACGATCGTCATCGAGGACCACGGCTGGGTCCCCATGCCGGCACGCGTCACGCTGACGCTGGAAAACGGCGAGATTCTCAAGCGGGAAGTCCCGGTTGAGCACTGGCTGAGCGGCCAGACGCGCGCCGAGCTAAGCGTCGCGAACGGCTCACCGGTGGTGAAGGTGGAGATCGACGCGGAATACCACTTCCCCGACATCGAGCGTGGGAACAATGTCTGGGAGAAGATGTAGGTGCTCGGCTTCGGAATGAGAAGTGGCAGATCCGAAGTCTGTTGGGAATTCTCGAATTCTGAGCAGGGGACCAGTGGAACAGGGGAGGTAGGGAGGTAAAGAAGTGCTTATTGCTTCCCTACCTCCCCGAATCCCTAGATCTCTCTGCTCCTCGGGTAGGCCGCCGAGAGGACGCGGCCGCGCTCGTACTCCGACTCGATTGAGTCGGCCGCCCTCATGAAGGCGGGACGCAGCCGCTCGTTGAGTTGTCCGCTGCCCGCGACCTCGATCAGTAGCCTCGATAGCTCGTGATCGGAGCTGACCTCGAGCGCCAACTCGAGTACCGCCTCGACGTCCGACTCGCCGGCCCAGTCCGATTTCACCACAGCCGTGAGTACGCGCGACAGCTCGAAGTCGGACTCGATGGTGGCCGCGGCGTTGAAGAAGACGGGTCGCGTCCTTTCATCCAGCCGGTTGTCACTCAGGACCGCCCCCAGAAGCCGCGACATCTCGTGGTTCGAGCCTATCCCCGCTGCGAGCTCCAACACCGCGGCCAGCGACGCAGAGCTCAGATCGGCGCGCCCCACCAGTTTGGCGAGCACGCGAGCCAGCTCGAAGTCGGATTCGATGCTGGCGGCGGCAGTCAGGTACGACGCTGGCAGCTCACCCCCGGCCGGATAGCGATCAGCCACGTCGATCAGCAGCCGGGCCAGCTCGTGGTCCGAGTCGATGTCGGCCGCCGTCTCCAGGGCCATGTCGAGAGATCGCTGGCTCACCATGCCACTGCTCAGCGCCGCCGCCAACACGCGGCGCCGCTCGAAGTCGGAGTCTATGGTACCGACAGCGCGGAAGAAGTCCTCGGCCATGGCGTCGTCGAGCGAGCCCGATTCCACCAAGCCGACGAGTAGTCTGGCCAGTTCGTGATCCGATGAGATGTCGGTGGCGGCCTGGAGCATCGTCTGCGCGACCTCGGGACTCAGGTCCTCACGCTGGAGAATCGCCGTGAGCACGCGGCCCTGCTCGTGATCGGAATCGATGGAGCCCGATGCTTCCACGTAGGCGATCTGCACCGATTCGTCGAGCGGTTGGTTCTCGGCGACGGCGACCAGAAGCCTGCCGAGGGTATGGTCGGACTCGATGTCCTGCGCGGCCTGGCGAACGACGCCGCGAACGGTCTCCGGATCGAGATCGGCCTCGCTCAGCAGAACGCCATAGTAACGCCCAGCGACGTGCTCGCTCGGGATATAGGCGATCTCCTGCAACAGTCCATCGACTCCATCGCGGGCCAGGATGCGTTCCGCTCGCTCCTCTGCATCGATACCGACGCGCCGGAAGAGGACGAGGATAATATCACTCAGCCAGGCTCGGGCCTCGGCGTCGTATGGTCGCTCGTCCCGGTCCACCCACCACTGGCGCTCGAGGTTGCCCGAACGGTCGGACTCGATCTTCAAGCGCCGCGACGAACGCCCCCGCTTCTCCTCGATCTCCAGCTCGCCGCCGGGAGAGAGGGCGACGATCTCGGTCTCGTCGGCGTTGAAGGTGATCTCCCCCGACAGGTCGACCTCCAGCTCGCAGTCGTCGACCTTCATCTTCACCTGCATGTCGTCGTCGTCTATCTGGACAGACGTGGACGACGAGCCGCTGCGCGCATTCCAGTCGCAGAGCGCCGCGGGCGCAACAGGCGCCGGGACGTACAACGCACGCCCGACCGATTCCGTGGACATGGCGATCGACTCCGAAACGTCGCTCGCACCGGCGCTGGCACCCGAGCCAGCACGGTCCCGAGCGACACGCCCAGCCCTGGCTGCAGGCTCGGGGCGGTCGACGATATCGCTCAACGGCATCAGACTCCGCCCGACGGAAACCCGGTCGCGACTTGGCCTCTCCCTCGCCTCTGTCGTCTTCGCGACACTCCGGCTGGGAGACGCCGCGGCGACCGTGAGCGCCACGAACACGGCAGAGAGCGTCGCTGCCATCACGAACCTGGGAGTCAACGAGCTACGGGCGCGGCCCGAGTCGAGCACGGCACGCAGCCGTGTGCTCAACTGTGAGGCGCGCGCCATCGCCACGCTGGCCAGGAACGGGCGCGCCCTCAGAGACAGCGCCATATCCAGCAGATGCCCGGCGTAGTCCGAAGCGCGCGATCCGGCTCGCAGCACTTCGTCGTCGCAGGCCAGCTCGCGCTCGATGCGCAGCCGCCGCGCCGCCAGCCAAACCAACGGATTGAACCAGTAGATCGCGCAGGCGAGCCGGGCGAGCAGCTGGGTCAGGTAGTCGTAGCGTTTGACGTGGGCCAGCTCGTGTAACAAGACCGTGTTCAGCAGGTCGTCGGACCAGTCTTCGGCGTCGGCCGGCAGCAGGACACACGGTCGTTCCAAACCCCAGGTCATCGGCATGCAGCTCCCATGGCACTGGAGTACGGCGACGTGACGGGCGATGCCGAGCTGGGCCGCGATACGCGCTGCGGCGTCCCACAGCCTCCCGCTCTTCACCGGGAGCGCATGGCCGGCGAGGTACCAGGTCCGCGCGACACCCAGGGTAATGCCGGCGCCGACGGCGAGCGCTCCGGCCAGCCAGACGAAAAACAGAACGGCGCCCCACGGCGCTCCCGCGCGGGTCGGCTCGTCGATTAGCGCGCGCTCGGGAATCACAGAAGCGCCTGTCCCCCGGGCACGAGCCTCGGCGACGGGCGCACGTCCCACATCGAGCCGGCGAACCGGCTGCGACTCGGGCACGCGTCGTGACTCCGTCGCCGCACCCGCTCCGCTCTCGACGGCCTGAGTCTCGATCGCGGTAAAGCGCGGAAGTCCCGGCACTCTCCATTGCGGGACCAGCGGTCCGAGGATCGGCAACAGCAGCACCGACCCCAATGCCAGACTCCAAAGCAGATGACGGAACGATGCCGGCGCGCGCCGCATCGCCAAACTCAGGGCCGCCGCCAGGGTCAGTATTACCGTTCCCTTTACGGCAACGCCCGCCAGAACCTCCATGACCATATCACCGCTCGGCATGACTATCGTCCTTCTTCCTTCGCCTGCTCGATCAGCTCGGCAAGTCGCTCGAGCTCCTCTTCAGAGAGATCGGCAGCCGACATGTCCAGGAACGCCGCAACCGCCCGCTCGGTGGACCCGTCGAAGAACGTACGCACCAGCCGCTGCATCGCCGACTCCAGCGCCTCGGATCGCGGCACCGTCGGTCGGTACGCGTAGCGCGGACCATCCTCCTCGTGCTCTACGTGCCCCTTCTCCTCCAATACCCGCAACAACGCCCGCACCGCCGAATAGCTGGGCGGGTCGGGCAGATCATCCAACACCTCGGCCACCGAGGCCCGGCCCCGGCGGTACAGGATGTCCATGATCTGGCGCTCGCGGCGGCTGAGATCGACGTGGGCTCGCTTCTCCATCGTGGCTCCCCGAGTGGTAGGACGCGTGGCGGCGTCCGGGGGTTGTGGCTGCTAGAAAAGCAGCATAATGCTAAAAATGCAGCATATAGCCCGCATCGTCAAGGACGAGAGACATTCCGGGATTCGGGGATTGAGGGGGTCACCGCCGTCACCAGCCCTGCACTATCCACCGTGGCGACGAGTTCGTTCGAGGAGGACCACACGAAGCTAGCAACCTCGACGGTGTCGCCGCCCACGTTTGTCATGGTCGCGACGAAGCGAGCCGTGTCGCCCAGCGCCGTGAAGAGGGCCAGCGCTGCTCACGACCAGACGTCTACGCGGGAACTATCGGGGAAGCGGGTCATGCGGGGTACCGCCACTGCCGAAACCGTAAACCAAGACGGCCCGAAGAGTCGGGCCGTGAAGGTCGTCTATAGGCCGGGAGGGACTCGAACCCTCAACCTACGGATTAAGAGTCCGTTGCTCTGCCAAATTGAGCTACCGGCCTAGGTGTAGGTGTGGCAAAGCTATGCGTCAGGCCGCGAGCGTCAATCCCTGAGGAGTTGAAGGATGTTGGCGGGCGGCCGCGGGAAGACGTTGGGGTTGAGCGCCCAAGCGAGGCTCTCGAGTCCGTCGACCAGGCGGGGTCCGGCACGGGTGAAGCATCGGCCATCGCCGACGAACACGAGGCCGCGGCGCGCGGCCTTGAGGTCGCGCCAGCCCGGGCGGTCGGTGAGCAGGCGGATCTCGTCACGCAGGCGCTCGACGCCCATGTCTTCGCAGGCGACGACTATGACGTCGGGGTTCTTCTTCCTAATGTGGTCCCACTCGACGGGGATCGGTGCCAGGCCCGCGGTGTTCAGCAAGTCGCGGCCCCCGGCGAGCTCGATCAGCTGGGGCACCCAGTGGCCGCCGGCGATGGGCGGGTCCATCCATTGCAGGAAGGCGACGTTCTGGCGACGGGCGCCGCGCAGGTTGCCTTCGACGGCCTCGATGCGGCGTTCCATCTCGTAGACCAGCTCGCGTGCCTCCTCCAAGTGACGCAGGGCGAATCCAACGCGGGCGTGGTCGTCGAAAACGTCGTCGAGATGCCGGGGGTTGATAATCAGCAGAATGGGGCGCGGGTTGAGACCTTCGGCGATGGCCCGTACACCGGGGAGCGAGACGAGGGAGATATCGGCCGGCCCCTGTGTGATCAGCACCTTCGCCTGCATCCCCCAGAGTGCCGTCTCGTCCAGGCGGTAGATGCTGCCGAACTTCTTCATCGCCTCGACCTTTTCCTCATGGATCTCGCGGCTCGACATGTCGCTCGCGTCGAAGCGCGGCTTCGTTACCGCCGTGCGCGAGCCGGCCTCGGGCGGGTAGTCGCAGGCGTGTGACACGCCGACGAGATCGTCGCCCGCGCCGATGGCGAAGGCTATCTCGGTGGCCGTGGGGAAGAGGCTGACGGTGCGTCTCAAGTGGGGCCTAGACGTCGGGGAGCGAGCGCCGATCGCGGCCGCCGGTCTCCAGTTCGCGGCGGAAGCGCTCGGCCTCGATCAGCCGGTTGACCTGGCGGTCGAGATCGTGGACCACGTCCTCGAGCTGGGCCATACGCCCCTCGATCTCTTCCTTTTCCGTCTTGATGCCCTTGAGCTTGGCGTACTCGCGGATCAGGGGCCGCACCACGACGTGCGTGGCGAGGGCCAGACTGGGGATGCCGAGAACGAAGATGATGGCTAGGATTTCCTCCACTCACTCCTCCGCCTGCAAAGGTGCCGGACCCCAAAAATAGGCCGGACGGTTCCCGGTCGGTAGCCCCGAGCGACCCCGGCGTCCCTGCCTGAAACGCAACCTTTCGCCCCATCGTAATGTCCAAACAGGTGATAGCCTCAAAGCCAATCACAGCACAAAGAAGGGAAAGAGAGATGCACTCGAGGCCTTACCTGCTGCTGCTGGTCCTCGTCGGGCTGGCGTGCGCGTCCTCGGGCGCCGGTGCCCCCCTCCCCCAGGAGGCCCGGGTCGTCCAGGACGACGACTGGTGCCGCGAGAGCGGCTACGACCGCGACCGGGACCACTACTGCGAGGTCCGCGAGTTCACGCTGCGCGCCGATCGTGACGTGATCGCCATCGACGCCGGCCCGAACGGTGGAATCAAAATCGAGGGCTGGGACCGAAACGAGATCCTGGTGCGCGCCAGGGTGCAAGCCCAGAGCCGTGATGAGGGCGGCGCCCGGGAGATAGTCGGCGAGGTCGACGTCATGATGGGGCGAACCATCGAGTCCGACGGCCCGCGCACCGGCCGCGGCGAAAGCTGGTCGGTGAGCTACCGGGTCTACGTCCCCTACGACTCGGACCTGGACCTGAGTAGCGTCAACGGCGGCATTACCATCGACGACGTGTCGGGCCAGATGCGATTCCGCACGACCAACGGTGGGGTCCACTTGAGCGGCCTCAAGGGTGACGTGGACGGCCGCACGACGAACGGCGGTCTGAACATCGAGCTGTCGGGCAGCGAATGGGAAGGCGCCGGCCTCGACGTCCGCACCACCAACGGCGGGATCAAGCTCTACATGCCGGAAGACTACAACTGCCGGCTGGAGACGGGCACCGTGAACGGATCGTTCCGGATCGACTTCCCGATCATGGTGCAGGGCCGCATCGATCGCCGAATCGAAGCGACGCTCGGGGGCGGCGGTAATATGATACGCGTCACCACGACGAACGGGAGCGTCACGGTCGGCAGGCGGTAAACGGTGGCCGGTTACCAGTGGCCGGTGGCCGGTGATTCCGAATTCGAACTTACTGGCTACCGGCCACTGGTTACCGGCTACCGCTCAGAGGTCATCATCGTCAGCGCCCAATGCACGCGCGTTCCCGGCGATCTCGGCCGGCGTAAGCGCCGATTTGTATACGGCGTAGTAGAAGACGGTCCCCTTCAGCGCCTTGGAGCTTTTGCGGCTGCGGTTCATCATCTGGAGCTCGAGGTCGCGCACACCGAAATCGAGTCCGTCACCGAGCGCGGGCCAGCGTCCGTTCGACAAGCTGCCCGCTCCCTGATCGACACCGTCTACATAGAGTCGAACCCGACGCTCGGGGACGGGATCGTCGGAGTCGTACACCACGTGGAAGACGCGGCGGACGTCGTCGTCGAGCTCGAGAGGCCAGCGAACATCGACCTTTGAGCGACTGCCCGTGCGGAGCTGCATCGACGGGTAGCCGTTGGAGCCGGTCTGGAACATGGCTACGCGGCGCGCGCGCCGGTCGCCGGACTGGAAGCCGGCGATGCGCTGCACGTAGGGCGGGTCGACCCACGAGGCGACGATCACGAAGGTCGCCTTCGTCGCATCGTGGAGCGCGATCTCATACTTCGAGCCGGAAACGTCACCGGCGGCCAGCCCGCGGTGCCTGAAGCCGGTCGAGCGCAGCCCGCGATGGCCGTCCCGTACGGTCCATTCCAGTGCCGGCCCGTAGCTGATCGTCAGGTCGACGGGATCGGGGCGGTCGTCGATCACGGCGGCCGGCGCGCGGCCGCTCTCCGCCTCGCGGAACCAATAGCGGCCGAGCAGGTGCTGCAGGGTGGCAGGCTCGGCGGTAAGGCCGGATATCCGCTCGACCCCCGGACCGAAGACCCCGATCCGGGTCAGCACGCCGGTGACGGGATCGATGATCGCCAGCTCGTTCTCCCACCCGGTGGAGGCGTAGAGCGTGCCGTTGGGGGCGAACGCTATGTCAGAGATCACGACTTCCAACTCTGGCTCCCCGGCCGCATCGGTCAGGTAGACGGTAGACGTGATGTCGCCGGTCAGCGGGTCGATCGTATTTATCTGGCCGGTCTCGAGACTGCCACCGCGCGAGATCCACACGGTGCCACTCGCGTCGACCGCCATACCCGCGATGTGGGCGCGGCGTCCTTTCCAATCGCCGAAGCCTACTGGCGTTGGATGGTACTCGAGGACCGTGGCGGTCTTCTTGTCCACCCTCATGATCTTGCCCTGGGGAAACCCGCCGTACCAGCCGCCGACGTACAGCGTCCCATCAGCCGCGAAGGCTATTGCGTCACCGCCACCGGGGCAGTCAGGGCCGGGCGTGAAGTCGAGACCCTGGCCCTGCAGCGTCCCCACCACATTCCCAGCGCCCGTCGCCGGGTCGATGGTGATGAGGATCGCGCCGTGACAGGCCCCGCCCTTGATGCCGTACAGGCGCCCGCTGAACGGGTCGAAGTCGAGGGCGCTGATCCGCTGGCTGCCCACCGTCAGTCCGCTGGGCCCTACCAAGCTCGCCGTGCCCCCGATGTGATCGATGCGAAACAGGCTGGCAGGATTGACGGTCCAGTATGAGGACGAACCGTAGAGGATGGTTTGCGCCTCGGTCGTAGAGCCGGGCGGCGGCGGCGCGGGCTCGAGCACTCCGGTCTCGGCGACAATGCGCCGCACGACGTGGCTGCTGAAGCGAACCGTGCCGCGGTCTTCCAGCTGCAACGGTTCATCGGGTGGGCAGTCGGAACGATTGTAGAAGGTGCCATCGAGAAAGACCGCGCCGTAGACGTCGCTGTCGTCCTGGATCTCGATGCAGCCCCTACCGAGGATTATCCCGGCCAGCACCAACCCATCGCCCTCGAGCTCGAGCTCGCCGCCGACGCCGGCGGCGTCGACGTCCATGATGAAGAGGCCCTGCATGTAACCGTCACCTTCGATCTCGAGCTCGCCGCGCACGAGCACTATGGGAAAGTGATCGTAGCAGGGGTCGCCGGGATCATTCGAGCCGAAGTTGAGCGGGTGGCCAGTGTCGCAGGTACCATCCGCCTTCTTGTGCGGACCGTAGCGGTTTCGCTGGTTAGCCCTACCCGACCTCAGCGTCAGCTCCTCCCCGAACTCACCTATGATCTGCGTCGCCCGCGCCGTAAGGTCGTCCCAGGCCAGCGGACCAAGATGCTGGAAGGTTAGGTCATCGATCGTCCCGTCTTCGACAATAGGCGGATGGCCAAGTACCACGGCGTCGTCATCGATCTCCAGCTCGGACCGATCCTGGATCACTATCCCCGGTCTTCCTAGAGTTACGCAGCCGTCGCACTCCCAGCCGGGCGGCGACGTGTCGCCACCGTCGACGAGCGCGTGGTCCTCGAGCGAAGTTCGTCCGCGCACCGTGACCGCCGCCGGAATCGCATCGATAACGGCCCCTACGTCGCCTACCGCGTCGGCGTGGAAACGAAGGTCGCGGGGGACCGTCGGGGCCTCCGGTTCACGGCACGCCGGTACCAGTAGCAGCGGGATCAAAGCGAGTCTCTTCGCGCTGGCCATCGCGTATCCCTTCATGTGCTCTGCCTTCGCAACCGCCTCTGACGGGTCTGGGAGTCTGCCGATAAGGCCTTGCCGGCGGGAACGATCCGAGCACCGTCAGCCGTTTGTATGCAAATCGGCCGTCCGGCGACGGTCGTCGGCGCTAACATGTATGGCGAGAATGGTATGAACCTAGGGCGCCGACAGCACAGCAGCAAGCTGAGCGCGGCGGGCCGAGTCGCACCGTCCGCCTTGCGATCCGGGCTTCCTCCCCCTATCCATGGCGCTGACAATCGAGAGCAGAAAGGTTGCCGGTATGGGATTGGACACCACGCTCAACCTGATAACGACGGTCACCGTCATCGCCGGGGTGACCTTCGCCGTCTTCGAGGTGCTGCACATGAGCGCACGGCGGCGCCAGAACGCGGCGTTCGCCCTGGTCCAGTCGTACCAGACCCCGGAGTTCGCAAAGGCGATCGTCAAGGTCCCGACCATCCCGGACGGGCTCTCGCGCCGCCAGTTGGAGGAACATCTCAAGGAAGACATCGACTCCATCTACCTGATGATGACGACCTGGGAGAGCCTCGGCATACTCGTGTTCCGGCGCGAGATCGACATCGGGCTGGTCGAAGATTTCTTCAGCGGCCCGATCACCATCTCCTGGCGCAAGTTCCGGCCGATGATCGAGGCGATACGCACCAAGCTGGACCGTGAGACTTACTTCGAGTGGTTCCAGTGGTTGGCAGAGCAAATCGACCAGCGCGAGTCCTCGATACCGGCCATACCTGCAAACATCGAACATCGCGCGTGGAAGCCCTGAATCGACTCCTGATCATGGGATGCCAGAACGTGCACCGAGCCGCTTACTTGATCCTTCTCCTCTGCCTGCCCGCGTCGGCATGCGGGCCGCGGCCGTTCCCCGAAGTGTCGCCGGTCCCGGAGGCGCCGGGGGCCGAGGCCGTGATCTACCTGATCGGGGACGCGGGACTTGCAACCCCGACGACACCTATCATCGTACAGCTGAAGCGTGACGTCGCCGAACGCGCGCGGGATGCCGAGGTCGCCGTCGTTTTCCTAGGCGACAACATCTACGACAAGGGACTGCACGAGCCTTCTCACCCCGACCACGCAAAGGACGCTGCCTATCTCGAAGCTCAGATCGACGTGCTGAGAGGCGTAGACGCGAAGGGCATCTTCGTGCCCGGCAACCACGATTGGGGTTACGGCGACGAGCGCGGATTGGCACAAATCCGCCGGCAGGCCGCCTACATCGCTGACGCCGCAAGGAATGGAGTCGACGTCACCTTCCTACCGGCCGCCGGCTGCCCTGGGCCCGCGTTGCTGCCCCTCGGCGGGACGGCGCTGCTGGTATTCATCGAGAGCGACCTCTGGCTGCGCGACCACGACTGGTCGGAGAGCAGTAGCTGCGAGAATACGTCGCTCGAGAGGTCACTGAACTCGCTGCGGGACGTCCTGCGACAGAACGCCGACGGAGATGATCGGCACGTCGTGGTCATGGCCCACCATCCGCTGAAAACGTACGGCCCTCACGGCGGTTACTTTGGCCTCAAGGACCAGTTCTTCCCGCTGACCAACGTCTGGTCGCCGCTCTACATCCCGATCCCGTTCCTGTACCCCATATGGCGGAACTCGGGGACTACTAGTCAGGACATGTCGCACGGCCGCTACCGGCGGATGGGCGAGGGGTTTGCCGTGGCGTTCGCGGAGTTCCCGGACCAGCCTCTTGCGCACGCTGGCGGACACGACCACAATCTCCAGGTCTTCGAGGGGGATGAGTACGGAGTCGCGTACATCCTGGTAAGCGGCGCCGGTAGCAAGCAGAACAACGTCGGTTGGGACGACGCGTTGTTCGCTGCGGGCCGGCAGAACCGCGAGCTGGGCTATATGCGGCTCGAGTTTTTCACGGACGGGAGCGTCCTGCTGAGCGTGCTCACCGACGGCACCGTGTCGTGCGAGGAGCGCGGCGAGTGTCCCGGCGAGCCACGGGTGCGCTACTGGCGTTGGCTCACCGGTCGATGAAAGGAGTTCGGTTTTGATACGAAAGGGACTATTAGCGCTGGTGCTCTTGGCCTTTGCCGGCAGCCCCGCCTGGGCGCAGAACCGGGCGGAGATCACCGCGTACGGCGGGTGGCAGTTCGGCGGTACGACTTACGTGCGTGAGGGTGATCTGAATCTGAAGGACGCGTTCAACTACGGCGTGACCGTCGACTTCGCGGTCAGGCCCGGAGCTCAAGTAGAGCTCATGTACAACCGCCAGGAGACGGAGCTCAGGCTGAGTAGGCCGTTCGAGGTTAACAGAATCCTGACGGACATCACGGTGGAGTACTGGCTGGCCGGCGGCCTGGTCGAGGTCGATCAACGAGGCCCGGCTCGGCCGTTCGTCTCGCTCGGGCTGGGGGCCGTGCACTACAGCCCGAAGGAGAGCGAGATAGAGGGCCGCCAGATCAGCGACGAGTGGAATTTCGCCATGGCCCTGGGTCTGGGTGTGAAGTACTTCGCGTCGGACCGTATCGGTCTGCGCCTGCAGGGTCACCTGTGGCAAGGCTTCACAGGTACAGGCGGGAGCGTCTTCTGCGGCGGCGGGGGTTGCTCGTTTGGACTCTTTGGCTGGGGGCCGGTCCAGGGCGACATCGCGGCGGGTTTGACGATCGCCTTCTAGGGCGAGCGTTCTCTTATGATATGAGGGCCGCCGGCGTTTGCCGGCGGCCCTTGCCTTGCCAAAGCGAGAACCGGGCAGCTTAGTTCTGCTGCGGCGGCGCCTCGACGAGCGGTAGGCTCGAGGCTATTTGCAGGTCGAGCAACATGGTGAGGGCGTTGTCCACCTGCATGAACTTCGCGGCAGCTATGGCACCGACGGCCTGCTCAAACTGAGCATGGAACCGCTTGCGCAGCTGGAGCCGCTCTTCCTGGATCCTGAACGACCAACCGGCCAGCTCACTGGCCTTCTCATCGGTCATCATCTCGAAGTGGTCGGCGTAGTCCTTTATTAGCGCGATCCGTTCATCGCCGATCTTGTCGAGCTCGAACTGGTACTCGCGGTAGACGGGCCAGAAGGCCTCGGCCTGCTGGTCGGTGAGTTCCATGGCCTGGGTGACGATCGCCACCTTCTGCGTCTTGAGGTCCTGGCGCATGAGCTCCAGGTAGGCTTCCTGGCCGTAGCCGGCCGCCGGCAGCACGATGAGGGCCAGCGCGGCGCCCAGGGCTCGCTTCACGGTGCGCATTTCACTCCTCCTTGGGGCTGATTTCCCGGTCTATGCATGATGTAAGGCGACGGATGATATCCGCAATCGACTGGTGACGCCAGCCCGCGCCGGCGGCCGACCGAGGGGCGGTTGCGCGGCGGCAGCCAGGCCGCCAGTATGCCGCCATGAAACGACTCACGATTCTGCTCCCGATAATCACCTTGGGCCTGCCGGGCACCCTGCACGGCCAGTCGTTCGAGGTCCAGGCACCGGTGATCGACACGGTAATCATCGTCACGCAGAACGTCTTCACGCCGGAGCAGGCGGAGAAGAACTTCGCCTTCCGGTTCATGAACGGGATTCACATCGTCACCAAGCACGACGTGATCTGGAGCGAACTGATGTTTCGGCCGGGCGAGCCGGCCGACTCGACGGTATTGGAGGAGTCGAAGCGCAACCTGCGGGCCCGGGAGCTCTTTCAGCGGGTCGAGATCGACACGCTGCGGCTGCCTGACGGCAGGCTGGCAGTCTTGGTGGACACGCGGGACGGCTGGACCCTCAAGCCTAAGTTCAAGCTCACCATCGCGAGCGACGGGACGTGGAGCGGCCAGTTCGGGGTCACCGAGGTCAACCTGCTGGGCACGGGAAACCTGGCACACGTTGCCTGGCGCCAGGATGTCGACCGTCACGGCCCCGAGCTGATCGCCGATTTCCGGCGCATATTCGATACGCGGCTGGCCGCGAGCGGTGAGGTCGTGTTCTGGGACGACGGGACGGACGGCAACTGGCGCTTCGGGATACCGTACCTGACGACGATCGAGCCCAACGAGCTCGAGTACGATGGCGAGGCCGCCGACCGGCGCGTTCTTCAGTTCAGGGTGGACGACCCGGCGGCGCCGGACACCAACACTTATCACCGCAGCGCCCTGATCAACCGGATCAACGCAGGGCTGGCGCCGATTGCGGAGACCAAACGGTACCTGCGGTTCGGAGTGATGGGCGAGGTTCGGCAGGAAAAATTCATTCTCAGCGCAACCGGTGAGGAAGTTCCGGACAGCATTGTCGATGCCGTGCCCGACTCGGTCTACGGCGTCCTTGGCATCTACGGCGTGTACCGGCAGACCCGCTTCAAGGAGATCCAATACTTCAACGGTTTCGCGGCGGAGGACATCGACGTCAGCACGAAGGTCAGAGTGCAGGCGAACGTCGCGCCGGCGGGCTGGGGGTACGACAAGACCGGCATCGGCCCGGTCGTCGAGTTACAGACCGGCCTGGCGCTGCCGAAGGGGTTCCTGCAATCGACGCTCAAGGCCAACGGACTATTCAACGACGCGGGACTCGACTCGGGGCAGGTCGTCGTGGACGTGACCTTCGGCCTGAAGGCGGCGCCACGCCACTCGACCGCCTTCTACATCACAGCCGGCTGGCAGGAGAACCCGGCACCCGGTAACGAGTTCGATCTCGGCTTCGAGACGCCGCCTCGCAGCTGGGAGCCCCATTCGTTCGTCGGCACCCGAATGGTCTGGGGCACGATCGAGCACCGCTGGTTCGTCTGGGACGCGCTGCTCGACCTGGTCTCGCTGGGCTTCGCCGCCTTCATCGACTATGGCGGCGCCTGGTACCCGGACCAGGATAGACGTTTTGGGGGCAACATCGGGATTGGGCTGCGGCAAGGGGGCGCCTTGAGCACCGCTGCGCGGACCGGCCGCCTCGACTTTGGCTACCGGTTCGGCGAAGGCATTACAGAGGGGCGCTGGGTGTTGACCTTCGGGGCGGGGATCAACTTCCCCTGGAAGCCTCCGACGACCAGCCCGATACCCCCGCGGCCGTAGAACGGCAGATCTACAGCGAATCCTTGATCGCCCGGCTGACGCGCCACTTGAAGCGGCTGTGGCGCGGCAGAAGTTGCTCCAGCGTCTCGAGGTCGTCGACCCAGGCGCTCCCACCCATCAGGCTCAAGAAGTCGAACAGTCCGTTAAGGCTGGCGCGCCCGCTCACCACCAGAGAGACCTCGCCGTCCATCAGCATCGAGCGGTAGTCCTGGTTCGAAGAGCCGACCATGAAGTAGGCGAACATCCTCTGCCGTACCTCCGGGGGGACGGTCTCGCTGAGGTCGCTGACCAGTTGCAATCCGCGCTCCCTGAGTGCGCTCGATAGCTCGCGGACATCGCGATATTCCTGCCGGCTTTGAAGGTCCAGGGCCCGCTGCTCGATGTACCCCAAAGTGAGCTCCACGAAGGCCGGGCTGCTCAGGAGCGCTTCGAGGGCTTCACTCGAGATCATCAGGTGTGTCTTCAGGTGGAGCTTCGGCCTGCGGGGCTCGGGGTCCTCGATCTCATACTCGACGCCGAAACCGGCTACGATCTCGTCCGCCCGGGCGTAGTAGTCGGTCAAGACGTCGGGACTCACCGGAAAGACCTCCCGAAGAAATTGATTCTCCTGATACCCCCGCCGCGTCTCCAGAATACGTCCCGAGAGATTGGCGACGTCGACTTCCGTGTCGTAAAGTCCCGTCTTAAGCATCCCCCCAGCCGCGGCGACCTCGTCCGCCATCATATCCTGGAAGATGATCAGCCGCGCGTAGAGCTCCTGGGCCCTGGAGAGCGTCATGAAACTCTGGCCCGGTGCGTTCTCCTTCGAGGGATTGATGATGAAGACGCGGGCGCCGCGCATACAGGACCCCACCAGCAGCGAGGCGAGGAAGGAGGCGTTCCAGAGCGAGTCGGGTACGATCACCACCGTGCCCCTGGGCGCCAGGCTGTACAGCACGGCCTTGAGGACGTTGATCGGCTTCAGCAGGTAGCCCGTCTCGCTGTGCAGCTCCATCGCACGGGCGCCGCCCAGATTCTCCGCCATCATGGCCCGGACGCGCTCGTCGTAGTCGGGCGCCATGGGCTTCAGCTTCAACGGATGCGGGATCCGATCCTCGGGAAAGCCCTGGTTCAACAAGAGCTGGCGCGCGGCGTTCTTCATATCGAGGGCAGCGGGCCCCTGGAGCATGATGGCCCGGTCCTCCCAGGTGGGCCCCACGTAGTGCTCGCCGATCCCCATGCCGCTGTATATCACTCTCCCCTTGTAGGGATCGTCCTCGGTGATGTCGTAGAAGGCGATTTTACGGTGGTCGCGCATCACGTTGTCCGGCCAGCCGAAGATCGGGATGACCTGGTTCTCCCAAAACGAGTGGTCGGCCGGGTGCGTGATGTTGACGTGGACCTTGACCTGGTTCTTGAGCCAGTTCTCGCCATATTCGGCGGCTCGTTCCTGGAGCAGGCGCGATTCGGCCACTGCTCTACGCAACTCCTCCTGAACCGTAGCCAGCGAATCGGCCATGTAAGCGAAGTCGTCGGGGAAGTCGACCTCGTGTCGCAGCGGGTCTTCCAGCAGGTCCATCCACCTGCGGCTCTTGTAGATCTCGTAGTAGTGCTGGTCGAAGAAGATCATGTAGACCGGCAGCATACCGGTCTCATCGTACTCTCTGACACTGCGGACCAAAGCCGTCATGTAGCCGCCGACCATCTGGGCGAACGAGATCCGGTCCGGGTCGCCGGCGGCGTTCATCCACTTGATGTCGTGGATCCAGAGGACGTGATAGTCCTCGGCTCGCTGGATCGACTGGAACAGCTCCCACTGGAACTGATGGTTGACGACGTACCAGACGCGGTTTCCTTCAGTGAAACGTCTACCCAGCGCTCGCTCGATGATGGCATCGAGCTCGGCCTGGCTGTCGTGCTGTTCCGGGAGCAGCCCGTACTGGAGCGGGATCCATACGAGTCGCGAGTCGCCCCACTGGTCGCGCGCGTAGCGCCGCTCGGCTTCGACGATCTCGACCAGGGTCTGGAAAACGTGCATGACGGCGTCGCGACGTTCCGCCGGCACGGCCGACGATTCGCCCAGCCAGGTCTGGAATGAACGGGCTGCTTCCAACCCGAATCCCGTGACAGTGTCCTTCTTCTTTTTTACGCCGAGCAAGCGGTTGTAAGGGAAGAGGACGAATTCGAGCAGGGTCTCCTTGGCCTGCGCCGCAACCTCGCGCCCCAGCGCCGTGCTCTCGCCCGCCTGGAGCGCTTCGCCGGAGACGGCGATGGAAAAGGCGCGCTCGAGCTCCTGGTGGTAGACACGCACCTCGGTCTCGCTGCTGCGACCCTCGGGGAACAGAGGGTCGAGGGCGGCGAGGTGCGTCTTCATCTCCTCGACGCTCTCGGTGTACTTGGCGATCGCCTTGTCGTACGTGAAGCCGCCCTGGTCGATGAACGGCGAGGTGAAGCGGCTCACCCAGTGCGCCGTCTCGCGTACGTTGCCAAGCGCCTCAATAAGGGCTGGCTCGGCCGGGTCGTAGGCGACGAGTCGTGGGTTCGCGGAGGGGATGTCCCAGTTTATGTCGCGCGGCCGGGTCCGCCCCTGGAACCTCTGACGCAAGGGAACCGTCACGCCGAGGTTCAACGTCTGGTCCCTCCCGGGAATCCAGTCGAGTCGGATCTGCGTCCCGTTGCCGGCGATGCCGCCGCGCTTTAGGGGCGCGAAGAACCTGAGCACGAAGTCGAGCCGTTCGTCGTTGAAATTGTAGTCGGCGCCGGCGCCGAGGGCGAAGAACGGGATCAGAAACATCCCGCGGAAGCCACCGTCCAGCTCGTCGCCGCGTGCGCCGACGTAACCCTCGAGGGAAATCATCCCGGCGCCGGTGACCGGACTGAAGAGGTCCTTTGAGACACCCAGGTCGCCGTAGCCCACCGGATCGGTGTCACCGCCCAGGGCGTTCACACCGAACATGAGACCGCCGAACCACTTGAAGACGGGCGGTTGCCCCATCGACAGGGTCATGCCGCCCTGTTCGGGAGGGCTATCGTACTGCGCCGCCGCTGGGACGGCGGCAAACAAAAGCGCAACAGCGAGTGCACAGGTGCGACGCATATCACCCTCTATGAATTCTGGGAGATGTAGCTTCGACACCAGTTTAGCAGACACCCTCGTTCGCTGCCACCCTGAGGCCCCCGGCCTCGCCACTGGTACGCCAGTCGTGGCGCGGTATATTGGCGAACCGATGATCTCGACAGCACAACTGCGGCTCCTGACGCTTACAGCTCTGGCCGCGGCATCCCTGGCGCCGCGAGCGGCGCCGGCCCAGGAGGGATCTGATTGGGCCCGAATAGCCGGCGGCGCGCTGGGCCTCTATTCGGGGGCGGTGCTGGGGACGCTGGGTGGCACGATACCGTGTACCCAGACGTTGGGCGGGGTGGCGTGCGTTCGTGTAAGCGGCGCCTTCGGCGGCGTAGTGGCGGCGCTGGGCGGCGTCCACCTGGGTGGCGTCGATGAGGACGCGGTGGCGAGTGCCGCCCGCGGTGCCGGCTACGGCATGCTGGTCGGCGCCGCCGCCGGGTTCTCGCTCAAAAGCTCGGTCCAGCGACTCGGCTGGTCGGAGGTGGCGGCCGGCGCGATCATCGGAAGCGCCTTCGGTGCCTCGGCCAGGGGCGCCGCCGTCGGGCTCGCCGCCGGCACGGCCCTGGGGGCCGTGCTCTACTGGGCGATACCTTCCTTCGATCTACCGAACTCCATCGGCGTGGCGGTCGCCGGGATGGCGCTGGGCGGGATCAGTTCGTGGGTCATCCGCGGCGTGGAAGGAAACCCAGGCGCTGACGCTCAGCCCGTGACCGTCTCCTTCAACCTGAACTTCTAGCGCGGTGTCGACGTCACCTTCCACCGGGTGCACACACGGATCGCGTGGCCGACGCCTCTTCCGCTTGGCCTTGCTGGCGGCGTTGGCGCTGGGCTGCCGGATGGAGTACGAGATGGAGCCGCGCCCCCACGAATCGGGGTGCACCGCCCAAGGATACTCTTCTGACATCGACTGGTACGGTCCGGCGCGGGCCGGCGACCGGGAGAAGCTGGCGGAATGGTGCTCGACGGTGGGACCGCCGGTGATCGAGGCGACCCCGGCGCCCGACGTCGTGAGCGCGCCGGGCTGGGAGACGCTGACCGTCGTCAGTTGGAACGTGCACGGCGGGTCGGGGGATCTCCTGGGCTTCATCGAGAGCGAACTGGATCTCAACTGCCGCGGCGGTCAACCGGTGGTGGGCGACGGATTCGCGCCCTTCGTCCTCGTCCTCCAGGAGGTGTACCGGCGCTCGAAGGACGTACCGCGAGTCGGCGCGCGCTCGACGGTCCCGAGCCCACTCAAGGAGGAAGCTCGTTCGGGCGAGCGCATCGACGTGGTGGAGGTGGCGCGCCTCTGTGGGCTTTCGCTCTTCTACGTCCCCTCGATGCGGAACGGGGATACGGAGTACGAGGATGGTCGGGAGGATCGGGGCAATGCCATCCTCTCGACGCTCCCGCTCTCAGACCCCATCGCCATCGAGATACCGTTCGAGGCGCAGCGCCGTGTGGCTGCCGCCGCGACGGTCCACGGCCCCGCCGGCGACAGCCTGAGGCTGGTGAGCGTCCACCTGGATGTGGCGTCGAGCATGCTGCGGGTGCTGCACACGGGCAATTCGACCCGTCAACGCCAGGGACTGGGCCTGCTCGACGCGCTGGCCGAGGCGGAGGCGGCGCGCGCCGATCCGACCGGCTACGCGGTAGCGACGCTGGCCGCAGGCGACTTCAACACCTGGTCGGCCAGGGAGACCGTGATCAAGCACTTCCAGCAGCACTTCCCCCAGTCGCCGGCCTGGGACGGCCTGCCGACCCGCGGGAGCTATCCCACCGACTTCATCTTCTTCAGGGAGAGCAGCGCGGGAAGGGTGAGGCTGGTGGAAGGCTCGCACCGCCGCCCCGACGACCGCCACAGCTCCGACCACTTCCCCCGCATCGCCAGACTCGCTTTCACACGCTGATGCAAAGAGCCCGGGAGGCACGTGTCCTCCCGAGCTCAATCGAACTACCGGCTACCGGCTAACGTTCACCGGCCACCTTTTACTACATCCACGCCACACCGAATCCGAGGTTCCAGTAGGTGATGTCGCCGGAACCGCCGGCCGAGGCCGCCCAGTTGAACCGAGCGTTGAACAGCCCCCTGGCACGCCAGCCGAGGGGGAAGGTGACGCCGACCTCTGGAGCGAGGCCGAAGTGCCAGTTGTCGTCGTCGATGGCGACCAACCCGACCTCGACGCGCCGCTCGATGAAATACGTCCCGGCGTTGACGCCGACGTAGGGGCGGAACCTGCCCATCTCGCCACCGTACCAGTGCGCGTTCAGCATGATCGGGAACGCGTTGATGTAACGGTACTGGACACCGCTGACGTCGAGGCCCCTGTTTTCACCCAGGAAGCTCACGGTCTCGTCCGTCACCTCGTTCATCACATGCCAGCCCGCCCAGAAGCCTACGGACGTGTCGTCGCGAACCAGCCGCCTGCCGCCGAAGCTTCCGCCACGCCAGCTCCAGCCGCCGGTGAACTTCTCGGCGTCGCCACTGGCTTGCACGGTGTTGTACTCGAAACCGAACCAGTAGTCCTGCGCGTATGCGTCGGCGCCCAGGTAGAGCATCAGCAATAATGTCGCTGCGAGAATTCTCATATTCCTATCCCTGCCTTATTGTGCCGGCCCGATGACCTGGAGGTACGATGACTGATCGAACGCCTGGTTGATACTGGAGTCCAAGCGGCTGGCCACCACGACGGCGGATCCACCCAACAGGCCGTTCATCGCCGCCGTCCAGTAGACGGGGATTACCGAATCCTGGGCAACCTCGAATGGGCTCTTCGGATCGACCATGTCGACGTAGAGCGTGCCGGTCTCGAACTTCGCCACACCGCCAGAGGGCGGGTACCACCACCCCCAACCGGGATTCCAGCCGGGTGGGTAGTAGCCCCAGCCGGGCCACCAGCCCCAATAGCAGTACCAGCACCCGGAGATCCAGCCGACCCAGTTCTCGGATGCCGTCACAGTGACGAGGAAGACGACATCGGGCGGGCTCGCCTCCGGATCCAGCGGCTCGGTGTAGCCGTAGCCCTCGATCCTCTCCCGGACGAGGTCCAGAATGTCCTGGTCGAAACCGCGGGAGATGGGCAGCGTGTCCTCGTCCTCGGCCACGAGGTGGATGATCGTGTCCGGCATCAGGTAAGTCTGGAAGCTGCCCCAATCCGCATTGATATCGTAAAGCGTGGACACGGTATCGAACTCAGAGATGTCGGTCGGGGTGCCCGGGTAGCAGGCGGCCAGCGCCAGGGCCACCCCCAGGAGCGCAATCCCGCCGTGCTTGATTGTCCGCATGAGTTGATGCCTCCTGCAGGGTTATTACAAACGCCGAGGTGCCATATAGCTCCCTCGGCGCGTGATCGCGGTTCCCTACTACCCTGAACCGCGCCGGATTACTATCAGGGCTGAACTACTAGTCAGTGTGGGCCGCCCAACTGTAATCAGGGCGGGCCGATTGCGCTAGCCCCCTGCCTAGCGGGACCCTCTGCGCTCCAACTCCTCGTCGATCATCCCGACGATCACCGGGTACGGCTGAACGCCGCGCGGCACAGGGATGCCGTTCACATAGATGGCCGGCGTCCCCTGCACGCCCACCCGGTTGCCCTCGAGGACGTCCCGGCGGACCTGCTCGGCATACTGGGCCGAATCGAGGCAGGCGTCGAAGCGCTCCCGATCGAGCCCCAGGCGACCGGCCTTCTCCTTCAGCGACTCGTTATCCAGTCGATCCTGTTCGGCGAACATCAAGTCGTGCATATCCCAGAAGCGATCCTGCTCGTGGGCGCAGAGCGAGGCCAGCGCCGCCGGGTAGGCGTTCGGGTGAGTGTTGAGCGGGAACTGTCGGTAGACGACGCGCAGCCGATCGCCGTAGTTCTCCTTCAGGCGCTGTAACGTTCCTAAGAATCTGTTGCAGAAGGGGCACTCGAAGTCGGAAAACTCGGTCAGCGTGACCGGCGCGTTCGCCGGGCCCTGGGCCGGTGAACCGACGTTTCGCAGTTCGACACGGAACGGCTCCAAGAGAAAGACCACTTCCCTCTCCTGGCGCAGCCGCTGGGCCAACTGGTTCACCCTCTGCTGGCGCCTCGTGCCTTCGAGGTAATCGACGATCTGCGGATAGATCTCCTCGAGGGTCCGTCCTCCCAGCGAGGCGGCGTTCCTGTTGTACCACTCGGTGACCTCCTCTTCGGTCACCGGAGCGATCCCGCCGGTCTCGGCGGCGATGAGCTCGTCGGTAGTGACCCCCCGCGCCTCGGCCTCCGCATCGAGCAAGCGATCGCGGACGAGCTGGTCGAGGGCGGCCTCGATCACCTGTTGGCGCTCGAGGCGATAGTTGTTTTCCAGCTGGCCCAGCTCGGTCCCGGCCAGCTCCTCCAGGTCCGCCATGGTCAACGGGTCACCGTCGATGGTGGCCAGCGTCTCGGACCCGTCCGACGCCGCACACCCAGCGACGGACAGCGCCAGGGCGGCGTAGACCGATCTCCAGCCGCGGCCCGATATCACGTCAGTCAAGCTTACTCTCTTCGACATCATGCCTCACGTCTGCTCTGGTTCGCCCGCGCCCCGGCCCACAACCGCTGTGAGATCAGGCACCCTCAGAGCGCGGAAAGGTCCCCAAGATGGCCCGAATTCCAAGGGAAGGCAACTTCGAGGTCGTCGGTCGCTGCACCGGCAATATCTAGCGCCGCCGGCCGCTTCCGTAGTACAGCTCGAAGCCGAGCCCGAGGCCGGGGTTGATCTTCCGCTGCTCTGAGAAGAAGCGCCGCGGCCAGTAGAGACCGCTGCTCAGCTCGATGAACAGCCAGGGGCGCAGGAAACTCCGCCGGTAGGTCAGCAGCACGCCGTAGTTCTCGAGCGGCACCTCGCGCTCGGTCTCACCATAGGCCTCGACCAGATAGGCGATCGCCGAGCCCGCGCCCAGGTACTGGTAGAGCGTCAGCGACGAGTACCAGTCAATCCCGAGCTTGACCTCACCTACGGTCCCGGACACGGTGGCGCGGATGAGGAACTTCTGTCCCAGCGAGCGATCGATATCGGCGCGGCTCGTGAACCCGAAGCCTTCCGACTTCCTCCAGAAGACGGTCTCGCGGAGGCGGACCTGGATCCTCTCGGGGTCGGTGAACAGATTGAGGCGGTAGTGGACCCTGAGGTAGGGATCGACCGGGATCGTCATTCTCACGCCGGCGTCGAAAGTGAAGCGGTTCCGTCTACCTCGGGCAGGCACGAAGCCGATCCCCAGCAGCCACTCCTCCTGCTCGGCGTCGGCGAACGAGCCGGCCAGGCCCTCGCCGGCGTCGTGCTGGTCGGTGATGAAGTCCTCGACACTTTCACGACCTATTACGAGGTTGACCCGGTTCTCGAGCTGGGGCAGCGCTAACCTCATACGAAAGCGGAATTTCGCATCGAAACCGTCTCGTTCGTCCCACCAGAGGCCGAGGAAGATGCGGCCGTACGTAGCATCTATCTCCTCATAAAGGCCCGACTCGCCGAACAGACCATCGAACCACATGGCCGAGCCGCAAACGGTCCGGCTGACCTTGCGCTGCAACCAGTCGATCCAGCTGGTCTGCAGCTCTTCCGGCAGGCAGGGGTCGCGACGGGGGACATACCGCGCGAACGCCCAACGAACATCGGCGAGCCGATCAGCCTGCTGTGGGTAGGTGAGGGAGGTAATGTTGACGGCCGGCGGCAGCTGGGCGACGAGGTCGCCAGGTCGCAGCGCCGCGATGCCTGCCAGTAGTAGAAAAGCTGCTGTTAGACGGAGGCGGTTCACGCATCGAACCTAGAGCCTCCGGGGACGGTGAACAAGAAAAGGCGGCCGTGCTCAGGCACACCTCGTGCCTGGGTGCACGGCCGCTCGACGAATCGCTGGCTCAGTTCGTCAGGAACCCGGGGGGAACGGCTCTAGCATCTTGCCGACCACCTCGTTGATCCGCCTGTCCCGCTCCTCGGGCGAGCGGGTCTGATGGATCTCGGCCGTGGCGGTGCTACGCCAGACGAGCTCCTTGTCGGCCATCTCGTACATGTCGATGATCAGCGTCCCCTCGGTCCACTCGGTGGCCTGGGTATGGGAAGTGCTCATACCCATACCGCCGCCATACCAGCCACCACCGTAGCCCCAACCGGTGTGATAGGTGGTATAGTTGACATTCTGCTGCGTCGTCAGGACAAAGTTCAAAACGAGGTCGGGCTGGCCACGCTCGACCTTTCGGTAGCCCTTGGCAGCCATCTGCGCGTCGACGGCGGCAATGATCCGCCGCTCGGTGATCTGGTCAACGCCGCGCGGCTCCGCCCCCATATCCGGTGCAGGCTGAGCCCATGAATAGGTGTCGAGGCCACCGAAGTTGATCCCCGGATCGAAGTCGTGGTTGTACGAGACGCCGGAGCAGCCCGCCAGCGCCAGGGCCAGCAGCGCCGGAAGTACTAGTAGACGCTTCATTTCAACTCTCCTCGTGCTTATACGGTTGATGCGAGTGGCGAGGGACGCCCGCTGGGCGACCGGCCGCCGAAAGTTCATTCTGCCTTTGTTTTGTCCAAAGTAGCCCCCCCCTCCCCACTGGCAACCCTGAGCGGCGGCGCAAGGTTCCAAGCGAGACCTCGACGGCCTGGACGGGGAACTCGGCGGCGGGCGAAGGGGTACCGAAGGCCACCCGCTCTTGAATTCTTTCCCGATACGTGTATTAACCAACGGGGCTTGGGTAGCGCGCCCCGCACGCCACTGCACCACCACCCGGGAGCGGCCCATTCTCAGGAAGTTAGGCACCTACGTCTGGCCGGAGTCACTGCTGCTGCTCGCAGCGGTGGCCCTACTTTCTTGGCCGGGCGCGCGGGTGTGGCTCCAGGATTTCGCCCCGGCCTACCCGGCGGTCTTCGTCGTCGGCGCTCTGCAGTGCTGGCGTTTCCAGCGCACCCGGCTGCTGTTCGCCATGATCGCTCTGGTCATGGCCGACCGCGTGATCCTCCACTTCGCCGCAGGCATCGACGCAGCGATCCCGCCGGGGAGCGTCGTGCTCAGCGCCGTGGCCCTGCTGCTGCCGATCAACTTGTTGGCCTTCGCCGTGGTGCCCGAGCGCGGCGCCTTTACCCTGACCGGCCTCGTCCAATGGACGGCGATCTTCGTCCAGCCGGCGCTGGTGATCCAGCTCGTCCGCTCGGGAGAGACCCTGCCGGGCCTGCTCAACGCCACGCTGGTCGATCCCAGCTACTTTGCCTTCCTGAGGATACCGCAGCTGGCGATGCTCTTCTTCATCATCGCCTTCGTCGTACTGGTTTCACAGCTTATCTGGGAACCGACGGAGGAGCGGAAGGCGCTGGTCTGGGCGCTGATAGCCGGCTTCCTGGCGCTCAACGCGGGTGAGGGCGGCCTCGATTCCACCAGCTACTTCGCCACGTCGGCCTTAATGCTCGTCCTGGCCGTGATCGACGTGTCCTTCAGACTGGCCTACCAAGACGCGCTCACCACGCTGCCGACGCGTCGCGGCTTCAACGAGATGCTCGCCCAGATGGTGGGACACTACACGGTGGCGATGGTCGACGTCGATCACTTCAAACAGTTCAACGACCGTCACGGGCACGAGGTAGGCGATCAGGTGCTCAAGATGGTGGCGGCCGAGATTGGGAAGGTCGGCGGTGGCGGAAGGCCGTTCCGCTACGGCGGTGAGGAATTCGCCATCATCTTCGACGGAAAGCGTGTCGAGGACGTCCAGCCACACATCGAGAAGCTGCGCGCGACCATCGCCGGCAGGGTCTTCACCATCCGCAGCGCCTTCAGGCCCCGCAAGAGGCCCGACCAACCGAAGGAGCCCAAGAAGCCCCGCAAGACCCTGAAGATCACGGTCAGCATCGGCGCCGCCGACAGCACCGACCCGAAGGAAAGGGCGGAAGAGGTCGTGAAGGCCGCCGACCAGTGCCTCTACCGCGCCAAGGAGACCGGCCGCAACAAGGTGTGGGTGCGGGCGCGACCGCGTATCTAGGTCGTCAGCTCTAACAACTTTTCGCGCGCTCGCTGCGCCGGCTTGAACGCCGGGTCGGCTTCGCTCCACACATCGAGTGCGGTGCGCAGGTGTTCGATAGCCGACTCCGTTTCCCCCATCTCCGCGCGCACGAGCGCCATCTCATAGTGAGCCGTGGCGCTGTAGGGCCTGACGGTCAGAGTCTTTAGAAGCTGGCTCTGCGCTTCGTCCAGGTTACCCATCTTCCGGTAGCAGCGCCCGATCTCCTCGTAAATCGACTCATCGGAGGGATTCAGCGCGAGGTCCTGTTCGAAGGACTGAATCGCTTCCTCGTACTCGCCGCGCATCTCGTGGACCCTGCCGCGCGCATAGTGGACAAGCGGCATGTACATGTCGTACGAGAACGCCTGGATGAGCGACTCCACACCCTCGAGGGCCTGCTCAGCGCTGTCCGGATCTTCCAGTTCCAGGTAGATGGCTAGCTCGCCCAACGAAATGAATGCGTCCCAGGGCGGGGTCAGCTCGGCCCTCACCGCGTCGAGCGTTTCGAACGCTCGATCCGTATGTCCCGCCCTAACGAACGTACCGAGTGGTCCAAGCCGGGACATGATCGCGGCAAGGGGCAAAGAGAATTGCTCGATCTGACTTTGGGTCAAAAGCGCGTATTCGATCGCCTTCTCCAGCTGGCCGCGCGCCTCGTAGTAGTTGCTGAACGCCTCGTACGCGACAGCATGGTCCTGTGGAGTCGTGGAAACGGCGAGCGCCTCTTCCAGGTAGGCGAAGGCTCGGTCGAGATCGCCCAGGTCCCTCTCGACCCTCGCCAGCCGAACCATCACGCCGACGTTGGTCGGATCGATCAGCAGCGCCTTCTCCACGTATTCCTTGGCCTGCTCGTGATTCCCGATGTTCGAGTGCAGGTCGCCGATAGCTGTGAACGAGGCGCGGTCGTCGGGGAACTGCTCGGCGTAGGCCTCATAGTACTCGAGGGCCTCCTCGGTCTTGCCCTGCGATTCGTAAAGCGAGCCGATCTGGCGAAGCCAGTTGTACTGCTCCGGGTCGATCTCAAGGATCTTCTTGTATTGTTCGATGGCCTCGTCTCTCCTATCCTGTATGATCAGAAGCTGCGCCAGTGCCGCACGGCCCTCGAGATCATCCGGAAAGAGCTCGACACGCATCGCGAACACGGCGAACGCCTTGTCGTAGTCCTGACGCACGAAGTAGTAGTCGGATTTGACCTCGAACTGTTCACGCTCTGGCAGCCGGTAGAGGTGCTGCATGGCCGCCTGCATCGGCACCATCCCCTCTTGAACGCGATTCGAGAAGGCGTAGACCTGAAACAGTGTGTGTTGCGCGGCGGCGTAGGTCGGATCCTCGGCCACCGCTGCCTCGAGGTGCGAAGCGGCCGAACCCCAATCACTTTCCACCGCAATGGCGACAAAGCCCGCGACCGCCGATCGATAGGCGGCGAGTGAGTTGGTCTGGATTTCCGAGATCGGAAGATCGTCTACCTCCTCCAGATGGCGATCCGGCACCTCGAGACTACGCTTCATGTGGACCGACATGGAGTCGATGAACTCGAATACGTCTGCCCCCGTGAACGTACGCTCGTCGATCACCCTGCCGCGTTCTGCGTCGTGTAGGGCCATCGTCACGGAGATTTCACCCTCGGCGCCGTCGATTGAACCGGTGGCGAATCGATCCAGGTGCGCTTCCTGGGCGATCGTTCTCATCAGAGCCGGCGGCAGGCCCAGCCCATCATCGAAGCCGGCCTCCTTCATCTTCTCAGCGAAGGCGAGGCCCAGTGTCGCTTCGATGAACATGTCCTGGCGGAGGTCCGCATAGACGCCGAGCGGCATTCCGTGCTGCAGCCAGTCGAGCGCCGAATCGCCGGAGGCGTTCTCGAACGGGAAGAGAACGACCTTCTTACGGAACTCGCTCTTCGGGATGACGCGCTCGACGGTTTGACCTTCCTCGTCCTCCACGGTCACCGTCATCGTCGCGGCGCCCAGATCCTTGCCGGAGAACAGGAAGGCGACCAGGGCAACGCAGACCAGCAGGTTCGTCGGTATGCCGACCTTCTCGGGCATCGTCCACTCGTCGCGTCCCGGAGCCCCGTGGAAGTAGGCGAGTATCAGGACCGACGGGACCATCGAGAGGAGGATCACGATACAGAGATCCACCAGGTAGGTGGACAGGAGGTAGCGGTCCACCAGGAAGCCGACGGCTTCGACGATCGCCCACGAGATTCCCAGATATATCCCCAGAATCTGGGGCACACGTCGCTTGAGCAGCTCCTTCAGTGGGGACGAGGGCATTTGTTCTCTCCCGGTTTTGGCTGTTGCACAGCGCGCCCAGCCGGCGCAGGGAACAAGATGGGTCTCGGCGGAGCGCGAATCAACAAGTCGGGCGCCCTTTCCCGACCACAGTCCGCTCCCTAGAATCGGACGGCAGATCGAGAATCTTGACCGGGAGCGGCGACGATGCTGGAAACGCGTCATATAATAGTAGGTGGAGCTCTGGTTCTCGCAGCCGGCCTGGGCGTGACGGCGGGCTGCACGAGCGGGCCCGACTTCGACGTGGTCGAGGCGAGCATCGCCGAGATCCACGAGGCGATGCTGGACGGCCGGCTCACGGCGCGGCAGCTGGTGGAGCTTTACCTCGAGCGCATCGAGGCCTACGACAAGCAGGGCCCTTCGCTCAACGCGATAATCGTCGTGAACCCCGACGCGCTGGCCCGGGCCGATGAGCTCGATCGGCGGCTCGAAGAGTCGGGCTTCGTGGGTCCGCTGCACGGCATCCCGGTGATCGTCAAAGACAACTACGACACGCACGACCTGCCGACCACGGCGGGGTCGGCGTCGTTGGCAGGCTCGATCCCACCGGACGACGCCTACCAGGTTCGCAAGATCCGCGAGGCGGGCGCCATCGTTCTCGCCAAGTCGAACATGGCGGAGTTCGCCTTCTCGCCGTACCACACCGTGGGCTCGATGCTGCCGGGTCACACGCTGAACCCGTACGCTCTGAACCGCGTGCCCGCCGGCTCGAGCGGCGGTACGGGCGCCGCGGTGGCGGCGAGCTTCGGCGCCGTCGGCCTGGGAACCGACACCGGTAACTCGATACGGGGGCCCTCTTCGCACAACAGCCTGGTGGGGATCCGCTCGACGATGGGGCTCACCAGCCGCGACGGCATCGTGCCGCTCTACCTGGACAGAGACATCGGCGGACCGATGGCGCGCAGCGTCGCCGACGCCGTGGCCGTGCTGGATGTCATCGCGGGGCCCGACCCGGCGGACCCTGTCACCGCCGCCGCCGCCGAGCACAGGGCGGAACGCTACGCCGACTACCTGCTGGAAGACGGTTTGAACGGGAAACGGATCGGGGTGGTGCGGCAGATTTCCGACACCGACACCGCCGACCCGGAGATCCTCGAGCGCTTCGCGGAGGCGCTGGAGGCGATGCGCCGAGCTGGAGCGGAGATCGTCGACCCGGTCCACATACCGGAACAGGACGAGATCCCCCTCGGAGAGCGCTGGTGCCGCCGCTTCAAGCACGACATCGAGGGTTACCTGGCGAGCCTGGGAGCGGAGGCGCCGGTCCGATCTCTTCAGGAAATCATCGAGTCGGGAAGGTACCACCCGTCGATCCGCGGCAGCCTCGATTACTTCCAGGGCATCGAGGGCGCACCGGAGGATAACGCTCAGTGCGGGCAGGCGCGGGAGAACTCGGAGCGGCTGCGCGCCGGCGTGCGTCGTGTGCTGAGCGAGGGGCGGCTCGACGCACTGGTGCATCCCACCTGGTCCAACTTGCCGCGCCTCATCGGCGATCTCAACTCGCCGGCCGGAGACAACAGCCAGTACCTGTCGCCGCACACCGGCTTCCCGGCGATCACGGTGCCGATGGGCTTCGTGCGCGATAGCCTGCCGGTGGGGCTCCAGATCATCGGCGACGCCTGGTCCGAGCCGACGCTCATCGCCATCGCCTACTCGTTCGAGCAGGCGACGAAGCACCGGCGCCCGCCGTCCAGCACGCCGGCGCTACGCTAGCTCCCGAAATCGTAATCACAGGTCGCTAAAGAAGGCCCGTGGATTCGGGGAGGCACCGGGGTTCCCCCTCGCTTCACCGCTCGCGTGCGCCGCGGAGGCGCGTGGCGCTGCTCTGCTTCGCTCGCGAGTTACGCTCCGGGGGACCCCGGCGCCTCTCCGGCGGAGTACTCCCAGCGCTTATCAGCGACCTGTTAGTCGGGCCGGTACTCGGCGAAGTGCATGTGGGCGATGCGGTAGCGGTCGCCGGCCCATACATATACGGCCGTCATCGGGCCGCGCGCGATGCTATCGGGCGGTGACGCGCGATCGCCGAACTGCCAGATCGCGCCGACCACGGCCGCGCCGCCATACACACTGCTCCGCACATTCTCCACCCACAGCTCTTGCTCGGGCTCCGCGCCACCCTCGATGAAGCCGAAGCCCTCGTGATGGGCACGCACAGCGGCGAACCCCTCGATCAGCCCCTCCCGTTCCGAGGAGAAGTAAGTCAGGCTCGAGTCATCCACGAACAGCTCATCCACGAGTGCCATGTCGCGCGTATTCCACAGCTCTACCCACGCTGCGACGTGCGAGTCGGCGTCGAATGCCTCTTGAGATGCCGGCGACCGATCGTTCAAGCCGCAGGACGCGACGAGCACGAGGAGCGGATCGCCGCACGGTCGGGTCGGCCCTGTAAGCCCGGTCACATCTGCCCGCTCGGGGGTACCCGCCGCAAAAACAGACTTTATGTTGGTGATCTGGGTATCCGACAATACGAGTCATGTTCGGAGCGGCGTGATGAGACCTGAGACCCGAGACCCGAGGAGGGATCCGTGATCAGCGACGGGGTCATCACGATCACCGATCCCGTCTGGGATGCCCCAGGCAGACCGGGAACCCTGAAGAAAGTCTTCGGCCGTCTGGTCCGAGACGAGCGCGATCTACCGTTCATCCGGCTCTCGCTCATCCTGACAGTGGTCTTCGGGTCGGCCGCGGCGGTTCTCTTCGTGCCGGGGGTCTTCCGCTGGTGGATGGCGCCGATCTACTGGGCGCTCTACCTGTGGTTCCTCGGTCCGTACATCCTCATGCTCCACAACACCTGCCACCGGGTCCTCTTCAAGAAGAAGTACGACCTGCTGAACAAGTACATCCCGTGGGTGGTGGGGGTATTCGTCGGCCAGTCGCCCGAGACCTACTTCGTGCACCACATCGGGATGCACCACGCCGAGGGGAACCTGCCCAACGACCTCAGCTCGACCATGTCCTATCAGCGCGACAGCTTCATCGATTGGTTGAAGTACGTATCGCGGTTCCTGTTTTTCGGCGACATCGAGCTGTTCCTGTACATGACGAGACGGGGACGAAAACGTCTGGCGTGGCGGATGGTCGCCGGCGAACTGGCCTATTTCGCACTCGCCGTCCTGGCGCTGCTGTGGAACTGGCGAGCCGGCGTGGTCGTCTTCGTCGTGCCGTTCCTGACGACGCGGATCCTGTTGATGATGGGCAACTGGGCGCAGCACGCCTTCGTCGACCCTGAAGATCCCACCAACGATTACCGAACGGTCGTCACCTTCATCAACAGCGCATACAATCATCGCTGCTTCAACGACGGCTATCACATGGGCCATCACTTCAAGCCCACCCTCCACTGGCTGGATATGCCCGCCGATCTCCTGGAGAGAAGGCAGGAGATGATCCGGCAGCGGTCGCTCGTGTTCCGGAAGATTGACTACTTCGTGATCTTCATTCTGCTGATGTTGAAGCGCTACAGGACTCTCGCGAGGTTCTTCGTCAATCTCGACCCGGAGAACGAGCTCTCGGAAGACGAAGTGGTTGCGCTGATCAAGCGACGACTCGAGAAGTTCGACGCCCACCGACTCGCCGCGATCCAAGGCGCGTGAGGCTGCTTGCCGCTACTGAGTGACCTGTTACGTGGCACCGGCGCCGAGATCACCGAGGATGCGAAGTACGACCACGTACCCCACGTCGAGCTCGTCGCGCCAGGCGCCGTAGATCTTGTCGCCACGGAATACCATGGGGTTGAAGCGCTCCGGCATAGTCATGGTTCCCAGGAACCGGCCCTGCGCATCGAAGATGTCCCACTCGTGCACCGGCCATTCATGATAGTACTCGAGCTCCTTGGCGCTGAGCTCTGAGGCCGGCTTCACGCGCCCAACCCAGATCGTCCCCCGCGGCCCGACTGCCACGGCCTGGAACGCAGGGAAGTAGTCGGCAAAGTGGATCCTGCTCCAAATCCTCGCCCTTGCCTCGGGCGCGACGCCCCCCTCATCCCACCTCCGTTCCATCTCGCTATGGATCGCCTCTCTGTCCCGGTCGGCGACGGGCTTGCGTTCGAAAGGCATGGAGATGATCCGCTGCAGCTGTCCGCCGGCGTAAGAGCCGATCCGGTACTCGTCGGGGGCGCCAAAAACCAGATGCCCTTCATCGGTGAAATCCCACGCCGGTTCGGCCGCATACAGCGTAAACCCCTGGGCGCTCAGCGACGCGCCCGATGGGAACTTCAACAGAGTGTCGGTGACGGTTCCGTCGGTTCCCAAGAGCACTATGGCATCCATGGGGGTTTCGTTCGGCTCGTCAGGCATGAACATCGAGAGCGGGCGGATCTGTTCTGCGATTGTTCCGGAGGTTGACGCTTTGTAGCCCATCGGGCGCCCTTCCTCGAGCACCATTCTGAAACTGCCGGCGCTCGAGCCGTCAGGCGCGTAGCGATTGATCCGCAGACTCCGCCCGTCCGGTACCAACAGAGTGTCGCCCAGCCCCATAAGTAAGGCCAACCCTGCCTGGAGCTCGCCCGGTCCACCCCCGCGAGCGCCGACCGTCTGTTCGTAGATGCCGTCAGGCGAGTACACCTGGATGTGCTGTGCCTGACCGTCGAGGACAAAGATCCGCCCCTTCGAGTCTACAGCGATCCGACTCACGGAGCCGAACTGGTACTCCGGAGGACCCTCCACGGCGCCTATCCGGAGCTCCTCTTCAAAGGCCCACTCATCGCCTGGAGCCCAGATACCGACATCGGTATTGGAAACGACCGTAACACCGGCGCTGTCGGACATCGTCCCGCCCCATCGCGATTCCAAGCCACCGCAGGCGGCGAGGAAGGCGGCCAGGATCAGTATTGTGGCGCCGCGCCCTTCCATTCTGATGAACCTCGTTCCTATGGAATCACAGTAGGCGTGTGGGTTTTTGGGCAGCCCTGTTGAGCCCAAAGATGGGATGCTGCCAAGCCACTATCAACGAGCGCTTCATTGCAGCCGTCTCGCGTGCACCTATTCGGGCTCCACACACAGCCCCAGCTCAAGCGCCACTGCAGCGAGCGGTTTGTCGAGGGTCCAGAGGCCGATACCTGCCAGGCGAGCCGCAGCCAACAGGTGGACGTCCACCCAGCCGATCCCCGTCCCCGCCAATCGGTTCGATCCCACGAAGGCGAGCACCTCGTCGTGTTCGGCCAGCGGAGTCCGCGGCAAGGCCGACAGCAAAGCTAGGACCTCCGATCGAGCCTCCAGCCGGCCGCAGGCCAGCTCACCGATCACGAACGGATGGCACCAGACTTCCCGCTCGTTCAACTGCCTGGCCAGCGCGGGGTTGCCCCGGCGCAGGTGGTTGATCCACACCGACGTGTCGACCAGCAACTAGGTCCCCTTCTCCAGACGACGCCGCCGGATCGGCTCGAGGCTCTTCTCGCTTCCGCCCAGCGCCGCCAGCCGCCGGGCGCTCTCCCGGGCGATCAGAGCCCGGAGCCCCGCATGAATCACCGCCGTCTTGCCATCCAGGCCACTCAGCCGCTGGGCCTCCTTCAGGAGCTCGTCGTCGAGGTTCAGTGTCGTCCTCATGCATATTAATATGCATATATAATGCATACGAGGCAAGACCACCTATGGGTAACTCACAGAGAAATCTACGACCCGGGCCTCAACGGATCGTGAACTGGACCAGGATGAAGGAGGGGGCTGAGCGCTACTGCTCGTGGCTCTCCACCAGCGCTTGGAAGCGGGGGTGGTCGCGGAGCCGATCATAGAGGGGATCGATCCGCAGCTGCCCGCACGTTACCTGGCCGGGGACCGAGAGGAGTAGCTCGAGCTGGTCGATCGCTTCTTCGCGCCGGTCGAGGAGCGCATAGACGAGCGCGAGGCCGTGTGCGAGGTGCTCGCCGTTGACAGCATCTCGGGACACCGGATAGGCCTGAACGGCAACTGTGGCTTCGCGGACCGCGGCATCCTCATCGCCCATGAGGGCCAGGGCGATCCCACGCAACGATCTGTGGAACGCGATCAGGAAGGTGCGGTGTTCTCCGCCGGGGGCTTCGAGAGTTTGCAGCGTGCGCTCCGCGTATACACGGATGGAGTCGCCGTAGGTTTGGCGGAGTTCGTTCCGACCCATCGCATGGTAGACCAGAGCGGTCCACAGGTGTCTATACTCGACCCAAGTATCGACGCCGGGCCCCGACGCCGTCTCGCCGCCCGCCACTGCCGCTCCCAGATACTCGAGGGCCGCTCGATAGTCACGGCGCAGGTAGGCGAGCCGGGCGAGCAAGATCGAGAGCTCCGCTTCCTCGGCCAGTGCCCTGAAGCGGTCAGTGTCCTGGAGGCCGAAGACGTAAAGATTGAACAGCTTCGCGCGGTTATAGACACCCCAGTCTCCGAGCGAGCGGGGCAAGGTAGGCATGGCCCGTTCCATCAACCGGGAGGCTTCCTCGAACTGCCGCATCAAGATCAGCGCACTCGCTAGGGACGCGACGCGGCCGCCGTTGAGCGGATCGAGTTCCACCGCTTGTCTCTGGTAGGCCACCGACTCATCCCAGCGACCCATGTACCTCATCAGATCGCCGTGGATCCCCAGGACCCGCGCGTCGTTCGGCCGCAGCCGCACGGCGGCCAACGAGTATTCCCGTGCGGCTTCGGGATCGGCCGGCCCGAATGCCCCGAAATAGACGAATCGCGCTCGCACCATCAAGACGGTGACGGCCTCCGGCGCCAGGGCGAGGGCCCGCTCGAAATCGGCTTGTATCTGTGCGCGCTCCTCGAAACGGAATCGTTCCCAATAGGCGTGAGAGCGGGCCCAGGCCATCTGAGCCCAGGCATCGGCGAACTCCGGATCGAGCTCCACCGCACGCTCGTACATCTCAACCGCTCGCTCGTATTCGCCCCGGCCGAACATCGCCTCACCCGACCCGAACAGCGCCTCGCCGCGCAAGAAGTACTCCCACGCCTCAAGGTTGTCGGTGGGTCTCCGCTCGATCTGCTCCAGCGCACCGGGCAACAGCGTGGCCTGAAGGGCTGCGACGATTCGCTGGGCGATGTCGCTCTGGATCTCGAAGATGTCTTCGAGCGTGAACTCGCGATCGTAGATCTCAGCCCACAGGTGCTCGTCGGTTTGGGCGTCGATCAACTGGACGTTGATCCTGACCCGGCCGCCGATCCGCTGAACGCCACCCTCGAGCACGGTGGCGACCCCTAGCCTCTCTGCAATGTCCCGAATGTTCCTGTGGGTGTCCCGATATTCCATCACCGACGTGCGCGAGGTCACCTTGAGATCGGGTATATTCGTCAGGTGGGTGAGCACATCGTTGTGGACGCCGCCGGTCAGAATCTCGCCTTCCTCATCGCCGCCGATGTTGTCGAACGGCAGCACGGCTACCGACTTCCGCTCGGCCGTGACGACAGCGGCCGGATCCTCGCGAAACACCATCCAGCCCGTCGCCACGATTCCCCACAGGGCGAGGACGATGAGGAATATGAGACCCGCCACCCGCCACGTGGCGCGCGGCCGCTTTCCAAGAGCAGCGCGGCGAGGTTCCGTGGGCTCTGTCTCGGGAACCACGTCCGTCTCCGGCGGCGTAACGACTACCTCACGGACAAACGACGTGGCCACAACGACCGGCAAACCGACGATGAAGAGCACTACGGCGAGTCCGGGGAACCAAGAAGGCAGGCCGAGTCCTTCAGTTAGAGCTTGTACCGCCTGATAGGCGACGAGCGCACCACCTACGTAGATCAGCAGCACCTGCCAGAGCGAGCGGCGGTGGATCTCGTGGATGAGGTCCTTGAGACGGGACATGGCTGTCACCTACGACCCAAGGTATGTGGGATACGAGCTCCCGGTTGTGCTCACAAGATGTGGCTCACCCGAGGGCGAATCAACGAGAAGCGGAGGGACGCGCGGGCCGTCGGGCTCTGAGCCGCGCATGAGTACGACGCTTGTGAGAATCTCAGAGGAGGCACGATATTTAGAACCGATATGAGCACGGGGCGTCTACTCGTCGCGAGCGCCAGGAGCAATCGGGTCGTGCAGATGCACGAGCGCCGTTGCAGAGACAGGCGGCTATAAATGTCGCTGCTCCCGCGGGATCTCCGCATCGCCCTCCGCACCCAGCGGAGAGGCCGGGTCGCCCATCTCATCGCAATCTTCTCTCTTGCACTTGGAGTCGCCGGGAACGCGGTGGTCTTCAGTATCGTTAGCGCGCTCTTATTCAGGCCGCTCCCCTATCCCGAGGCCGACCGCATCGTCGTGCTGGGCGAGCGTGAGAAAAGCCAGCCCGACCTGGCCATCCTCACTCTGACCTCTTCACTGGCCACCTGGGCCGACTACAGGGAACAGAGCCGTACGCTCTCCGGGTGGGCAGCCTTCAACCCGGGATTCATGAGTCTTTCGACTGGCGACGGATCGGTTCCGGTGAGGACCGGGGCCGTCACGCCCAGCTTCTTCGAGACGCTCGGGGCCAATACGGTTCGGGGCCGGCTGTTCACGGAGGCGGAGGGCGTGCCGGGCGGGCCGAAGCTCGCCCTGCTGAGCTGGGAGTACTGGCAAGCCCGGGCGGGGCCGGAGGAGGATCTTGTCGGAACCGTGCTCACGCTACACGGCGAGCCGTACGAAGTGATCGGCGTCCTCGCCGAGGGGTTCGAGTTCATCGTCTCGGACATCGAGGTGTGGCTGCCGCTGCAGCGAGACCCACACGCGGCACCGCGGCAGCGGCGAAACGTCGTCTCGGTGGCGCGCATGGCGCCCGACGTGACGATGGCGGAGGTCGAGGCCGAGGTAGCGATCATCGCGGAGCGGATCGAGCGCGAGCACCCGGACACGCGCGGCGATTGGACGGTGGACGCGCTCAACCTGCGCACGGAGATCCCGGAGCCGCAGAGCCGGCTGTATATGGTGATCTTGCAGGCCTCGGTGTTCCTTGTCCTGCTCATCGCCTGCGCGAATATCGCGATACTTCTGCTAGCCTGGAGCCAGGACCGTCGGCGCGAGATCGCGCTACGCGCAGCTTTGGGCGCGGGGCCGCTCCGCATCTTCGCTCAGCTCACCCGCGAGAGCCTGGTCATGGCCGCTATCGGCGGCATCGCCGGCCTGGCCCTGGCCGCCGTAGGTATCAAGCTGATAGCCGATCGCTACATGTCGTCGGTCATGCCGCGCATGTGGCTCCCATCGCTCGACACAAGGGTCGTTTTTTTCACCCTCGGGATTACCGCCCTCTGCGGCCTCGTCTTCGGGCTCTTCCCGGCGCTCCAGAGCGTCAGGGCAAACCAGGTTGACGCGCTCAAGGAGGGCAGAGGCGTTGGGTTTTCCGGGGGCCGGCGTCGCGGGCGGGCCCGCAGGGCCCTGGTGGTCGCCGAGATCGCGCTGTCCCTCGTCGCGTTGGGAGGCGGCAGCGTCCTGGTCCAAAGCTTCCTCGAGATGAAGAACCGGGACCCAGGCTTCGAGGCGAGCACCCTGCTGACCGTGCGGTTCAGCCTCCCGAGCTGGAAGTACGAGGACATGGCAGGGGGAATCTCCGTGCTCGACCGGATCCGCGAGGGTACCGCCGCCCTGCCGGGCGCCCTGTCGGCGGCGCTCACCACCGCCCTGCCCCAGGATCTGTACCCTTCGACCGACACCTTCCGCGTCGAGGGTCAGCCCATCCAGGGTGCCGCCGGTTCGCCGCGGGCCGTCTCGATCATTGCGTCACCGGAGTATCTGCGGACATTCGACGTGCCACTGCTCCAAGGCCGCTTTTTCCATGAATCGGATCGCGCCGACGCCCCACCGGTCGCCGTCATCAACCGGACGCTGGCGAGGCGTCGTTTCCCCGATCGGAGTCCCATCGGTCAGCGGATCTACTTTCGAGGCCAGTCCCGTGAGATCGTCGGTGTGGCCGCGGATATACGGCAGGTGCTGATGGGCGGACAGGGTGAAGGGTTCGCGGAAGCCGTCTACATCCCTCTGGCCCAAGATCCGTTGGGCGCAGCATACCTCGTAGTTCGTACGATCGGCGATCCGCGATCTCTGTCCGAGCCCATCCGGAGGGAAATAGCCAAGATCGATCCCGACGTGACGATCAACACGGTCGAGACGATGGAGGAATACGCGATCAAGTACGCCGTCGGATTCGACATGTTCAACTCGATCTTCGGCGGGTTCAGCATCTTCGCCCTGTTGCTCGCGTCACTGGGTACCTACGGCGTCGTCTCCTACTCCGTCTCGCAGCGGACTCACGAAATTGGTGTCCGCCTCGCCCTTGGGGGCCGGGCAGGCGACATCGTGGCGATGATCGCCATGCACGGAGTCAGACTGACGATCGTCGGCCTGCTCGTCGGCACCTTACTGTTGCTCCCCGTGCTGGCACTGATCGGAAGGTTGCTGGAGGACTTATCGCTGGCACCGGTCCAACCACTCATAGCGGTGGCGGTGGCCGCTCTACTGTTCGCGGTAACGGTAACGGCCAGCATCGTTCCGGCGAGCCGGGCAGCCAGAGTGGACCCGATGAGGGTGCTCAAGGCGGAATGACCTGCGACTCAGCGTTACGGCGAGAGGCCGGGCGTCCTGACAGTCGTCCCAACAACTAGCAGGGCCGCCGCGCAGCAGCAGCCGAGGGTCGGGCTCGGTCCGTGAGTGCGAACCACCCCGCTGGGTGTCACGTCGAACGCCCAGGCCAGGACCGGCGCTAGAGAGAAACAGAGGATCGTGAGGACCACCACGGCGGGGTAGAGCCAACCTAGCTGCAGCGGTTCCAGTATCAGATTCGCCACTTCGATCACCGCGATTCCCACGATCACGTACACCACCGCCACATGGGTGACCTTCCGCCGCCGTAGCTCGCCGTGAGCGCTACTGCTCCAACTCTCCACCAGCGTCCGGAAGCGCGGGTGTTCCCCACCGGGTCTTACAGGTCTCCTCGCGGTCGGAATCGCATCAGGCGCTGACGCCTGGATCACCTCTGCTTGGCCGCTCGGCCTCGGGATGAGCCGGCCACGGCGGGAAGTCTGCCCAGTTTGTCCCACACCCGATCTTCCACCTTCTCGACGAACAGCTGTAGGTGTGGGTAGGGGATCTGGATGCCGGCGCCATCGAGAGCCAGCTTGCACGCTTCCAGAGTCCGGTTGAACGTCAACCTCTCCATCGACATTTCATCGATCCAGACCCGAACCGAAAGATTGACGCTGGAGCCCCCGAGTCCCTCCACCACGACGTCCGGCGCCGGGCTCGTCAGGATGCCTTCCACCGACTGTAGAGCCTCGAGCAACACCTCGCGCGCTTTGGGAATGTGCTCTTTGTAGGCGATGCCCAGCGGCACATTGACTCGTGTTTCGCCATACATCGAGTGGTTCACCAGTACGCTGTCCATGATCTGTCTGTTGGGGATCACGACGTACTTGTTCTCGACCGTGCGTAGCCTTGTCGTACGAATCGTAATAACTCGAACCTCGCCGTACAGCTCACCTATCGTCAGAAAATCACCAACCGAAAAGGGCTTGTCCCAAAAGATGAGAAAACCGGCGATCATGTTGGCGATTGAATCCTGCGCGGCCAGGCCGACTGCAATACCTGCAACACCCAGGCCTGCAAGAGCGGCGGCCACATTCAAGCCGAGCTGGCTTGCCGCCATGATTAACGCAATGATCGCTAGGGCGACGCGAAGAACGTTATCCAACAGCAGATGCGTCAAGTTCTTGTCTATGCCGACTCGGCGAAAGACCGTCGTCAGCAGTCTGCGCACGACGCGGAACACGACCCAGAACACAAAAAGAACGAAAAGTGCTGCGAATACTCGTGGCGAGAAGGCCACGACCATACTTCGCAACTGTTCAGCGGTCTCCAAGCTCAGCAGTTCCTGCATAAAGCCCCCCTGTCCGAAAGAACGGTCCAATAAAGCTGGCCAAGGGCTTCGGATACCTTCGCCAGCGCCACGATACAGGTTCGCACTGTGGTAAGCCAGCAGGCCGGCGATCTAAAGCGCACCGCTCGCGCCTAAGGATTCGGAGCACCGCTCTCAAGGCCAACAATCCGAAACGCTGGCGCGACGTAGTCCTCCGGTACATAACTCTCCGGAACGTTGATCCTGTTTCCGTCCCGCACAGCCGAAAAGTGGGGAGACATGATCTCCACTCCCGCTTCGTTGAACTTGTCTTGAATGTTCTGATGCAGGTCCGAGTATACTTTCGCTATCAGCTTAGGCCGGTCCGTGTAAGCGTTCAGCTCGTAGCTGACACAGAAGTCGTTCAGGCTCGTCTGCGGGACGAACGGCGCTGGCTCTGCTTCTATGTGTTCCGTTTCTTCCGCCGCTTTCAAGAGCAGTCCATGGACGTCTCCAGGCCACGGCCAACAGGCAGAGTGGCGAAGGGGCTTGACCTATCCCCCAAGCACCTCGCGGATGGCGCGGTGGGCCTCGCTGAACGAGCCCTCAGTCATGGCGTTGTTCGCGGCGTCGCAGTTGGCGATGGCGATACGGCCGAAGGGTTGGCGGGCGCGCAGCCACGGGCGCTCTTGCACCGGCCACTCGCTGGTCCACGCCACCTCGTCCGTGGTGGGGTCTTGGAAGAAGATGTAGCCGTGGGGCCAGCGGTTGACGGTGATCGCCTCGATGTCCCGGGCCGGATCGAATCCGCCGCCACCGAGCATGCGCCCCAGCTGATCGCGGATCTTGCGTTCGAACACCTCGAAGGTCGTGATCTGCAGCTCGAGCATTCCCTTCTTCCACTGCTCTGGCGCCGGCAACCCCGGAGCCAGCGGCGTCCGGTACAGCTGCAACGCCATCGGCTCGTCCGGTGTGCGCGGGCAGTGATACTCGCCCATACTGATCGGATCGCCTAGACCCACGACGTCGTGATAGCTCCCGGGGCAGTACGCGTCGCTGAGCCCCAATCGCTGGAAGGCCTTCCAGTTGCGGATCAACACGCTGGTGTAAACCCTGGGCGCCTTCAGCGCGTACGACAGCGCCTCGCGCTGCGCCTCGGGAAGCTCCGGACACATGTACGGAATCATCGCGTTGTAGCAGGCCAGCACGCAGGAACGGCCCCGCACCCGCCGCGCCCGGCCCGAGCGTACGTACGT
>JBDHJU010000011.1:0-78514 GCA_039586755.1 Gemmatimonadota bacterium | reverse complement strand
AAGCGGCCCCCCGGCTGCGGTGTAATGAAAAAATATTTTCATATGCCCCATACTAAGCCCCCTCCGCGGCACTGTCAAGCGTTTTCGGTCAGAAGCCCTGGCAGAGGGGCTGGATTGGGGCTATCGGCTGGGGACAGGTCCGTCCCCTATAGCCCTACGAGGGTTTGCGGCGGAAGGTGTCGAACAGGGTCAGATCACCGCTTTGAAGGAGAGGCCGCCGCCAGTTCCTGCCGCAGTTGTCCGACCGTCACTTCTTGCCACAGCCCTTCGCCCTCCCTTCCTCTTTCTGCGTCAGCGCCGAGCGCCGCACCGTAGAGAGCCCCCTGGGCCGCCGCCTCACCAAGCTCGGCCTCCTTCAAGGTGAGGGCCGAGCCTACCCCTTCGCCGACGACTCCGGCGGTGGCACCCAGAAGGATGCCCATCAGCAACCTGCCCGGTGCGTTGTTCGCAACCGCTCGCGCGCACGCCTGGTCGCCGCGGCAGACTTCTAGTTTCGTGATGCGAACCAGGGGAATAGCGACCTGAGGGTTCAGCCGTCAAGCGCTTGTCAAGCGATGCTTCCTCGCAGTGCGGAATTCGGAGAGGGGCGCCGTGTTGGTACGGCTCCGTTAGGCGCTGCAGTGGAGCTTCAGGTTCGACCGACCTTATGCTAGGCCAGGAGGAGGGTCAGCAGCACCCAGAGGGCGACGGCCACCGCTGTCTGCACCACCCCGGTTCGGACTTTGAGCGCCATCACGCGTAGCCTCCTCCTGGTTCCGCACCCCGCCCATCGCGGGGCCTTCACGGAATCAGAGAGGCAGGCCGGGGGCCAGACCCGGCTCGGCGCCGCACGGTGGTTTCGTGTCCAGGCGGACACGCGCAGCGGAGGGTCAGGTGTCCTGCGAGACACTCATCCCCGCCACGCCCCCAGGGTCGAGATCAGTCCACTACGATCGATTCCAAGTACGCCCTCTTCACTTCCTCGGGTACCGTATTGTGCCCACACTCGAAGTTGAGGCACCGTGGACAATCGTTCAGTCCGAACGACATGACGAGGGCCGCGATGGAGAGAACGTAGACGAGCAGCAACTCCCATTGCGATAGCAGCCAGTATACGGGAAAGGCCGTAAGGACCAGCATGCCGATTGGAGCGTAAATTCCAACGATCCGGCTCTCCGGCGTCGATCTAGGTTTCCATATCTTGGGGGTGCCCCAGATCATGAAACAGTGGTGCGTCTTTCCGCCCATCTTATAGTAAGCGCAATGGGGACACTTGATCGTGTACATGATGCCGGCGTGCAGCAGGCAGAGTCCGATGTATACGAAAGGCCAGTAGGGTGCATCGGAGTACCGAATGATAGCGATTAAGGCAGCGGCGACTGGGACCGCAGTGAGGAGCTTGTAGTAGACAAAGCGTCCAAAACTGGGCTTGACGAGAATGCAGTCCGCGGGGGAAACCATCCTCAGATTCCTCCTGATGGGTGTAGCTATATGACCTTACAGCAGTAAGAGTCTGCCTTTCCCTTGATGAACCTGCCTATGTCAACGGCCGCCTGTACGTCGTCATCAGAAACATCCAGGCTGCGGGCCGCCTCGATGTGCTTCTCCAAGCTCGAGGTGCAATTGACCGCGAAAGCGGAGGCGATAGACACAAGCTCTGTCATACGTGTCGTGTCACCACCGCTGACGGGCGGCTCACTTTCCTGCCCGAGCAACTTGCGCCCCAGGAGCTTTAGCCCATGCCACTCCATTATCTTCCTGGCTTCGTCGCGCACTGCAATGGCGACGTTCATGACTTGCTCGATCTCCTCATCCGTAGCGCCGACCTTGCGCACCTTCTCGAAGTGGTAGTCGGCGCAAAGCTTGCACCCGGAGGCCAGCGACGCGCCCACAGAAACCAATTGCTTTTCCTTCGTCGTCAGCGACATGTCCCGCTCTTCGGTTACAGGGAACGAATTGGCCCCTTCACGCTACGACCATCCGCATAGCGAGTCAAACGTATCGCGTCCTGGAGTAGGCAAACTCGAGAGGGCCGACGAAGACGATTGCCGTGTCGTGTTGGTGACGGTATAGGCGCTAGCGACCTCCGCCGCGCCTGCGACGGGCGTCCTGCTCCAACAGTCGCTGTAGCTCGAGACGTAGGCGATCAGCTTGCTCGCTCACCCACTCCTCGCCATCGCGCAGCCAGCGCACGACCGCGTAGGGCGAGCAGCTGCGGCGTGGAGCTGTGCCGCGCAGGAAGAGCTCGCGTTCGCCGCGGCAGCCCAGGCCGGCGCGCAGGCCGGTGCGCGGATCGACCTCCACCACCTCGATCCCCGGCGGTATGCTGAAGCGGTCGCCACCGTAGGGGCCTCGATCGCCGTAGGAACCGACGGCCTCGACCAGAAAGCGAGTGAAGATCGGCAGCGCTACTCTGGCGCCGGGCAAGTCGATGCTCTGCCCATCATCGAATCCGACCCAAACGCCGACGGTCAGCGAGGGCGTGTAGCCGATGAACCACCCATCGCGGAAGTCGTTCGTCGTGCCGGATTTTGCCGCCACATCACCGCGGTAGCCCAGCGATCGCAGCCCGCGACCGGTGCCGCGCTCGACCGCCCCGCGCAGCGCCGAGGTGACGAGATATGTCTCGGCCAGCTCGTAGACCTGCTCACCGGTCCTGTCGTTGCGGGCTGTCAGTTCGCCCTCACGATCGAGCACGCCGAACACCGCCCGCGTCTCCGCGCGATATCCACCCGCCGCCAGCACCCCGTAGGCGCGGGTCAGTTCCAGCGGGGTCACCTCGTTCGAGCCGAGGGCTATGCTGGGCACGGCGATGAGTCGGCCCTCGATTCCCAGGTCGCGAGCGGTCTCGACGATTCGTTCCGGCCCCACCATCATGCCGAGCCTGGCGAATGGCACATTCAGCGATTTCTCGAGCGCCTCGCGCAACCTTATCGGCCCGCGAAAACGCCGATCGTAGTTGACCGGCTCCCAAGGTCCTTGTCGCGTCTGCACGACGAACCGCTCGTCGTTCAGGATCGTCGCGAGGGTCGGCTGATCCTCTGCGTCGCTGTCATCACCGCGGCGCGACAACGCGGCAAGCGCTACGACGGGCTTGAAGGCGCTGCCCGGCTGCCGGCGCGCATGCACCGCGCGATTGAACTGCGAGGCACCATAATCGCGACCTCCCACCATGGCGAGGACATCGCCGGTCTGCGGGTCGAGAGCGACCAGCGCCGCCTGGATCGGCGAATCATCGCGCGCCAGGTGCGGGTACTGTGACTCGAGCTGGAGTAGGCCCTGGCCCAAGGCCCGCTCAGCGGCGCGCTGAAGCCGTGTGTCCAGCGTAGTGAAGACCGCGAGGCCTTCGCCGGCGAGGTCATCCTGGCCATCGGACCTCAACTGCTCTCTCACGAAATCGATGAAGTAGCGGGCACTGCGCGTCGGCTGGGGCTCCACGCGTATGACAAGTGGCGAGTTCACCGCTGCCTGATGGGCCTCCTGGTCGATGACCCCCACTTCTTCCATCCGTCGCAACACCAGGTCGCGACGCATCCTCGCTGCTTCCAGTCGCCGGAACGGGTTGTAGAGGCCCGGGCCGCGTATCAAGCCGGCGAGGGTCGCCGCTTCGCCGAGGTCGAGCGCGCTCACATCCTTGCCGAAGTAGTACTGTGCCGCCCGACCCACACCGTGGATCGCGAGCCCACCGTCTTGCCCGAGGTAGACCTCGTTCAGGTAGGCCTCGAGGATCTGTTCCTTGCTGTAGCGTCGCTCGAGAACTACCGCTATGGCGGCCTCGCGCACTTTACGGATTATCGTGCGTCGCGGATTCAGGAACAGATTCTTGGCAAGCTGCTGGGTGAGAGTGCTGGCGCCCTGCCTGACCTGTCCGGCCCGGAGGTTGGCAATGGACGCGGCAACGATGCGTCGCATGCTTCGGCACATCGGCCATCTGTACCGGAACGCGATCCTTGTGCGATGTGCCCTGGAAAGTGCCGATCAGCTGCGGCTCCAGCGTGACATGGGTCAGCCGTTCACCGCTGGCGTCATCGATTCTCGCGATGCGCCCTCTGTAGTCGAAGCGGATGATGGCGGTGCCGCCCGGGCTGATCCTCTCGTGGTGGCGGAAAGGCCGACGACCGATCGTCCAAGTTCGTGACTGGAGGTGGTACTCGCCGATCCCGACATCGCGGCCCGAGGCACCCACGTAGGCCAACCGCTCGAGCTCGTCCTCGACCAACGAGCGGCTCGGTTGCATGCCAAGGTGAAGTACGAGGGGACGTGCGTATATCCTTGTCGGGGCCCTCAGGGTCGAGTCCCCCAGACGGGCAACCGTCACGGCCTCCAGCGCGACCAGACCCGCAGCGACACCTACCAGCACCACGGCCGATGCCACCAGGACCTCGAACCTGGACCTTCCTTGCGCCCAGACCCAGATCGCCTTCACGGGCGCCCTCCAGTGCAAACCAACGATTGAACCGGTTAGGCTGCCGGAACACCCTCTCCCATCATTTGGACGGGCCCGGCCGCCGTACGGTTGTCCGCATCAAGCCGGCGATCCTGAAGCTCTACCACACCTTACGATGTCGGGCCGCACGCCGATTCATAGCGCTTCCTGCCGACGCAGCGGCTGAATCTGCCAATAGCTCAGGGATCGCCAGGCCCACTCGAGCGGGCCGAAGCGGAAGAACTTCAGCCAGACCACGCTCACAACCAGCTGAGCGGCCAAGATCGGCACGGCGAGCAGCAGCGCCTCGATGCCGCTCAATTCTCCGAATAGCCCCAATCCGTAGGAGTAGAAGATGAGGCCGCAGATGACGGACTGGCCCACGTAGTTCGTCAGCGCCGTGCGACCTAGCGCGGCGAGCGAGCGGACGACGCTCGACCCGGCGTTTCTCGCGCAGGCCAGCGCCACCGCGCCGGCATAGCTTAGGCTCAGCGCCGGAATCCCCATGTTGAAGCCTATCAATAAGACCCAGATCGCCGCCACGTACTCGCCGCTCAGCTGCTGCGCCGCTCCCCCCGTCAGCTCGAGCAGCAGTCCAAGTACCAGACCCGAGAAGACGATCGTTCTGTAGTGCCCGAGATTTCGATCGCGCTCGAGGAAGAGCGAGCGCTTGACGAAGTACATACCGAGGATGAACAGGGCGAGCACACGCCAGCTCAGAAACACGAGCCTGAGGGGCATCACCACGGCGAGGTAGCTCACGGCCCGATGCCGGACCTGCTCCGCCCACGTGCCCTCGCTGAAGATGCGCTCCTCGTCCGCCATGAACTCAAAAAGCTCGCGCTCGGATACCTTGAAGACCTTCGTGACCAGAGGTATGAACGTCACCCCCGTCGCGATCCCCGACGCGCTCGCGCCGCCCGCACGAAGGGCATCCCCAGACGCCCCAGCTCGTTCGTCAAGCAGTTGCTGCCAGTTCGGCTCGCCCGGTAGCGCACCGCCGAGCGCGCGTTGAGCGTACACACCGAGCGCGACAATACTGCCGAGATACAGCGCGACGGCGGTCACGAGAAGTGACCGCGCCTCGAGTCTCCGAAAAGGGAGAGCAATGAGAGCAATCAGAGCGTAAAAGGCCAGGATGTCGACGGCGGAAAAGAGCAGGCCGTGGGCGACGCCGATGACAAGCAGCACGATCATGCGGCGGACGTAGACGCCAATGAACGGCCTACCACGCTCGTCGGCCCGCCAGCTTTGAAGCGCCAGACCCATCCCAAAGAGGATGGAGAAGAGCGTGTAGAACTTGCCCTCGACGAGTAGCGCGAGGACGGTAGCCACCGCAACCTCGGCAGCGGTGGCCGCTCCGCCCATCATGTTTCTGGAACTGGCTGGGAATGCAAAGATGACGATGTTGGCCAACAGCATGCCGCAGATCGCGACCCCGCGCAGCACGTCCAGAGTGACGATCCGCTCCTCAGCGGAGACGGGCCCCCACCGGCCTGGAAGAGCCGGCTCGGCAGCTGTGCCGCCCCCACCGGTCTCAGCTCTTGACATCCGCCGCCGCGCCCTAGCTTACCACACTCACGGCTGCACCCGTCCGATGAGATCTTGGATCCTCCCGGATAGCGGGCTGGCCCCGTTGCTGTAGTTGGAGAGGACGGCGACGACATATCCGGCGTCGACGAAGATCTCGAGATCGCCGTTAATTCCGGCAAAGCCACCACCGTGTCCGACGACCCTACCCTTCGGCCCCACCCGAGTGCCGAACCCGTAGCCGTATCCCGCATCCGACTTGGCGGTCCACATGACGTCCAACGAGCCCTGCGAAACGAGCTTGCCCGTCACCAGCGCCCGGGCGAAGCGGTGCAAGTCCCCGACGGTCGAGAACCCGCCGCCCGCCGGGCCACCTTTGATGACGTGCATGTAGAGGTTGTTCTTCCAGCCGTACTCGCCCCCAGGATTCGGATCGTACCCGATCGCCAAGTTCTCGACGGGGTAGTCCATCTCGTAACTGTCGGAGCCCTCCATGCCGGCGGGTTCGTAGATGTGCTGGCGGATGTAATCGAAGTAGCTGCCGCCGGTGGCGCTCTCGATCACGACACCCAGTAGCAACATCCCCGTGTTGCTGTAGCGGTACCGTTCGCCAGGCTCGAACGCCGGTTCGTCACCCTGCACTAGCGGCTTGAAATCGTCCACGCTCCGGTACAACTGCCGAGATCCGGTCGCGTAGGTCTCGTTGAAATAGTTGCCGAGCCCCGAGGTGTGGGACAGCAGATGGTGAATCGTGATCTTGCTCGTGATTTCCCGAGGTAGCCACGATTCGTCGACGTACTTATCGATGGTTTCGTCGTACGACAGTTCGCCGCGCTCGACCAGCTGCGCTATCGCCGTCGCCGTGAACATCTTGTTCATCGATCCGATGTTGAACCTCGTGTCGATGTTGTTCGGTGCGTGAAAACGCTTGCTGGCCTCGCCGCAGGCGTGCGAGAAGAGGATTTCATCATCCTTGGCGAGCAGCACCGTGCCGGAGAACACATCATTTGCGCAGATTCGCTCGACCGTTTCCTCGATTATCTCGACGACCTGCGACTCGCCGAGCGGTGGCTCATCGACGTTCGAGGGAGTACGGGCATTGTTGAAGCCGAGTCCGGCCACGCGGCCGGCGTCGTCGAGCCTCAGGGTGAAAGCGCGCCAGGCGCCGAAGTTGCGGTCCTTGAGGATGACGACCGTCTCACCGACTCGTTCCGGCACGTAGGTGCGAATGCTGTGAAAGTCCACACCGCCCGTCTGGCGCCGTATGCCGAGGAATACGCTGACATGCTCCTCCATCGGCGCGAAGTTCGCGAACCGCTCGCTGCACTCCTCCTCTATGAAACTGCGTACAGCGGCCGGATCGCCGGCGTTCAAGGTGCTGATAACCGAGCTTATCCTTTCGCCGATGAGCCCGGTGGGCATCACCGACTCATCGTGATAGCTGATTTCCCCAGGCTGCTGCGCCTGCGCGGTTTGAGCTGAAAGGAGAGTGAGAATGAGACCTACGAGAGACTTGCGAATCATCTGCGTCCTCCGATCTGGCACTGGCACGCGGTCACCCTAGACCGCGTGCCCAGTGGTTCTGTTGCGAGGCCGGGCCGCGAAGTGCGGGCCCGAGAAGGGACAACTGGCGATCCGGTTCCTGAGTACGGCCGGCGCCCAGGTGACGCGCAGATCGTCGAGGTCCGCGCCGACGAGCTCGATGTAGTCCGGACGATACTCGCCCAAACCCAGCGACCTCGCCATGGGCAGCTGCGTTATCGAGTGGGGGTTGTGGTTCATGACCTGGGCCGCCATCGCGTCGGCCGCCACCACATCGGTACTGGCGAGCAAGAGCCATGAACCGAGCCGGTTCCTCATGTCCACCGTCCGGCCGCCATGGCCCGTGGTCGGGCCATCGCCCTCGACCCCGATGGAGAAGTCGATGATCGAGAGGTCTACCTGCGCACCGCGCACGACATCGAGATAGATCTCGGCGATCGACCGAGTGCTGCTGTGATCGAACACAACACCGCGATCGTTGGCGGTTCCCGCGTAGCGCGCCAGCGACGTGACGCCGACGAAATTCTTCAGCCCCAGAGTCAGCTGGGCCCAACAATGAGTCTTGGCGACGGGTACCGTGATTACGCGATCGGCTCGGGTTACGAGGCTGGACGTCGCGATCGTCCCCAGGTAAGTGCTAGAGGGGACCTCGTCCCACTCCGGCGAATCGACTTCGAGGCATGCCACCCTGCAGTTACCGGCGTACTCCGAGCTCAAGCGCGCCGCCTCGGCGACCAGGTTCGTCGAGCCGTCCAGGGTCGTCGCCTCTTCCCAGTCGAAAGACGCTATTTGTGAGCCGTCGCCGATGACGACCTCGGACGCACCCACCCTCAGGCACTCCTCGGCCGTGGCGATGAGGATCTCCGGTTTCGTGCATTCTCCGTTGTGGAAGACACTGCCATTCGATGCCCAGGGGAAGGTCACCATGTTGGGCTTGATGAACACCGTCTCGCCTTCGTGGACGACGCTTTCGATCCCGCCGACCCGCTCCAGCACCTCACGGGTCATGCTGTAAAGGTCGGTGCCACGAGCCGCCGCCACGCTCGCCGTCGGCTCCACCGGGATCTCTGGATCCGGTGTGGTCGGCCCCTGCGAGCTGGGGGTGCCTCCGCACCCCCCCACCGCGGCGCTCCCCACCACCATAGCCGACAGGCGCACGAAGTCCCTGCGACTGATCTCCCGCTCCTGAGATTCGGGTGGTCGTTTCATAACGCCCTCCGGACGGTATTTGGCTATGGGATACACTACGCAGTATGCGGGCCCACCGATTCACGAACCAGAGGGGCCGGGGCTGAGGTGTGCAAGCCCCGGGGCCTAGATCGTCTCCCTTCTTGGAAGGAGGACCTGAGCCAAATTGCACCGGGCCCGGCCCGGGCTAGAGAGGGAGCGATAATCATGAACCACCGACCGACCACACTGATTGCCCTTTTCGTACTGGGCGTATACGCCTGCACGGCGACCGCCCTCAAGCAAGAGGCGCGGACGGATGAGGGCGAGCAGGATCCCGCAGTTGTCACGCCGCAGGCCGTGCCGATCTCGGCCACCGAGTTGAGGGAGCGCGGCAAGGCCGCCGCCGACGCAGTAGGCGGCGTGAGCTACGAGCTACAGGGCCGCTACGACCCCAACTTCAATACCGAGTCGTACGCTCGGATCGTCGAGAACATGTTTCTCAGCGCGGCGGTCAACCCGCTGTCGACCTTCTCCATCGACGTCGACCGAGCGTCGTACAGCAACGTGCGGCGGTTCATCAACCACGGTCAGCGGCCGCCCATCGACGCCGTGCGCATCGAAGAGCTGATCAATTACTTCCACTACGACTACCCCGACCCCGACGGCGAGCACCCGTTCTCGATCACCACCGAGCTGACGGACGCGCCCTGGAACCCGCTTCACAAGCTGGTGCGCATAGGCATTCAGGGAGAGAGGGTCGATACGGAAAACCTGCCGCCCAGCAACCTCGTCTTCCTGCTCGACGTTTCGGGCTCGATGCAATCGCCGGACAAACTGCCGCTGTTGAAGGCATCGTTCCGGATGCTGGTGAACGAGCTTCGTCCTGAGGACCGGGTCGCCATAGTGGTCTACGCCGGCGCCGCCGGCCTCGTGCTCCCGTCGACGCCAGGCGATGAGAAGGACACGATCCTCAGCGCCATCGAGGCGCTCGAGGCCGGCGGCTCGACCGCAGGCGGCGAGGGGATCATCCTCGCCTACAGGATCGCGCACGAGAACCACATCGACGGTGGAAACAACCGCGTAATCCTGGCGACAGACGGCGACTTCAACGTGGGCGCTTCGAGCGACGCCGCGATGGTCCGTCTCATCGAGGAGAAGCGCGAGCAGGGTACCTTCCTCACCGTGCTCGGCTTCGGTACGGGCAACCTGAAGGACTCGAAGATGGAGCAGCTGGCAGATCACGGGAATGGCAACTTCGCCTACATCGACAACCTGATGGAAGCTCGTAAGGTGCTGGTGACCGAGATGGGCGGCACGCTGCTCACAATCGCCAAAGACGTGAAGATCCAGGTCGAGTTCAACCCGAGCCGGGTGGCGGCCTACCGCCTGATCGGCTACGAAAACCGTCTGCTGGCGAACGAGGATTTCAACGACGACACGAAGGACGCCGGCGAGCTGGGCGCCGGTCACTCGGTGACCGCCCTCTACGAGTTGATCCCAGTCGGCATCGACAGTCCGTACGGGATCCGCGGCGTCGATTCGCTGCGCTACCAGACGCCGGCTGCGACGACTTCGACCTCGGACTCGCCCGAGCTCATGTTCGTCAAGCTCCGCTACAAGGAGCCCGACGGAGACGAGAGCCGGCTCATCCACCATCCGGTGCTCGACTCGTCCGACGACCCGTCCGTCGATATGCGTTTCGCCGCCGCGGTGGCCGGGTTCGGGATGATCCTCAGAGAGTCCGAGTACTGCGGCGACGATTGGACGCTGGCCGATGTCCTTGAAGTGGCCCGCGCCGCGACCGGCGACGATTCGCAAGGCTACAGAGCCGAGTTCGTCAGGTTGGTCGAGGCGGTCAACTCGATGGAACTTCTGGCACAGGCGACTTACTAGTTGCGGGTACAGTAAGAAAACCGACATTCGACAGCCGATTCTTCAGCCGGTTTTCGACGAACGACGCCCCACTCGCGACGTTCGACGTCGAGGGTGGGTCGTCGTTCGTCGGTCGTTGAAGAGAAGCCGACAATCGGCGGTCGGCTGTGGGCTGCTCGATGTCGAAAAGACCTCCGGCAACCTTCGTCACTCATCGTACATCTAATACGATGACGCTCGCCGGTCGCGGCAGTGGTTTCCGCCCGCAACCATCTGAAGGCAACTGGCATCTAAGGTTTGGTGGCACCCTACACACCGTGCACCATGATCATACTCGCTTTCGCGCTCGCTATTCAGGCGGCAGCACCACAGACCGAGACCACCAGCCAGGCCCTGGCGTCGATGCTGACGCACGGGGACGGGCGTGTGCCGCCGCAGATCACCGCAACCTACGTGGACCAGGCGCCCGACCTGGACGGGCGGCTGGACGACGCGGCGTGGCAGGGCGCCATGATCGTCTCGGACTTCACCCAGGTCGAGCCGGAGGACGGGACGGCGCCGAGCGAGCGCACCGAAGTCTGCATCGTCTACGACGGGAGCGCTCTCTACATCGGTGCCCGGCTGTACGACAGCGCGCCCGAGGCGATCGTCCGACGCCTCGGCAGGCGCGACACCCACACGTCGAGTGATGAGTTTTGGGTCATCATCGACTCGTATCATGATCACCGCACAGCCTTTCGCTTCTCGGTCAACCCGGCCGGCGTGCGGAACGATGAAGTGGCCACGAACGACGATATGCACGGCGATGATTCCTGGGAGCCGGTGTGGGCCGTGGCGGCGCAGGTGGATTCGTTGGGCTGGGTCGTGGAGATGCAGATTCCCTTCTCACAGCTCCGTTTCCCAGGCGGCGAAGAGCAGGTATGGGGAATCAACATCGCGCGGAGGATCTTCCGCAAGAACGAGAGAGTCCGCTGGAGCTGGGTACCCAACACCGAGCAGGGCTACGCGTCCAACTTCGGGCATCTTGTCGGACTGCGGGATATCCCGGCGCCGCGCCGGCTGGAGCTGTTGCCGTACACCGTCGGCACGGCCGACTACAAGGAAGGCATCGATCCGGACAACCCCTTCACCCAGGGCGGCAATTACGACCTCTCCGCCGGCTTCGACCTGAAGTACGGCGTCACCAGCGGCCTAACGCTCGATGCCACGGTCAACCCCGACTTCGGTCAGGTCGAGGCGGACCCGGCGGTCGTCAACCTGAGCGCCTTCGAGACTTACTTCCAGGAGCGTCGACCCTTCTTCGTCGAGGGGGCGGACCTCTTCCAGTTCGGCGCCGGCAGCGGCGGCTTCGTCTTTGGAGCGCCACAGCTGTTCTACTCGCGCCGCGTCGGCCGCAGTCCCACCCGCGCAGTTTTCGAGCCGGGAGGGTACGTCGATTACCCGACTGCCACCAAAGTCATCGGAGCAGCCAAAGTTTCGGGTAAGACGGGCCGTTGGTCGATCGGCGCGATGGACGCGCTGACCTCGCGGGAATACGCGCAGCTTTTCGCCGAGGACGGGACCCGAAGCTCCACCCAGGTCGAACCGCTGGCCAACTATGCCGTACTCAGCCTCAGGAGGGATTTTCGCGACGGCGCCAGCGGTATCGGTCTGCTCGGTACGAGCGTGCTGCGCGATATCAACGACCCCGACTTCAACTACCTGCGCTCCTCTGCCTTTTCGGGCGGGGTCGACTTCTTCCACCGCTTCAGCAACGACCAGTTCGTGGTGAATGGCTCGTTTGCCGCGTCGCACATCCGGGGTGACCAGCTGGCGATTACTGGCACGCAGCGCTCGTCGGCTCGCTATTACCAGCGGCCCGACCAGGACTACGTCTCGGTCGACACGACGGCAACGGGCCTGTCGGGTTACGCCACCTCGCTGCAGGCGGGCAAGGTAAGCGGCAACTGGACCTACGCGACGGACTTCTTCGCCTACTCGCCGGGATTCGAGATCAACGATGCCGGGTTCGAAAGCGTCGTCGACCGTGTCTTCTGGGGATTGCGTCTGCAGCGACGCTGGCTCGATCCCGGGAAAGTCTTCCGCAACTTTCGCATAAATGCGACCTTCGCGCAATCGTGGAACTTCGGCGGTGCAGCTCTGGGCCGCACGCCGTACATCGGCGTCGGGGGGCAGTTCCTCAACTACTGGGACTTCAACGTCGGGGCTAGCTACAGCTTCAGAGCGCAGGACGACAAAGCGACCCGAGGCGGTCCACTGAGGGAGAGGCCGCAGGTTTGGAACGGCGAAGTCTTCGTCAGTACCGACAGTCGCAAACCCGTTTCGCTCGGCCTCTTCACGTACTACGCCGGAAACGAATACGGCGGCTGGGGCCTCGGTAGCGGCGTAACCATCCGGATCCGGCCGACCGGATCGCTCAACCTCACCCTTTCGCCCGGCTTCGAAAAGTCACATTCGATGGGCTTCTACGTCACGCAGCGACAGGATTCTCTCGCTACGGCAACGTTCGGCGGGCGTTACGTGTTTAGCGAGCTCGTTCAGACCAGTTTCGACCTTACCGTGCGGATGGACTTGGCGGTCACGCCCAACCTGTCGCTGCAGCTCTGGGCACAACCGTTCATCGCCAGCGGCGACTACATGGGCTTCAAGGAGCTGGCCGAGCCCGGTACGTTCAACCACCTTGTCTACGGGGTGGATGGTGGCTCGATGATCTCGTTGGACGACGAATCCAACACCTACACGGTGGACCCGGACGGCGACGGTCCGGCCGAGCCGTTTACCTTCTTCAACCCGGATTTCTCCACCCGTTCGCTTCGCACCAACCTGGTACTGCGTTGGGAGTACATGCCCGGCTCGACGCTCTTCCTGGTCTGGAACCACGACCGCTTCAATTGGTTGAGTGACCCCACGTTCCGGGGCCTGAAGGAGTTCGACAGGCTGTTCGACGATCCGGCCCAGAACACGGTCCTGGTGAAGGTCAACTACTGGCTGAGCCTCTAGCGATCTTCCACGTGCTCCCTGATGTAATCGATCGCCCGCACCTCGGAGAGCAGCGCGTCTCTTATATGATCCGCCAGGGAAGACAGAACGACGCTTTCGGGGGGGCGCTTCTCGCAGGCGTGTTCCCAGACCGGCCGCAGGTGGCAAGCGACCGCCGCGAACGACGACGACGCCTGCCGCAAAGGCTCGCTCTCACCGGCGACGGCCTCCAGGTAATCCCGGGCGTAGCAGCGGGCCGAATAGTGATGCCCGGCGTAGTAAGCGGCCCAGTCGACCAGGTCCAGAGATAGCTTCTCGCCTTTGCCGGCGCCGACCAGTAATGCCCAGCGGTTGTAGATCGTCGCCCACAGGTCGAGTCCGGCGAAACCGTTCTGGTACTTGGGCCGCTCGGTCCATTCCTCCCCGTCGGCGTGGGCGATGGCGACCCTTAGCGAGTTGAGTACGACCTCTTCGCGACTCCTGCGATTCGGGTCTACCGGGATAGCCACCGAGAGAACATCGATGCCGTTCTTCCCCAACCTGGCATAGGGAAGCGATGACGGCTTGCCCACATACGAAAGCACATCGTACGACTCGCCGTCGTCGTCGTACCCGACTATCAGTCCCCACTCCACGTCGGCGACGTCCCAGACGATAGCGGGAACGCCCCGGCCGACCCCCTCGACTATCGCGGCGTGAGCCTCCTCCCTCCTCTGCTCCTCCACCTGGCCGTCATCCCACATACGACTTATGTATCTGCACTCATAGCCCGCCTGCTCCATCGCCTCCGGCAGGACGTCCGCCCATTTGAAGATGCTCATCGCGCTGGGACAGAAGACCTCGTTCACGAAGCTCCTAAACGCGAAGCCGCTGCTCCCCATCAGCCACGCAGGGTCGAGCGATCCGGCGACGTGGTTGATGGCCGTCGCCAGGCTCGCCATGTAAGAGTGGTAGATGCCGGGCTCACCGCGTTCCTCAGCCTTTCCATCCACGTACCACTCTATGCCGTCGATTCTCCGACGGGACATGGGGCTTCCTCCGAATTTCGACAGTGCACCTTAGGCGCGACAGTCGAGAGGCTCCTGACAGCCGATAGTACCCGCCACAACCTCACTCCCCGTCAATCCGCACGAAACGGATGCCTCTGACACGACCCGCGTTGAGGACGAAGCTTCCAGCCCGGCCGCGAACGTCGCGCTCGAACGTCACGCGAGCACCTGCCAGCATGAACTCATCCGCCACCGTGGGTCGGAGCGTTTCCGGGTCGCCTCGGCCCCGCAGCACCTTGAGCTCACCTTCCGCTATATAGATCCGATAGCTCGAGTCGAGCTCCTCGCTGTGAAACGTACCGGCAAACGCAGCGAGCTCCGCCGCACTGTACTTCGCCGCTTCCACGAGATCGTAGGCACGCCTGCCGCCCCGCTGGACCACCGTCATGCGGGACCCGTCTTCGGTTACGGCGAAGTGGATCTGAACCGGGATGCCGGCGAGTCGGAAACGATCCTCGGCCAGTGGCACGAGCTCGTAGCCGGCATCTGCGGCCAACGTCAGCTTGTCCTCACGCATCTCCAACTGCAGATAGCTGTCGCCATCGAGTCGCCTGTACAGGCCTACCCAGCGGGCCAGCTCATCCCGAGCCAGCTCGATGGGCGGATCGTCGGGCGATGTGGCCGCCGTGGCTGGGCCCGCCTGCTCGGGCTCCAGCAGGTCAGCCAAGTAGACGTCGGCCACCTGCTCAGCCAGCTCCGTCGGGTTCGCCGCGGCCAGATTGCACAGGCAGATAACCGAGAAGCGCTGCTCCGGGAAGCGAATCATCTGCGCCCGGAACCCCACCCACGCTCCCCCGTGTCGCACAGTGGGCAATCCTCGATACATCGCGTGCCCCAGCCCCAGCGCGTAGCTCAGCGTGTCGCCGCCCGTGAGGACGCCACGTTGGAGCATCGTCTGCACCAACTCGTCGCCACCCACGCGCGGCTCGTAGAAGTTACCGTCCCAGAGTAGCAAGTCCTCGACCGTCGTGAAAACGCCGCCGTCGCCCACCATGTCGAGGGTCGTCATGCTGATACGGAAGCCGCCGCCACGTGCCGGCGCGTAGCCGCTGGCGCGCTCCGCGACGATCTCTTTGTGGTCGTCGTGGAAGTGTGTGTGGGTCATCCCCAGCGGCCGGAAGATGTGCTCCTGCGCGTACTCGCGAAGCGACATCCCGGTGGCTCGCTTGACTATCTGCGATATCAGGAAGTAGCCGGAGTTGCTGTACAGATGCTCCGAGCCCGGTTCGAAGTTGGTCGCCTGCTGCCGCGCCACCATCGCCACGACTTCACCGTCGGTGAACCAGTCGTCTTCGCGGAGACCCGACAAATACATAAGTCCAATGTAGTCGCGAATGCCGCTCGTGTGATGCAGCAGGTCACGGATCGTGATCGTCCTACCGTAGTCGGGCATCTCGGGCAGATGCTTCCGGATATCGTCTTCGAGCGATAGTTCTCCGTTCTGCGCCGCCAGCACGACGGCCGCAGCCGTGAACTGCTTCGACGTCGACCCAATGCGGAAGACACTGGCCGGCGTTATCGCGACGCCGAGATCGAGGTTCGCCATCCCGTAGCCGCGCGCGTAGATCAGCTCGCCGTCCCGGATCACGCCCAGCGCGCAGCCCGGCGAATCGGTTCGGTCGTACTCGGCGAAGACGCTGTCGACGCGCGGCGTGATTGCGCCACTATCTAGTTCCGCCTGCTGCGCAAAGCCCGGAGCCGCCCCAATGGCGGCCCAGGCGATCAGGACCGAGGCGAATGCTGTGACTGCGTCGCGCATGGCTGACCTCCCGGTGGGGCTAGAGCGCCGGTGGTTTCCTAACAGGCCACGGCGCTGCAGATTACGCGGCTATGAGGATCCCCTATAGATCGCTGACATTCTGGATATTCGTCGGCCTCTTCGCCGGTATGCTCGCCGGTAAGCTGTTCGGCGAAGCGATCGTACCGGTAGCCGAGCCTTTGTCCGACGTGTTTCTCAGGCTCCTCCGCATGGCGATCATGCCGCTGATCATCACATCTCTGACCGCGGCGGTCGTCAGCGTCGGCGAGCGGAAGAACCTGGGCCTGCTGGGCGCGCAGACCTTCGCATACTACGTCACTAGCAGCCTGCTGGCGATACTGACCGGCCAGATCCTGGTGAACATCTTCAGGCCCGGCGCCGGGTCGGCCATCCAGCTCACTGAAGCCGTCACCGAGATCCCGGCCGCACAACAGAGTGTCAAGGACCTCATACTACGGATCATCCCGGAGAACCCGTTCCAGTCGCTGGCCGAAGGCGATGTTCTTCCGGTGATATTCTTCTGCATCCTGTTCGGCTACTTCATCACGCAGCTGAAGGAACCGCAGCGAACGCAGTTGGGGGATTTGTTTCAGGCGGCATTCCAGGCGATGATGAAGATGACGCGACTGGTGATCTGGTCGGCGCCGCTGGGCGTCTTCGGAATAAACGCCACGATCGTGGCGACGACGGGCTTCGAGGCGTTTCGGTCGTTGGGCTTCTACTTCGTCGTCGTTCTAATCGGGCTCTTCATCCATGCCAGCGTGACGCTGCCATTGCTCGTTTATCTCGTGACGCGCAAGAATCCCTGGCGACACTACAAAGGGATGCCACCGCCCTTGGTGACCGCCTTCTCTACCTGTTCCACCATAGTGACGCTGCCGCTCACGATGGAGGCGGTGACCGACAACTCGAAAGTGTCAGAAAAGATCGCCTCGTTCGTGCTCCCGATCGGCGCGACAGTCAACATGGATGGTACGGCGCTCTACGAATGCGTCGCCGTGATCTTCATCGCACAGGTCTACGGCTTTGCGCTCTCCTTCGACCAGCAGCTGATCATCGTCGTCACGGCGCTGCTCGCGTCGATCGGCGCAGCCAGTGTGCCCATGTCGGGTCTGGTGATGATGTCGATCATACTTGCCGCCGTGGGATTGCCGCTCGAAGGTGTGGGGATAATTCTGGCGGTTGACCGAGTCCTCGACATGTTCCGCACCACGGTTAACGTGCTCAGTGATTCTTGCGGCTCGGTAATCGTGGCGCGGCTGGATGGAGAGGAAGTGCTGACGGGCTAGCTACCCTCCGGCAACGTCAGCATGGCAACGCAGCCGCTACGGTCCCTCCGATTATGCAACTCGAGGGTCCCGCCGTGGCCCTCGGCGATCTGGCGGCTGAGGACGAGGCCGATCCCCGAACCGCCCTGCCGGGTGCTGTAGAAGGGGACAAACAGATTCTTGGTCTCGGACAGCCCGGGACCCTCATCCCGCACCCACACTTCCAGCGTACCCCCGTTACGTCGCCAGCCAACCTCCACGGCGCCGCCCGTTTCCAGCGCCGCATCCACGCCGTTCCTGACCAGGTTGATGAGCAGCTGGTCGAGCTGGTCTCCATCGGCGAGGATCGTCAGTTCGGGCCCGTCACGGACGGTGACCGGCAGGCGCGTCTCGAGCTCGGCGATCCGTCGAACCCAGGCCCCGACCTCGACCGGACCGAGCTCCGGCGGCGGCAGCCGCGCCAGGTCGGCGTACGAGGCCATGAAGCGGCTCAGCGCCTCTGAGCGGCCGGCGATCACTTTGAGCCCCTGCTCCACGTCCTCGTCCAGGTCGGCGGGCTTCGGCTCACGACGCGTCAGGCTCAGTAGGCTCTCCGCCGTCGACTTGATCGGGGCCAGCGAGTTATTGATCTCATGGCTCAACACACGGATGAGGCGCTTCCAGGCCTGGCGCTCCTCCTGCCGCAGCGCCTGGCTGAGGTCGGCCAGCACTAACAACCGGTGGGGCACGCCGCCCTGACGGAACGTCGTCTGCCGCACGTCCCAGCGACCCAGGCGGCCCTGGAAGGTCAGGTCCATGGTCCCGGGATTTTCCTCCAGCGGTCGGGAGAGGCCCAGCGAACCCGCATCGCGGCCGATCAGCCTTTCCAGCGGCTGATCCAGCAGGCGCTCGGCAGCTCGATTGGCGAGCCGCAGTCGGCCTTCCGCATCGAACGCGAAGACCGCCACATCGATTTCTTCCATCACGCGACGCAAGAGCGCCGTCGCCTCCAGGGCCCCGAGCCGCTGCTCGCGAAGCGTTTCGCCGAGGATGTTCGCCTCCAGCATGGCGAGTCCCAGCGGGCCTCTCGGACTACTGCGCCTTGCCCTGATGGAATAGTCGCCCTCGCGTAAACCGGCGAGCATGTTCGAGAGTGTCTGCAGAGGACGGATGACGCGCTCCCTCACCGCGAACGCGTACCCCAACCAGATGGAGGCGACCAACAGCGTGAAGGTCCATTGGACTTTGGTCGAGAAATCTCCTATCCAGAGCAAGATCGTCGCCACGAGCGTACCCGGTAGCCCGGCGATCAGCGTCATAACGAGTATGCGCTGTTCGTGGCGCAATCTTATCATCCGCCGTTTCTGCTCTAATGTGGAAGGTCGTAGCGCTGGAGGCGCCGGTATAGGGCGCTGCGGCTGAGGCCGAGCGCCGCAGCCGCCTGGCTCACATTGCCGCCATGCCGCTCGAGCGCCCTCTGGATAAGATAACGCTCCGCCTCCTCCAGTTTCATCTCCTCGAGCTGCGCGGCCCCGTCGCTTCTCGAACGCAGCCCCAAATCGGAGGCTCGGATCGCCGCTCCACGCGCCATCAAGACGGCGCGCTCGATCACGTGCTCGAGCTCACGCACGTTGCCCGGCCACGTGTGCTCCAGCAACGCCTGCATCGCGTCGGCCTCGAAGCGCTCAACTGGCTTGCGATACCGCTCGGCCATCCGCAGGAGGAAGTTGTTGGCCAGTAGGGAAATATCCTCGCGCCGATCGCGCAGCGGAGGAAGCTCGATCTCAACCGTATTGAGCCGATATAGAAGGTCCTCGCGGAACCGCCCCTCGGCGACCTCTTCGAAGATGTTCGCGTTGGTGGCCGATAGGAGTCGGACATCTACCTGACGTGTCTTCGATGAACCGACGCGTTGTAGTTCGCCGGTCTCGAGCACACGCAACAGCTTGGCCTGCTGCTGGATGGGGACGTTGGCAATTTCATCCAGAAAGAGTGTTCCGCTATGTGCCAGCTCGAAGCAGCCGATGCGGTCGGACTTGGCGTCGGTGAACGCGCCCTTCACATGCCCGAACAGTTCACTGGCAAACAGCGTCTCGGAGATGCCGCCAGCGTTTATCGTAACGAGTGGCTTGGCCGCCCGATCGGAGGCCACGTGCAGCCACCTTGCCACCACGTCCTTGCCGGTCCCGTGCTCACCGCTGATCAGGACGTTGGCATCCGATGCGGCGACCCGCTCCATGATTTCGAGCACCGGTTGCATCGCGCGCGATTCGGCGATCAGTCCGGGCAGCTCCTGCCTTCTCAGTCGCAGGTTCTCGTGCTCTAGCCGTTGACCCTTGCGCAGCGCCCGTCCCAGCTCGACCTGGGTGCTCAAGGTGGTGAGCAGGCGCGCGTTGTCCCACGGTTTCTGTACGTAGTCGCGGGCGCCGCGCCGCATCGCCTCCACCGCCGTTTCCACGCTAGCCCAAGCGGTCATCACGATGACGGGCAGCGTGTCGTCGAGCACCTGAACCGTGGCCAGCAGATCGAGGCCTTCGCGGCCCGAGGTCGTATCGCGGCTGTAATTGAGGTCGAGGAGGACGGCATCGAAGTCCTGCGCCTCGACTGCCGACAGGACGCCGGCCGGTGAAGTGGCGGTCTCGATCTCGAAGCCCTCGCCCTTCAGCAGCAGGCGAAGAGCCTGCAGCACGTCGGGCTGGTCATCGGCGATGAGTACGCGGTAGCAAGCGGACGGTTGGCTCACGCGGATGCCTTCCTACGGTCCCTCCGGGCACACGAATCCACCTAGTGGAGCAGCGTGCCTAGAAAGGGGATCTCTTCAGACGTCGAAGCCGCTCTCTTCCAGCTCCTTCAGCTTCTCGCCGTTCGCTTCGCTGACGATCTGGCCGTCGAAGAGGTTGAGTGTGTGATCGGCAAAGTGTGCGTAACGTGGGTCGTGCGTCACCATGCAGATCGTCGAGCCCTCCCGGTGCAGCTCGCGGAGCAGGTCCATCACCGCGTTGCCGTTCTTCGAGTCCAGGTTACCGGTCGGCTCATCGGCAAGCAGGATCGAAGGCTGGCCGACGAGAGCCCGGGCGACCGCCACGCGCTGCTGCTGGCCGCCCGAGAGCTGAGCCGGGTAGTGATTGATCCGGTGCGCCATGCCGACGCGTTCCAACGCGTCGTGGACCCGCTGTTTCCGCTCGGCGCCCGGCATCCCACGATAGGTCAGTGGCAGTTCGACGTTCTCGTAGACCGTCAGGTCGCCGATCAGGTTAAACGCCTGGAAGATGAAACCGATGTGCTGGTTGCGGATACGTGCGCGCTGCGACGCCGTGAGACTTGCAACCTGCTCGCCGTCCAGCATGTAGTCACCGGAGGTCGGCGTATCGAGGAGCCCGAGGATCGATAGCAGCGTGGTCTTGCCGCAGCCCGAGGGGCCCGCAATCGCCACATACTCCCCGTTCTGGATGTCCAGATGAATGTCGTCCAGCGCGTGCGTCTCCAGCTCCTCGGTATAGAAGACCTTGCCAACTCCCTCCAGCCGGATCAAGGAACCGCCATTCTGACTAGCCATTGTTCTGTCTTCGCTCTCGTTTCGAGTTCACTACCGCAGTCGTACCCGGTCGTACTCGTCCCAGGTCGACATGTCACTCACGATAACCTCGTCACCCTCAATCAAGCCTTCAATGATCTCTATCGTATTGACCGATGCGCGGCCCAGTCGCACCCTGACCCGCACGGCGGCGTTCCCGTCTTCGACGACCTTGAACAGCCCGACCAAGCTGTTCGGCTGCCCGTACGTCGGCCGCGACACGTAGAGGACATCGGTCAGGCGCTCGATCTCGATGGTTCCGTCGATGCTTAGATCCGGACGCGCTTCCTTCGGCAACTCGCCCTCGAGCCGCACATCGACGGTCACGCTGCCGCCCGCAACCGCGGGATCGATCCGCATCACTCGCCCCATAACCGTGTCGGGGCGCGTGTCGATCAGCGCCAGCTGCCCGATCGCCACGTCGCGTGCCTGGGTCTCGGGGATCCGCACCTCCGCCCTCAGCCGGCCGGGCTGTACGATCCGCGCCAGCTCGTCCCCCGGCCTCACCCACTGGCCTGGTTCCCACTGCAGGTCGGCCAGCACACCCGACACACCGGCCACCACTATCATCGAGCTTACAAGGTTTTCCTTGAACACGGCGATCGAGCGCAGCCACTCGACCTGGGCCCGTTGCGCCGAAAGTTGGGTCTCCACCGCGTCAGTCATCACGGCCAACCGCTGCTGTTCGATGTCCCACCGCTTCTCCAGTTCCTCCGCCCTGTCGCGGGAGGTCTGCAGGTCGATATCCGAGAGCAGGCCTCTTCCCGCGAGCTCTTCGTCCCGGGCGACGTTTCGCATCGACTCCTGGTACTGGGCGTGGACCGTCGCCACCAACCCTTCCTGGCTCAGCCGCTGGTTCTCCAGCCGCGTCCGCAGATCCACGAGGCGGGCTTCTTCCGCGGTCAGCTGACGCTGCGCGTCCAGCGCCTGGATCTCGACGTCGGGATTGCTGAGCACCAGCAGCACCGTCGCACTATCCACCACGGCCCCGGGCTCCACAAACCTACGCTCGACGCGCCCGGCCGTCAGCGCCGCGATGTAGCGCACCTGCTCCGAGACCAGGTTCCCCGGGCCACGGACCTGCCGCACCATCTCGCCCCGCTTTACCACGTCGGTCCAAACACTCGACCGGTCGACGCCGGGGGCGGCAGGCCCCAACCGACCCAGGGCCACCGTGATCACGACGACCGCGACGATCCCAACGCCAAGGTAAACCCAGCGCTTTGTCTTCGGCCGCGGTTCCCGCTTGATATCCAATTAAGTCACCCCTGTGAGGTGAAACCCATACCTTCAGTCTCTCATACGGATCTAACCCTCGTGCGGATTCGTAGGGGGAAGATCCGTGCCAAGGCCCGCACCGTCCCGGCACGCCTGAAGCCCAACAGATTCCAGGATATCCGGGCCCCGGAGCTGCCGCCGGGTGTCTGCCTGTGGGATCGGCCAGTCCCATAATCGGACACCTGGTTCGGTGGGTCAAGCAACGCCCTGGCCGCCACAGCCAGGCCCTCACCCGGCCCTTCGCCACAGTTGGACAGTCCATCGGAGGCCAGGGTTGGCGGCTAGATCCGCCAGAGATACGACGCCTTGAAGAAGAATCGCCTCCGGGTCTGGCGGAACCTGTCACCCTCCACGTATTCGCCGTTCCTCCATTCGATCTTGTCCAAGAGAGCGCCATAGCCGATGTGGATCACGGTGCCCGGAATGTAGGTAAAGGAAACCAAGAGGTCGGTGAGCATCTCATCCCGGAAGTCGTTGTACTCGAGGATCCCGCGCAGGAAGAGATACTTGTTGAACTGGTAAGTCAGTTTTCCCCAAACGATCGGGTAGTTATAGATCTTCTGTCCGTCCGACTCCCGATAGAAGTCACTGTAAGTGAAGCTCAGCTCGGAACGCAGTTTGTCCGACGGCTGATAGACGAGGTCGGCCCGCAACACGTTGCTGCGACCCTGATACGGGTCTTCCGAGTAGAAGATCGACCCGACGTTCCTGTAGAGGACTCCCAAATAGAGCTGCCGGGTAAACTGGCCGCCGCCGAATACGTGGAACCCACCGGTCCGGAATCGCTGACCGAGGAAGATCTCAGTCGAATACGAGTATTTCAGCTTGAGGGTCAGGCTTCCCCAAAGGCGGTTCAGCATCGAGACGTGATTGAACGTCTCCCATAGCCCGCTGAACCTGTCCTCGGTCTGAGCCGAGAAAAGCTCGATGTCGATCCGTCGCAGGACGTTCGAGTTCGGGTAGATCTTCGGTTTGAGCAGGCCACTGAACTGGAGTATCCCCGTACGGATCACGTAACCCATCTCGGCACGGAAATCCTCTGAGACGTCGTTCACGGCCAGGCCGTAGTCGAGGTCGCGGGTCCCGTGCGAGTACTGTGCACTGAGGGACCGTCCCTCTACCGCCAGGGTCGCGAGACTCTGCCGGGCCCAAGAGAAGAGGCCGTGAAACCCGAGCATGCTGGAATCGCTGACACGCAGCTGACCGTCGACTCCTGCCAAACGGTTGTATTGATGCCGCAGTTCACGGCCGGCGATGATACCCCCGACGTAGCTGTCCTCGTTTAGCGTCCGCTTGTACCGCAGTATGGGGAAGTGGGCGTAACCGGCGCCCGACGCAGGCTCGGGTTCCGGCAGCTGGTCAGCCGCGTAGATCGAGGCCACGGTGTTCTTGGCACCGAGCTTGCCCGACAGCCTGAACCCGGCGACGGGATCGACGATCGTCCTGGTGTAGACGATCGACTGAACGGGATCCCTCTCCGATGATGCGGTGGCGGCGACGGTGAAGTTCTCGCGCGCCTCGAGAAAGAACGGCCGCTTCTCGGGAAAGTAGAGTTGGTAGCGCAGGTTGACATCTACCTGCCCGGCATCGGCTTCGACCTGGCTGAAGTCGGGATTGTAGGTACCGTCCAAGATCAGGTCCGAGGTGACGCCGTATTTGGCGGTCAGGCTGAGCTCGCCCTGCCGCTCGTCAGTGGCCAGCCCGCCCTCCTCCAGCGCCTCGCTGTACGCGTAAGTCGCGGCCGGAATCACTTCCAACAGCTTCGAGCGCTCGAGGTCGTGGAAGACCATCGGCGCCATCTGAGTGAGCCACTCCTGCTGATTCGGATCGAGTGGCGGGCAACTGCCATACTCCGAGCGGCGGCTGATGTGGCGCTCGAAGATGACCCCCATGCTGACCGAGTCTCCCTCGGCGTAGCGGATGCTCTTGAGCGGTATCTGCACCTCGACGGTGTACCCGGCCTCGTCCACTCGGCCGGCACTGTACCAGACCAGATCGAAGCTGCGGTCCTCGTGGCCTGCGGCATAGCGGCTGTCCGCCTGGATGCCGTGCGGATTGATGTAAAGCGCGTAGAGCGATTGCTGATCGTTGAACGAGTCGAGGTTGATGGCGACCCAATCTTCCCGCCATATGTTGTCCCGGCTGGTGATCGACGTCTTGATCTTCTCGGGCTCGGCGTCGAAGGAGCGAAAGGCGAAGTAGAGGTTCGACGCATCGTGAGCCATGTATACCGTTGTCGCGCCGAGCATCTCTTTGCCGTAGTCCGGCGCCCACGTCATGAACTCGGAAAGCTGGGGGGCCTCCTGCCACACCGGGTCTGCCAGGTCGCCATCGATCACCGGCGGATCATCGGTGCGCAGGGGACGAAGCGGCTCCTGGGTCTGTGCCGGGGTGATCGCCCCGCTCGCCAGTGACAGGAGTAGAAGAACGCGCCCCACCGCAGAAGGGTACATATCACCTCAACCGAAAGGCACTGAGATGGGTGGGGCTCCCGGGTGTGAACCTTAGGGCCCTCTACGACCCGACGCCATGGGCGGTTTCGTGGTTCGTTCGGCTGCGCCTATACCTCGACCAACGTGAGTCCGGTGGGTCTGGTGGAAGAGCTACCCGCCGCCGGCGGCGACGGGGATCTCGAGCGGCTGCGGCGGCCCCGACAAAGTATAGCGATACCGCTCGTAACTCTCGGGACTGCGTACCAGGAGGAGCATCTCCGTTGCCGCTTCCTTCAGGTCCACAGCGACCAAAGATCCATCGTACATTGTCTGGATCGAATCGACCGCCGTGTGGCCGACCACGTGGAGGTCGCTGTCGTGCCGCTCGAGAACCTGCTGGAGTACTGACGCGAGGCTATCGGTATAGAGGGTATCGGTATGCATGTAGCCCCGATACCAGAAGACGCTGTTTTCGTCGAAGAAGAAGTCGATGCGACGGAAGAGCGTCACCGAGTCCAGTGGGGTGTAAGCAGCTGTGCTGTCGGCCATGCGGTAGAACCACTCCTCGCTCATGAACAGCCCCAGCGAGTCGTCGAACTCGGGGATCGAGTAGGCCATGTACTCGGGACCGACACCACCGTGCGCTAGTACCACCCTGTCGATTCTGATCAGCGCCGGTTTCGATGCAAGCCACTTCCCGAGAATCGAGCTTCGCGGGTCGAACAGCTGCCAGTATGCGACGCCGTGATTCTGGGCGATCAGCCTCTCTTTCGCCGACACGTACCGGGGGTCGTCGCTCATCGCCATGATCTCGTGATTGCCCAACAGGACCTGGACGCGGCCGCCCTGTCGCGTCGCGTCGCGCTCCAGCTCGTACAGAAACCACAAGACCTTGTGGACATCGGGCCCGCGATCGACCAGGTCGCCGAGCAGCACGATCCATTTGTGGCCGCCGGTCCAGCGATCGTCGCCGTCGATGAGGCCGGCGTTGCGAAACAGCGCGGTGAGCGTGTCGTACTGACCGTGGACATCACCGACGACGAAGAGCGTGTCGACGCCCTCGAACTCTGTCTCGATCGGGCGTTGCGGCAGGTCGAAGTAGATGACCGTCTCGTGCGCGTCCTGCGGATCCCCGCGACCACCGTAGCGCAGCGTCAGCTCGGGTGCGGCCGGCTTAGGAAACGACGCGGCGTGGGCCGTGCTGGGCTCGGTCTCGACCCCGTAGACCGCTCCGCCGTCGACGACCACTTCCAGGTACCCCACACCGTGTTCCCGTGTAAACCAGCGCATCTGCAACGAGTCACCGATCTCCCGCACCCAGAGGCCGTACTCGCCGTCGACACGGATCTTGGACCGCCCGGCTTCCTCCTGGGGAGCGGACCGCGCCGGCCCGCAATCGAGAATGACCGCCGACCCAGCGGCCGCCAGCAACGGGACGGCCAACGCGGCGATGCCGATTGCCGTCAAGCCCCTTCGCCTCATACGTCTCCCACTCAAAAGATTTCGTACTTCCCCTCGTCTATATCCTCCAGCAGATCCTGCAGGCGTCCAAAGACTCTCCCGATCTCACGGGTCGTCAGCCCCAACTGAACCACATCGTCCTTGCGACGCACACCGTTCCCCGGGTCCAGGTTCTCGGTCGGCTCTACCTGGACCAGTTGATCACCTCTCACCTCGAACTGAGCCAAAACGCCCAGCGCCTGGAGCAGATCTTCCTCGCTAATGCCTCGCAGCCTCTCCACCGTGCCCTGCGGCAGACGCTCGGTGCGCATCTTCCGCCAGGCGTCGGGCCGATCGCTGATGTCGCCGAACGAGACGCCGTTATCCACCGCGAAGACCCTGGCATTGCCGGCCGTCGAGATCAGCATGTTCCCCGGGTTGGCGTCCGCGTGCCTGACCAGATACGTCAGGATGTTCATGTCGGCCAGGTGCCGGGCGTACAGCGAATCTTCCCTTATGCGGTCCCTGTCGTAGACGTCTTCGTCGGTGACCTGTCTCAGCCAGTACTGCAAGAGAACCAAGACGACGTCTATGCCGCGAAACGTCGTCTGCACGGCGTTCTTCCGCGGGTACTCGTCCAGCGGCATCGCACGGACCACCGTCGGCGGCACGACGTAGTCCTCTACGTCCAGGAACAGCTTCTGCAGCTCGTAGACCGCCATCTCGAAGCGCGGGCGGTTGTTGAACGAGTCGGCGCCCCTGGGCGCCGCCGCCCACTTGACGTTTATGGGCGGAAAATCTTCAAACACCAGGACCGCGCGCTGTGTCCGGTCTCCAACGATACGGTTGTCGGCGAATTGCGCGATCCAAAATTCACGGTCACGCAATAGCATCTCGAGCGTGTCGACCTGCAGAATGAAGTTCTCGTACTGGCCGAAGACGTCGAGCGGACGACCCAGGACAGCCAGGACGCAAAGTGACAACAGCAGACCGTTCCGTGCGCCCAGCTGCCGCCTCCCCGGTGCGACCCGATACAACACTGCGATCCCTGCGGGCTCCATACCCTGCTCAGAAAATATCGTACTTCCCTTCGTCTATGTCCTTCAGCAGATCCTCCAGGCGTCCAAAGACTCTCCCGATCTCACGTCTGGTCAGCCCCAACTGAACGACATCGTCCTTGCGACGCACGCCGTTCCCCGGGTCCAGGTTCTCGGTGGGCTCGACCTGCACCAGTCGGCCGCCTCGGACCTCGAACTGGGCCAACACGCCCAGCGTCTGGTGCAGATCTTCCTCGCTAATGCCCCGCAGCCTCTCCACCGTGCCCTGCGGCAGACGCTCGGTGCGCATCTTCCGCCAGTCGTCGGGCCGATCGCTGATGTCGCCGAACGAGACGCCGTTATCCACGGCGAAGACCCTGGCGTTACCGGCCGTCGAGATCAGCATGTTGCCCGGGTTGGCGTCCGCGTGCCTGACCAGATAGGTCAGGATGTTCATGTCGGCCAGGTGCCGGGCGTACAGCGAATCGTCCTCGATTCTGTCCTCGTCGTAGACGTCTTCGTCGGTGACCTGGCTCAGCCAGTACTGCATGAGAACAAGCACAGCATCGATGCCTCGGAAGGTCGTGATCACGGCATCCGACCGAGGATACTCATCCAACGTCATGCTGCGGAGCACGGTCGGAGGAACAACGTAGTCCTCCTCATCCAAGAACAGCTTCTGCAGCTCGTAGACCCCTATCTCGAAACGGGGCTTGTTGTTGAACGAGTCGGCGCCCCTGGGAGCCGCCGCCCATTTGATGCGTAGCGGCATGTAGCCGGGAAACGCCAGCACGACGACCTGCGTCCTGTCCCCCTCGAAGCGCGTGTCCCTCATTTGCGCTATCCGGAACTCCTCGTAGCGGAACAGGTACTCGATCGTGTCGACGGGCAGGACGATATTCTCGTACTGGCCGAAGCCGTCCTGCGGGACGCTGACGAGGACGGGGAGGACCGCAAGCAGGCCGAGGCAGCGCCACCGAGCCAACCTCCGCGCCGGCTGAACGGCGCGCCGCTTCCATGGCAAACTCCGAGCTAGCATTGGAATCCCTCCGCGAATTGGCCACAACTGGCTGAGCATGCAGCCTGGCCTGCCCGAAGTCAACGCCCGCGCCCCGGTTCCGGGTTCCATGGCGCGCCCCCTTTCGTGGCTGAAACGAGGCATGACCGGTATCTTGGCGGGTATGCGAACCCACCGACCTCTGCTGGCCCGAGCCGCCTTGGCAACTACCGTCTTCCTGGCGCTGGCCGGAAGCGTGGAAGCGCTCCACCAAACCGTCGAGCTACATCGCGACTCGCGGTTCGCGGCCCCGGCCGGCGATCAGCGGACAGGCGAGCAAGACGAGCGGTTGCGGCGATTGCGGGAGCATCTGCCGCCACGCGGAATCGTGGGCTACGCCAGCGACGGCTTGAGCGGCGGCTCGTTCACCAGCGCGGAGGCGATGCGGGACTATTTCCTCACCCAGTACTCGCTGGCGCCGCTCATCGTCCTCAGAGACACCGATCTCCCGATCGTAGTCGGCAACTACCCCGCCGACTCGACCGGTGAGCCGGGTTTCGACAGGAAGTACCCCGAGGGACTGATCGTGCGGCGCGATCTGGGTGACGGTCTCCTAGTGCTCGAACGAGAGGAGCGATGACTTCGGAGCTGCTCCTCGCAATTATCCTCTCCGTCATCGGAGGCGCTCTGTTTCTCTTCGCGTTCTGGCCGCGGGCGCGTGTGTCGATGACAGAAATGCCAACAATGCTGGCGCTGGGGGTCGGTCTGGGGCTGGGTCTGTCTTCAGCGGGTTTCTTTGTCGGGCTGGTCGGACTCGGCTCCGCGAAAGTGTATTTCGTGATGGAGGTCGCGGGCCTGGCGCTGCTGATCGGCTTCGCCCTGCGCCGGGCGCGGAGCGGAGCGCTGACCGCTAGCCGCAGGCCCGTCGATCGCCCGAGCGCGTCACCGTTCGTCTCCTGGTTGCTGGTTCCGGGGTTCGCCGTCTCGCTCATCGCAGCAGCCCTCAGCTTCGGTTACCGTTCGGCAACCTACCCACACGGTGGCTGGGACGCCGCAAGCATCTGGAACCTGCGTGCCCGATTCCTGTTCCGTGGAGCTGACCATTGGAGGGATGCCTTTTCCAATCTGCTGGGGACCTGGACCCACGCCGACTATCCTCTACTGGTACCGGGGGCAACCGCACGCGCCTGGAGCTTCATCGGGTCCGAGCCGCAGATCGTGCCGATTCTGCTGGGCCTGCTCTTCGCCCTCGCCACGGCCTTCCTGCTGCTGGGGGCCCTCACCTCGTTGCGGAGCTCTGGCCAGGGCCTGCTGGCCGGCATCTTAGTGCTCTCTTGTAACACGCTGGTCTACCAGGCGGCGAATCAGTACGCCGACGTCCCTTTGGCATTCTTCATACTGGCGACCTTCGTTGTGCTGGCCCTCGCCGACACGGTCGAGGACGGAGGCGGAGGGTTCATCGCCCTGGCAGGACTGACCGCGGGCCTTGCCGCCTGGACAAAGAATGAGGGTCTGATCTTCGTACTCGCTCTGCTGGTTGGCCGACTGCTGGTCGTCGCACACCTGCGAGGTTGGGGCCGGGCCCTTCGCAGTCAGGGCACCTTGTTACTGGGGCTGGCCCCGTTGCTGACTCTGATCGTGGTGTTCAGGTGGACGGTCGCGCCCCCCAACGATTTACTCGCTTCACTGCGCCTCGCCGACATCATCGAACGGTTGACGGATCCCGGCCGAATCTGGTTCGTGCTCGTGTCGTTCGGAGAGCGCTTTCTGAACCTCAGCGGCTGGCTGGTGGCGGCGCCGCTCGTGCTGGCGCTCTACCTGCTGGCCGTTGGCTGGCGAAGAAAGAGTATAGAGCGAGAGAGTGTGGTCACCATGCTGGTCACGCTGAGCCTGGTCCTCGCGGCCTATCTGTTTGTATACGTCGTGACGCCGTACGATCTCGCCTGGCACATGGGCACGTCGAGGCACCGACTAGCACTCCACCTGTGGCCCAGCTTGCTGTTCGCCTACTTCCTGATCGTAAAGACCCCTGAGGCCGCCGTCGCCGAGTTCACTTCCGCTCAGCGGGTCGGACCGGCGGAAAGTTGAGCCCGCCGGCCAACCCAACGAACGGCGCCGGCTGAGCCCCGCTACTTTTTCGGTCCAAAGAGGAGCCAGGCGATGAACCCGGCAACCGGGAATACGAGAACCGCCACGGTCCACAGAAGCTTGCTGCCCGTGGACTCACCGGACTCCCAGATGTTGAGGAGAGCCCAGATATCGGCGATCAGCACGATAAGGCCGAAAAGGCCGCCGATACCGCCCATTTTGCCTCCTTGTCGGATCTTCGGAGTTGTGCCCGCAGGGCCGGGAGCCCCGCCCTTCCGTACGAGACGAGCACCTCCGATGTGTCGGGGACTCTCTCAGCGCCGGAGTGCGACAGCAAGCCGCGTCCTTGACGGCACGTAACCCATTCGATTATTGTAGTTTACCCCGTCTCCCCCACCCGCTTCCCCATACCCCATTCCGACCATGCTCATGCGATACTCGCGGATACGCGCGTCGCTCCTAGGGCTGGCAACCCTCAGCCTCGCCGCCACCGCCTGCGGCGGAGAAGGCCCCGCCGACACCGTGCGTTTCGGCGTCGCGGCGCCTCTCGAGCAGTTCATCGGTTCACACACGCTCCGCGGCGCCGAGTTGGCCCGAGACCAGCTCAACCTGGCGGGCGGAATCGAAGGGCGAACGGTCGAGCTCGTAGCACTGACCGACAGCGCCAGCACGCGCCAGGCGGTGACGGTGGCTGACCGGCTATACAATGACGCCACGGTGCTAGCGGTGGTCGGGCACGTCAATTCGGGCGCCACGCTCGCCGCGGCTCCGATCTACAACCGCGGCCTTCCCACCGTATCGCCCGCCGCCACGAGCCCTGAGATCAGCGATGCCGGCGAGTGGATCTTCCGCGTTTGCTCGAGCGACGTGGTCAACGCCGCCGGTTTGGCCGAGTTCGCGCTGCGCGAGTTGGGCACGCAGGCGGCGATCATCTACGCCAACGACCCGTACGGCCGCGGTCTCAGAGATGCGTTCGGCAGGACCTACGCGGCCGGCGGCGGTGTCCTGGTTGAGGAGTACCCATTTATCGAGGGGAGCACTACGGACTTCGAAGCCTATCTGATGGGAGTCCGCGCTGCACGACCGGACCTGATATTCATCGGCAGCACCGACGTCGGCGCCGCACCCGTGATCCGCCAGGCGCGCGAGATGGGAATCGACGCACCGTTCGTGGGTGGAGACGGGATCCTGGGCCTCGCGGGCCAGGGAGCGGCCTTCGAGGGGACCTACATCGGCTTGCTCTACCACCCCAACGCTCCGGGTGGCGGCGGCCGCGAGTTCGTCGACGCCTACACGGCCCGGCACGGGGATCCGCCCGATCACTTCGCGGCCCTGGGCTATGACGCCTTGATGCTGCTGGCACGGGCGGTCAGCGAGGCCGGCTTCGACCGAACGAGCATTCGCGCACACCTCGAGCAGGTCGGTGCTGAACGCGAGGCCTTTGCCGGCGTGAGCGGGCGTATCGCTTTTGACGAAAATGGCGATCCGATCGGCAAGAGCTTCGCGGTAGGACGTGTTTCCGGAGATGCAATCGAATTCGTGAGCGTAGAGGGTGGCTCGTGATTCAGACTATTAAAGCTCGACAGGCCGGCGCCTTCCTCGCCCTGCTCATCGGCTTGCTGGCCAGTGGGCTGATCGGCATTAGCTCGCTCAACGGGCTGGCCGACGAGTACGATGCCGGGATAGATCAGGTGACACGCGTCGCCGAGTGGGGTAGCGGTCTTCAGGCCGACGTTCTCGATCTGATCTTCGCCGCCGAAGGGTATCTGGCCACCGGCGATCGTGACCAGAAGGGACAATTTACCCAGCTCGCCGGCCGCACTCAGGATGTGGCCAACCGCTACCGGGACTTGGAGGGCCTCTCGGCGGAAGACGTCCTGCTCGTCGAGCAACTGACCGCGGCACTCACCACCCTCGAAGTCGAGTTCGCGCGTGCTCACGCGCTGTACGACATCGGCCGGCGCACGCAGGCACGGCAGCTGGCCGACGAGCTGCAGCCTCTGGCACGACAGGTAGCGGGTTTGATTTCGGCGCTCGGCGAGCGACAGTCGCTGGTTCTGGCAAACTCCACCGCCGCCTTCCAACAACGCGCCCTGGAGCGTTCGAGGTACGTATTCGGCATCCTGCTCATCGCCCTCCTGATCGGCGGAGGCCTGGCCTACTTGGCCGTCCGCTCCCTCGATCGCCCGCTCGCCGAGCTGGTCGGCGCGGCCAGGCGGTTCGGGGAAGGCCAGCTGCGTACCCGGGTCGGGACATCTGGCATGCCAAAGGAATTCGCAGATCTCGGCTTCTCGTTCAACGCGATGGCCTCGAGCATGACCGATGTCGCCGGGCAGGTGGTCTCGACCGCTTCCCAGATCTCGTCTTCGGCAGCCGACTTTTCATCGATCTCGGAGCAAGTCGCCTCCTCGACCCATGAGGTCGCGCTGGCGATGGGCGAGATATCGGAAGGGGCCGACAGACAGGCCGACTCGTTAAGCGAGACTGCCGCCGCGGTGGTCGAGCTACGGGACGGAGCGCTTAAGATCGAATCGGAAGCCAACCGCAACCGCCAACTGAGTCACTCGATCCAGGAGCAAACCGGTCAGAGCCAAGACTCGGTTCGCCAGGCTGTCTCCCTTCTGCTGAGCCTCAAAGGGTACGTGCACGACTCGGCCCTGGAATTCGAGGGGCTGCAGGACGCCACCGACCGTATCACCGGCTTCGTCAGGCGGATCGCCTCGATCGCCGAACAGACGCATCTACTCTCGCTGAACGCGGCCATCGAGGCCGCACACGCCGGTCACGAGGGGCGTGGCTTCGCCGTCGTCGCCGACGAGGTCGGCAAGCTGGCCGCGGAGGCCGATGGGGCGGCGACCGAGGTGGAGGAGGTCGTCGCCAAGCTACGCGAGCGGGTTGGCGCCGCGGTCCTCAAGATGGAGCAGGGCGAAGGCCAGGTCGTCCAGGTCGAGGGCGTGGCGCGTGGCGCTGAGGATGCCCTCGACGCAATCGCCGCCGGCCTGGCGAAGGTCGCTCAGGCTTCCGATCAGGCGCTGGCCACCGTGGAGCGCAGCAGGACTTTGCTCGAGCAGGTGGCCGGGCACGTCGAGTCGGTTACGGCCACGGCGACGGCGCACGCCTCTCGCAGCCAGGACGTGAGCGCCGCGGTGCAGGAACAGTCGGCGACGACTCAGCAGATCAGCGCATCGGTGACCCAGCTCGTCGCCGCCGCCGAGGACCTGCGGCGCCTGGTCGGCGGCTGGGAGGTCTAGCACTGCAGCGATCCGACCTGCCGGCTCCACCGAGGGCCCTGCCGGGCGCACGCCGGCAGGGCCCCTTTTCTTGCCGTTCGGGACCCGAAACTCCTCACCCCCGGCCTCGTAAGGATTGTGGGGATGGCCCACGCTCCAGCGATGCAGTCATGTCAGGTGTTAAGGCTGGCGGGAGAAGCGCTTGCGCTCCACCTGCGCGCCCCTTATTAAGACCACCGCCTCGATACCAGGACGATATACATCCGGCCGAGGTGACCATACGGATAGGAGCAGCGATTCCGATGAAGCGACTCACACTTGCCATACTCGCGGCGTCTCTCTGGTTCGCCGCACCGGCCCAGGCCCAGCGGCTGCACTTCGGCCTGAGGGGCGGTGTCAATGTTGCCGACGCCGAGACCAAGGGAACCACCTTCAACGGGGAAACCGGCTCCCAGACCGGCTACCACTTGGGTTTGATCGGGTCGGTGGACATCTCCAACTGGTTCGCACTGCAGACCGAGGTCTGGTATTCCAAGAAGGGCTTCTCGGAAGGCGCCGGCAGTGTAGCCCTCGACTTGACGTACATCGAGATCCCCGTCCTGGCGGTGGTCAAGCTCGGGCTACCCCTGTCGCCGCGACTCTTCTCCGGCCCCGTGCTGGGCCTCGAGTCCGGCTGCGAAGTGACGTTCGAGGGAGAAAAGCAGAACTGCGAGGATGCAAGGGAAGGAGCGCCGCGCACCAAGGGCGCCGACTCGGGCATCATCTTCGGCGCCGGCCTGGGCTTCGACTTCGGTCCCGGCATGCTGACCGGCGATATATGGTACAACTACGGTCTCACCGACATCAGCGAGAGGACCGACGCGATCGAATCGATCAAGACCCGCACCTGGTACTTCTCAGCCGCTTACATAATGACGCTCGGTAGCTGAAGCGCGGGCGCCAGTTCACACAAATGAGAAGGCTCCCGGAGCTACTGCTCCGGGGCGCGCTCTTTCATAAGAGATCCGAGCGCGCAAGACGACCGGATCAACCCAATCGGGATCCGCAGCTTCCGCTGCTCGCGCAATGGAATCTGCCCTCTGCAGCGCTTCGAACGCCGCGGCCGGATCGTCGTTTGCCAGCTCGAGCGCATCCTTACGAAGTCGTTCGGCCCGCTCCACCAACGACCACGCGTCGGTGCTGGAGGTCGCCAACCGTCGCTCGCGAACCCGTACCTCCTCGCCCAGGCGCTCGCGCAGGAACCGCGACACCTCCTGCGCCAGCGAGTCGCTCAACTCGAGCTCTGCACCCGCCGGCAGCTCGAAGTCCTCGCGCTGGAAGTCCGCGCCGCTGACGCCATCCACCAAACGGGTGGTCACACGAATCCGATCCCTGACTTCCTCAACGCTCCCGGCGATCAGGCTACCCACCTCCAGAGCCCGGGCGATGCTGTCCTCCGATAACATGCTCCCACGGAAGGGCCGCACGCCGTTCCTCGAGACCACTTCCAGAGCCCGAACCCGCCACCAGGAGAAGCGCTTGCAGCCAGATCTCCACTGCGGTCGGCTTCTGCGTCCCCCTCTCGCCGTGGAACCAAACAGGTAGAAGACCAGAACGAGCTTGTGCGCCAGCACCGGTAGGAGCCCGTTCCCTACCGCCTGGTCAACGCCCTCGAGTACGAGAAATCCGGCCGCGATCTAGGCGCCTAAGAACCCAAAAACATGGCGCTTACGCAGCTCGCTCCAGAGTTTCATTCCCTCCCGCCCGCTGGTTGGATGGCAATTACAGTCGGATAGGATGGCTAAGCCGACCTGCGTAAGTCTAGCACGATCCCCCGTTAAGCTTACGGAATCCAGCCAACGGCCCCGGGTCCAATCATCCTCCGGCTGCCACCCGGGATCCGCCCTCAGCTTGCGCCCAATCGAGTGCCCACTTTATTTGGCGCGAACTCAGGACGGCCTGGAGCGGTTTCCTAGACAGCGCGGCGCGCTGATGGTCACGGGACGAACAAGGAGAGCGGTAACGCGATGGAGAAGGCCACGTTCGCTGCAGGCTGCTTCTGGGGAATCGAGGCCGCCTTTCGCAAGGTCGAAGGAGTTGAATCGACACTCGTGGGGTACACCGGAGGACACGCCGAGGACCCCAGCTATGACGACGTGTGCTCGGGCACGACGGGGCACGCGGAGGCGGTTGAAGTCGAGTACGACCCGTCGAGGATCTCCTATGAGCAACTGCTCGAGATCTTTTGGAACATCCACGACCCGACCACGCCGAACCGGCAGGGTCCCGATGTGGGGTCGCAGTACCGCTCGGCTGTTTTCTTCCACTCGCCTGAGCAGGAGGCGGCGGCACTCGCCTCAAAGGAAAGGCTCGAGGCGAGCGGTCACTTCAGCCATTCGATCGTGACGGAGATCGTGCCGTCGGCCGAATTCTACCCGGCCGAGGACTACCACCAGTGTTACTACGAGAGGCGGGGGCTGAACCGGTGACGGAAGGGCGTGCCGGCCACGGGCCGTCGCTTCTGCCGCGGGAACACGGCGCCTATGCCCAGCTGGGCTTCCCGCTGGTGACGGCGCTGGCGCTCGGCGACCCGGGCTTCGCTCCTCTACTGCTAGTCGTCGGCATCATCGCCGTCTTCTTGGTCCACGAGCCGGTCATGGTCTTGAGTGGCGGACGCGGGGGTCGTGCGAAGCGCGAGCAGGGTGATCGGGCACGCAGGCTCAGCGCCATGGTGTTGGCCGTCGCTGCGATTGCCGGGGCCGCAGGGCTGTGGTTGGCGACACCGACCGCGCGCTACTCAGCCGTCGTCCCTCTAGCACTGGGCACGCTGCTCGCTCCCCTGACCCTCAAGCGTCAGGAAAAAACACTTATCGGCGAGTTGCTCGTTTCGGTCACCCTTTCGAGCACCATGATCCCGGTGGCGCTCGCCGGAGGCGCCGGCGTTCGCGAGACCGTAGTCGCCTTCGTCGTCTGGGCGGTCGTCTTCCAACTCGGCACAATAACGGTGCGGGCCATCATCGCACGGGCAAAGAAGACGGCGGACCCGAGCCGAGCCGTTCACCTGGCCCCCCTGCTCTGCGCCGTTGCCATCGCCCTAGCCATCGCCCTCGCCCTTGGCAGTGACGTCCCGGTTCTCGCCGCCGTGGCCATCGTGCCAACGGCGTTGGCCGCACTCGTCTTCGGCCTGCTGGGCGTTCATCCACGCAACCTGCGGCGCTTGGGCTGGTCGCTGGTTGCGAGCAACGTCCTGGTCTTGGCCGCATTGCTCGTCGGCCTCGCCTGACAGGTCGTCGCTCAACCCCGGCCGTCTCGAACCGCGTCGTAGACCATGCGCGAGATGTCGGCGATTAACTCTTCGGCGTAATCGTCGTGACCTTCCCCGCCCTTGGTCAGCACCACCAGCACGTACACATCCCCGCCGTCGGGATAGACGATGCCGCCATCGTGGCTGACGTAGTCGGGTATCCAACCCGTCTTGTGCGCCGCCCGCGCGCCCGCTGGGAGGCCGGCGGGGATCTTTGTGTTGAACTCCTGACGCAGGAGGATCTCGATCATCTCCCGGCCCGCTGCGCCGGCCGCCGCCCGACCTTCGGCGATAGCGCTGAAGATTACTCCAAGATCTCGGGCCGTAGTAGTGTTGCTAAGGCCCGCGCGGTATGCCTTGCCGTCCTCCACCCCACGCAGAACCTCGATCGAGTCCGCCCCCAGCCAACGCATCGTCGCCGTCACTCGATCGGCGCCCACGTGCTCGATCAGCATGTTGGTCGCCAGGTTGCTGGAGACGGTGACCATCAGCTCCGTCAGCCGCCGCACGCTCTCACGCTCGCCGACCCGGCGATAGAGCGTCGTGTCACTGTCGTCCGGGGCGCCCAGCTCGTAGGGCGAGCCGTCGACGATCGATTCGAAGGTCCTGGTGATGGTCAGGCTATCGTCCAGGCTCGATAGCCCCGCCGCGTGATCGCGGAACAGCTGGATCATCACCGCAACCTTTATCATGCTCGCCGCATGAACTCGAACGTCCGCCGCGATCAGCAGCGAGTCGTCGTTCAGCAGATCCTTGAAGTAGACGCCGACGACCTCGGCACCGCTATCTGCGATACGTCCCTCGATACGTTCGCCCAGCGCCTTGAGCCGGTCGCCAGCGCAGCCGGCGCCCGCCAGCGCCAGGGCGACGCCGAGGGCGGCGAGCCGCACGGTTCTCCGAATGGTCTCCTGCATGAGCCGGATCCGTCAGAGGTTTGATGGCAGAGGGGCCGCGCCCTACGTTGCGGACCCACCTCAGTAGCTGTCAAATGCCCATAGCCGGAGGGAGCCAGGGCCCCCTCGATTCTTGTTATCGGGAACACGGATTCGTATTTCGGCCGTTTCACACCCAGGGGCTGAACACGGTCAGGGGCTCGCCCAATGCCTGTTACCAGAAGGAGGAATTCGGGCGATTCTTCGAGATTACCAGCGCCTAGCGGGGAACGACGATTCTGATAGTATTGCAGGAGTCACCACATAATAAGTACGGAAGAACGGGTAGTAGAATGACTGCGAATAGCCCCGACGGCGGCGGTGCCGAGGCGAGCGGCTCCAGCGGCGCGCCAGCGCGCGCCGGCCTGCGACCCCGCGAGATCCGCGACGAGATCGTCATCCGCTTCGCCGGCGACTCCGGCGACGGTATCCAGCTGACCGGCACCCAGTTCGCCATCGAGAGCGCGCTGGCCGGCAGCGACATCGCAACCTTCCCCGACTATCCCGCAGAGATCAGGGCACCCGCCGGCACTACCTACGGCGTCTCGGCCTTTCAAGTCCACTTCGGGTCCGTCGACATCAGGACATCGGGCGACGAACTAGACGTGCTGGTCGCGTTCAACCCGGCGGCGCTCAAGGTGAACCTCGACGACCTGCGGATCGGCGGGATGGTGATCGCCGACGAGAGCTCGTTCACCGACCGCAACCTGAAGAAGGCGGACTACGAGTCGAGCCCGCTGGAAGACGACACACTGGCGCGCTACCAGCTGATCAAGCTCGACATCACGCGCCTAACCGAGGAGGCGGTGAAGGAGTTCGGTGTCAGCGCCAAGGACGCGCGGCGTTCCCGCAACCTCTGGGCGCTGGGCTTGATGCTCTGGATGTACGGCCGCGAGCGCTCGGCGACGGTCGAGTGGTTGAAAGGCAAGTTCGGCAAGAAGCCCGACATCATGAACGCCAACATCGCCGCCCTCAACGCCGGGCACGCCTTCGGCGAAACGGCGGAGATGCCCAGCGATGTGGTGGGTTACACGGTTGCGGCGGCGGACGTCGAGCCCGGGCTCTACCGAACGATTACCGGCACCGAGGCCACCGCCTACGGCCTGCTCGCCGGCGCCCGCGCCGCCGGGCTGGGCCGCATCGTCTTCGGCTCGTATCCCATAACTCCGGCTTCGCCGCTACTCCACGCCATGGCGCAGCTCGCCGAGTACGGGGTGGTCACCTTCCAGGCGGAGGACGAGATCGCCGCCATCTGCTCCGCCATCGGCGCCTCGTACAGCGGCGCGCTGGGCGTGACCTCGAGCTCGGGCGCCGGTGTCGCCCTCAAGACCGAGGCGGCGGGACTCGCCGTGGGAACCGAGCTGCCGCTCATCATCGTCAACGCGCAGCGAGCCGGGCCGTCGACCGGCATGCCGACCAAGGCCGAGCAGGCCGACCTGCTGCAGGCGCTGCACGGCCGGCACGGCGACGCGCCACTGGCGGTAATCGCGGCGGCGACGCCCGGGGACTCGTTCGATGTCGCGATGGAGGCCGTACGCCTGGCGACGAAGTACATGACGCCGGTCATCTTGCTCTCCGATGCGTACCTGATGAACGCGGCGGAGCCGTGGGCGATACCGGACGTCGAGAAGCTACCCAGCTTCCCGGTGGAGTTCAGAACCGATCCCGAGGGCTTTCACCCGTTCCTGCGCCACCCGGAGACGCTGGCCCGGCCGTGGGCGCGGCCCGGCACGCCGGGCCTCGAGCACCGGGTCGGCGGCCTTGAGCGCGACTACGACACCGGCGACATCTCCTACGATCCCGAGAACCACGCTCGCATGACCGAAGCGCGCGCAGCTAAGATCGCCGGGATCGCCAACGACATCCCGCCCCAGACGCCGGAGCTGGGTTCCGAGAAGGGCGCCATGGCGGTGGTCGGCTGGGGCTCGACCTACGGTCCTATATATCAGGGCGTCGGCCGGGCACGCGACGAAGGCTACGACGTCGCCCACATACATATCCGCTACCTATCGCCCTTCCCGCGCAACCTGGGCGAGCTGCTCGGAGGCTACGACCAGATACTCGTCCCGGAGATGAACTACGGTCAGCTCGTCTCACTATTGCGCAGCGCGTTCCTGATACCCGGCGAACCGTTGACCAATGTGAGAGGTCAGCCGTTTAAGATCGCCGAGATACACGAGGCGATCGTCTCCAGACTGAAGAAGTGACATGAGCACAACGATGAAGGATATCGATCAGCTGAAGCCCGGCGACTTCGCCTCGGACCAGGAGGTCCGCTGGTGCCCCGGCTGTGGCGACTACGCGATCATCAAGGCCATCCAGAAAACGCTGGCCGAGCTGGGCGTGAAGCGCGAGGACACGGTCTTCGTCTCGGGGATCGGCTGCGCCGCGCGGTTCCCCTACTATATGTCGAGCTATGGCTTCCACACGATTCACGGGCGCGCTCCAGCGTTCGCCACCGGTATCAAGCTGGCCAACCCCGAGCTCGACGTCTGGGTCGTCACCGGCGACGGCGATGGCCTGAGCATCGGCGGCAACCACACGCTCCACACCCTACGCCGCAACGTGAACCTGCAGATCTGCCTCTTCAACAACGAGATCTACGGGCTCACCAAGGGGCAGTACTCGCCGACCTCGCGCCAGGGTACGACCTCACCGTCCAGCCCGCGCGGCTCGCTCGAGCAGCCGCTGTCGGCCTGCTCCTTCGCACTCGGCGCCGGCGCCCGCTTCGTCGCCCGCTCCGTCGACACGATGCAGAAGCACCTGATAGAGGTACTGAAGCGCGCCCACGAGAATCACGGCGCCTCGTTCACAGAGATCTTCCAGAACTGCATCGTCTTCAACGACAAGGCGTTCTCTGACTTCACCGAAAAGAGTATCGCCTCCGACCGCCAGGTCCACGTCGAGCACGGGCAGCCCTTGCTGTTCGGCAAGGACAGGGAGAAGGGCCTGCGGCTCAAGCCCGGCACCCTGCAGCTCGAAGCCGTGACGATCGGCGAGGATGGTGTGACCGAGGACGACATCCTGGTCCACGACGAGAAGGACCGCGGGCTCGCCCAGCTGCTCGTCGCCATGGAGCCGCCGGAGCTCCCGGTGGCGCTGGGCGTCATCTACTGCGACCCGGCGCCGGCCTACGAGGACCAGGTCGAGTCGCGCCTCGATGCCGCCTGCTGCGGCGACCTAAACGACCTGCTGCGCTCCGGCCGTACCTGGCGGGCCGGTAAGCCATAAGCGGTGAGCCCATGGAACCGCACACAGTAGAAGGACATTGCCGTAAGGATCCGGGATAGCTCCTCGGTCGCGTCAGACCGGGAACCCGAGGACCACCACGATGATTTCGACCTGAACCTTCCGGGAGGTGTCGTATGCGATGGAGCAGGCCCAGAGCGTTCGCCGGTCTCGCTTTTCTGGCCCTGCTGGCCGGATGCGAGACGACGAGCACTCAGCATGGGGCGCAGGAGTTCGAGGGCACGATTGGCCGCTCTTATGATGAGAGCGAGGAGTGGTGGCCGGAGACGTTTACACCGGCACCCGAGGGCGCACCCAACGTGCTGCTCATCCTGCTGGATGACGTTGGCTTCGCACAGATCGGCAGCTTCGGTGGTTTGATCGAGACGCCCAACATCGACCGCTTGGCGGCGAACGGTTTACGCTACAACAACTTCCACACCACAGCGCTCTGCTCGCCGTCCCGTGCCTCGATCATGGCCGGGCGCAACCCGCACTCCATCGGCCTGGGCTCGCACTCGCTCACCGCCATGGGCTTCCCCGGCTACAACGCCATCGTCCCCGAGGACGCCAAGTCGGTCGCCAAGGTCTTGCAGGGTAACGGCTACGTGAACTACGCCCTCGGCAAGTGGGACCACACGCCACTGAACGAGGTGTCCCAGACCGGTCCGTTCACCCGGTGGCCGAGTGGCGAGGGGTTCGATCACTTCTATGGCTTCATGGCCGCAGATGCGGACCAGTACCGCACCGTGCTGTTTGCCGACCACCACCCCGTCGAACCGTGGTTGGATCAAGAGGACTACCACCTCACTACCGACCTGGCCGACAGAGCCATTGAGCTCATTACCGGACACGAGTCCACCGCGCCGGACCGGCCCTGGATGGTGTTCTGGGCGCCCGGAGCCATGCACTCGCCGCACCAGGTCTGGCAGGAGTATATCGACAAGTACCAGGGCGCGTTCGACGTGGGCTGGGACGAGGTCCGCGAGCAGATCCTCGCCCGCCAGAAGGAGCTCGGCATCGTGCCGGAGAACACACAGTTGAGCGCGAGGGTCGACGACATCCCGGCCTGGGACTCACTGTCTGAAGAGGAGAAGCGCCTCTACGCGGTACAGATGGAGGTCTTCGCCGGAATGATGGAGCACACCGACATGGAAATCGGTCGCATGATCGAAGCGATCGAGCGAGTCGGTGAATTGGAGAACACGATCATACTAGTGACATCCGACAACGGTGCCAGCGGCGAGGGAGGCCTGGCCGGAACGTTCAACGAGACCTACGTGCTCAACGGCCTGCAGACCGCGTTCGAGGCCAACATGCGGCGCCTCGAGACGTGGGGTGACCCGTCCACCTATCCGCACTATCACGCAGGCTGGGCGATGGCTGGGAACACGCCCTTCAAGTACTTCAAGCAGTCGGTGCACCGCGGCGGTATTCACGACCCACTCGTCATCCACTGGCCGGCTGGCATCCAGGCCAGAGGCGAGATCCGCAACCAGTACCACCATATCTCGGACATCGCACCCACGCTGCTCGACGTGGCCGGACTGGAATTGCCGGACGAGATCGACGGGATACCCCAACGGCCGATGGACGGCGTAAGCATGAGTTATTCTTTCGACGATGCCGACGCACCCAACGCCAAGCAGGTCCAGTACTACGAGATGTTCGGCAACCGGGCGATCTGGGCCGACGGCTGGAAGGCCGTCACGTTGCACGCGGGCCGTATGCCCTGGGACCTCAACGTCACCCTGGATTTCGCGCTAGATGAGTGGGAGCTCTATAACACGAACGAGGACTTCTCGGAGAGCACGAACCTCGCCGATCAGTACCCAGAGAAGCTGCAGGAGATGATCGAACTGTTCGACCAGGAAGCCTGGAAGTACAACGTATACCCGCTGTACGATGACATGATCATGCGCCTCAGTCGTCAGCAGGACCGACAGTTCGGGGATCAGACCGAGTTCACGTTCTACTATCCAGGGGCCGTACGAATCGCCGAGAAGGCGTCACCGCCCATTAAGGGCCGCTCTCACACCATCGAAACCACAATCGATCTGCAGGGCGACGAGGAAGGCGTGATCGTCGCCTGCGGAGGGTTCACTGGCGGCTACACGATGTTCATCAAGGACGGTCGCCTGTACTACGATTATAACTTCCTCGACGGCGAGTTCTGGACGCTGACTTCGCCACCTCTACCCACCGGCCCGACGACGCTTAGCTTCAAGTACACCAACACCGGCAACTTCGCCGGCTATGGCGAGCTGTTCGTCAACGGCGAGAAGGTCGACGAGGTGGACATGCCGAGAACGCACATCTCCACGTTCTCGCTCTCGGAACCGTTCGACGTCGGACGTGACAACGGCACCCAGGTGTCATTGCAATACACCGGCGCCTTCCCTTTCACCGGGGAGTTGGACAGGGTCGTTTTCCGGTTGATCGACTGATGAGTGCCGAGCGGGCGCCCGCGTCGCTTCTCTTCGCCATGGAGCTGCCGGAACCCCCGGTTGCCTTGGCGTTGTCTCTTGACGAGAATGTCTGATACCTAACCAACAACAGCTGAACCAAGAACCGGGAGGAAAACGTGATTCACTGCAAGACCCTAACGCGCTTCGCCGTGGCTGCTGTGGCCGCCGTCGCCCTGCTCGCCTGGACGGCGCCGCCGGCTGGCGCCCAGGACCGACCCAACATCCTGGTCGTCTGGGGCGACGACGTCGGCCAATCCAACATCAGCGCCTATACCATGGGCATGGTGGGCTACCGCACACCCAACATCGATCGGATCGCCAACGAGGGGATGATCTTCACCGACTACTACGGTGAACAGAGTTGCACGGCGGGACGATCCTCGTTCATCACAGGCCAGAGCGTGTTCCGCACCGGCCTCAGTAAGGTGGGGCTACCAGGCGCCGACCTGGGCCTGCGTGAGGAGGATCCGACGATCGCGGTGGTCCTGAAGGAGCTGGGCTACGCCACAGGTCAGTTCGGTAAGAACCACCTGGGTGACCGCGACGAGTTTTTGCCGACGAACCACGGGTTCGACGAGTTCTTCGGCAACCTCTACCACCTGAACGCCGAGGAGGAGCCGGAGAACGAGGACTACCCGGGCGACGTGGTGATGGCTGACGGTCGCACCTTCCGCGAGGCGTTCGGCCCGCGGGGCGTGATGCACAGCTGGGCCGACGGACGCATCGAGGACACGGGGCCCCTGACCAAAGAGCGGATGGAAACGGTCGATGACGAGACCTCGGAAGCTGCCATGCGCTTCATCCGGGACGCACACGCCCAGGGTACACCGTTCTTCGTCTGGTGGAGCGGCACGCGGATGCACTTCCGCACCCACGTCAAAGAAGAGCTACGGGGCATCTCGGGCCAGGACGAGTACGCCGACGGTATGGTCGAGCACGACATGCACATCGGGCGGTTCCTCGACCTGCTCGACGAGCTCGGCATCGCCGACAACACGATCGTCTTCTACAGCACGGACAACGGCCCACACTACAACACGTGGCCCGACGCCGCCGCCACGCCGTTCCGCGGCGAAAAGAACACCAACTGGGAGGGCGGCTGGCGCGTACCGGCGCTGGTGCGCTGGCCTGGTCATATCGAGGCCGGCTCGGTCTCCAACGAGATCGTCCACCACATGGATTGGCTCCCGACCTTCAGCGCGGCCGCCGGCAAGGACGACGTCAAGGAAGACCTGTTGGACGGGTGGCGCTCCCGCGCCCTGGGCCGTAACTACCAGATCCACCTCGACGGCTACAACATCTTGCCGCATCTGATCGGCGAGTCCGAGAGCAGCGGCCGCCACGAGATCTTCTATTTCTCGGACGACGGCGACCTCACGGCGCTGCGCTACGACGACTGGAAGCTCATCTTCATGGAGCAAAAGTCGCCGGGCACCTTCCGGGTCTGGATGGAGCCCTTCGTACCGCTGCGGGTCCCGCTCATCCTCAACCTGCGGCGCGATCCGTACGAGCGGGCGCCCATCACTTCGAACACCTACTTCGATTGGCTGCTCGACCGCGCCTACCTGCTGGTGCCGGCGCAGTCGTACGTGGGTAGTTTCCTGGCGACGTTCCGGGAGTACCCGCCGCGCCAAAGGCCGGCGAGCTTCAGCCTCGACCAGGTGATGGAGATGCTGCAGAGCAGCGGAGGCGCACACTAACACTGTCACGAAGCTGCAAGAGAAACCGGGTGGGCGCGCGCTTCAGGCGCCCGCCCGGTCAAGCGTCACCAGCCACTAACCGCTGAGGTTCACTATGTCCCGTATTCTCGCCCTCGGTCTGATTGGGCTCGCCTTGTTGGGAGGATGCGGTGTCTCGGAGGAACCGCTCAGAGGTACCAGCGCTGACCCTCTACCCTCCTGGAACGACGGGCCCGCGAAGCAGGCGATCACGAGCTTCGTCGCGACGGTGACCGATCCCAACAGCTCGGCCTATGTCGAGCCGGAAGAGCGGATCGCCGTGTTCGACAACGACGGCACGCTTTGGGCTGAGCAGCCGCTGTACTTCCAACTGCTCTTCGCCCTCGACCGCGTACGGGCCATGGCCGCAGAGCATCCGGAGTGGCGCGATCAGGGGCCGTTCAGGGCGATCTTGGAGAACGATCGCGAAGCGCTCGCCCGGATGTCGGAACACGACATCGTGCAAGTCGTCATGGCGACCCATGCCGGCATGACGGTGGACGAGTTCGGCAACTACGTCGCCGACTGGCTGGCCACGGCGCGTCATCCGCGCTTCGATCAGCCGTTCACCGGCATGGCCTACCAGCCGATGCTGGAATTGCTCGAATACCTGCGGGCGAACGAGTTCAAGACTTTTATCGTCTCGGGCGGCGGCATCGACTTCATGCGCGTCTTCACCGAGGACGTCTACGGGATCGAGCCCGAGCAGGTCATAGGGTCGAGCGGTGTGACCCGGTTCGAGTGGCGCGCCGGCGAGCCGGTCCTGGTCAAGCAACCCGAGATCGAGTTCGTCGACGATAAGGAAGGTAAGCCTGTGGGTATCAACCGCTTCATCGGGCGGCGCCCGATAGCGGCGTTCGGCAACTCGGACGGCGATTTACAGATGCTGCAGTACACGGCCGCCGGCGCGGGCCCCAGACTCATGGCTTTGGTGCATCATGACGACGCCGAGCGCGAGTGGGCCTACGACCGCGACTCGTCGATTGGCCACCTCGACGAAGCGCTCGACGAGGCAGCTGAGCGCGGCTGGACCGTGATCTCGATGAAGATCGACTGGAAGCGAGTCTTCCCGTTCGAACCGTAGGTTCTTCCGAGCGCTGAAGGTTCGCCGGGAGGCCGGTGTGTCGGTAGGAGATGTCGATAGAGGGCCGGTGGCCGAGAGCAGCTTCCCGTCGCGAGGCGCAGCGACGCACCGGCCTCCCGGCTAACCTTCAGAACGTCACCACCACCCAGTCTCTCTTGAGCATCTCGGTGAGCGGCACGCCCATGTACTTCACCTCGACGCCTAGCTCCTCCAATTTTTCCGACACTCCGTAACTGTCGGCGCACGCTTTGCAGGCGACGAGCTCCACACCGGCCTCACCCATCTCCCGGATAGCGGCCTGCAACTCCTCGTCGACCGAGAGAAGCTTCGACGAGGGCCCCCACACGATGAGCTGGACTTCGTCGAACCAGGCACGTCGCTCGGCGTTAAGCGTGTACATGAAGACCATCTTCAACGCCACGTCCCGGTCGCCGCTGCTCCACAGCACGGCGAGCTTCGACGACTCCGGCGACGCCTCCTGACCCGACGCGGCGGGCTGGCGCGCGAGTGCTCCCGCCGCGAACGCGGCCGCGCAAGCCAGTGACACGATTACCAGATATCTGCTCCTCAAGGCGTATCCTCCTGTGCGGGTCTGCGGTAACTCGGGTCGGATTGGCCGGGACAATCTGCCCGAGGTTCCCACAACTCACAAGCGGGCAGCTACAGGCCACCGGTTTCCCGCCCCCGGGCTTTGACCCTATCTTGTTCTTGGGCACGATTTGCCCCCCCAACCTCCAAAGATGCCAACGACGCGCCTGAAAGGACCGCATCGTGGCTATTATTACGATTTCCCGTGGAACGCTTAGCGGAGGCCGCGCGACGGCGGAGTGTCTCGCCCGCGCGCTCAACTATCCCTGCGTCGGGCGCGAGATCCTTCAGGAGGCCGCCAAGAAGTTAGGAGCGTCAGAGGAGGATCTGAGCGGCAAGCTCGAGGCGACCCCATCTCGCTGGGCTCGACTGACCCAGGAGCGCAAGACGTATTTGCTCGCCGTTCAGACTGCCCTGGCCGAGCACTGTACGACCGGTGAAGTGGTTTACCACGGACTGGCCGGGCAATTCCTGCTGCGTGAGCTTCCCGGCGTACTGGCTGTCCGGCTCATCGCGCCGCTCGAGATGCGCATGCGGGCATTGATGGACTCGCACCACCGCATGACCCATAAGGCGGCCGAGGAGTTCATTCAAGACGTGGACGAAGACCGCCGGCGTTGGGTGAAGCTGATGTACCGGGCGGATGTCGAGGATCCTTCGTTATACGATCTAACCATCAACCTGCAGTCGATCTCCCTCGAGACGGCGTGCGAGATCATCGCAGAAGCGGCGGCACAGCCACAGTACGAGATGACCGACGATGTGAAGCAGAAGCTCGCAGCCTTTGCAGCCAAGTGCCGCGAGCAGCTCCAACAGGCGGGAGAAGGCTGAGACGTGGCTATTATAAGTATTTGTCGGGGCACGCAAAGCGGCGGCCAGGCGCTGGCGGAATGCCTTGCTGAGGAACTTCAGTATCCGCTGGTTGCGCGGGAGGTCCTTCAGGATGCGGCCTCTGAGCTCGGTATTTCAGAGCAGGAGCTGAGCCGCGCGATGGAGCGCGCCCCGAGATTGTGGAAGCGGCACGCGTCGGTACGGCGTGCTTACATCGCGACAATCCAGGCAGCCCTCGCCGAACACACCGTCGGCGGAGATCTGGTCTACCACGGTCGCGCTGGGCAAATGCTGCTCGCGGGACTTCCAGCTGTTTTGCGGGTGCGCCTGATCGCTCCCATGGGCGCACGAGTGTCTACGCTGCTGGAGCGTAACGAAATGACCCCGACTTCAGCCGAAGAGTACATACAGCACGTCGACGCAGCGCGGGCCCGCTGGGTCAAGATGATGTACGGTGAGGACATCGAGGATCCGGCACTGTACGATATGGTGATCAACCTGCAGACCCTGTCGGTGCCCGCCGCCTGCAATATCGTGGCGCGGGCGGTGAGGCAGCCGGACTTCGCCGTCACCCCCGAAGTGAAGGCAAAGCTCATGGACTTCCGTATGGCGTCTCGGGTCAAGGCCGCCCTGGCGAGCACGCGCGAGACTCGCGTCCTCGATCTCCAGATCGAAGGGCACGACGGAGTAATAGAGGTATCCGGCAGCGCTCCGGCCCTCAAGTCCGGCCGGATGGGGCAAGAGATCGTGGAGATCGCCCGCTCGGTACCGGGCGTAGATCAGGTTCGCCTGAACGTCGAGTGGTTTGACCCGTACCCCTAGTCCCTCACGCCAGCAGTCGCTCCTATAACAGCACCGGCATCCCCATCGCCGGCCATATCACCCAGACGAACAGCGCCAGCACCACGAGCAGCAGCAGGCTGGCCGGGATCCCCGCCCGGAAGAACTCTCCCGTAGTGAACTGGTTGCTTGCGTAGGCGATGGCGTTGGGTGCTGCGCCGACCAGCAGCAGGAAGGGCATCCCCGCGGCAACGAGCGACGCGAAGAGGATCACCTCGGGGGCAACTCCTACATATGGAGCAATGACCAACGCCACCGGCACCGTGATAGCTATAGCCGCGACGTTCATGATCAGGTTGGTCATCACGAGAACGAACGCCGCCACACCAATCACGAAGAACAGCCAATGTGTGCCGTGCAGCAGGCCAAGCCATTTTACCGCCAGCCACTCCGCCGCACCCGTCTGCCACAGGCAGAAACCGATGCTCATCGCGCCGCCGAACAGCAACACGATGTTCCACGAGGTGTGCTCCAGGTCCTCCAATGACACGACCCTAAACACGAAGAACAGGACCGTAGCGACGAGGATTATCGCACTTTTGTCGAGCGGCTCCAGGGCGGGAATGAAAGAGCGGAGGCTCAGTACTACTATCGTCGAGAAGACGATCACTACAGCCATGATCTCGTTACGGCTGATGGGGCCCAGCCTGGCGTACAGGCTCTGAACTCGTTGCCGCAGTCCGGGAATCGTCTTCTCCTCCGGCGGGTAGTAGAGCATGAAGTAGGCCCAGAGGAGGGCCGTCATCACCAAGCCGACCGGAAGCATGTAGTAGCTCAGCTCGAAGAAGCTGATCGTCCGGCCCGAGATGTCCCGGAAGAAACCGATCGCCACCGCGCCGCGAGCGGCGCCGAGCAACGTGATGATGCTGCCGGCGCCGGCGACGAAGGCCATCCCCATGAACAATCCCTTACCGAATCGCGTCGGCTCACTCTCTTCGGTATACAGGGCGTAGATGGCGAGGAAGAGCGGGAAGACGGTGGCGGCCACAGCCGTGTGCGCCATGACCAGCGTCAGCGACGCCGTCATCACGTAACAGCCGAGATAGATCATGCTCGTCCGCTCTCCAACCAGCGACAGCATCTTGTACGCCAGCCGCCGTGTGAGACCGGTCTTGGTAAAGACCATCCCGAAGACCAGCGAGCCGAAGATGAACCAGACCGACGGATCCATGAAATCGGTGAGGGCGACACGGGCGGGGCGAATCAAGAACAGCGCCTGGAACACGCCGATAGCGATGCTGGTTACCCCGATGGGGATCACCTCGGTAACCCACCAGGTCGCCGCGAGGAAGAACAGAGCCAGCGCCGCCTTACCCTCCCGCGTCAGCGGGAAGGCCTGGCCCTGTGGGTCCACCGCTGGATCCGGCATGGGCGCGATGTAAACCAGAACGAAGAGAACCAAGCCCAGCAGGATGAAGACAATCCTCTTCCAATCAGCCTCCTGGGTCTCATCGGCGCCCTTCGGGCGAGCCAGCTCGACTCCCCCGGCGCCGGGTATGGCTGTCACTCTCTCGGACAACGCCTCATCGGTCATGGTAGCGACGACCTCGCGAGCGGTCCCAAATAGGGCCGCTACTATCTCACCAGTTGGGCCAGGTCGTGAAACGCGTCGACCGACCGCACGACACCGACGAGCTTCCCCTCCCGAAGCACCGGAATCAGGTTGACGTCGAGAGCGACCATCGCCTGCACTGCCTTCATGACGTGATCCTCGGCATCGAGGATCGCTGGAATCGGTTGCATCACATCGCTCACCGGCCTATTCGACTGCTCCCTGATCCCTCGTACGACCCGATCGTAGGAAAGCTCCGCTAGATTGGGATCTACAGCTATATCAAACAGCTTCTTCTTGTACTCCAGTGGCTTGCTAAGCAGATACTTCGGCTCCAAACCTCTCATGATGTCGCGGCGCCGAACCGTCCCGACCAGCACGTCGATCTCATCGAACACCAACAGCACACGAGGCAGAGATTTGCGCAGTTCGACCTCGAGCTGCGCTTCCTCGATCTTCACAATCGCTTCCCGTAGCGTGGCGTTGTCCCGCACCGAGGGGTACTGCTCCACGGGAATCATGATTTCCTTGATGCGCCTCATGGCTTCCACTGTCACCAGCCCTTCTTTCGCATGATGTCGGACAGTTTGTCCGCGATGCGTTTCTCTTTGAGTGACGATTTCTTCGTCGCCGCCTCCTCGATCTTCGCCACCAGCGTTTCGATGTCTACCGGCTTCTCCAGAAAATCCAACGCCCCCAGCTTCATCGCCTCCACCGCCTGGCCCAGGGTCGCGCGACCGGTCAGTAGAATGACCTGCAGGTCCGGGTTGATCCGGAGCAGCCCCTTGAGAGTTTCGATGCCGTCCATGCCCGGCATGGCCATATCGAGGACGATGGCATCGAACGACCGCTTCCCCGCCTTCTCCAACGCCAGCTCGCCGTCCCCCGCGGTGTCCACCGTGAGACCGCGCGTCTCCAACCGTTCCGCCAAGACCTCGACGAACTCCTCCTCGTCATCGACGAGCAGCACGGTGCTCTCGTTCATTCTTCTCTTTCCTCCTCCTCCCGGTCACAGGCGGAGAGCAGGACCCGCACCAGGTCGCTGATCTTCACGGGCTTCATCAGGTAGTCGTAGGCCCCGAGTGCCTTCCCTTTTTCGGCGTCTTCCTCGGAGCCCCAACCTGTTAACAGGATTACCTTTAGCCCCGGTTGCTCTTGCTTGATCCTCCTGATGACTTCCAACCCGCCGAGCCCCGGCATCTTCAAGTCCAGTAGCACCACATCGAACGGCAGCTCGGCGAGTAGCGCGAGCGCATCGGCGCCGGTCGTCACACCCCTGGCCTCGAACCCCCGCAGGTTGAGCCGCTCCTCCAGGGCGGTGACCAGCTCGGCTTCGTCGTCGACGATCAGAACACGTAAGGGGTCCATGTGCCGCTCCTAGGCGTGCGCCCGACGTATCGGCAGTGTGACTGTGAAGCAGGTACCTTCACCCACCTTGCTCTCGACGCTGATCTGCCCACCCAGTTTTTGCACTATCCCATATGTAATGGAGAGACCCAGGCCCGTCCCCGCACCTTTCTTCGTCGTAAAGAACGGATCGAAGATCTGCCCCAGCTGTTCCTCAGGAATGCCTACGCCATCGTCGGCGATGGTCACCGCAACGGCGTCGTCCCCAAGCTGTTCAATCCCAATCTCGATCTGCCCACCATCATCGACTGCGGCGAAAGCATTGTTGACGATGTTCAGGAACACTTGCTGCAACTGCCCCCTGTCGCTGACGATGGGAGGCGGCGTACCGGAGTATTTGAATTCGATCTGGATGTCACGGTAGCTGGCTTCCTTCCCAAGGAACTCCAGGACTTCTCTGAGCAACCCATCGAGATCGATAGTCTCCCATTGCACTTCCATGTGCCTGGCGAAACCCAGGAGACGGTGGGTAATCCCACCACAGCGCTCGGCGGCGTTGAGAACCGAATTCACCAGATGGGTCAGCTTATCCCTCGGGGGTAACTCCTCGGACAGCGTGATCAGATCCTTCAGCAGTCCCGCGTTCTGGGTGATGATCGACAGCGGGTTGTTGATCTCGTGAGCCACACCGGCACCCAGGCGCCCGATAGCGGCCATCTTGTTGGTGTACTCCATCTTGTGGTAGAGCGCCGCGCGCTTTGCATCCGCCTCGCGAACGCGGTTCACCACGTAGATCGAACCCCAGATGACGACTGCCAGAATCAGCGCGACGCTGATCGCCGGAAATACCAGCAGGTCGCGGCGCAGCGGGAACCAACCCGCGTGCAGAGCGATGCGAGGACTCAACACCACCAGCGTAAACGGCGAGCGATCGATCTGCGCGTAACATACGATGAGCGGCTCTCCCTGCTCGTCCACTACATCGACAAGCTCCACCTGACTGCTGTACGGAAAAGTCGGTAAGGGGGTGCGCTCCAACACGCCGCCATAAAGACGCGAGGAACTCTGCAGGACACCTTCGCGGTTGACGATGAACGCGTCGCTGAATTGTTGGGCCCCCAGCGAATGGCATCTGCGACAGACCTGGTTGAGTTCCGGACGGCGGGCCGTACGAGCGCGCACTAGCCAGTGGAATGGATCGGTATCGAGCGTCGCACGTAAGATGTACCGATTCCCTTCCGAGTCTTCGTGCTGGATCGCGACAACCATGTGGGGGTCGTTTCGGTGCCCCAGGAACATGTCGCTAACGTACGTGCCGCGGGCGCTGACCTCTCGGAACCACCGATCGTCCGCGTAGCTGACCGCCTGCGGCTCCCCCGGACCGGCATAGGCGACCTGCACGCCCCCCTCGTTGATCATGCTGAGCTCGACCACTCCGCCAAAGGTCTGGTTCATGTTGGTGAGCAACGAGCTCAACCTTCCCGGGTCACGAAGCTCCTTGAGCGACGTCTCGCGCGCCACCATGGCGAGAGCCGCTACCTGCTCCGAGAGGTAGGACTCGATCGCCTGCTTACCGGCCACGGCGAACCGCAGCATGGGGCGGGTCAGCTCAGCTCGGAACGCCTCCTGATACTGGTGGTAGGTAATACTCGACATGATGAGAAGCGGAGCGACGGCTACAGCCGATACCGAAAGCACCGCCACGAGAATCATCTTCCTGTAGCGCCGTCGGGAGATCAGTTGATCTTGATCTTCCCCCGTTCCGTCAACCAGGCTTACCGTCTCCACCATCATCTTCGTTAACCCGACCGCCCATCCCTACTCCGCTTTCCGACGCGAGCGACCCGCTTCGCGGATAACATCCATGAGCTGATTGATGTCGACCGGCTTGGTCAGGTAATCAAACGCCCCCAAGCGGCGAGCTTCTGCTTCGTCCGCCTCCGACCCATGGCCGGTCATGATGATCACTGCCATCTCTGGATACGTCCTCTTGACGCGCCGCAATACCTCCAAGCCGTCGATGCCCGGCATACGCAGGTCGAGAACCATGACGTCCGGTACTTCGTCCTCGAGCATCTCCAATGCCTGCTGTCCATCCAGCGCCACCTCGCTGCCCACGTCGCGCATCTCCATTCGTTCGGCCATGGTCCGCACGAAGTCCTCTTCGTCATCAACGAACAGGACCTTGAGCGTCTGAGTGGCGGCGTCGGCCTCCGCGGCGCCGGCTTCATCGGTGTCCACGTCGGGTCGCGGGGTCGACTCCTGCATCGTCTCCCTGGCGATCTCCGGCGCGCCCGCCTCAGCGAAAGCTGCCGCAGCCATGCTCCTGTCGAATTCTTCCTGCGAGTCCTTGATGAACTCGGCGGCGGCCTTCAAGCTCTTTCGCCAAGCCGCCCGAACGGTATTCAGGAGGTGACTCGTATCCGCCGGCTTCTGCAGGTACTCGAACGCCCCCAGCCTGCGCGCCTCCTTTTCCTCTCTGTCCGAGCCGTGCCCGGTGAGAATGATCACTTCTACGTGGGGATGCTTCTGCTTGACCCGCTCTAACACTTCCATCCCGTCGATGCCCGGCATGCGGAGGTCGAGAACCATCACGTCGGGCGGCTCGTCCTCGAGCATCTCCAGCGCCTCTTCGCCGCTCAAGGCCACGCGACTGCCGACGTCGCGCATCTCCATTCTCTCGGCCAGCGTCTTTACGTAGGCTTCTTCGTCATCGACGAGGAGCAGCTTGATTTTGCTCATCAAATCCTCCCCACTGCCAAGCTCGCATCACCCCGAAAGGGCGAGCCGGAAACCCTGCTCTGCTTCGGCTTTCTCCACCGATGCATCCAGGTCGTCGAGGACCGCCGCCAGCCGGCTCCAAGCTGCGGCCTCGTTTGGCACGAATGAAACTGCCTCACCCTCGGACTCACCATTGAACTCGAGCGCCGGTCGATCTCCGTGCCGAACCGCCTTGAGGGTCAGCTTGCCACGCTCGGGCAACTGCTCAAGACAGCACTCGACGGCTGCGTGCAGAGCCATCTGCAGCCGAAGCAGGTTGGCCACTACCGTCAGGGCCTGGTCCCCCGGCTGCGCTTCTACCAGATGCCTCCCCCTTCTGGCCGCTCGCTGGCATAGGAACGCGAGCAGCTCGGCCATCTCGTTCAGGTCGGTCTCGTCCTCTGCGTGATCCATGCTGTGGGCGAATCGATTCAGGCTCGTGAGGAGCTCCGATCCGCGCTCGACCTGGTCCCGAATCCGCGCAATCGGCCGCATTAGCCTGTCGGCTTTATCTGTCCCAGGTTTGTCGGGGGAATTGACGATGTCTTCGATCAGGCCCGCAGATTCTTTTACGATTGCCAGAACGTTGCGGAGCTCATGGGTGGCGCCGGCGGTTATCTTGCCTATAAACGCCGCTTCCCGATCTTCAGTCGTGCTCATGACTCCTGGCCCACATGTGGGCTCGCGTGGATGCTGAGCGCCTTCGGACTCGCGAGGCGCAATACGTCGCGAGGCCTCGCACGAGAAAAGCGGCCACCGCAAGATATCATATTGCTCGACCTTTCTCCAGCGATGAGACAGCCCACACTCCGCTCAGCTTGACACCGCGCGCCGCCGAGCATATCTCGCATCAGGTTGAATCGTGCGATTATCACGATGTCGCGTGGAACCCCGAGTCGAGGCCAGGTGAACATCTTAGGAACGCGACGATTCATGCCGTATCTTACGGGCGCACTTCTCTGCCTTTTCCTGCTGCTCTACCCAACCGTCATCCAGGCGAGCGATCTGACGGCGCCAGCGGTCTCCAGCAGCACGACAGCATGGTGGGTGTGGCCGCTCATCCTGTTCGTGCTCACGTTCGTCATGGGCATCCTCGCGGCTCTGGGCGGTGTGGGCGGAGGCGTTCTGTTCGTTCCGATCGTGAGTGGGTTCTTTCCCTTCCACCTCGACTTCGTTCGCGGCTGTGGGCTTCTGGTGGCGCTAAGCGGCGCGCTCGCCGCCGGGCCGGGCTTCCTGAAGATGAACCTGGCCAGCCTGCGCCTGGCGATGCCTGTGGCCCTGATCGCCTCGACTTGTGCGATCGTCGGAGCGATGATCGGCCTCGCTCTACCGACGAATATTGTCCAGACAGCCCTCGGAGCGACCATCCTGGGGATTGTCGCGATAATGATCGCAGCGAAGAAATCGGTGTTCCCGGAGGTCGCTGAGCCAGACCGTGTCTCTTCGGCGTTGCGGATCTGTGGCGTGTACACAGAGGCGAGCATGGGTCAGACGATCAACTGGAAGGTTCACCGTACTGTGCCCGGCTTGCTACTGTTCATTGTTATAGGCGTGATGGCGGGGATGTTCGGACTGGGCGCCGGTTGGGCCAACATCCCGGTTCTGAACCTGGTGATGGGAGCGCCGCTCAAGGTCAGTGTGGCGACCAGCAAATTCCTTTTGTCAATCACTGACACGTCGGCGGCCTGGATCTATGTTAACAAGGGCGCCGTAATCCCAATGATGGTAGTGCCGTCACTGGTAGGCATAATGCTGGGGTCGTTTATCGGCGTACGAATCCTGCGGATCGCGAGGCCGGGGTTCGTTCGCTGGGTCGTCATCGCCCTGCTGCTCTTCGCCGGGGCCAAGGCGATCACCAAGGGACTCGGCCTCCCGTTCATCGTTTAGGGAGCGAGTGTAAACATGGAGACGAACGGCAACGTAGATTGCCCTGGCGCTGACGAGGAACAACTCCTCTACGCCAAGATCCTCCAGACCGGCATGTACTTCGGGCTGGCCCTCCTACTCGTGACCTTTGCCCTTTACACCAGCGGCATCGTTGCGCCGGCCGTTCCGGTGGAACAACTCCCCGAGTACTGGACGATGAACGTCCACGACTATCTGGAGGCGACGAATCACGACCACCTGCACCATGAGCACCCGATATCCGGATGGTCCTGGCTGTCCGTGATCGGAAAGGGTGACTATCTGAATTTTCTGGGGATCGCCGTGCTTTCCGCAGTGACCATCTTCTGCTTCTTGGGAATCGTCCCCACGCTAATCAAGAAACGAGATACGCCCTACGTGGTCATGGCCCTGTTGGAGGCTGCCATCCTGACACTCGCGGCGAGCGGTATATTGAGCGTCGGCCACTGAAACGAGACTATAAGAAGGCCCCGGAGGACATGACCAGCGACCCCTCGGACAGGCTACGCTTTCTGCCGCTAGGACTCGACGTCCGGAACAAGGACTGCCTGGTCGTGGGTGGCGGAAATGTCGGGACTCGCAAAGTCATCACCCTCACGCATGCCGGGGCCGTCGTTACCGTGGTATCACCCGAGGTTACAGACGAGCTCGCCCAGCTGATCGAGGCCGGCCGCGTCCGCTGGGTACAGGACTCGTTCCGCGAAGAGCACATGGGTAGCAAGTTCCTCGCCGTCGCCGCCACGGATGAGGATGACCGCAACGCCGCCGTCGTCCAAGCTGCAGTTCGGAACGGCGCACTGGCGTGCGACGCGTCATCGGCCGAGCGCTCGCAGGTAATCTTTGGAGCTCTGCTGCAAAGTGAGGACGTCACGATCGCCGTCTTCACCGATGGACGCGATCCGGCGCTGGCGAGACGCACACGCGACCAGATCACCGATCTCATCGGCCAGGATCGCAAGCTCAAACCCCAGCCGTGAACCTCCAGACAGAGCCGTCATTGGGCGCGGATCGCCCACCACAGGCTTCGCGACGCCGGGGCGTCCTGCTGGTCGGTCTAGGAGCGCCCGATCGGCCCGACGTTCCATCGGTGCGCAAGCTGCTGGCGGAGTCATTCACCGACTCCTCGCTCGTCAAGTGGCCTCAGGGGCTGAACTGGCTTCAGCGGGGTCTCGGCCGTATGCGGGCCGGGCGCCTGGCTGCCCCCTCAGCCGATCTGTACGGCAAAGTCTGGGACGTGCGCGGAGCTCCGCAGGCGGTCCTCATGTCGGATCAGGCCTCGGCCCTCGCCGCGGCGCTGCCCGAGGCTTGGGCCGTTTACGTGGCCATGCGCTACGGCCAGCCGAAGATAGCCGACGTCATGAGCCAGGTAGAAGCCGACGGCATCGACGATCTGGTGGTCGTGCCGATGTACCCTCAGTTCAACCGTGCCACGTCCGGCACCATCCTTCGCGAGCTGCACCGAGTGCTGAGGCACAGGGGGCAGCACATCAATGTGGCGCTTCGATCCACCTGGTATGACGACGTGGGTTACGTCAAAGCGCAGGCCCGAATTATCGCCGACTATGCCGCGTCGGAGGGCCTGTGGCCGGATGAGGCGCACCTGGTCTTTTGCGCTCACGGCCAGCCGGCCTCGCGGGGCCAGGGGGGGGCCCTCTACACGGGTCAGGTGAGACGGACGGTCAGGCTGGTCGCCGACCGACTGGGCTGGCCGCTGGAAAGGGCCTCGCTAGGCTTCCTGACCCACCCGGCGCCGCTCTGCTCGCTCCGCCCCCATATCAGCGAGAGGCTCGCCGAGCTCGCCGACGCGGGTGAGAAGAAGGTGCTGGTCAGTGCGATCACGGCGCCGATCGACGGGTTCGAGACGCTGGGGGAGATCGACGTGGAATGCCGGGAGGTCTTCGAGTCGGGGGGCGGCCAACTCAGCTTGTGCCCTGGGTTGAACGCGTCCGAGCCGTTCGTCGCAGCCCTCAGGAATCTGGTGCTCAGGGGGCCGCGTCCGGTGACGGCGGATCGGCCGGCGCCCGTTCCGCTGCTGAGGCTGAAGCCGGAGTTGGAACTCTGTGACGGCGAGCCCGAGTCGCTGGTGATGATCGGCGCCTCGTTCGAGGGCGGAGTCCGTTCCGGCCGCGGTCCCCGCATGCGGTACAGCCGTCCCCGGGTTTTCGGCAAGGTTAGGAAGACCCGTAAACAAGTGCGTGGCTTCCTCGACTCGGTGCGGGAGATGCCCGGTATCAGCGAGGCGTTCGTCTGGAGTACCTGTCAGCGGATCGAGTTCTACGGCTGGCTCGCCGATCCGGGCGACCCCGCGGCGCGGAAGCGGGTCGCCGAGCAGATCCGCGACCGACTGTACGGTCCCGAGACCGAAGGGCTAGAGGTGAACACACTGCTCGGTTTCGAGGCCTGGCATCATCTGATGCGCACCGCCTGCGGCCTGAATAGTGCCCTGCCCGGGGACACCGACGTGGTGGCGCAGCTGCAGACGGCCTGCCGGACCGCCGAACGCGCCGGCACGGCAGGTCCGCGAGCGACCTGCCTGGTGAAAAACGCCGTGGCTCTCGCGCGCGACGTACGAGCCGAGACCGCATGGGGTCGTTTCAGCCCCAGCTTCTGTCTGGCCGCCCTGGCACGGGTCCAGGAGGTCGACGGCGCCCACATGGACGAGTGTCGTCACGTCGTCATCGGGGGATCGGCTACTTCGCGTTCGATCCTCTCCGCCCTGTCCGAGCACTTCGACGTACCTCAGAGCCAGATGACCCTGATCTACAGGAGGCACCACGGCCAGCTCAAGCTGCTGCGCAGTGCCGTCGGCCACGGGAAGCGCCTGCGTGTCCAGTCGTACTCCGAGGCCGGCGTCGCCCGCGCCATCGCCCATGCAGGTTTCGTCTACTTCGGCGTCGACAGCCAAGAACCCCTTTTCGATGCCAAAACCCTGGGCGGTCTGCGCGATTTCACCGCCGAGCCCCTCAGGGTCATCGACTTCAACACGTTCGGCTCCATCCCCGCGACCGACTTGCCGAACGGCCTATCACTCTGGACCGCCGAGGATCTCGACCGGGCCGTTGCCGGTTTCGCAGACGCCATGCGCTCCCAACCCCACTTCTCAGCCGCCGTCGACGAGGTCGAGGAGTGGATCGAGAACCACCTCCCCTCGCTAATCGGCTCCTGAGCGACCTGCTCCAGGCAGCGCCCCCACCGGCCCGGATCTAGGCCCCGAGAGAGGCTTCGTGCGGGTCGTTTCCGGCCTAAAACTCACAACGGTATCATGTTTCTTCGCCCTCCTTGCGCGGGGCGGAATACCTTGCCAGATTGTAATCGTGACAAAAATCTCGGTAAGTGCCGAGAATCGTGAAAAAAATCGCACAAGCCCCACCCTAAGCAGTCACATACAGCTTCCCGCCCCCGCGGAAGCCCCTCGGCGACTCGCTAGCGATCACCCCGGAGAGATGTAGGCGTACGTACAATTCAACCAGGAGGCGCGGAGATGCCGAGTTACGTGATTGTGGACAAGTGTGACGGTTGCAAGGCGCTCGATAAGACCGCCTGCCAGCACATCTGTCCGAACGATCTCATGGTCCTGAACAAGGATAGCATGAAGGCCTTCAACCAGGATCCGCAGATGTGCTGGGAATGCTACAGCTGCGTGAAGATCTGCCCGACGCAGGCTATCGAGGTCCGCGGTTACCAGGACTTCGTCCCGCTGGGGGCGAGCGTCACGGCGATGCGTAGCAGCGAGGACATCATGTGGACCCTGCAGTTCCGCAGTAAGGACATCAAGCCGAAACGCTTCAAGTTCCCGATCCGCAGGGGCGTCGAGGAAGGTAAGGCTCAGCCGTTCGATCACTATCCGACAGGCGACGATGACCTGAAGAGCGCGACGCTGATGTGCGAGCCGCAGGGCCTCAACACGGAGCGCGGCCCGGTCAAGATGGACAAGGTCCCAACGCTCTAGTCGGCGACACTTGATCTCTTCGGACGACGAAAAGAAGGAGACAACGAAAAATGCCGGATTTTGAGACCGTAACGGTTGAGACCGATCTGCTTATCTGCGGCGGCGGTATGGCCGCATGCGGAGCGGCGGTCGAAGCGTCCTATTGGGCGAAGAAGAACGGGTTGAAGGTCACCGTGGTGGACAAGGCGGCCATGGACCGCTCGGGAGCGGTGGCCATGGGCCTGTCGGCCATTAACCAGTACGTGGACCTTAACAGCGGCAACAACAGTCTTAAGGACTACATCGACTACGTCCGCAACGACCTCATGGGCATCACCCGCGAGGACCTCGTGGCCAGCATCGCGCGCCACGTAGACTCGACTGTCCACCTGTTCGAGAAGTGGGGCCTGCCGATTTGGAAGGACAAGGAAGGCAACTACGTCCACGAGGGTCGTTGGCAGCTGATGATCAACGGCGAGTCCTACAAGGTCATCGTTGCTGAGGCGGCAAAGAACGCGCTGGCAGAGGCCGGCGGCGAGTACTTCGAGCGCGTGTTCATCACGCACCCGCTGATGGACGGCGACAAGTGCGTGGGCGCGATCGGTTTCAGCGTCAGAGAGAATAAGATCTACGTGTTCAAGGCAAAGGCCACGCTGGTCGCCATGGGCGGTGCGGTGCACGTGTTCAAGCCGCGTTCGACCGGTGAGGGCTTCGGCCGCTCCTGGTACCCGCCGTTCAACTCCGGCGCCAGCGCCTTCTTCACGATCTACGGCGGTGCCGAGATGACCTGCCAGGAAGTTCGCTTCATCCCCGTACGGTTCAAGGACGCGTACGGCCCGGTGGGTGCCTGGTTCCTGCTCTTCAAGTCGATCGCGACGAACGCCGAGGGCGGCAACTATATGCAGGAAAACGCCGCCGAGCTCGACAAGTGGGAGCCCTACGGCAAGGTGAAGCCGCGTCCTGCCAATATCCGCAACTGGCTGATGATGTTGGACGTGATGGACGGCAAGAGCCCGATCTACATGCAGACCTCCGACGCGATCAAGAAGATCGCCGACGAGGCACCCGCGAGGCCGAAGCTTGGGAGGACTTCCTCGACATGACGATCTCGCAGGCGATCCTCTGGGCCGCCACGAACGTCGAGCCCGAGAAGAAGGCTTCCGAGATCATGGCCTGTGATCCCTACTTCATCGGGTCGCACTCCGGCGCCTCCGGCGCCTGGGTCTCCGGTCCGGAGGATCTGCAGACCGCCGACACGAAGGACGACTACTTCTGGGGTTACCCGCACATGACCACGGTCAACGGGATGTTCGCCGCCGGCGACGCCTCAGGAGCCTCGAGCCACAAGTTCTCCTCCGGCTCACATGCCGAGGGTCGTATCGCAGCCAAGGCCGCGATCTCCTACATCGTCGACAACAACCAGGCCCCCAACCTGGATCAGGGCCAGGTCGACGCGCTGACGGCAGAGATCCTCAGGCCCATGGCAACGTTCGAGGAGTACAGTGGCATGACCACTGACCCGGATATCAACCCCAACTACATCCGCCCGCAGCAGTTCATGTACCGCTTGCAGAAGATCATGGACGAGTACGCGGGTGGTGTGTCCAGCCAGTTCAAGACCAGCGACAAGCTGCTCGAAAAGGGCATGGAGCTGCTGAGCTTCCTGAAGGAAGATGCCGAGAAGCTGGCGGCCTCCAACCTGCACGAGCTGATGCGCTGCTGGGAGAACGTCCACCGCATGTACCAGGCCGATGCCCACATGCGCTCGATCTTGTTCCGGGAGGAGACCCGCTGGCCGGGCTACTACTTCCGCGCTGACAAACCGAGCATGGACGACAAGAACTGGCTTGCCTTCTGCAACTGCAAGTACGACAGGGGCACGGGCGACTGGACGATGATGAAGAAGCCCGTCAAGTACATCACGAGTTAGGTAGTTCACGAGCTCCGGGATCTTCGGGCGTCACGGCACGACGCTCGAAGGTTCCGGCCGCTCCACACTCCCAGGCTTGTCCTATGTCAGGCGTTGTTTCTTCGAGCCATACCGGCAAGGTGATCGACTGCGCACGGATCCCCACGGCAACCAGTAATCGATCGAGGATACCGATGGTCAAGATCTCCCGAGACTGTCCACATTGTGGTCAGCGTCTCAAGAAGTGGATCGTCCCGGACGGCGCTACGTGGACCGAGAAGTTCCTCTACGTCTGCTTCAACGACGACTGCTCGTATTACCGGGAGGGCTGGGAGTGGATGGAACAGCAGTTTAGTCAACATGCGTCGTATCGATATATGGTCAATCCCACAACTGGCGCCTCGTCGATGATTCCGGTCTGGTCGGACTCCGCGACGCGTGAGATGATCGTGGAGAACGAAGAAGGAGAAAATGAATGACCGACGAGCAACGTTCCCCGACGTCTGAGGATCCCCATGGCCGCCTGGAGGAGAAAATCCTGACCGATCACGCCAGGCTCGGACCCGAGGACACCTTCAAGTTCGCCTGCCATCCCGGCGTCTCCTGCTTCAATAAGTGCTGCAGCGACGTGAACATCTTCCTGTCCCCGTACGATGTCCTGCGCCTGAAGCGACGCCTGGGGATGACATCGAGCGACTTCCTCGACCAGTACGCACTGCTGCCCGTCCAGAAGGACATGAAGACCCCCGTCGTCATGCTCCGCATGAACGACGACGAGGTGCGGACCTGTCCGTTCTTGACGGACGGCGGCTGCGGCGTCTACTCGGACCGGCCATGGCCTTGCCGCATGTACCCACTCGGGCTGGCGGCCCAAAAAGACACGCCGGACGGCTGGCGTGGTGACCGCTTCTACTTCCTCCTGCAGGAGGAGGGCTGCCGCGGATTCGCGGAGTCGCACCGGTGGACGGTTCGCGAGTGGCTCGACGACCAGGGTATCGACGAGTACGACGAGTGGGGTGAGGCGTACAAGGAGCTGACGCTCCACAAGTTCTTCGAGGATGGCGGGATCCTCTCGCCGCAGAAGATGCACATGCTGTTCACCGCCTGTTACGACCTGGACAAGTTCCGGGAGTTCGTTTTCGACAGCACGCTGCTGCAGCGGTTCGATGTGGATGAGGACTTCGTCGAAGAGATGCGCTACAACGACGAGGCGCTGCTACGATTCGCGTTCCTCTGGCTGCGGTTCAGCCTCTTCGGCGAGCCGACCGTCAAGGCCAAGGCGGAAGTAGTCGATGCCTTCAAGGGCAGCCTCGACAAAAGGAAGGTATTCAGCAGTCAGCCGGCCACGGCCCGCGACGAGGACAAACCATGAGCGGAAACGGGAAGCGGGGAACGGTCCTGGTGATCGGCGGCGGCATAAGCGGTATCGCCGCCGCGATCGAGGCATCCGAAGCAGGCTGCGAGGTGGTGTTGGTGGAGAAGAACCCTCACTTGGGCGGCCGTGTGGCTCAGATGAGCCTGTACTTTCCCAAGCTCTGCCCACCGACCTGCGGCCTGGAGATTCACTTTCGTCGCCTCAGGACCAGCCCGCGCATTCGATGCCTGACGCTGTCACAGGTCGAAAAGATCACCGGCGGCCCCGGAAACTACAAAGCCACCATCCAGCGAACACCACGCTTTGTGAACGCCAAGTGCACGGCCTGCGCCAAGTGCGTCGAGGCCTGCCCCGTGGAGCGAGCTGATGAGTTCAACCTCGGGATGGCGGTGACCAAGGCAATCTACCTGCCGTTCGAGATGGCTCATCCGCTGCAGTACGCGATCGACGGTAGCGTGTGCCCGGGAGCCGAATGCGGGAAATGCGTGCCGGCATGTCCGTACGATGCAATCGAGCTCGATATGGGGACCGAGACGATCGAGCTGGACGTTCAGGCTGTGATCTGGGCGACCGGTTGGGACCCGTTCCCAGCCGAGCAGATCGAGAATCTGGGGTTCGGTACATACCCGAACGTGATCACCAACCTGATGATGGAGCGCCTCGCCTCGGTGGGCGGCCCCACGGGGGGCAAGATCCAGCGGCCCTCCGACGGGAAAGAAATCGAAAGTATCGCCTTCGTGCAGTGCGCCGGCTCGCGCGACGAGAATTACCTCAAGCACTGCTCAGGGGTCTGCTGCTTGGGGTCTCTCAAGCAGGCGCGCTACGTACGCGAGCAGTATCCCGACGCTCAGATCTTCATCTTCTACATAGACATCCGGGCGCCGGGCCGGCTCGAGGACTTCTTCGTCGCCACCGAGAAGGACGAGAAGGTCACGCTGATCAAGGGCAAGGTGGCGAAGATCACCGAGGACGCCTCCGGGAGCTTGGAGGTCGAGGCGGAGGACACGCTAACCACCGAGCGTGTCGGTGAAAAGGTCGACCTCGTCGTGCTGGCAACCGGCCTGGTTCCCAACGGCGACGGCGGAGTCGAGGTGGACGGCGGTCTGCGGACCGACGAGTTCGGATTCCTGGCGACCGAACAGGAACACCCGGATCTGCTGGCCGCCGGATGCGCCAAGCGCCCCGCGGAAGTGGCCACGTGTGTGAGAGACGCCACCGGCGTCGCGATGAAAGCCCTCAAAAGCTGCAGGGAGTGAAGGGTGGATAAGAAAACCGCTGTCTACATATGTCGTGGCTGCGAGATCGGCGAGTCGCTGGACATCGAGGAACTGTGCGAGCTCGCTACGGGGGACTGCGAAGCCGATCTCTGTCGGGACCACGAGTGCCTCTGCGGCGATGCGGGTCTCGAACTGATCAAGGGTGACATCCGGGAAGGTGCCAACGCGCTGGTCGTCGCCGCGTGCTCGCCTCGATTCAAGACCGACGAATTCGCCTTCGACGAGTGTGTCAGCGAGCGGGTGAACCTGCGCGAGTTCGTGGTCTGGAGCCACGAGCCCAACGACGAAGATACCCAGATGCTGGCCGCCGATTACCTGCGCATCGGCATCGCTCGGGCGAAGAGGACGGAGATCCCCGAACCGTTCGACGAAGACATCGACAAGACGATCCTGGTCGTGGGTGGCGGTGTGACCGGGATGGCGGCAGCGGTCGAAGCTGCCGGCGCCGGCTACGACGTCGTCCTGGTGGAAAAGGAACCGCAACTGGGCGGTTTTGCGGGCAAGTGTGGCTGGCGGTTCCCCCTCAACCCTCCGTATCGTGAGCTCGAACCGGTCGATCTCAGCGGCCGCATCGCCGAGGTCCAGGGCAACGAGCGGATCACCGTCCATACCGGCACGACCATCGAGGAGATCAAGGGTCAGCCCGGCCAGTTCGACGTCTCGGTCAAGGCGAACGGCTCGGGCTCGGAGTTTCGTGTCGGCGCCATCGTACAGGCCACCGGCTGGAAGCCGTACGACGCCTCGCGCCTCGGCCACCTAGGATACGGCAGCAGTCCCGACGTCATCACCAACGTGGAGATGGAGGAGCTGATCGCCGCAGGCGCGATCACGCGACCCAGCGACGGGAAGCCGGCCCGCCGGATCGCCTTCATCCAGTGCGCCGGCTCGCGCGACGAGAATCACCTTCCCTACTGCTCCGCCGTCTGCTGTCGTGTGACGATCAAGCAGGCCATGGTGGCTCGGAAGTTCGACTCCGAGGCCGAGGCCTACGTCCTCTACAAGGACATCCGCGCTCCCGGTCAGTACGAGGAGTTCTACCAGACGGCCCAGGACGATCCCGGGATATTCTTCACCAAGGCCGAGGTCGTTGGCGTCGAGAAAGCCGGTGACAGTCTGCAGGTGGAGGCCGAGAACACGTTGCTGGGCGAACGGATCCGCATCGAGGCGGACCTCGTGGTCCTGGCCACCGGCCTGGTGCCGGCGGCGGCCGACGGCGAGGGTATCCGCCAGCTCACCGATGCCAAGGCGATCATCGAGAAGGGCGAAGCGGGCGCGCAACTGGAGGCGGCGAAGGTAACCTTCGAAGAACTGAAACACCTCGATGGAACCGAGATTCTAAACCTGGACTACCGACAGGGCCCGGACCTGCCGGTGCTAAAATACGAATTCCCAGACTCACACTTTATCTGCTTCCCATACGAAACTCGCCGCACCGGCATCTACGCTGCCGGCTGCGTGCGCGCGCCCAACGATTCGCTCGTCTGCATGGAAGACGGCGCCGGCGCAGCGCTCAAGGCGGTCCAGAGCGTCGAGCTGGCCAGCCAGGGCACGGCGGTCCACCCCCGCTGGGGCGACATGTCGTACCCCGACTTCTTCATGCAGCGCTGCACCCAGTGCAAGCGCTGCACCGAGGAGTGTCCGTTCGGAACACTGAACGAGGACGAGAAGGGCACGCCGCTGCTCAACACCACCCGCTGTCGCCGCTGCGGCATCTGTCTGGGCTGCTGCCCCGAGCGGATCATCTCGTTCAAGGACTACTCGGTGGAGATCATCTCCCAGATGATCAAGTCGGTCGATATTCCCGACGAGTTCGAGGAAAAACCACGCCTGCTCGGCCTGCTGTGCGAGAACGACGCCTATCCGGCCCTCGATGTCGCCGGACTCAAGCGCATCCAGCACAGCGCCTTCATCAGATTCATACCGGTCCGCTGCCTGGGTTCGATCAACACCGTCTGGGTGGCCGACGCCCTCTCCCGTGGCTTCGACGGCATTCTGCTGGTCGGCTGCAAGTCGGGCGACGACTACCAGTGTCACTTCATCCGTGGCAGCGAGCTGATGAGCACGCGCAGCGATAACATCCGAGAGAAACTCAAGCAGCTCGCCTTGGAAGAGGAACGCGTTCGTCTCGAGCAGCTCGCCATTTCCGACTTCGACAAGCTGCCGCAGATCATCAACGAGTTCGCAGAGCAAATCGATGAGATCGGGTTGAACCCGTTCAAGGGGTTTTAGGGAGCGCGGTGAGGATGTCCAACTCCACTTTGCTGGTACCGGACCGAAAATTCGTCGAACAGATTGTCGCAGCGGGCGGTGGTGACCTGAAGAAGTGCTACCAGTGCGCCACCTGCTCGGTAGTCTGCGAGCTGGCGCCCGGCGATCGGCCATTCCCACGCAAGGAGATGATCTGGGCCCAGTGGGGCCTGAAGGACCGCTTGGTGGCCGACCCCGACGTCTGGCTCTGTCACCAGTGCAACGACTGCTCGCTCAGGTGCCCGCGCGGCGCGCGACCCGGTGATGTGCTGGCGGCGATCCGCCAGCAGGCGGTGCGGCATTTCGCCGTGCCCAAGTTCCTCGGCCGCTGGGTGAACAGCGGCAAGCTCCAGGCCCCCTTGATGGCCCTCACCGCGGCCCTGCTCGCCCTGGCACTGATCGTCCGCGATCCGATCGAGGGTGCGCTGAACTTCGGCGAGCCCCACGGCTTCTACGCCGAGCTCTTCCCGCACTGGTTGCTGATCGGCTTTTTCGCCTTCTTCACCCTGCTCGCGTTCCTGGCAGCCGTAGTGGGTATCGTGCGATTATGGCGGTCGATGAAACAAACCGATGGCCTGTACGGTTCGGCGGTTCCCCCGGTCGGGGTGGTAAAGAGCCTCGTTCGGGCCATCGTATCGATCTTCGTCCATGACAGGTTCGCCAAGTGCAGCTCCCGACGATCACGTCGGATCACACACCTGACGGCCTTCTACGGATTCATGGCGCTCTACATCGTCACGATCTGGGCCGTGCTCGACCTGTACGTGCTTCCCAGCTTCGGGGTCGCATCCGTGTATCCGTTCGACCTCGCGCACCCGATGAAGGTCCTGGCCAACGTCGGCGGCTTGCTGCTGGTCTTCGGGTGCACGAAGGCCATCCTCGACCGGCTGCGCGACCCGAACGATGCCCAGACGACCACGGCCTTCGACTGGATGTTCGTCTGGCTGCTGCTGGGCGTCGGAGTGACGGGCTTCGTAATCGAGATACTGCGATTCGCGATCGACCCCGCCGTGGAGTCGGCGATGGTCTCGGTCGCATACGCGATCTACTTCGTACACCTGGTGCTGGTCTTCCAGCTCCTGGTCTATCTGCCCTACTCGAAATTCGCCCACCTGCTCTACCGGACCACGGCCATGGTGTACGCTGAGCACACCGGGCGAACGAACGGTGCGCGTCCGCCGGCACGGTTGACCGAGCGCAGTCTGCCAAAACCCGAAACGCCGGCGGCGCTGGAGGGGAGCGCAGCCGATAACTGAGATTCAGCACGGGGGATCGCGGGCAGCCGGATCCTCCTGGAGACAGGATAGCTGAAGCACCCAACACACTCTTAGAGAGGGAAGAGAGATGTCGAAACTGATCGTTCCGCATGGAAAAGAGCAGAAACTGAAGCCGTTGCTGCTCGAGGGTGGGGAGCTGAAAGAGGAGCAGAAGCGCGCCGAGACGCTTCGCAAGATCCCCATCACGTCCCGCGAGATAGGCGACGCCATCATGATGGGCATCGGAGGGTTTACGCCCCTGGATGGCTTCATGGGCGAAGCGGACTGGAAGGGTGTGGTCACCGACATGCAGATGGCGGACGGCACCTTCTGGCCCATCCCCGTTACCGTGTCGGTCACCAAGGAAGACGCCGATGCCATCGCAGCCGGTGAAGATGTGGTACTGGTCGACGAGAAGCGTGATACTGCGATGGCCATCATGACGGTAACCGAGAAGTACACCATCGACAAGGAGCTGGAGTGCAAGGAGGTCTTCAGGACCACCGATCCAGAGCACCCCGGCGTCGCGATGGTGCTGGAGCAGAAACCAGTGAACCTGGGCGGACCCATCAAGGTCTTGAGCGAGAGCTTTTTCCCTAACGAGTTCCCGGGCATCTATCAGCGCCCGGCAGAAGCCCGCGCGATCTTCGAGGAGCGCGGCTGGAGCTCGGTCGCAGCGCTCCAGCTCCGTAACCCGATGCACAACTCCCACGCCTATCTGGCAAAGGTCGCCATCGAGGTCACGGACGGTGTCTACATTCACCAGCTCCTGGGCGAGCTGAAACCTGGTGACATCCCGGCTGACGTAAGGGTGCGCTGCATCGACGCACTGGTCCAGGGATACTTCAGGCCCGAGCGCGTCGTGCAGGGTGGTTACCCGCTGGACATGCGGTACGCGGGTCCGCGAGAGGCGCTGCTGCATGCAGTGTTCCGCCAGAACTACGGCTGCAGCCACCTCATCGTCGGCAGAGATCACGCCGGTGTGGGTGATTACTACGGGCCTTTCGACGCGCAGGAGATCTTCGACGAGGTTCCAAAGGGGGCGCTGGGAACACAGCCACTCAAAATGGATTGGACCTTCTACGATTACAAACTCGGCGAGATGGCTTCGATGAAGACTTCGCCGCACGAAGACAAAGCCGTCCTCGACGACGATGGAAACTACGTATCAGGAGCCCGGCTGCTGCTTTCCGGAACCATGCTGCGCAAGATGCTCTCGGAAGGTAAGCCGGTTCCGCCGGAATTCAGCAAGCCCGAGGTCGTTGCGATCCTGCGCGAGTACTATGCGGCTCTTGACGAGAAGGTCGAAGTCAAGCTGCACGGCGCGGCGACGGGCAAGGCGAAGAAGAAGTAGAGCTTGAGCGTAAGGGCGACGGAATGGATCTGATCACCGTCACCAGGAAGAACGGGCTGGTGTTCGAGTTCAAAGTGCGCGGACACACAGTGGCTAGCGACATGTCCGTGAGCGATGGGGGCTCGGATGCCGCCCCCTCGCCCGCGGAATTGCTCGCCGGGTCGCTCGGCGCATGTATCGCGATGATGGTGCAGGGCTACTGCGACACGCACGGGTACACCGACGGCGACGTCGGCGTCAGTCTCACATTCGAACTCGCAGACAAGCCAAAACGCGTAGGTGCCATCGTTGTCGATGTCGAATTGCCCGGTGGCGTTCCCGAAGATCGCTGGGAGGCCATAAGACGTGTGGCAGAGCTATGCACAATCCATGAGACGTTCAACCATCCACCACGTGTGGATGTCGAGTTCATGTAGTCCGCGACTAAGCCGATAAGAACCAGGCGGCCTACAAAGGAGGGTTCTGATGGAGAAGAGGGAATTCGGTGGAAAGCTGATCGAGATCGACGAGGACGGGTTCATCCAGGATCCCGATGCCTGGGATCAGGGTGTTGCCGCAGACCTGGCGAAGACCGAAGGCGTCGATGCCATGACGGACGACCACTGGAAGGTCGTCAACTACCTGCGTGAGTACTACCTCGAGTACAACATGGCCCCGATGATCCGCAAGCTCTGTAAGCAGACGGGCTTCAAGTTGAAGGAGATCTACGATCTGTTCCCCAGTGGGCCGGCAAAAGGTGCGTGTAAGGTAGCCGGTCTGCCGAAGCCGACCGGCTGCGTGTGATTCGGTCGCTACGGGGGATTAGAGAATGACGCTCCGGCAGTTGTTGCAGGACAAGCGAGATGCGATCGCCCGGGCCTGGCTCGAGTACGTACTGGCGACATACCCCGGGGAGTCGGCCGCCGTATTCGCGCGCGAGAGGGATCCGTTCGCCAATCCCGTGGGCCACAGTCTGCGTGTGGGTACCGAGCGTATTCTCGAAGTGTTGCTCGACCGTGGTGACGTCAAAGAGGCTCGCGAGAACCTGCTGGCGATCATGAAAATCCGAGCAGTTCAGCAGTTCGCCCCCTCCCAGGCCGTCGGATTCGTATTTCGCTTGCGGGAGATAGTGCGGGCGGAACTGGGAGAAGCGGCGGCGGATCCGCAGTTCTCGGTGGAACTCGCAGAGCTCGAGGCGCAAATCGACCAGATGGCTCTTGTCGCCTTCGATACGTACGTCGAGTGCCGCGAGCAGGTGCACCAGCTTCGCATCAACGAAGTGAAGCGACAGGTCTCCTGGATCATGGGCAAAGTGAACCAGCAGGATCCGGAGCCGGAGCTTGTTCAAATCACACGGAGAGCTGAAGGAGGTACCGTGGGGCGCGAGGGTTTGCGATGAACGTGTTGGTCGCCTTAGTGGCTGTGGTCGGCCTCTTCCTGATCGGAATGCTCGGCGGAACACCCGGCATGGGTTGGGTTCTTGGCGTCGTAATCCCCTACACCGCCCTGCTGCTCTTCGTCGCCGGGCTGATCTACCGAGTTCTGAGCTGGGCGAATGTACCCGTTCCCTTCCGCATTCCGACAACGAGCGGGCAGCAGAAAGCCCTCGGTTGGATCCGGCAGGAGAGGCTGGAGAACCCGCACAACACGCTGCAAGTGATCGGAAGGATGGCCCTCGAGGTCTTGTTCTTCCGATCGCTGCTGAAGAACACGAAGACGGAGTTGGTCGAGGGGCGCAGGCTGGTGTACGCGACCGACCTGGGGCTCTGGATCGCAGCGCTGGCGATGCACTGGTCGTTGTTGATCATTTTGATCAGACACCTGCGGCTGTTCACGAATCCTGTGCCCTTTTTCGTGACCGCGCTGGAAAGGGCGGACGGGTTCATGGAGGTCGGTTTGCCGGTTGTCTTTATCACCACCGCGGTCTTCGTGGTGGCGATGGCCTACTTGCTGTACAGAAGGTTGGCGATCGGCCAGGTACGGTACATCTCGCTGGTCGGCGACTACTTCCCGCTGTTTCTGCTGTTGGGAATCGGCGTCAGCGGCTTCTGGTTGAGGCACCTGGCCAAGACGGACATCGCCAGTGTCAAGCAGATGGCGCTGGGGTTGGCGCGTTTCGCGCCGGTGGTACCCGACTCGATCAGCCCTCTGTTCTACGGCCACCTGTTCTTGGTCTGCGTGCTGCTGGCTTACCTACCGTTCAGCAAGCTGAGTCATATGGCGGGCGTCTTCCTGAGCCCGACCCGGAACATGGCGAACAACAACCGCGCTGTGAGACACGTCAACCCCTGGGACTACCCCGTCAAGGTTCACACATACGAGGAGTACGAGGACGACCTCAGGGACAAAATGAAAGCGGCCGGGATTCCGGTGGAGCGGCAATGAAAAAGGCCAAGCCGGACGAGATGGATTACTACCAGCAGGAAGACCTGCTGAAGCTGGACTGGGACCCACCCAAAACGTCCTGGATGGACACACCGGTCGACTTCAGGCCGGGCACGTACATCTACCCGGGTAAGGCGAAGAACCTCAGGGTCCTCGACCTGCCGAACCCGAGAGACTGGGCGGTAACCGACGACGACTGGCAGCTTCCGGAAGGCTGGAAGCAGATCGTACTGGAAGGGATGGCCGAGCGCCTGAGTAGGTACCGCAGCTTCAAGGTCTTTATGGACATCTGCGTGCGCTGCGGGGCGTGCGCCGACAAGTGCCATTTCTTCATCGGCAGTGGTGACCCCAAGAACATGCCGGTGCTGCGGGCCGAGTTGCTGCGGTCGATCTACCGTAAGGACTTCACGGCCCTCGGTAGGGTCTTGGGCCCACTGGCGGGAGGCCGCAAGCTCACACCCGATGTGATCAAGGAGTGGTTCTACTACTTCTACCAATGTACCGAGTGCCGGCGCTGTTCGGTCTTCTGCCCATACGGGATCGACACCGCCGAGATCACCATGATGGGCCGGGAGCTGTTGGGGCTCCTGGGGCTGTACGTCAACTGGGTGGTCGAGCCGGTGGCGAACTGCTACCGATACGGCAACCACCTCGGTATCCAGCCTCACGGCCTGAAGGACACCCTGGAGTTCATGGCGGAAGACATCGAGGAGGCCACGGGCATCCAGATCGACATTCCCATCAATAAGAAGGGCGCCGAGATCCTGTTCTTCACGCCGTCGGGTGATTTCGTTGCCGCCCCCGGCATCTACACCTGCATGGCCTACATGCTGCTGTTCCACGAGTTGGGGATCGACTACACGTGGAGCACCTACGCGTCGGACGGCGGTAACTTCGGGCTGTTCACCTCACACGAGGCTTTGAAGCGCCTCAACTCCAAGATCTACGCCGAAGCCAAGCGCCTCGGGGTCAAGTGGATTCTCGGTGGCGAGTGCGGCCACATGTGGCGCGTGATCAACCAGTACATGGACACAGTGAGCGGTCCCGCCGACTTCCTCGAGGTGCCGAAGTCGCCGCTAACGGGCACCGTATTCGAGCACGCGCGCTCGACCAAGGTCGTTCACATCATGGAGTTCCTCGCCGACGCGATCCGCCACGGCAAACTGAACCTCGATCCGTCGAGAAACGATCACATACACGTCACGTTCCACGACTCCTGCAACACCGCCCGCGGCATGGGCATCCTGGAGGAGCCGCGCTACGTGATTCGGAACGCCTGCAATCACTTCTACGAGATGCCGGAAAACACGATCCGCGAGCAGACGTTCTGCTGCGGAGGCGGCGCTGGACTGGGAACCGACGAAAACATGGAGATGCGACTGCGCGGCGGACTCCCCAGAGGCAGCGCCGTGCGCCACGTGCAAGAACGCCACGGAGTCAACCAGTTGGCCGCGATGTGTGCCATCGACAGAGCGACGCTGGTGACGGTATGCGACTACTGGGCACCGGGCGTCCAGGTTACCGGCATCAGCGAGTTGGTGGCCAACGCGATGATCTTCAAAGGCGAAAAACGCCGCACACATAACCTCCGCCTGGAGCCGATACCCGGCATGGCGGAGGCAGAGGAGGAGGGCGAGACGGTGGAGGTCGCCGCCAATGAGTGATCGAATGAAGGCCCTAAGCGGTCTGGGGTTCGTTCTGGTTCTGTTGGCCTTCCCCACCTGGCAGACGCTGGGTGCAGCGGGTGACGCGGACCGCCCCGAGCTCGAGCTGCCCGAGGACGAAACGCAGTGCATCGAAGAGACCGAATACATGAGCGCGCGCCACATGGAGCTTCTGAACGAGTGGCGCAACGCTGTGGTCCGTGAGGGCGAGACGGAGTACACATCGACAGCGGGCGAGACCTACACGATCAGCCTCACGGGAACGTGTATGGACTGTCATGACAACCGAGAGACGTTCTGCACCCGGTGCCACGACTACGCCAACGTCGCACCGCGCTGCTGGAATTGCCACATCGAGCCCGAGGGAAGCTAACCGATGAGCGAGGACCGACGCACATTTCTAAAGGAGGTCGGATTCGCCGCCCTTGGACTGGGCTGCGGCTTCCCGCTCGTTCGCGCCGCCTTCGGCGAGGCCCAGCACGCTGCGGGCCAGGACGCGGAATCCTCGAGCCAGTGGGCCATGGTGGTCGACCTCGAAAAGTGTCTGAACGACGAAGTCCGCGCAGCCTGCACCGAGGCCTGCCACCGCGAGCACAACGTGCCCGACATCCCCGACCCGGACGACCAGATCGCCTGGATCTGGGATGAAGAATACAAGCACGTGTTCCCCGATCAGGTCCACTCGCACAGCCCGGCCGAACTGCAGGAGATGCCGGTGCTCGTCCTGTGCAACCACTGCACCAATCCACCCTGCGTTCGGGTTTGCCCGACCCAGGCCACCTGGAAGCGGGAGTCGGACGGGCTCGTGATGATGGACCAGCACCGCTGTATCGGCTGCCGCTACTGCATGGCCGCCTGTCCGTACGGATCCCGGAGCTTCAACTGGAGAGATCCGCGCGGTTATGTCGCGACGGATGAGAACGGACGACCGCTGTCCGACTTCCCCACCCGCACCAAAGGCGTGGTCGAGAAATGCAACTTCTGCGCGGAGAGGCTACGCGAAGGGCGCCAGCCGGCCTGCGTGGAGGCGGCGAGCGCGGTGCCGGGCGGCGCGGGGGCTCTGACGTTTGGAAACCTGGCGGAGCCGGACTCGGATGTAGTCCGGATCCTCGGCGAAAAACACACGATCAGCAGGAGGGTGAACCTTGGGACTGGTCCCAACGTCTATTACGTCGTCTAAAGCCGTTCCGCCGGGAATCGGGAGACCGTAATGCTGCAGGATGCGTTCCGCGGAGGGAAACGATACTGGGTCCTCCTGGGATTCTGGGTGGTACTGATCGTCGTCGGCCTGGCGGCCTACGGCCGGCAGCTGAGCGAGGGTCTGTACATCACCGGGATGAGCCAGGACGTGACCTGGGGGCTGTACATCTCGCAGTTCACCTTCCTTGTCGGCGTGGCGGCCTCGGCAGTGATGGTGGTCCTGCCCTACTACCTCCACAATTTCAAGGCGTTCGGCAGGATGGTGATCCTCGGCGAGTTTCTCGCCGTCGCAGCGGTCCTCATGTGCGGCCTGTTCATCGTGGTCGACATGGGCCAGCCGGCGCGCGTCGCCAACATGATCCTGCACCCGTCTCCCAATTCGGTGATGTTTTGGGATATGCTGGTGCTCACCGGCTACCTGCTGCTCAACCTGGTCATCGGCGTGATGACCTTCGAGGCCGAGCGCAGGGGATCGCCGCCGCCCAAGTGGGTGAAGCCGCTCATCTTCCTTTCGATCCCCTGGGCGGTCAGCATCCACACGGTCACCGCCTTCCTCTACTCGGGGCTGGAAGCCAGAACGTTCTGGATGACGGCCATCCTGGCGCCCCGCTTCCTCGCTTCGGCGTTCGCCTCGGGTCCCAGCCTGTTGATTCTGCTGGCTTTGATCCTGCGTCGCTTCACCAGGTTCGACCCGGGCTGGGAGGCGATCCAGAAGCTCGCCACGATCGTCGTCTACGCCATGGTGATCAATCTGTTCTTCGTTCTGGTCGAGCTGTTCACCGGGCTCTACAGCGACATGCCGCACCATCTGCACGCCTTCGAGTATCTGTTCTTGGGGCTCGAAGGACGGTCGGCTCTCGTTCCCTGGATGTGGGCCAACTCGGCGCTGACGCTCTGCGCCGTGGTGCTCCTGCTGATCCCGGGGATTCGCAGGCAGGCGAAGTTCCTGGCACCGCTGTGTGCCGCGGTCATCCTGGCGATCTGGATAGAGAAGGGCCTCGCTATGGTGGTGACCGGTTTCATCCCGTCGCCGCTGGGGCAGATAACCGAATACGCGCCGACGGCTCCCGAGATAGCGATCACCGTCGGTGTCTACGCACTCGGTTTCTTCGTGTTGACGGTTTTATATAGGATTGTAGTCAACGTCAGGGAGCGGCTGGAAGCGACCTGACCACTAGGGGCAATGGAAGCGCCATCATGCCCGTCCGAAAGGAGTCGAAGATGGCAGAAAAAGGCAAAAACGGCACCCCGCTCCTCGACGAGCTCGAGAAGGGACCGTGGCCCAGCTTCGTCACGCAGATCAAGGATATGGCCGAGACCAACAAGATGAGCAAAAGTCTCCTTGACCTGCTGGAACGGTCCTACGAGGAGAAGATCGGCCACTGGAAGCACGGCGGTATTGTGGGGGTTATGGGTTATGGCGGAGGGGTGATCGGCCGCTATAGCGACCTCCAGGAAGAATACCCCGATATCGCGCATTTCCACACGCTGCGCGTCAACATGCCGAGCGGCTGGTTCTACACGTCCGACGCGCTGCGCACGATCTGTGACATATGGGAACGTCACGGATCCGGGCTCACCAACATGCACGGGTCCACAGGCGACATCATCCTGCTGGGAACGACAACGGATGAGCTCGAGCCCACGTTCGCCGAGCTCACGGCGAACGACTTCGACCTGGGCGGTTCCGGGTCGGACATGCGCACACCGAGTTGCTGCGTGGGCCCGGCCCGCTGCGAGTGGGCCTGCTACGATACGCTGCACCTTACCAACGATCTCACGCAGACGTTCCAGGACGAGCTGCACCGTCCGGCTTTCCCGTACAAGTTCAAGGTCAAGTGTGCCGGCTGTCCCAACGACTGTGTGGCCTCGGTCGCCCGCGCCGACATGTCGATCATCGGCACCTGGCGCGATGAGATCCAGATCGATCAGGCGCAGGTGGCGGCTGCCGCCGACGCCGGACTAGACATCCAGAGAGATGTCTGCAACAACTGCCCCACCAAGTGCATCGAGTGGGACGGCAAACAGCTCAAGATCGACGACGAGAACTGTGTGAAGTGCATGCACTGCATCAACACGATGCCCAAGGCCCTGAAGCCCGGCAAAGATCGAGGCGCAACCATCTTGCTCGGGTCCAAGGCGCCGATCGTCGAAGGCGCGCTTCTCTCCTCCGTACTGGTGCCGTTCATCAAGATCGAGCCCCCCTACGAGGAGATCAAAGACCTGATCGAGCGCATCTGGGACGTCTGGGGCGAGCACGGCAAGAACCGGGAACGGGTCGGCGAATTCATGCAGCGTGTCGGGCTCGGTAACTTCTTGGAGAGTATCGAAGTGGAGCCCGTCCCGGAGATGGTCGCTCATCCGAGAGAGAACCCTTACGTCTTCTACGAAGAGTACTTCGAGGAGGAAGAGGAGGGAGAGGAATAATGGCTGCCGAAAGACTGACCGATATCGGGCCTCCGCACTACGAGAAGTTTCTGCCCCCCGTCATCAAGGCGAACTACGGGAAGTGGCAGTACCATGAGATACTCAAGCCCGGCGTGATGGTCCACGTGGCAGAGTCCGGCGACAAGTTGTTCACGGTACGCGCCGGTTCGCCGCGCCTGCTGGGCGTGAAACGGATCCGTGAGTTCGCCGAACTGGCAGACAAGTACTGCGATGGCTACCTGCGGTTCACCAGCCGCAACAACGTCGAGTTCCTGCTCACCGATGAGTCCAAGATCGACCCGCTGATCAAGGACCTCAAGAAGATGGGTCACCCGGTGGGTGGCATCGGACATGCGATCTCGAATATCGTCCACACACAGGGTTGGGTGCACTGCCACTCCGCCGCGACGGACGCATCCGGCATCGTCAAGGCCGTCATGGACGACCTCTGCGACTATTTCACCGGACAGGAAGTTCCCGGAAAGCTGCGCATCGCCCTGGCCTGCTGCCTCAACATGTGCGGCGCCGTGCACTGTTCGGACATTGCGATCCTCGGCATCCACCGCAGGCCGCCGCAGATCTTCCACGATAACCTCAACAAGGTCTGCGAGATCCCCAACGTGGTGGCTTCCTGCCCCACAGCGGCGATCCGGCCGGCCACCGTAGACGGCACTCCCTCAGTCGAGCTGGCCGAGGAGCTGTGCATGTTCTGCGGGAACTGCTTCACGGTCTGTCCGTCGATGCCGATGGCCGACGCGCTCAACGACGGCGTGTCCATCTGGGTCGGCGGCAAAGTCTCCAACGCCCGTTCAGAGCCCACGTTCTCCAAGCTGGCGGTCCCGTTCCTGCCGAACAATCCGCCCCGCTGGCCCGAGGTGGTCGAGTCCGTTCGCAGCATCGTGGAGATCTGGGTCAAGAACGCCCGCAAGTACGAGCGGATGGGCGAGTTCATCGACCGTATCGGCTGGCCGCGCTTCTTCAAGATGGCCGGCATCGAATTCCAGAAGGAGCACATCGACGATTTCAAGTACGCGGGCCTGACGTATAAGCGGTCCGCGCAGCTCAGACACTTATAGGAGGCGCGCGATGGCAGTCACGAAGGAGCAAGTCGCGGACGCCATGTACGAGATGGTCGCTGAGTACCAGGGGAAGAAGAAGTTCAAGGCCAGCGATCTGACCAAGGCGATGATCCAGAAGTTCGGTGAAGACGAAGTTGACAAGAAGCTGTGCAAAGCCGCCATTCGCACCCTGATGGACTCCGGACGGTGCATCTATACCTACTGGGGCGGCAGCTTCATCGAACTACCCCCCGAGGAAGGGGCCGCGGGGGGCGAGGGCGGCGGCTGAG